>JBCAWX010000013.1:95895-165381 GCA_038534355.1 Planctomycetota bacterium
GGACGATCGCTTGCTTGTTCGCGGGGACCTTAACCGTAAACGAGTGCTCCGCCTTTTTCAGCGAGCCACCTAGCGCAACGGCCGGTTCTTTTTGAAGCGCGACGTCCTTATCGACGGCATCGTCATCGCCTGCAATGTAAACATGACAATGAAATTCCGAACCACCCGTAGCTTCGATTTTGAGTTCTTGATTCGTGAGAACTGTCTCGATCGACTGGGTGGTACGGCGCAGGGGATTAGTTTTCATAATCCTTCCGACAACGAATGGCGGATGACCTGAGTCGGCTCGGCAGGCTGATCTCGCAAACCAGAGGCATCTGGAAGAGGCGGACTCGTGTTAACGCGAAGGCGCACAGATTCCAACGGCAAGCAGCACGATGTGGCCACCTAGTTGAAATGAATTGATGACCGAACGTTTCGAACTACTTTGTTGGTTGGTACTGGCGATAACCAACGACGAGTATTCTGTGTCGAGTATCGACGAGCACCTTAAGGTCGGGTGATTAGGTGCGGGGCCTTACGGGCAGAATAGGCGCAACCGGAGCAGGAATTCGCTGGCTGCATCGCGGCACTCGGTTGGGGCCTGGTTTATTCCTCAGCTTGCTTCAGTTGAGCTGCCTCTGCGCGATGCGCTTCGGCCATCTCGCCCATGTCCATGAAGTCCAGAACTTCGGCCAGTTTTATATGGATGCTTGCTCCATCCTTCGGTTCAGCATTGAGTGCCAACTGGAATTCCTTGGATGCTTCTTCGTAACGCTCGAGTTTCATCAGTACGGTTCCCAACGTGTCGCGAACGCTTGGGTTTCCGGGAAGTCGTTGCGCCGCTTCTTTTGAAAGTTGAAGTGCGCGATTCAAGTCCGGGGTTCTTTGATGAGCCAACAGCCAAGCCAGGTTGTTTTTGATCAGTGGCATCTTGTCATCGATCTGGATCGCAGACTCGAGATGGAACACTGCTTTTTCTTCTTCACCTTGCGCCAGTTGGATTTGGCTGAGGGCAACATGAGCGAGGGCTGGCTGCTGATTGCCAGTGACCATCGACTGCAGCGATTTCTTGAGTTGATCCGCTGATTCCGGGGATTCTTTTTTCGCCTTTTTGAAGAGTCGCATCATGTTTACAAGAACGGTCGAATTCCCTGGCTCGGCTCGGATGGCGTTGTTCAAGCATTGCATCATCTTTTCCAGCGGAGCATCCTGCTTTTGTAGCAAGTTAAATTGAAGCAAGTAAAACGAGGCAAAAGCTCTTTTGAGACTTTGCTCTGGCGCAAGCACCATTCCTTCTGTAAGTAACTTCTCGGCCTCGGGGAATTTGCTTTGCTTGACGTAGATGTCCGCCAAGATCAAACGTGATTCCGTATCGAGTCGATCGAGTTTGACACGGGCCTCGAATATCGGCTCGGCCTTTCGAAGTGCCTCGTTGCGCTCCTCAATTCGCCTGGCATTATTGTAGATGTTGGCAAGAATCAAATAGTGCTTGGGTTCTTTTTCTGAGGAACGTTTCAACACATTGATTGACTCGTCGATTTCACCCATCATGGAATGCATCAATGCCCATGCTTCCATCGTTGGCGTGGATTCGTCTTCGCAATGTTCGAGATGCCACTTCAGTTTTTTGAGGACCTGCGGGTCATCTTTGATGAGTTGTTTGGAATTCGCTAGCAACCTGGCATAGATGTTTTTGACCTTCAACAAATGAGCGAGTCCAAACCCTCCTTCATTTAAAGGAGCTAGTTCGTCGATGACTTCAGCCGCGGCTTCTTGGTCATCCGTTTTGCTGAGAATCTCTGCCCAGAAGAATTTTTGGGCGGACGTTAGTTCGTTGTCAGCCTGGTAACGCTCGAAAAACTGACGAGCCAGTTTAAATTCACATTTGGCATAAGCTTTGCGCGCTTGTTGGTGATACTGATAGTTGATCGATTCAGAACGTAGCCAAGTCGAACCAAAAACGAACCCTAGAAAGACGATCATGCCCAGCGCTGGAGTGGTCCAGAGCCAATCCTTAATGCCCATTCGGCGAACTCCTCGCCAGACGCCTCGAAAGAAACTTGCCAGTCCAATGAATGGTGCCCGCACCGCACGATTCACGGCATTCCAGATTCTAAAGCCCAGTGGCGGCCGGGAATGTTCTACTGTGACCTTCATCTCGGGAGAGTGGAACAATCCGATAAGTTCAAACGGAAGGAAGAGAACGCGGACTGGAAATAGAACAATTGTCCAAATCAATGAGCGAATTGCCTTGGTGTCGGATAGAAATTGCTGCCACCAAGCTCGAAGACTTCGTCTAGACATTGCGATCGACTTTTACTTTTCGAAACCAGACCAAAAGATGTAGATAGCGTGATTCTATGAAATAGAATATGACGCTGTTTGGTGTGAAATCCGCGGAATTGGTTATCGATACCGCCATTTTTTGCCAAAAAAACGACAGGCGGAATAGCCTGTCGTTGATGATCTATCTGTCCGTATAATTCCGGTAGTCTAGCCTCGGCGACGACGACGTACGAAGCATCCAATCAAGGCAACCGAAAACATTAACGCGGTTCCAGGTTCCGGAATGGCTGACACGAGATCTCCTTCAAGATGAAGATTATCAAAGGCAAAGTCTTCATCTTGGGCGGTCAGGTTGATAAATTCAACACGAATGTCGACTGTGCCTGCGTCTGCAAGGGCGGTGCTAAACTGGGCAAATGTGTCTGTGATTTCTGTACCATCACCGACACCGTCAAAGTTAGTGTCTACCCTTGGTATAGAGTTGGAGACGCCGGCGCTTTCCGCTTCGACCTGGAAGATAGGATTAAATCCTCCACTATCAAGTTGTACCGACATGATGAAGCTCGAATCGGGATCCCAGTCTTGGCTGCCGCCATCATCGTCTTCGGCCACGAACCATGATAGGGAGAGATTTTCGTAGGCTGATGCATTTACGGACCAGTTCAGTGTCACAGTGTTTAAAGAACCACCGCCACCGGTAGCACCATTCGTATCTTCAACGGCGTAGTAACCGGAGCCTTGCGTGTTAGAAAGGCTAATGCCACTGGGAGTCGAAACCGTGTCGGGAGCAAATCGACCGTAGTAGTCGCGAGAACCTGGCAGATCGCCAAAAGCATCTGCGGGGCCTGAATAGGTTAGCGTCGCATCTTCAAAATCTTCTAGCAGGATTGTGTCCGCCTGAGTCACACTCGGAAGCAAAAATGCCAATCCAAGCATGATCGATAAGAATTTCTTTTTCATAGTTGCAATGGGTATAAAGGAGTATTCGAACATATATGACTATGCTAACTATAACTGGCGATGATTTCATCTCGAATCAGGAAGAAAGACGGCTAGAAACCGAAAGAGTTTGTTGGAGCGCTGGCCTTTTTGCAAGAAAAGAACCAACGAAAAAATCGACGGCTGAATTACCTGTCGCTTTTTACGCTGCATTGTTTTGTGCGTTTGCTTACAATCGACGCCTTCGGAGGAAGCAGGTTATCAATACCTTGACTCACCAGTTGCGATCATCAATGCCACATTGCGCAGAGAACTCCAATTGGCAAAGCGTTGCGTCGACGTGTTACAAAGTGCGTCTGACCGAGTACGCGAAGCGTCAAACTGGTCTCCATCCTACGGTGTCAGGATGAGAAATGATTATGGCCAGCATCGTTTACGCAATGCGCGCCGTGCGCTCGGAAACGGAGACTATCAAAACTGTTTATCCGCGGCTTCCCTGGCACTGAACACAGCCAAAGACGCGATTGAAGAAGCCGATGATCGAGTCGAGGATGAACGGGAAGCCGAAAGAAGGGCGAGGCGCCGTCGCGAACGCGAATCGTCGTTCTCCTCAAATTTCGCGAGCTCATCAAGTACAAGCTTTGGTGGCACGAGCTTTGGCAGCTCGTTTGGGTCCTCCTCGTCAAGCGGCGGATTGTCTTCGAGCTCGTCCAGCTCTTATGGTTCATCCAGTTCCGGATTTGGCCGATCTGGTTGGTAACACTTGTCGGCTTCAATCATCAATTCTCAATAGACAACTTGACCGAAACGGTGTCAGCAGCTGCGGCCTCCAGTCGGACGATCGCTTGCTTGTTCGCGGGGACCTTAACCGTAAACGAGTGCTCCGCCTTTTTCAGCGAGCCACCTAGCGCACCGGCCGGTTCTTTCTGAAGAGCGATGTCCTTATCGACAGCATCGTCGTCGCCTGAAATGTAAACATGACAATGAAATTCCGAACCACCCGTGGCTTCGATTTTGAGTTCTTGATCCGTCGAGATTGGATCCAACTCAACGCTGCGAATTTCGCTAGGCACTAATTCGATAGATCGCTCGATGGTCAACGTTGGCTGGCAGCCGGCCAACACCAACGCCACAAGTCCCAACACCATCCAACTCAAATAAGAATATCGACGGGCAAGTTTTGAACGGAGGTTACGATTCATAAGGCGTCCTTTTCATCTGGAAACAACAAGGTCGAGTGTAATCACTCGAGCAAATCGTCGCCACCAAACACCCAAATGAAGGGTCACCAAATGTTCGTCGTTTCCCAAAACTGTTTCGACAGAGCTTGCACCGTTCACACCTCTACCTTTCTGATCATCAAACAACCTGTTTGGATTGAAAAAAGCGATTTGGCAGGCTGGATGCGGAGTCAGTAGTCGTCTCGATCTCGACGGTATAACCTCAATAATCGGAGCTTGCCGAGCTGAAAGGTCCGGCAACTTGACAAATTTTACTTCCATGCGAAAAACCACACTTCTGTGAATCCTAGCTTTTGGTTGTACAGCAACTAATGATCGATTCTTTTTAGAGGAGTGTTGAGATGGCGCGAGTAATGATCGGAGTGATTGGTTTTCTGATTGCTGGATTAGGTGGTTTTGGAATGACCAATGCCATTCAACGATGGGACGAGCAGCCTCGAGTCAACATCGACAAAGAGACCACCGGCAAAGTTAGCTACATCGAACAATCGGATCTGCTTGTTGCAGGCGCTGTCAGCGTAAGTCGGTCCTTCAAAGTCAAATACGAATACACGGTTGACGGGAAACTTTACCGCGACGAAGCCACGATCGACAAAGATGTGGTGAATCGTTTAAGTGAAGGACAGCCGGTACGCGTCATGTATCACTCAGCCCAACCCTATCTCAGTGGAATCCCTGACTACGCTTATTACTGTTCGGTAGAAGAATTGGGGCCGCCTGCGTCGCCAAAAAAGAAAGTCATTGGAACAGGCGTGATCACATTGTTTGGTACGTTGATGGTATTGGGCGCAATTTTCTTGATCAATGACGGTGCAAAGGACGAGGACGAAAACGCAACCTCATCTCAAAATTGATTTGAACAGAGCGTTCAAATTGTCAAAAGTTGCAGTCCCGAGCTTTAGCCGGAATCGCATGGCCCAGAAGTTTGTAGTCCCGAGCTTTAGCAGGAATCGTTACCGCCCAAAAGTTTGTAGTCCCGAGCTTTAGCCGGAATCGTTACGGCCCAAAAGTTCGTAGTCCCGAGCTTTAGCCAGAATCGCATAGCCCAAGAGTTTGTAGTCCCGAGCTTTAGCCGGAACCGCTACGGCTCAAAAGAACGTGCCCGGCAAGCTTAACGTTTAACCAACCACTGCGAACGACAAATAAGCTTTGCAAATTAGTCGCGCTCTTTGACAACGACGATCGGACCGCTCGGTTCGTTCAACACACTGGTTTTGCCACTCGGCCATTGGACGTTCAAAGAGCGAACCGATTTGCCTTCATCGAGTCCGACATGCAGTGTCGAAGAGTTTTGGCTCGCAAAGCCTTCACCAGACTGACGGTGAAGCAAGATCTTCGTCTCGTCGTTGAACGTGACGAGTACTTTTGCACCGATGCCATCACCATTGGACCATTCGCTTCCAATCTCCGACGCTTGGTTGCCACCAACCAACTTGATCTTCAGTGATTGTCGCTGAGGAAACAGGCGTTTCATCTGATTGCGATACAGTTTAAAACGCGGCACATTGAGCGACATCAGCGCAATGTCCTGCCAACCATCGTTGTCATAGTCCAACAACGCAAACGAGCGCCCATCGGCAAGATCATCGGCACCGCTGATCGTACTGACGTCCGAAAAATTGTCGTTGGACCACAAAAATGTACGGTTACGTTCATTGCCGCTGAGCGAGTTGGTGGTGAATGCTCGACCGGCAAGAAAATTACCAGCGGCATCTTTGGGCGACTTAACCAGCACTTCGTTTTGGTACTTCTGCCGACGCCAAGCATCATTGTCTTTGAAGGTATCAGATTTTGTAGCATCATCACGCACGACCGTGCGCCAGAGACAACTTCACAAATCCACTTTCGTATCGAGTTCGTTTGGAGCCGTAAAAAATCCGGTCGGAACGTAGATATCCAGCCTCCCGTCATTGTCAAAGTCGCTCCATTGTCCGCCATACGACCATCCAACTTGATTGACATGATAGAGTCCGTCGTCGCTTCCGGCTTTCTGTTGAAACTTGCCATCCTGATTCTCGAACAAGAAACAACCCGCCGCCGCGCCGCGAATTCGAGAGTCAACGGAATCCAGTTTTTTGAAAATCCGGTTTCCTGCTTTTGAGAACATATTGGAAACGTACAAGTCGACGTCGCCATCTTGATCAAAATCGCCGTAAGATGCTCCCATTCCAAATCCGATTCCATCGGACGTCAACTGGTCGTTACTGATGTCAACAAACAAAGGTTCTTTGCTGCCACGAGGCGTATCGTTACGCAACAGCGCATCGGGCGCGAAGTCATTACAGACGTATAGATCATCGTCTCCGTCGTTATCGATATCGCCCCAGACCGCTTGATAGGATCGACGCCACTGCGACAGCACGTCGTCATAAGGAACGCGTTCGAGTCGACCACCCCCTCGATTCATAAACAACACATTGGCTGTTCCCGGTGTATCGACCCATCGATCGTTCTTCTCCTTAAGCTCAATGTACTTCTCGCGCTCAAACGCGTTGAGGAACTGATGCTCAAATCCAGTCTCTTTTTTCGCCAATGGAGGGTAAGTGCTCATGTAAATATCAACCAACCCATCCCGATTGACGTCACTGGCTGAGATTCCACTGACAAAATACTGATCATGGCTCACAAAGTCCGAGAGGCTCTTGGATACGTCCGTGAATGTGCCGTTGTTGTTTTGAAAGTACCGAGCTGGCTCCATCGAACGACCAATCAATGCGTCCTGATCACCATCATTATCCAGGTCAACGAACAGCGCACAGTTAACGAGATAATCGAACTCCAAGCCTGACCCTTTGGTAACATCGGTGAATGTGCCATCGCCCATGTTTTTGAGCAGCTGGGTCGGTCCCCATCGCGCGGTTAAGAATAAATCGTCCTGGCCATCGCTATTGAAGTCGACGACAGAAACCGAGGGAAATACATGATCGGCAGTCATCGTAGTCCAAGGGATGTATTTGTCTTTGGGCAACGCGAACTCGCCTGACTCCGAAGTCGCCAAGACAATTTCATCCATGTAAGACCGCTCCGCGAGCGCGCGGGACGCGTCGTCAGGAAACGCTTGCTCCAACGACGACCCAAACAGCAGCGAGGGACTTTGGATGATCTTGAACTCCAACTGTTTCCATTGAGCTAATGCCCACTGCCCGGTTCGGTACTCAAACGTAATATCCTGAATGCCTTTGAAACCGTAGTATCTGTTTTCAATTTCAGAAACGCCCCGCCCTTCCGATTTCGCATGAATGGTAAAACGAGTTTGCTCCGGGTTGTCAAAATCACCTGAGACCACGCCCAGCTTAAACGTCTGCCAGTCCGCTTTGAGCGACGTCAGTGATTGCCAAGGATTGTTGGCTGTCTCCGCAGACGACGTGAGCGGCCAATAACCAGACTTGATGAACGAAGGGTATTTTTCGCTTTGATGAAACACTGAGTCGGGGGTGACAGCATCGAGCCCAATGATTGATTTGCATTCCGAAAAATCAACCGGCAATTCCAATTTGCCAGCTTCAGCGTCATTGCTTGAAATGGATCGCTGTAAGTACTCTGAAAAGCGAGCCAAACGCGGAGACAGATCCAATATCAGGTCCTCTGTCCCAACCAGATCCTTGATCTGATCGTTCTGCTCTCGGCGTTCCTCAATTGATTCGCCCTGTTTTGGCGGTGTCTCGTCGGCAGCTTTTTCAGCAGGTTTACAGGCTGGCAACAGCACGAGACCGGCGACCGTGAGATACAGAGCCCAGACTGCATGCCGTTTTTTGTCAATCGAGTTAGATGTCTTCATTCTTTCAGTATAGCCATTGTCAGCAATTTTTGTTCAATTTCGCGTCCATCTTGAGCTGACGAGGTTATCAAAAACTGATGTTGGTTAGGAGACCGCCTCGTTGGTATTCTCTGGACGCCCGAATGCTTTACGAATCCAGGAACGACCATGTTCAGCAATTTTGCCGCCCGACACAAAACCCATTCATGTCAGCTTTTGATGCTTGCCGGGATTCTGCTACTCTCGGGGTGCGGCTGGTTTGGCTCCAAGAAAGTAGTCATCGATGACGCGATCAAGGCTCTACAGTCTCGACGTGGCGAAATGATCGCTTTAAACAAAGACATCGAGACGGTCGATTTCTACGCCGACGAGTCAGGATCTGGCGTCGTCATTGATTACAAATACAAGAAGACAGCCAAGATCAGTGCGGAGTTTAACAGCGAGGCCGCCAAGAAGCTTCTCATCGCCCAGTTCAAAGACAACGAAGGGATGAAAACAATTCTCGGATACGACGTGTTCGTCCGTTTTCTATTTAAAGATGGAACGGGCAACACGATCGCAGATGTGAAGCTGGAGAAGAATGATCTTTAAACAAACGATCAAGCGATGGAAAATCGGTTGGCATGAGTTTGTTTTGTTGGTCCAAGTATAGAAGCCACGCAGCATCGATTGGTCGAATCAAGTTCTTCGATTCGCGAAATGGTCAAACTCGATCACTTCTCAGCAACGAGTGTAAACAAGCCGAGTTCGGGAGGGCTGCAAATACGGATCGGCTCGTCTCCTGAGATTCCTCTTGAAACATGCATCAACATGCGTCCAATAGAAAACGTTCCAGACGCATACAACACACCATATTTACTTGGTGCGACGATGGGCCCAAAAAATGGCAACGCGATCTGACCTCCATGTGTGTGTCCGGCGAACATCAAATCAAAGTTAAATGGCTTTGCCCAATCCAACTGGTCAGGGCTATGGCTCATCAGAATTCGCAAGTCGGCGTCGACGTCTGGTTCATCCGGCAATCGATTGGCATCGTCAAACCAAGGTAGTTCATTCCCGGTCAATCGAATGACGGAGCCTCCTCGTTGCACATCATTCCAGGTTCCAGAAACCTGAACCAATCCCAATTCTTGCAAACGAGTTCGCAATCCAGTTTCGTCATCGATGCGAAGATCGTGGTTTCCCAAAACATAAAAGACGCCACAACGAGATCGCAATTTTCCTACTGTCTCATCCAACCAATCAATGCACTTCGCCTCGTCCACCAAGTCGCCAGTGATGACGACGATGTCTGGATCAAAAGCGTTGGCGTACTCGATCACTTTACGAAAATAGTCCAGCGAAATCTGACCGGTAAAATGCAGGTCCGACAGCTGACAAATCTTCAATCCGTCTAACTCCATCGGGATCGGCATCCGAAACGTCATTCGCTCGATCGCAAGTTCAGACGCTTCGTTAAATGGGACCCTTCCCATCAACTTCGCAAACGCTCCATGAAAGATTGGGCGATCAATTTCCTTGCCGATCGAAATCCATTCGCGCGAATGTGAGACCACGCAACTAGGCATCGTAAAGTAAAACTTTCGCCAAACCCAACGTGCCATAAAAAAGACGCCCAGCAGCACAGCGCCGTAAAGATAGATCCAGGTCAACCGGAAGCGTGTGAATGAATCAAACTCGAAATCACGCTGCAACAACATTAGCGATGCGACCCACAAGATTGGCAATCCAACGGCCAGAATCACAAACTTTTCAGACAGCTTGCGGGTGCGTCTCGGGAAAGCTGTCGCGTGAACGCGATTGAAGACGACACACCAAAAACCGATGTGGCCAATCAGACAGACAATCCAGGTAAGCAAATTCATCAAGCGTACTATCAGATCGGATCGGGCTGTGTGAGCCGGACATCGGAACAGGGTGTCGGACTGAACCGGTACTCGGTTGCCCTGCTTTATAACGTTTAGCATTCGTTAATGGCAGACCGGTTACCGAGGCCCCACCCATTGCAAAAGAGCTTCAAGATTTTGTGGGATGTCCGCTATGATCCGACAGGAGAGGTAACGATTGATTCCGTGACCTCGATCAACTGATCAATGCGAAATGGCTTGAACAGCACTGCATTTTTCTTCAGCCCCGCTTGCCGAGCTTTGACGATCGAATGCCCCGGGTCGTAGCCAAATCCGGTCATCAGGATCAAAGGTGGCTCATTGACAAGATCTTTCAGTTTCATCAACAAGTCATAACCGCCAATGTCTGGCAGACGGATATCCGCAATGATCGCATCATAGCCATCCTCAAAATCGCAGTTTCGCACCATCATCAGAGCTTCTTCGCCTTCATGAGCCGTTTCAACATCGCAGCCGTAACGGCCAAGCAATTGCATTGCTGAATTGCGAACCTGCTCATCCGCATCAATCACCAGAATATTCTTACCCTTCAATGCAGGGCGAAACTCATGATGTAGCCCAGCCGGAACCGCATCCTCCGGCGCCATTTCTTCACCGACTTGTTGAATCGCTTTTTTGATCTGCCGAGCGTGTGCAAGAATGGTTCGCAAACGTCTGGTAACGTCTGGATCGTGACCGATGTATGACTCTATCGCATGAACGGTGTCGTTCAGAATTTCGTTAATGGGCGTCGCGACCGCCTCATGAATCGCCGAGACACTCTGCAGGGCAGCATCCGTTCGCTGGGCGTTTAACAACTCCAACGTGTTCAAGGAAACTGCAATGTCGTGAGCAAAGGACTCCAGGAATCGAAGATCGTTATCATCAAACGCTTTGACTTCCGGACTCTCGACATTGAAAGAACCGATGACTTCTTCATGGTAGATCAATGGCACCGTAAGTGAACTTTTTGCTCCCAACAAACCATCCAGATAGAGTGGATCGTTGGTCGTGTCTTCGCAGAGATAGCTTTGCCCGGTCGCAACCACGAAACCAGTCACACCGTTGTCCACCGATTTCGCATACAACGGTTCACGAGCAATTTGTGAATCGATACCAACAGACAACAGCGGCTCCAGCAGCCCAGTCGCGCGATCCAGCATCCGAATTTCAATCACATCGAAATCTAACAAGTCCTTTGTGTAGTGCAGGATGTTGTCTTTAAGCAGATCGATTCGTTCATCGACCCCCATCTGGTAAATCTCTTCTGGGCGAAGATCTGCCAAAGCCGTTCCCGCTTTGTGCAACGCTTCCAATTTCTGCCGTTGCAAAATACTGTGAGTTGAATCAGTCAGCGTGACCAGCAGCTGACGACAGTCCTGTTGTTCGTTCAGAATTGGCACAACGGACAGTCGATAGAAACGGTTGTCAATTCGCAACGTCGCCGTGCAAGGCTGTCTCCTGGACTTCGCAGTCGCCAGCGGGCTTGGCTCCGGACCGACAATGTCCGGCGCACCGATCGCTTGATAAAAATCAAGGCCGACCAGATTTTTATCAAACCAACTGATCAGCCTTTTATTTGCTTTTACAATTTTGTTCTCTGCATCCAGCAGAGCGAGTCCATCCGGCACCCAGTCCAGCAGCCCAGCATCCTGAATCAGGTTCACGACCGGTTGGTGGTCTTGATTGGAGCAATAATAGAGCCCGTCGAACTCCTGTTCCCGCAGCATCTCCAGAGCTGTCGTGCAATCCTTGACATACACGACATCAACGGACTGGTCGGATTTCAGAGGCAAATCCGCAGAATCTTGGGAATCACTGGTGACACAGAGAACTTTTGGCACGATAAAGTGTCTCGACTGATGAGTTACGACAGAGCCGCGGTGGATGGGGAAAGCTGCAACATAGATTCAGTTTTCGGTGTAAAGCTCATTTAAGTGTATATCGGTTGGCTTGAGAATCGAAATTTTTTTAAACCGTCGAATTTTTTTAACTTCGCAAAGTGAACTTAGAGGGGCCACTCATTCCGAAGTTGTGCCCAATCTTTGACGGCCAAGAATACCGGCGCGGGCCCGAACCTCTGGCCTAATCAGGAAAGAGACCTGCACTTTGAACCCAAAAGGGACCAAGCTCAACGACCATGTCGAGTTCCAAGTTGATCGCAACGATTCGATGGTCCGATCCAGTAAACGCCACTACCAACCTGTCCACTCAACCACCAACAACACGATCGAACAAGACACTTGGCCAGAAACCCGCCCCTTAGCCAGCTTTAGCGGCAAGCGATGATCCATTGACTCCGATTCGCATTTTGTTCCCGGCGACCCATCCAACAAAACAACATGGCGAAAAAGAAAAAATCGAAGAAGACCGTTCGAGCCAAGTTTCGCAAACGACAAACGAGTCGCCGCCGCGAAAATGACCTGACTCGCAAGTTCGATGACAACTCGGATCAGCTCGAGAATTCAGCGCACCGCGAGCGAGTCTCTGGTAAAGGACGACTGACTCGAAAGCGAACTGTGGTTGGTGAAACGTCGGAAGACGATCAATCAGGTTTTTCTGTTGATTTGACGATCGACGAGTCACTTTGCCGATCGGGTCGCGTCATTCGTGTTCATGGACTGACCAGCGTTGTGGCTGCCGAAGATGGCAAACGATACAACTGCACCGTTCGTGGCGTTCTCAAATCGCTCGTAACCGATCTTCAACATGTCGTCGTTGCTGGTGATTATGTAACCATTCAAATCGGTGGAGTTGGTCATGAAGCCGACCAGGCAGTCATCGTGCGAGTCGAGCCCCGAACCAACCAGATCAGTCGGACCAGTCGTAAACGACAACAGATCATCGTTTCCAACATCGACCTTGCCTGTATTGTCGCGTCCGCTGCCGAGCCACAACTGAAGCCCAATTTGGTCGACCGATTTTTGGTCTCGTGCGAGAAAGCGCAAATCGAAGCGATCATCGTGATCAACAAGATCGATCTTGTTTCCACGATCGACTTGCAACCGGTGATCAGCGTTTGGTCGCAGCTGGGCTATACCGTCGTGCTAACTTCGACGGAAACAGGACAAGGCATCTATCGGCTCAAGTCGCTGTTGCATAACACGGACGCAGTCGTCACGGGACAGTCGGGTGTCGGCAAGTCATCGATTCTAAATGCGATCGAACCGGGACTTGAACTACGCGTGGGTGACGTCAGCGTCGACAATCAGAAAGGACGTCATACGACAACCTCGGCGGTATTGATTCCATTGGCGAACGGTGGCCATCTGATTGATACACCGGGAATTCGCCAGTTTGAATTGTGGGACGTCATTCCCGAAGAAGTCAGCGGCTTTTTTCGTGACCTCAGACCGTTTATCAACGGATGCAAATTCCCCGACTGCACGCACACCCACGAAGACGAGTGCGCCGTAAAATGGGCCGTCGCCGACGGCAAACTCGACGTCCGACGCTACGAAAGCTACTGCCACATCTACGCTGGCGATTAGATCCGTTGATAGACGAGAGCGTAGACGAGAGCGCCGTCTTTTGCGTTTGAGCCTCGTCGGTCGGAAGGCAGAGGCTGGTTGTTCCAGCTGTTTCGAATATGACGATGCGTGAACCAAAACCGATTGATTTCGATCCGACTGTAAATTCGTGATTCTTGGTGGCCATCATGCATATGACTATACTGATCGATTGCTGGCGATGCCCAGTTTTTACACTTGTGCCTGATCATACTTTCATTCGGTAACCCTGTGTCTGCGGAATCGCCCGATCCAAAGCTTCCGCCGCCGCCTCTCTCCAAACCTTCGGGCGCTACGTCGCAGCCCCGACACCTCTTCGCTGCGATCCTTTCCCGTTTACCCGTTACTGTCCTTTGGGCGTTGGTCGCCCAAGCACTCATCAGCATCACTCGACTGTTGACTTCGATGACGGTTGGCGGACGATTCGGCTCGGGATCAGAGGAACAGCTCGGCTACTATTCCAATGCCTTTAGCGTGTTGATGATCTTGATCGCTGTTTTCGAAGCGCTGATCACAACTCCATTGACGGTGTTTAACCAGAAAGAGAGACCGAAAGACCGACCCGTATTCTCCGGGCATATGATGATGTCCGCGATGTTGTTGTTAGGGCTGATTGCGGCCTGCGCGGCAATCTGGATTTCACTGGAGTACTCATTCCGTTGGCTTCCACCTGAGCTCGCGGCAGTCCTGATCGCCGTTGTGGTGATCGCGCCGATTCAGTTGCTGCGAGAATTTGCCCGACGTTGGTTGTTGGCAAATCTTCAAGCTCGACCTGCGGCTTGGCTGGAAGTCTTGTTCGCGGGACTTTTCCTGGCCACTTTGTTTGTCATGGTGACGATCAACCAAGTTACCGCCGTTTACGTGTTTGTCCTCACCGGTATCGTCAACCTGGTCGGGTTGCTCGCTTGGTGGAAGATATTTCGAAAGCAGTTCTCTTTTCAACGCGATGGTTTTCAAGCACAACTGCAAGAAAATGTTCGCTACGGTCGTTGGGTTGCGGGTGAAAATGTCTGCTCTGCGCTGACGATGTATTTTTGCAACTGGTACTTGATGTTTCGCATCGACGAAGCAGCTGCCGGAGTATTCTTTGCATGCTTCACCGTCGTCCTCTTGGCAAACCCTTTCTTGCTTGGCGTTTGCAGCATCTTGGCTCCTCGAGCGGCGGCGGCGTTCAACCAAAGTGGCAAACGCGGACTCATCAAAGTGTTGACTAAGTTTGGCCTGCTGATCCTGACGGTGCTTGGACTTTTCAGTGTCCTACTTTGGTTCTTTGGCGAACCGATCACTAACCTGTTTTTTGGACCGAAGTACGACGCGTATTTTCAAGCGAACCTGGACGGGAACAACTGGATCACTGCAGTCTTAAGTTTGGCCATGCCATTGATGGGCATCAGCTATGTATCAGCGTTTGGCTTGCTGGCCATCAATCGTCCCTTCGATAACTTCTACTCCGCCATCGCTGCACTATTGGTGCTGGTGACGATCGCGTTTAGCTTCAGCGAACCGACGTTGATGACCGCCGCAATCAGCTTTGTCGCTTCGTTTTTCGTTGCCGCATTGTGTCGGACTGTCTTTCTGGTTCGAGCGATCTACGGATCGGAGCCATCGACCAGAATGCAGTAAGATTGAAGTGCCGCTACTTTCTTCGTTGATAGACCGTCGTTGATACCAGGCGAGTTTGTCCTTCAATTTGGACAAACTGCTTCAGCCTAAACTCGTCATCCGTCCTTTGCTTGAGTTCCGTCTGACAATTGTAGGGCTCTCCATCAGGAGTGACTCGTTGGCCAACTAGCGTCAGCGTATCTTCACTCCAATCACCTGACGACTCAGAAACGACGCCATTCGAATCGACCCAAGTCATCTTCCATTGTTTTGTTGCTGGATCAAAAAAGGTGATTCCCTGTGCTGTGCTGCCATCCTGGCCAACCCAGTTCTCTCCAATCATACGGCCCGAAAGAGCAACCACAAACTCCGACTGCCCAGCGAATTTTGGCTGCCCCGCACGATCCAATCCAAAGATCTCCCATTTACCAACTAAAAAGTTCATCTCCTCGGGACCTGCCGTTAAGCCAGCCAGAGACTCCGATTCAGATTGAGTTGCCGTTGCCGCGTCCAAGCCCCAACGCCAATCCTCGCTTTGCTTCGTGGGTGTCACCAACAGGACCAAAACGACGGCTGAAACCAGGTAAGTTGAGCGAATGATTCCGGAGTGCGGCCGGGTCAAAATCGATTCGATTCGCTCCCGCGTTACAAAGCATTGGCCAAAACCTGGAAACACCGGACTTGGCGAAGCGACTGATTGTTGTTCTAACGCCGAAACCAATCCACTTGCATAAGTCGTCGAAGGGATCGCGAAGATTCGCATCGTATCATCATCGCAACACAACTCACACCAATGGCTGACCGCTCGATTCGCGTACCAGATTCCTGGGTGAAACCAAAGGATGACTTGCGATAACAACTGCAGCCAACCAAGCAATGGATCCCGTCGCCACAGATGGCATAACTCATGACCAACGACCGCCTCAACGATCTTTGGCTGCGAGACAAAGTGCTCGGGCAAGACAATCACTGGTCGGAAAAACCCAAACACGAAAGGCTGTTTAAATGCTTTGGAAATGACCAGCTGAACAGCATCCGGGCGCCAGCCCAGTTTCTCAAGCTGACGATGAAATTGACGTCGAATTCGATCATCAACTGGCGGATCATTCGCCTCGTTCTTGACGACCGACACCACTTGAAAATACCGACGGCCCATCGCAACGCCAATGACGAACATGCCCAGCGCCCAACTGCCGACAACCCAATGACTCCAATGAAGGCCGTTAAACTTCGACCATGCTGATCCAACCGAACTTGGCTGCGAATCGAGCGTCAATTCACGCAGCAACGTTTCGTCGACGTACGTGGCGTTCGGAGTAAACATTTCTGATTCGCCGCCCGAGAAGGTATCGAACGAGACCGTTGGCGTGGCCCATTCCAAAATTCCAACCGGACTTTCAATCAACGGTGGCGTCACGCATTTGACCAGAAACACCACCCAAAGCAGCAATGTCAAATGCGGCCAGCGTTTTCCGGTCACACGAGTCGCACCCCAGATGATCAACAAGACCAAAGTGACTTGCCAAATGTGGAGCAACAAAAAAGAACCGATTACTTGACTACTCATCGTCGTCCTTCCGATCTTTTTGCTGCTCGTCTCGCTCAGCATCATCGATCATGCGTCGCAGTTCCTGCAGCTCATCCTGACTCACGCGCCGTTGTTCAATCAAGTGCCGAAAGACTGGCAGCGACTGACCGGAAACCAACTGATCCAACAGCTCATCAATGTTTTGACCGATGACCTTCTCTGGCTTAACTGCCGCTCGATAACATTTGTTTCGACCCTCTTTTTTGGACTTCACGTATCCCTTGGCCTCCAACCGTCGAATGTACGACTGCACGGTGGCGTATTCCATCGAATCCGTCTGCTCAACCTCCTTGTAAAGCTCACCCAAAGTAGCGTTGCCCAACCGCCAAAGGGCGCTCGCTACCACCATCTCACCTTTCGACAAACCCGCTCGTTTCCTGGCCATTTCGATCCTGCCGACTCTGGTTTCGTTATCCAATCTACGTTCACTTAGACAGCATAAGCACAATTGTACTTTTATTCCAGTTCCTCTATTGCAATGACCGACTCATTAAGTAAGTTTGTACTTAACGGGGCAGTACACTTGTACTTAAAGGAATAGGATGACACTTTTTTCAAGAAACCAAAGCTTGGGTACGGTTTTCGCGGGCTGGTTGACCGCGATTGTTTTGGCAGGATGGGCATCCATTGCCACCGCCCAATCCGATCTCCTGATCACCGCCCCCAATGACAACACCATTGAACGTTTTGACGGGTTCACTGGCGAATATTTGGGTAGCTTTGTGAGCGCGGGATCAGGGGGGCTCAGCCGACCAGGTGGCGTTGCGGTCGGGCCCGATGGAAACGTCTATGTAACCAGTATCTCAACCAACCGAGTGCTTCGGTACAACGGCACAACGGGTGCGTTTGTGGATGTCTTCGCTGAGGGGAATGGCCTCAACTCACCGAACAACATTCTGTTTCACAATAACCAGATGTTTGTTGGACAGTTTAACAGCGGTGGAAACGGGTTCGTCAAACGATATGACGCCAACACTGGGGCGTTTATCGACAACTTCCTGGACGTTGATTTCGCAGACGGCATCGAATTCGTCGGCGACACCGTGCTAGTGAGTAATTTCTTTGGCGGTGTCAATCGATTCAGCCTCGATGATGGGGCGTTTATTGATGAGTTCATCGCTTCTGGCGAGGGCGGATTGCTCAATCCGACCGCACTTCTGGAGCTCGCCAATGGCGACCTGTTAGTCAGCAGCTACGGAACCAATGAAGTCAAACGTTACGGCATCGACGGTACGTATCTTGGGGATGCGATCACCGGTTTGGCGCGACCGGAAGGTCTAGCAATTGGTCTCGACGGAAACCTTTATGCCGGAAGCTACGCGTTGGGTATCGTCAATCGTTACGACATCGATACGTTTGCTTTCCAAAATGAATTTGCCAATCACGGTCCGGTCACCAACTTCTTCACGTTTCGCGGGGCCGCTGTACCGGAACCAACGGCCACGTTGATGGTCGGTTTGGTCATCGCCGGCATTGCGGCACGCCGCCGACGAAAACGAATCCTTGCCTAATCGATCTTCCGTCGCGCCGATTCTGCGGAAGGATACGCGCTGACCAGTGACGATACCGGGAGGGCCAGGAACATCAGTCGTTTGCCTTAGATTCGCGAATGCGATCGTGTTTTTAAATACGAGTCGCAGGCAGCGGCTGCGTTCCTGCCTTCTTTGATTGCCCAGACCACCAATGATTGACCGCGGCGGCAGTCTCCCGCCGCAAACACGCCCGGGATACTGGTTTCAAAATCCCGATCGTTTGCTGACACATTTCCTCGCTGATCGATTTGCAAACCGAACCGCTCGACGAGCTCGGGTTGAGGACCGACGAACCCAAGTGCCAAAAAAACGAAATCCGCATGGATCGTTTGTTCGCTGCCTTCGACTCTGGAAAATGGCGCAACTCCTGGCCGTTCGATTGACCAGTCGACCGAACAAGTACGAAGGCCAATCAAGTTCCAATCGGTATCACCGACGAACTCCAATGACTCGATCGCAAACTGACGCGGATCGCTGCCAAAATGCTCTGCGGCTTCTGCATGTCCGTAGTCGGTACGAAACACGATTGGCCATTGAGGCCAAGGATTATCCGCCGACCGTTCTTTTGGCGGGCGTGGCACAATCTCCAAATTGACGAGGCTGGAGCAGCCTTGTCGAATCGCCGTACCGATGCAATCCGTTCCAGTGTCGCCACCACCGATCACGATCACGCGTTTACCTTTTACGTTGATCGGAGGATCGCTTTCATTGAGTAGACTCTGCGTCGACCCCCGAAGGTACTCCATCGCAAAATGAATTCCACTGAGCGTTCGGCCAGGAATCTTTAGATCTCTTGGTCGCGTTGAACCCACACAAAACAGAATCCCGTCAAACGTATCACGAAGCTCTTCCGGCGTAATATCAACACCAACGTCAACGGACGTTTTAAAGCAGATCCCCTCTTGCTCAAGCAGATCAATCCGTCGCGCGACGACTTGTTTGTCCAGTTTCATGTTGGGGATTCCATACATCAGCAGTCCGCCGATTCGATCATCACGCTCAAAAACGGTGACATGGTGGCCCGCTTGATTCAACATGTCTGCTGCAGCGAGTCCACTGGGCCCCGATCCGATAACAGCAACACGGTTTCCCGTTCGAGATTCAGGGATTCGCGGTTTAATCCAACCGTTTTCAAATCCTCGATCGACGATGGTGCGTTCGATATTTTTGATCGTGACAGGATCGTCGTTGATGCCCAACACGCAAGAGCCTTCGCAGGGTGCTGGACAAACGCGGCCGGTGAACTCTGGAAAATTATTCGTGGAGTGCAGGTTGACCAATGCATCTTCCCAACGCCCCTCATAGATCATGTGATTCCATTCAGGAATCAGGTTGTTAATCGGACAGCCGGTGGTCATGCGACCAATCAACTCGCCGGTGTGGCAAAACGGCACGCCGCAATTCATGCAGCGAGCCCCCTGCTGTTTCAGCCGATCATCTCCAAGTTGCACCACGAACTCGTTCCAGTCAGAAGTTCGTTTGGCTGCCGACCGTTCACCAGCTCCATGCCGGTTAAACTCCATAAATCCTGTTGGTTTTCCCATCGTGTACTCCCTAACTGGATTGCGTCGATACGGAGACGACACCATCCGATTGTCCGGTGCTGGTCCGTGAACTTCGTTGCTCAAGAATTTCACGGTACGCGGTCGGAATGACTCGTTTGAACATCTTCAAGTGTCGCGGCCAATCCTCAAGAATTCGTTTGCCGACCGCGGACTCCGTCATCTCAACATGGGTCTCGATCATTCGTCGCAGGGAACGTTGTTCCTGGGAGCCCATGACCGGATCCACTTCCACCAAATCCATATTGATCTGATTCTTCAAAAGATTGTCGGGGTCAAAAACGAATGCGACACCGCCTGACATTCCGGCCGCAAAATTCCTCCCAGTCTTGCCGAGAATCACCACGCGACCTCCAGTCATGTACTCACATCCGTGATCGCCGACGCCCTCGACAACTGCAATCGCGCCAGAATTTCTTACGGCAAATCGTTCGGCAGCCTTCCCGCGAAAGTAGGCCTCACCGGATGTTGCTCCATACAGAACGACATTGCCAACGATCACATTTTCTTCGGCAACCAAGCGACTGTTTTCTGGCGGACGAACCACGATCTTGCCACCAGAAAGTCCTTTGCCAACATAGTCATTCGCGTCCCCATCGACTTCGATCGATACGCCATTGGCCAAAAATGCACCGAGACTTTGGCCGGCAGAACCGGAGAACTTCAGCCGAATCGTATCGTCTGGCAATCCTCTCGGGCCATGCTGTTTGACGATATGGTGGCTTAAAATGGTCCCGACCGCGCGATCCGTATTCGAAATTTGGCCGGTAATCTCAATCGATTGTTTACGTTCCAGTGAGGGCTCGGCAGCTTCCAATAACCTCCAATCCATAACGTCATCAATCCCGTGGTCTTGATCGCGAGTGCAATAGACCGTGACACCATCGTGCTGCCCGACCGCAGGAGCCAGCAATTTTGAAAGATCGATCCCTTTGGCTTTCCAGTGTTTGATCGCAGGTTCGACGTCAAGTGCGTCAACGCGACCGACCATTTCGTTGATCGAGCGAAAGCCAAGTTCAGCCATGATTTGTCGTGCCTCTTCGGCAACCATGAACAAGTAGTTGACGACATGCTCCGGGGCACCGTTGAACTTCTTGCGTAGCAGCGGATCCTGAGTCGCAATACCGACGGGGCACGTGTTGAGGTGACACTTTCGCATCATAATACAGCCCAACGTGATCAACGGTGCGGTGGCAAAACCATATTCTTCGGCCCCGAGCAAGGTGGCAATTACGACGTCGCGTCCTGTTTTCAGTTGCCCGTCCGTTTGCAATCGGACACGACTACGCAAGTCGTTCATCACCAACGTTTGATGAGTATCCGCAATGCCCAACTCCCAAGGCATTCCCGCATGCTTGATGCTGGTCAAAGGCGACGCACCGGTCCCTCCCCCAGCGCCCGAAATCAGGATATTATCGGCGTGGGCTTTGGCGACTCCGGCTGCAATGGTTCCTACGCCAACTTCGGAAACCAGTTTGACACTGATGCGAGCCGACGGATTAGCATTTCGCAGATCAAAGATTAACTGGGCCAAGTCTTCAATCGAATAAATATCGTGATGCGGCGGAGGACTGATTAGCGTGACGCCCGGCGTCGAGCCGCGTGTCGCCGCAATCGTCTCGTTCACTTTGTGCCCAGGTAACTCACCTCCTTCACCAGGCTTGGCACCTTGAGCCATTTTGATTTGAATCTCATCAGCGTTGGCCAGATAGTATGCCGTGACGCCGAACCGACCAGAAGCGACCTGTTTGATTGCCGATCGCCGCAAGTCACCGTTTTCATCTGGCGAGAATCGTTGCGGGTCTTCGCCTCCTTCACCGGTATTGCTCTTTCCACCCATCCGGTTCATCGCGATCGCCAGCGACTCGTGTGCTTCAGCAGAAATGGAACCGAAGCTCATCGCTCCAGTACAAAATCGTTTCACAATTTCGCTGGCCGGTTCAACATGTTGAACGGGAATCGACGAACGAGAGCGAAACCTCAGGAGACCACGCAGGTGACATTCGGCGGCGGTTTGTTCATTGATTGCTTTGGAAAACCTGTCATATGCATCCGGGTCACCCGATCGTGCCGCCTGTTGCAAACTGGCAATGTTCAGCGGCGACCAAGCATGCTTTTCTCCGCCGGCACGCCAATGAACGCTGCCTGAGCTCTCCAATGGGACAGCTGGTATCGCTCGATCTTCCTGCCCATCTTCTGAGGTTTTTAATTCGGGGAATCCAAGCTCGTGTCGCGCGATCGCTTCTTTCGCCAGAACCTCAAAACCGACTCCCGCGATCCGACTTGCCGTTCCCGGAAACGACATTTCGATGACCTCGGCATTTAGCCCGATTGCCTCAAAAATCCTTGCCCCTTTATAACTGGCCAATGTTGAGATTCCCATCTTGGCCAACACTTTCAGCATCCCTTTGGCGACTGCAATTCGATATCGCTCAAAGCGTGTCAAGTCATCATCAGAGACGTTTAACTGGTCGAGTGTTTCGATTGCAAGGTAGGGGTGAATCGCATCGGCACCAAATCCGATGAGCGAACAATGGTGATGGACTTCGCGAGCTTCGCCGGTTTCAATCACGATTCCAATTTTGGTACGAAGCTGTTTGCTGATGAGATGGTGATGCACGGTGCTGACCGCCAGCAACGCACTGACAGGAACGTGTTGCTGATCGATCCGTCGATCCGAAAGCGTAATCAATGAACAACCTTCTTCGATTGCCGTTTCGCTCTCCCGACAAATCCGCTCCAACGTCTCCATGAACGCGGGCAATCCACCTTCACGCATAAACGTGATATCAATCCGTTTCGACTTCCAACCTCGGTGAGCGAGTTGATGGATCGCCGCCATTTGATCCGCATCAATAATCGGGTGGTCCAGAAAGAGTCTGCCTGCTTGTTCGGGTTTGGTATCGAGCAGATTTCCTTCGGGGCCAATGTAAGTCGCCAGCGACATTACGATCTCTTCGCGAATCGAATCGATGGGTGGATTCGTCACTTGCGCAAACAACTGGGAAAAGTAATCATAGAGCAACCTGGGCTGGTCGCTCATGCAAGCCAACGCTGCATCGTTGCCCATCGAAAGGATCGGATCCTTCTTCGACTTGATCAGCGGCTCAAGCATAAACTCAATTGTTTCGGACGTGTAACCGAAGGCCCGTTGCCGAGCCAGACGTTCACTGTCGCTGTACTTGGCAATCGGTTCAACGGTTGGCAAATCTGTCAGTGACAAACGGTGCTGTTTCAACCAGTCTTCATAAGGATGTTGACTTGCCAGATCATGTTTGAGTTCCGAGTCGGCGACGATCCGTTGGTTGTAGAAGTCAACGACAAACATCTTTCCCGGTTCCAACCGACCCTTTTGAACGACCCGTTCGGGCGGGATATCCAGGACACCGACTTCGCTGGCCATCACGACGCGGTCATCATCAGTGACGTAGTAACGACTGGGCCGCAAGCCGTTTCGATCCAACACAGCACCGATCATCGTTCCATCGGTAAACGAAATGGATGCTGGCCCATCCCAAGGCTCTTGTAAACAGGAGTGGTATTCGTAGAAGGATCGCTTCTTCTGGTCCATCGTTTGATGTTGCTGCCACGCTTCCGGGATCATCATCATGACCACTTCAGGAAGTTGCCGACCGCTCATCATCAACAGTTCCATGGCGTTGTCGAACTCGCCGGAATCACTCATCTCCGACTCGATAATTGGCAGCAGATACTCAAACGTTTCTGCGAACGTATCGCTGTGCATCAGCCCTTGTCGCGCCGTAATCCAATTTCGGTTGCCACGAAGCGTATTGATTTCCCCGTTATGTGCACACCATCGAAGCGGCTGGGCACGTGACCAACTGGGTAGCGTATTGGTCGAAAACCGCGAATGAACCATCGCCAGATGACTCTCAAAATCCTTCTGCCTCAGGTCGGGATAGAACTGAGGCAATTGGGCTGTCGAAAGCATCCCCTTGTAAACAATCGTTCTGGACGACAACGAGCAGATGTAAAACGTGTTCGATGCGATTTGCGCACTGCGTTCGACCTCATGCGTTGATGACTTGCGAATCAGATAAAGACTGCGCTCAAATTCATCCTGAAGTCGACGCCGCGTATCCGGGTCGCGAGAGACTTCTCTTCGAGCAGCCGACCCGACGAAAAGTTGAACGATCCGAGGCATGCTTCGTCGCGCGGTCACGCCAATCCCAGCTAGATCAGGGTCCACCGGCAGTTCACGCCAGGCGAGCAAACGTTGTCCAAAACGATTGACGTTTTGGGCAACCAGATTCTTGCATTTCTCCGCTTCGAATTCGTCATTGGGTAAAAACACATTGCCGACACCCACGAACGCATGATCGAGTGAAAACCCGACCTGTTTCGCCAAACGCTGGACCATTCGAACGGGCACACCGGTCAAAATCCCTGCACCGTCGCCCGTTTCAGGTTCACAACCACAAGCGCCACGATGCTCCATCCGTGCGAGCAACAGTAACGCATCGGCTACGATTTGGTGCGACGGAACCCCCTTGATGTTTGCGACGAAGCCGACACCACAGCTGTCATGTTCGAAAGCTGGGTCATACAAACCTTGGTTCGGTTGAATGTTGTCAAATGGCATCATGCGCAGGTTGGCTCCCGAAGAACTCGAATCCTTTCCATTTGCGTGGTTTTCTTAAGGAAACGCAAGTCTAAGCCGTCAAAGGATTAAGCTACGCCGTTACATCGAGGTTTAGGGTGCGTTGTTGCAAGTCAACATGTTGCCAAACTACGACGAAGCTTCATCGTTGAATGTCGATCTGGCAGCAAGATAAGCCCAATCTGCCACCGGTTTCTGACATAGGTTTAAGGAAGCAATTCAAGGAATCTCCCAAGGCGACGCCCACCAGCCTTTCCCTCCGGAAACCTAAAGAAAACTCGACGAGCTAATCCATGAACTTGACTTTCGCCGCTTTCTTCGACGCCTGGCGTCAAACCACGACTCAACCCAAAAGACGCAACTGCCCCCAAGCCATCTACAACGGCTATGAATCTCTCGAAGCCAAACGACTCTTGGCGGCAAACATCTTCTACGATGCCTCCACCGACATCGTCACCGTCATCAGCGATTCGATGGGGGACCGAGTCGACGTCACCTACTCTGGCAGCAACGTCGCGGTTTCCATTGAAGGCGGTGACTCACAATCATATGCGATCAATGATGTCGTCGAAGTCAAGTATTTTGCCAACGGCGGCAACGACAGTTTCTACAACGCGACATCTATCAACACATTGTTTGTCGGCGGTGATGGAGCCGATTACCTGTCGGGGGGAACGGGCTCAGACACGGCTTACGCGGGCGACGGTGCGGACACGCTTTATGGTGGCGATGGAGCTGACTTGCTCAATGGCGGCAATGACAACGACCTGATCTATGGCGAGGATGGCAATGACCAGTTGCATGGCTCTTGGGGCGACGACGAGATCCACGGTGGCGACGGCGACGACTATGTTGCCGGCGAATTTGACAACGACACGCTTTATGGAGACGCAGGGGTCGATTTCATTTTAGGCTCCAATGGAAACGACGAACTCTTTGGTGGTGATGGGAACGATTTTGTTTATGGCCAGGGCGACGACGATGTTGTTCGCGGCGAAGATGGAGATGATCGAGTCCGCGGCAATAACGGCAACGATACGCTCTATGGTGGCGACGGCAATGACTTCATGATGTCTGATGCGGGCGATGACTTTGCCTATGGCGAATCTGGCAATGATCGCGTCTTCGCTTTCTCCGGAACTGACTACCTTGATGGAGGTGATGGAAACGACGAAGTCATTGGTGAACAAGGGACCAACACACTGTTGGGTGGTAACGGACAAGACACCATCATTGGCGGCACCGGCGTCGACTATATCTTTGGTGAATCTGGCGATGATCTTTTGTACGGTCGCGCAGGAAATGACGAGATCGATGGTGGACTCGGAGTTGATCGTCTACTGGGAGAAGAAGGAGACGACGCTCTGTATGGTGGCGAAAAGGCTGCTGCCGATCAACTCGTTGGTGGTGCGGGCAACGACCGCTACCTGATACAAGCCAACGACATTATTGAAGATCAAGAATCCATCGACGCCGTCCTCGAATTCATCGATGTTACCAGCGATTGGACCGACGCTGAAATTGTGGTCATGAAATCCGCCTTTCGCGATATGTACAATGCAACCGGCAACAACCTGTTGATTCAGGAGACGCTGAACAACGACAACCTTGAATTTCACAAGTACGCACATCTCAATGGCAATGCGGGCATCAACTATCTGACGACCACAACGTCTTGGTATTACCAAAATGGACAACCCGTCTACTCGTACACCTACGATCGCGAGATTCACTTTGCCGATTGGGATGAAACCAGCTCGTTTTACAATGACCAATTCGCTCAAGTCATGATTCACGAACTGGCACACAACTGGGACAGTGAAACAGAATTGAACGCAGTTGCCTCATCGCTCGGTTCATACTGGAACGACTTTATGGCACTCAGCGGATGGACCGACCAGGATCCGAACAGTTCGGCCTACACGCGTTCGAATGACAATCAATGGTGGTATCTGAGTTCGTCCCAGTTTGCCGAGAATTATGGTCGAACCAATCCAAATGAAGACATGGCGACGATTTTTGAGTACTACTTTGAAAATGGTAACGGCACCAGCAGCTCAAATCTCGACCAGAAGTTGAATCTTGTCGATGCCGTCTTCAGCGAACTGGCACTGTTGGCATAACGTCGAACAATCCTTTGCCTTCCGCCGTTTCCAATCAGTGACCATTGGCATTAAGCGGTCGTCGATTGGTTGTGCAAATTAAAATCATCAGCAAATTCTTTTGCAACCGCAACCATCATCACGCCACGATCAGGCAGCGTTTCAATGACTTGAACGTCACGATGACGACAAGCCGAGCAAATCGGAATCTTATAACTGACCTTGTGATAGCCTCGAGCCATGCCGCCTTCGCGTGGAAGAAACACAGCAAACGGCAGAATCACCATCGAAAACAGGGCAACTATAAATCGCACGAAGCTGAACTTGTTTTCTTGGTAGTACTCAGCGCTTGACCAAGCGACCAGTTTCTTCTTTCGGTCAGCGGCAAAGTTGCAGAGGCAACACGAATCACCAAATCTGCTTGTTGGTGTCACCACTATCTTGACGAGACCGTGGTTCGGTTGTTTACGCTCGTCCTGTTGGCAAATGGGGCGAACGTGATCTGTTGGGATTACCCGTTCGAAACAATGAGGACAGTCAATCATCGTGATCAACCAAGAAAAAGAAAATGATGGATAAGAACGAGCTGGACTTTTAAATGCCCAATCGCGACACATCACTATCTTATTATGTTGACTTCCTCGCCGTCAATAATCTCCGCCGAATCGTTTTGACTAGTTAAAAGCGACCAGCTTTCATACAAAGCATTTTCGTGGAACGACGTTGCAACGCAGTTCTATCGGCAAGAAATCTGACGTTGCTGCGTTGGTTAGTTACTGATCCGCACCAAGATCGATGACCAGGTCATCAGTCGCTTCGTAAATTTCGATGGTGAATTTTTCTGTTCCACCGTGCCCGAATCGACTAAGCAACTTCTGAAGATTTGGTGCGACTTTGGCACGAACGTTCATCAGGTCGTCGACTTCTGCCTGTTCCACGTTCACGACTAACGTTCCGGTTTGAACGCCGTCGGTTTCATCGCGATACCAGGGCGTAAACTCACCATTGGCATTCGTCGTCGCGATGCTCGGCCGACCTTCTGCGGGCGTCAACGTTAAACGCACTCCCGGGATTGGCTGACCGTTGTAGAGCAGCTTGCCCGAAACCTCGACCACTTTGTAGGGGCCAGAATTAAAGCAACCGACTGAGAGGCTGAGACAACCAAGCATCAAGCCGAACAAGATTCTACCGGGCAGCCGAGCTGACAACTTTCTGTCGTGGTACTGATTCATGACGTGATTCCGTTTCGAAAAGCGAGACAGTCGATCTTGCGATTGATTGACTTCGCACATTGCAAAAGTGAAGCGACTCTGCGCGTGCGACGTCAAAACGATTGAATCGTATTCACTTCGCCACCGGAACGTGTGTAGGTTGCTCGGTAAACATCGAACGTGATGGTGTCAGCTAGAAAACGAGTGCTGCCATCACACATGGCCACGTTAATTCCACCTGGGTGATCCGCGTCGGGTGCTCGCCAGTGCGATCCAATCGTGAAGGTAACGATGATGTTGGGACTGCTGGCTTTATAGCCATACAACACCTGTCCGTTGTGTCGGTGGCTCGCCCACAGGAATGGGTTGATCCGTGTGTTGTCGTCACGATTACGTCCGTTGTACCTTTTACGCTCCAAGAACAAGAACGTGTTCGAAGTTCCGTCCGTAATATCACCCATCCGGACATCGGATTCCAGAAAACCCAAACCATCTCCGTCACGATTGATGGGATACCATGGAACTTGACCACCAACATTGATTGCGTAGTCCTTGTGCTCTCCCTCCTCGAACAACTTGCCAACTGAGGGACACGTGAACAACGGAGGTGCGTTGGTCGATGCGAATATGTTGACCTGCTCGGCAGGGCTTGTCGGATGTTCGCCCGAAAGTGTTGAGTGCTGGCCATCAGCATGTCTGACGTAGGCTGCATAGTCCCAGTCGATTTCTCGTTCCAAGTTGGCTTGCTCGATGTAAGGCAGAAGATAGGCAGGCCAAGTAATGTAACCGCCTTGAGCAGGACCATAGCCGATCAGCGTTTGTTGTTTACTGTGACACGCAGGCATAAAGCCGTCGAACGAGTCGTGGTACATGTGACCAGCCAAACCCAACTGTCGCAAATTATTGAGACAAGAAACTCGCCGAGCCGCTTCTCGAACCTGTTGAACAGCAGGCAATAGCATCCCGATCAGAATCCCAATGATGGCAATGACTACAAGCAACTCGACAAGAGTGAACGCAGTTCGGGTAGAACGTTTCATGGTTAATTCTCTGAAAAAGTGAACGAGACGGACACGGTTACCTCACTTGGTATTATCGCAACTGCAAGGTCAAAATTAGCCGCATAATTCATGTCAGATTGCGACACGAACAGCGATTCAATGGCGTAGTGCAACAACTCTGTTATGAAAGCCACAACGGCATCAGTTTGCAGTCGTATTGAAACCGGTCGCAAACATGATGTCAGGGCGTTGGCTTAGCCCACTTGCTTCCTTCTTGCTTGGTACTTGCTTCCCTCTTGCATCCCCTTGCTTGGGGCCGGCCGGCTTGCGCCGGTCCGCTACATGGTAGCGATTCGGGCGCGAGGCCCTTGGTGCGCAAAACTGGCTAAACATTGTTCGCCAATCATCAAACGGGGCCGGACGGCTTGCGCCGGTCCGCTACATGGTAGCGATTCGGGCGCGAGGCCCTTGGTGCGCAAAACCGGCTAAACATTGTTCGCCAATCATCAAACGGGGCCGGACGGCTTGCGCCGGTCCGCTACATGGTAGCGATTGGGCGCGAGGCCATTGGTGCGCAAAACTGGCTAAATGTTGTTCGCCAATCATCAAACGGAGCCGGCCGGCTTGCGCCGGTCCGCTACATGTGTAGCGATTGGGCGCGAGGACCTTGGTGCGCAAAACTGGCTTAACGTTGTTCGCCAATCATCAAACGGGGCCGGCCGGCTTGCGCCGGTCCGCTACATGTGTAGCGATTGGGCGCCGGTCCGCTACATAAGATTTAAGACTTGGCAATTGAGAAAGCGTTTGAATCTGAAAATCGAAGGTCGAATTTTCTGCTGCGGAGATGCGTGTTGAAGCGGAACAAGCTTGATGACAACTTGAACATTTAAGGCCGAAATCAGTCGACGAAAAAAGGGCCGTTGTTTGGCCCTTTGACGTCTGTTGTCTATTGTGCAAATGTCTTGAAGACTTTGACGCCTTAGGCTTTGCGCCGCCGCACCATGAGTCCGACTCCAATCATACCCAGCAACGACAGCGATGTTGGCTCGGGCACTGCGATCAGCGAATCACTGACGCGGATGTAATCGACGTTAAAGCTGTTACCAGAGGTTTCGGAGTTACTGTTACTGGCGGCGCCGCCAATCGGATCGACGCGGAGGCTGGTGATGGTTCCCATGTCGAACGCACTAATGTCAGCGGTGACTTCAAAGAATCCACCACCAAGATCGTTTGATGTAAATCCAGATGTGACCAACAGTCCACCAGCACCACCACCGTTGATCGCCACAACGATGCCAACTGGATTGAACGGTACATTGGCAGGCGTTTCGTCTATCTCCTGAACGGAAAAAACAATCGTTGTCCACGATTCGCCTGCATTTGGGTCGAGATTTAACCCGGATTGATTCAACTGAGGATCGTTACTACTTGCGGTTCCGGAAAAGAATCCTCCCGCTACAGAAGGCGAACTGACGTTATTGGTTGTCCAACCTTCGGCGTTGCCATCGGTTGAAAACTCCCAGGAAACCACCAAGTCTGCGCGAGCAGCTGTCGGCAAAACAAGGAGTGTGGCTAGCAAAAGTAAGGTCAATTTATTCATGATGTTCTTTCAAATGTCGCAGCTTGCCGAATTAAAGTCGCAATCCGTACCCCAGTGTAGCTTGGTAGGAGCGCATCTAAGCCCATTAAGCCTTGCCGTTTTGCGACATACAACGTGCCGGTTCTCCACCGTTAAACCAAAACAAAGGCGGACCACTGTGTCGCAAAATGACAAATGCTAAGTCTAGCGCAGGGAGGCTCCTGCGTTAGAATGACGGCCCCAATCGACGCATTTGCGGTGAAGAAAGGATTGGAAATTCGGCATTTCGAGACTTCGCCAATGACGCAAACTGACAGCTCACTATTCACATACCTTCCGGTGACCCAAATCGTTGATCGTTTGGGCATGTATGTCACCGGTGTTGGCATGGATTGTGTTCCGCCCGGCGCCGATTATCCACGGCAACAACATCCAGAGCTTTACGACTTTAACTGGGCCCGCGGCCGAATCCTTCCTGAGTTCCAATTTGTCTTCATCGAATCGGGTTCTGGTGAATTTGAGTCAGAAGCCGCCGGAACCCAACGAGTCGGTGGAGGATCATTGATGGTCCTGTTTCCAGACGAGTGGCACCGGTATCGGCCCAGCCAGGACACCGGCTGGCAAGAGCACTGGGTCTCGCTGGGAGGGGACTTGTTGTTTCAATGGAATTCTCGCGGACTCCTTTCGGTGGATCGCCCAATCATTCAATTGCGTCACCCGGAGGAATCAAAAAGGATCTACGACGAGATGATCGAGCTGGCGATGCGTTCCCGAGAGATAGACGCGCTTCAGCTCACAGCCTGTGCCATGAAAGTTGTCGCCAGCATGTTTGACAGCGACGAGTCGCTCTCGCCGATCCTGAATCAAGAACTCGCTTCAACTCAACCCAGCGAGGCGTCCGATGACACGATCCGACGGGCTCAACACATGATTTGGAATCACAGCCACCAACGCGTATCCATTGACAAGATTGCAAAACAAATTGGCGTCAACCGCAGAACACTCGAACGCAGGTTTCGCGACAAACTAGGCAGAACCATCCTTCAAGAATTAGTCAACTGTCGGATTCAGCGCGCCAAGCGGATGTTGCGAGACACGCAGGTGCCGATCAAATACGTTGCCTATGCAGCTGGGTTCAGCTCACTGTCTAACCTCTGTAAAGTTTTTCGACGCGAAGTGGACACAACGCCAGGTGACTACCGCGAAAAATTTGGAGGAACAAAGCTATGAGCGCCTCGCTTAAGATTGCTCTTGTTTTGTTCATCCTGAACTTGGGTCTGCTAAGCGAGCCATTGTTCGGCCAACAATCCGCCAAGCAGCCCAACGTCTTGATGATCGTTGCCGACGACATGGGATATTCGGACGCCGGATGCTTTGGCGGCGAGATCGATACACCTTCGATTGATCGTTTAGCCAACTCAGGAATTCGTTTTACCAACTTCTATGTCAATCCAATGTGTGTCGTTACTCGAACGAGTCTTTTGACGGGACACGAACATTCGCAATCCAACGATTATCGGAACTCGCTTCCGATCGCGAGACTGTTTCAGAAGGCTGGTTATCGCACGTCCATTTCAGGGAAGTGGCACCAACCCAAGAATCCGCTCGACGCTGGCTTTGATGCGTTTTACGGATTCCTGAAAGGTGAGATCAACGGTTGGCTCGGTACATATTCCGACAACCGAACGTTGGCCATTCAAACGGATCGCGAACCACCCAAGCCGGTTGCTGGCGATTGGTACTGTTCCGATGCATTTGCCGACCACACCATCGCTCAGATTGATACTGCGTTGGCAGACAATCAACCCTTCTTCGCTTACGTTGCTTTTAACGCACCTCACGGTCCACTTCATGCGCCTCGGGAGAACGTTGAAAAGTACTATGCGCGCTTTGACGAAGGCTGGGACAAACTGCGAATCAAACGTATGGCTCGCATGCGAGACATGAACTTGATTGACGATCGGTATCGTTCGAATCAACCGGAGGCCGAGGTCTGTGTTTGGGACGAATTGCCTGAATCGGTTCAAAGACTTGAAAGCAAACGCTTTTGCGCTTACGCCGGCATGGTCGATCGCATGGACCAAAACATTGGGCGCATTCTGAAGCACCTGGAGTCGACCGATACGTTAGACAACACGCTTGTGATCTTCTTTTCGGACAACGGCGGTAATTACAGTCACGGCTCGATCCACCAATACGCGAACGAAGTCCCTTGGAGCAAACTAGGCCCGCGCCCGGCTTGCGCGACTGGCTGGGCACGTTTAATGAATACGCCATTCTCGTGGTACAAGACTTCAGCCTACCGAGGCGGCGTATCGTCGCCGCTGATTATTCACTGGCCTGTGAAAAAGTCGCTGAAACCTGGTTCACTGCGTAAACAACGCGTCCACGTTTCTGATCTCTATCCGACATTGATGGAAATCATCGATCAAGAGTATCCGGCAACTGATGGTGACCGGCCACTCAAACCACTTTATGGTCGATCGATGTTGCCATTACTGGAGAATCCAGATCTGCCCAAGCTGCAAATTCGCAACGAAGTTTTCTGGGGTTTTGAAGATACAACCAAAGGGCTGCTGATCGATGATTGGAAGATCATCTCCATCAACGATAGCCCGTGGCGACTATACGACCTTGCCAACGATCCCTGCGAAACAAACAACCTCGCGTCGAGTCATCCCGTGCATCTCCAACGACTAAACGATCGTTGGTACAAATTTGCGAATCAGGAAACTCCAATGTCATTAATTTGGCGAAAAGCTCTGCGAGATGACCATCAGGGTTGGGGGCTTCATCGATTGCAAATGTTGATGCCCCTGGAATCCGTTTCTCCAGCAGTTTCGCAGCTGAACGTTCCCACGGACACGACCCTTGAGTTTCGTTTTAAGGGAAACATCAGTTTTCAAAACACGCGCAACAAAACGCTTCGACTGTACGCCGTCGATGCTCCCGACGAACCGGTTTGGCAGATCGATCCGGATGAAACGCATCCGGCCAATGGACAAAACACGTTGAAGTTCCAGCTTCCCAATCTAAAACCGTCGACGACGTATTACCTGCTCTCTGACGCTGGTTGGATCAAGCTGGGTAACCGTGCCGCGGGAGCCATCAATGATGGTGCTTACTTCTACCGATTCCGCACCGCTCAATGAATTCACGACTTCGTAACATGACAGCTTTCAAAAAAACGCGACCAGGATTCGTTGGTACTGGGTTCGTGTGGATGGCTCTCCTTTTCATGGTTGCCTTTCATTTGTCAGCGAAACTGAACGCTCAAAAACCGGAACCAGCATCCTTCAAGCAAACGTTTGCGTCCGACTATCAAAGCTATCTTGATCGAAAGTTTGCAGCGCGTTTTGAAAATCTAACCATCGGCAAAGAGACGATCTCGATCACCGTAAAACTCAACGATGACCGCACGCGGGCAAACGAGTTGGTGATTGCAGTTTTACCGCCCCACATACCCAGTCAGCGAGCCATCACCAAAACCCAACTTCTCGACACCAAGTTTTTCAAGGAAGAACACACCTGCAAAGTTACGATCACGCGACGTTCACCCACCGGGGCAGACTTGGCGCATTGTCGATTCGTTTTGGTCCAACAACAGAATCAATCGATCACCCCGCTTACGCCAGCGACCTACGCGCAAGAATGGGAACCGGGACTGCAACGGGAACTGGAACCGCTCAAAGGAAAGGATCGAAAAGGACTTGGGGGAATTCCAAGCAATTCCGCCAAGGCAGATCATCCGATTTATGATCTGGGGCTTTCGCATGTCACGATCAACATTGTCCTTAATGGACTTATCCAGCGTACGCCACGGATAGGTTTTCAAGAATGGGAGTTTGAAGGCCGAAAGTACTACGTCAATGAGAACGTACTTCGGCGATATGACGGCCAGTTGGCTCGGCTGCGTGCAGAAAACATTGTCGTCAGCATGATCCTCTTGATCAGCAATCAACGACGGAACGGTGCCAAACATCTGCTGATTCATCCAGAAGCCGAGAGCGATGGCAAGTTTGCGATGCCAAATCTGACGTCCGCGGAATCAGCCAACATGTACCGCGCGATTCTGACTCACCTTGCCGAAAGATTCAGTCGAGAGGGTCCGAACGCCGGACGTGTTACTAACTGGATCATGCACAACGAGATTGATCAGTCGGGCGCTTGGACCAACATGGGCGCGCAACCGATCGAACGATACTTCGAAACGTTTATGCGATCCACTCGACTGGTCCACCAAGTGACGCGTCGTTTTAATCCCCATTCACGTGCTTTTGTTTCACTGACCCATCACTGGACAAAAATTTCCAAAGGAAAACACGTTTATCGAGTTCGTGATTTGATCGATTTGTTTGCACGCGCTTCGAACGTCGAAGGCGACTTTGAATGGGGTGTCGCCTACCATCCCTACCCGCAGAATCTACGCGAGCCACGAACGTGGAATGATCGACAGGTGACATTTGATTTTGATACGCCGTTGATCACTTCGAAAAATATCGAAGTCCTTCCAGCTTATTTAAATCAACGGCGTATTCGTTTTGAAGGGGAACATCAACGGGCAATCCTGCTTTCGGAGCAAGGCTGTAGCTCGCCGACAATGTCCGACGAAGACCAGCGTGTTCAAACGGCAGGTATCGTTTACATGTTCTTGCGAATGCGTCAGCTGCCAACCGTCGAAGCATTTCATTATCACGCCTACAAAGATACACCTGCCGTAGAGCAAGCGCGTTTCGGGCTCGTCGACGAAAACCTGAAGCCAAAATTTTCCTGGCGTATCTACAAGGCACTCAACACGGACGGCGAACAAGAAACGATCGAGTTCGCCAAACCGATCATCGGCAACACTGTTTTTCGCAACTCGATTCCGCTCAAAAGAGTCACTTCAACATCGAAACAGGATGGAAACAACTAAATCACAAGCGAACCGATCCTTTTCCATTGCTGAGGGTTCGACTCGCGGAGCACGGAAACTCAAAACAAACTCTGTCGCTGTCGCAAAACGGCAATCGTTCATTCATGGCGTTTCAAGCGATGGCGTTACCATATCTTTTTAGGTGCGAGTTAATGCGCGAGTCAGAGCCCATCGTCATTTTTGGCTTGCCGGTTCTCGACAACGAAAATCGTTCGCGTTTGCATCACAATTGTTGTCCTTTGGGAAAAATTCATGACGGAATCCTCCAATTCAACCGTTGAATCGGCGGCAATTGAATCCGCTTTTCGTCTTGCCACCGAGCGTTACGCGGCGGCAGGCGTCGACGTTTCTTCGGCGCTTGAGATACTCGCGTCGATCCCGGTTTCCGTCCACTGTTGGCAAGGAGACGACGTTGGCGGATTCGAACATGACGACTCCGAATTGGGCTCTGGATTGGCAGTCACTGGCAACCACCCAGGCAAAGCACGAAGCGTCGGTGAGCTGCGTTTGGATCTCGAGTTGGCCTACTCTTTGATTCCGGGCAACCACCGTTTGAATCTGCATGCCATTTATGGTGAGTTTCCTGTCGCCGTCGATCGGAATGAAATTGGCACCGAGCATTTCCAGGGTTGGATCGACTGGGCGCGAGCTAATCAGATTGGGCTCGATTTTAATCCTTCGTTCTTTGCTCATGAAAAAGCGAACGACGGGTTCACGTTGTCGCATACCGATTCAGGCATTCGCAACTTTTGGATTGAACACGGTATCGCCTGTCGAGAAATTGGAGCCGCAATTGGAAAGGCACTTGGATCTCCATGTGTCAACAATGTTTGGGTTCCCGATGGCTACAAGGATCTGCCCGCTGACCGAAAGGCTCCTCGACACCGTTTGGCCGAATCACTGGACAAGATTTTTGATTCGCAATTCCATACAGATCATCTGTTGGATGCGGTCGAATGCAAATTGTTTGGCATTGGCTCGGAAAGTTACGTTGTCGGTTCACACGAGTTTTATCTGGGATATGCAATCTCGCGAAAGAAACTGCTTTGTCTTGATGCGGGCCACTTTCATCCAACCGAAGTCATCTCGGACAAAATCTCATCAGTGATGATGTACTTGCCCGAAATCCTGCTGCACGTCAGTCGAGGAGTCCGTTGGGACAGCGACCATGTCGTTACGTTTTCAGATGAGTTATTGGCGATCGCGCAAGAGATCATACGTGGCAACTACCTGCAACGCGTTCACATCGGATTGGACTTTTTTGACGCCAGCATCAATCGGGTTGCAGCGTGGGTTATCGGCACGCGGAACATGGTGAAAGCATTGCTGACAGCACTCTTGGAACCGACTGAGCAATTGAAACAGCTGGAACTTGAAGGCGACTTGACCGGGCGTCTGGCGTTGATGGAAGAGTTCAAATCGATGCCGTTTGGTGCCGTTTGGGATTACTACTGCTTGAAATCAGACGTTCCTGTGGGAATCGACTGGCTGCAGGCGGTCCGAAACTATGAACGCAATGTGCAACTGGAACGCGAATCAAAACCGTTGAATCTGACTCGGTAGATGACCAAGTTTCGTCTGGCAGATCATCAACTAACCAACCAACAAGAACAATATGACCGAAGACAAGGAAAACCCTTCCGGCGAATTCGAACGCGAACCGGTTCCAGATAGCGCCCTGTTGGGGCAAGGAAAATTCTGGGGCATGTACGCGGGAGAACATGCTGCCGGAACGGAGTTCATGATCGGGCCGCTGTTCCTGGCGGCCGGTGCGAGTCTTCAAAACTTGCTGCTCGGTTTATTGTTGGGAAACATTCTTGCCGTGTTGACGTGGCGTTTCCTGGTCGTGCCAATTGCCATGTCAAAACGCTTGACGCTGTACTATCAGCTTGAGCGAATTGCTGGTGGCGGACTTGTAAAATTTTACAACCTCGTCAATGGCGTGCTGTTCTGTTTTCTCGCCGGCGCGATGATCACGGTTTCCGCCAGTGCAGTCGGTATCCCGTTTGACATTGAGTACGCCGTTCCCGAAGCAACTTTTGGATTGGGCGCTCCGTCATTTACGATCCTGGTCGTCCTGGTCGGAACGCTGATCGCTTTCGTCGCCGCCCATGGTTATTCGACGGTCGCGCGGTTCTCAAACGTGGCAGCACCATGGATGATCGGAATCTTTGCCGCTTGCGGTTTGGTTTCGCTGGCTCGCATGGGAGTGACGGATTGGGGATCGTTGTCCGAAGGAAAATTTTGGTCCGAGGCAATTGAATTTGTACAAAAAGAAGAAGGTAAGAGTCAGTTTGGTTTTTGGCAGATCGTTGTCTTTGCCTGGCTCTGCAATGGAGCGATGCATTTTGGCATGGCTGACCTTTCCATTTTCCGTTTTGCCAAAAGCCCGAGTGCCGGATGGGCACCATCGATTGGTATGTTTCTTGGTCACTACATGGCTTGGATCGCTGCGGCGTTGATGCTTGCGGCGCAGATCAAGTTGTCGCAAGACCATTCAGCGAATCCCGGAGCACTTGCCTGGGATGCGATCGGATGGACTGGCATTTTCTGCGTGGTGATCGCTGGTTGGACGACCGCAAATCCAACGATCTATCGAGCTGGGCTGGCATTCCAAGGCATGTTCCCTGGTTCCTCACGATGGTGGATGACGATTGTTGCAGGAGCCGTCGCGACCATCGCCGGCGCGTTTCCCAACCTTTCCGCAAAGTTGCTCGGATTCGTTGGCACGTACGGAACGGTACTAGGCCCGATGGGCGCCGTCATCGCCGTCGACTTCTGGTTGATGAATCGATTTGGAATGACCGAGGAGCACGCCCATCAGACGGGCTCATTTGTCAGCTGGCCAGTTCTGGTTTCCTGGCTATTGCCGGTTTCTGTGGGCCTGTACTTGATCTTCGCCCAGGGCCTGTTTGCTGCCTACGCGGTGGTTCCTTGCTGGGTTGCCTGTGGAGCAATGTACCTGGTGACAAGCATGATAGCCCAAAACAAAACTGTCGAACAAAAGAGTTGAGAACAGCATGTCCCCGTCCATCTTAAAAACCGTTGCCCTGATTGCCTTGGTCGTCGCGCTTGCGCCAAGCCTGCTTTACTTCTTCAATGTCGTGAGCTTGGACACCATGAAGTGGATCATGCTCGCCGGGACCATCGCCTGGTTCGCTTTCGGCACGCCTTGGCTGGCCGCCAACGACACCAAGTCTGCATGACGCGTGTCATCCAGACGTCACTCCATTTTTTTCAATGAGTCTCCATGTCACGTTTTTTCGCCGACCGTCGCTTAATCGCAACCATGGTTTTCGTTGTTTCGATTTGCGCACATTGGTTGACAACGAACAACGCTTTGGCTGATCTGCGTTGTGAACAATTGAGATGCGAATATCGTCAGTCACCGCACGGCATTGATGAAGCCAAACCTCGCTTGTGTTGGCAAGTCAAATCAGAACTTCGTGGCCAGAAGCAATCGGCTTACCGAATCATTGTCGCTTCTTCAGTTGAAAAACTGGAAGCCGATCAAGGAGACGTGTGGGACTCTGGAAAAGTGGATTCCAACCAGACATTGCATTTTGAATATCAAGGCCGCCCGTTAAATTCTGGCGAACGTTGCTACTGGAAAGTCAAATCCTGGAACCAGAACAATCAAGCTTCCGCTTGGAGTCCCGCCGCCATTTGGACGATGGGACTCTTGGACGAATCCGATTGGCAGGCCAGCTACATCAGCTATCCAGATACATCACCAATTTTCAAGGATCGAGAGTCGCATTTTCTGCCGCCTGCAATTCATTATCGAAAACAGTTCGTGCCGACCAAGAAGATCCAACGAGCCACCGTGTATGCAACGGCATTGGGCATCTACCAACTGGAACTGAATGGCCAGGCCGTCAGCGATCACTATTTTGCGCCCGGGTGGACTGACTATCGACAGCGCGCCTATTACAACACCTACGACGTCACTGAATTGGTTCGAACGGGCGAGAATGTGATTGGAGCGACCGTTGCCGATGGTTGGTACAGCGGTTACGTCGGCTTTGGACTTTTGGTCGGCATTGGAACCGAGAAAATCGGTCGCTACACGTACGGTAAAACTCCGTCGTTAATGGCACAGCTGGAAATTGAATTTGAAGATGGAACCAAACAGACGGTTGTGACTGATGAGAGCTGGAAGTACTCGGCTGATGGACCGTTTCGACAAGCGGACCTGTTGATGGGTGAGTTTTATGATGCACGCATGGAACACAAGGGTTGGTCAAAGCCCGGTTTTGACGACGCTCTTTGGAGTCCGGCCATACTTGCTCGCGACGCCGGTCCTCAGCAAGCCAACTTTTACGAGTTTGAAAATCCGGAGCCAGGCCAAGGCCCAAAGATCAAACCAAAACCGGTCGACTTGGGATTTCAACGCCCGCGGCTCGAATCATTCCCAGGGAATCCGGTCGTCGTTACAGAAGAGCTTGCTCCCAAGAGTATCACAGAACGCAATGGCAAGTTCATTTTTGATTTGGGCCAGAACTTTGCTGGTAACATTCGATTGAATTTGCAGGGTAAACCGGGCCAGCAACTAACCATCCGATATGCAGAGATGCTGCACCCGGACGGCCGAATGATGACCGAAAATTTGCGCAAAGCCCGGGCAATGGATTACTACATTTGCAAAGGTGACCCTCAAGGTGAAACTTACACACCTCAATTTACGTTTCATGGATTTCAGTTCGTAGAAATTGAAGGACTGACCGAGAAACCGACCAATGAGACGTTGACCGGTCTCGTCATTCATTCTGAAACCAGAATGACCAGCTCGTTTGAATGTTCTGATCCGATGGTCAACCAGCTGTTCAAGAACGTTGTCTGGACACAACGAGCGAACTTTATCGACCTCCCGACGGATTGCCCTCAACGTGATGAGCGGATGGGATGGACCGGCGATGCCCAAGCGTACGTTGCTACGGCGGCCTACAACGCAGACGTCGGTGCATTTTTCACCAAGTGGAATCGCGAGCTGATGGAGTCTCAACGGCCCAGCGGTGCGTTTCCCGGTTACGCACCCTTTCCATTTCAGCATGGTTGGGATTTTGGTTCCGCGTGGTCCGACGCAGGTGTTATCTGCCCGTGGACCATCTGGCAAGCCTACGGTGATACTCGAATGATCGACCGCTGTTGGGAACCGATGACCAAGTTCATGGATTGGAGAAACAGTACCAGCGTCAATGATCTTGGCATTGCTCACGGTAATGGATGGGGAGACTGGTTGTCACAAGGTGAAACCACTCCGCTCGATTATATCGACACCGTTTATTATGCGATCACTACCCGAATGATGGCCGAGATGGCCGAAGCAACAGGGCGTTCCGAACAAGCGACGCAGTATCGTGAACAACTTTCACGAACCAAAGCTGCGTTCATCGCAAAATATGTAAAGCCTGATGGGAGCATCAACGTTTCAACCCAAACGGCACAAGCCTTGGCTCTGTTTGCGGATTTGGTCCCGATAGAACAACGCGCCGGGACAGGTCGACATCTCGCCAAGATGCTCCACGAAAACGGCAACCACATGGCAACCGGGTTCTTGGGCACGAGGCCGTTGTTGCCCGCATTGACAGCCTCAGGGCAAAACGACTTGGCCGTGTTCTTGCTGCAAAGTCATGAGTTTCCATCATGGGGTTATGAAATCGATCAAGGTGCGACTTCGATCTGGGAACGCTGGGATAGCTTCACCAAAGAAGATGGCTTTGGTCGTCACAACGCTGCGATGAACTCGTTCTCTCACTACGCGTTCGGTGCCGTTTGCGAATGGATGTTTCGGACGCTGGCGGGAATCGATTCCGAGGGAGTCGCCTATGAAACCATCATCATTCGTCCGCACCCGCCTCGTCCAAACAGCAATCAAATGCATCAGCCAATCGATTGGGTGAAAGCATCGTACGATTCGATCCGGGGAACCATCAACAGCGAGTGGCGTCTTGCAGGCGACCAGTTTGAATTGAGCGTCGTGATCCCAGCCAACACGCAAGCCAAAGTCTTTCTGCCTATTTCGAATGTGGCCAGCATTAGAGAAAGTGGCCAATCTTTGGATGGGCACCCGCACGTCAGTCTCCTCAAGTCGGAAGACAACCTGGCAATCCTGTCGGTTGATTCGGGCGCGTATCGTTTCACGGCACAAAGCGGTTTACGCCAAGCCACCGTCGCCTTGAAAACAGCGAAGCCCAAAGATAACTCGATGAACCCGGACCAAGTCGAACTTGAGAATGCAAAAAAGATCGCTCACTGGGATTTCTCACAAAAGGAAGCGTTAGCTCAGTGGAACTTGCGCAACAATGTAAACGTTGCGACTCGTGACGGAAAAACGTACTTGACCGCCGCTGGTCCGGACCCACAGTTTGCCCTACGACTCGCCAATGAGCTTCGCGGTGACCTCGTACTTGAGATTAGGGCATTCCCAGACAAAGGTGCTGACTGTCAACTTTACTGGGCTTCGGAAAGTGGCGGATTTAACCCAACGCAACAACAAGCCCGCCAGCTTAAACCAACCGAACAGATCAACAGTTACCTTTTCCGGTTCCCGGCGAACTCCAAAATTGGACAGCTTCGATTTGATCCGTTTGCAAAGTACGACGAACACGCCAATCAAGGCGTGATGCAGATTGAGTCGATTTCGATTTATCGATTGCCGTCATCCGAACCCGAGAAAGTTGAAGATAACGCAGCAGCGAAAAACGGCGAACAAGCGAAGAAGAGATTCCCCAACATTCTGCTGTTTCTCGCCGAAGATCAGGGCGCTCATCTTGGTCGACTTGGAACCGAGGGACTACAGACACCTCATATCGATGCCTTGGCAGAGCAGGGAGTTTATTTCAAAAACGCTTTTGTGGTGTACCCCGTTTGTTCGGCTTCAAAAGCAGCGATGTACACGGGATTGCATTCGCACACCAATGGGATTCTGAACAACACTCATAACTTTCATATGCCGGCTTCCCAAGTCACTAAAGCGCAGAAGGCACTGAAGCTGGCCCAAACCAATCGCGTTCGCGACATCTATCTGACGCTGCCAGAGATTCTTGCAGCCAATGGCTATTATCAGGGCGTCACTCACAAGCTCCACGTGTTGCCCAATACAAAATTTCCCTACGATGAGTTTCTGGGCGAGTCGCCGTTGGAAGTCGATCGTTTTCTGAAAACAGGCGTCACCAATGAACAACCTTGGTTTCTTTTGGTGAACATGCCTTATTCGCATCGACCTTATCCCAATAGTGACAAACAGTCGATACGTGTTGATCCAGAGAGCGTACAGCTGCCTTCTTATTTGCCAGATACACCACTGGTACGCCAGGACTGGGCGGAATACCTTGCCGGCATTGAAAAAGTGGATGAAGTCGTTGGTCGAACGATGCAACAGCTTCGCGCTACGAAGCAACTGGACGATACCATCATCATCTACGTCTCCGATCATGGCCCAACGTTTCCGCATGGCAAAATGACGCTTTACGATTTGGGACTGCGAGTCCCAGTGATCGTTTGTGGGCCAGGCATTAAGCCAGCAACATCGAATGAACTGGTCACCGAGTTGGACATCCTGCCAACTTTACTTGATCTCGTCAGCGATGCAGATGGCGCGAAATTGACCGTTCCAGATTCTGCCGTGGCAGGCCAATTGCCGTACAACATCAACGGTAAATCACTCGAGCCAATCCTTTCACAAAAGAAGAACCCTGACGTCACTCAATTTGTATTCGCAGAAATCTCAAATCGCGGCCCACTGCCCAACGATGGAATTCAAGAGCGTTCCATCTTTGATGGTCGCTGGAAGCTAATCTATCGAACCAACGTCCAAAAACGTTGGCGACAGGTCAACGCAGACTCGCGTCAGTTTAAAGTTTGGGGCAACCGGACTTACGCCGAAACCATTCGCACGCAGAAAGAGTTTCCTGAGGCGTACCGTGTGCTTCAGGAGATGGATCCGCAAGAGCTAAGTGGCAACGTGCCGAAACTCGAGCTTTATGATTTGGCAAACGACCCTGACGAAATGAAGAATCTTGCACGATCGAGTGAGCATCAAAAACATCGTTTGCGTTTGATGTCGGGACTCAAACAATGGGCCAGAGATACTCGTGATCAGGCGATTAGTTTCTGATTGCAAACCTGGCAATGGGTTTGACTTCAAAAAGCAATCCACTTCGAATTTCATACGCGACAACGATCGATGAACACCTCAAACACAATCACATTCTTCCTGGTCGCCATCTCTTGTTCGTCGATATTCGCGAATAATGGGGTTCCAGAAGTTCAACGCCAACCTAATATCGTTTTGATCCTTGCCGATGACCTGGGTTGGAGCGACACGACGCTCTACGGCAATACCAGCTACTACCAAACGCCCAACATTGAACGGTTGAGCAAGCGGGGTATGACGTTTCGCCGTGCGTACGCCGACAGTCCGCTCTGCTCGCCGACTCGCAGCGCCATTTTGACTGGACTCAGCCCGGCGAGAACTGGCTTTACGGCGCCCAATGGTCATCTGGGTACCGTTCAACTGAAAGCAAGACCGGGGAAACAGGCTTCGCCGACCGCCAAGTCGGTTCCCGTCAATACCGTCACTCGCCTGGACCCAAAGTACTTTACGCTTGGCGAAGCACTTAAGGCTGCTGGTTATCAAACGGGGCATTTTGGTAAATGGCACCTTGGAATCGAGCCCTACTCTCCCCTTGAAAACGGATTTGATGTCGACCTGCCCCATCATCACGGGCCTGGACCAGCCGGCGGATTCGTGGCCCCCTGGAGCTATCTGGACTTCGATCCTCAGACACCCAACGAACACATCGAAGACCGCATGGCCCAAGAAGCAGTTGCGTTCATGGAAGCCAACAGGGACAAACCCTTTTTCTTGAACTACTGGATGTTCAGCGTTCACGCGCCCTTCGACGCAAAAAAAGAACTGATCAACAAGTACCGCAAACAAGTCGATCCAAAATCACCGCAACGCTGCCCGACTTACGCTGCAATGATCGAAAGCATGGACGATGCGGTCGGAACATTGCTGGATACGATTGACCGGCTTGGAATCGCGGAAGACACCATCATCATTTTCGCTTCGGACAATGGCGGAAACATGTACAACTGGGTTGATGGCACCACACCAACGAGTAACACGCCCCTGAAAGGTGGCAAAGCGACGATGTATGAAGGTGGCATCCGCACGCCGTTCTCGATCGTCTGGCCAAACCATACCGCGACCAATTCTCGCAGTGACGAAGTCATCCAAACGGCCGATATCTACCCGACCATTTTGGAAATGATCGACCTGAAGCCGCAAGCCAATCAGTCGTTTGACGGGATCAGCATTGTTCCTGCGTTGAAAGGAAAGTCGCTTAAACGAGATGCCATCTTTACATTCTTTCCGCATAGCCCCACCATTCCAGATTGGTTGCCCCCTGCGGTCAGCGTTCATTCCGGCGATTGGAAATTGATCCGCCTTTTTCATGAAGGTCAGAATGGCGATCATCGTTGGAAGTTGTTTAACCTTGCCGACGACATTGGTGAAACAAATAATCTTGCCAACGAAAAACCTGATTTGGTTAACAAGCTGGATGCAAAAATCTCTGGCTTTTTACGTCGAACCAAAGCCGTGGTTCCAACTGTCAATCCAAACTTTGATCCTTCCAAATACAACTTGGCCAACGAAGGCAAAGCCGAACTGAAGGGAAAACCCCAAGCCGTGGCGAAGGCTGGAAAACAAGTCTTTGGTTGGAACTCAGGAGGAACAGGCAGCCTTCAACCCGGCGACGGAAAACTGATCGTAAATAGTACCGGCGGTGATCCCTATCTGACGTACGATTTTGAGCGACCGCTGCCGGCAGGAAAACACACCCTGAAGCTGACGTTCAGCTCAGATTCAGATGGGTTTGGGAAACTTTTCTGGGCCCACAAACTCTCAAAACCCAAGTTTCAACTTGGCCGAGACATCGAGTTTGATGTCGTTCATGACGGTAAACAAAACACGTTCTCAGTGACTTTTGATTCGAAAAATCCTTTGACCGCGATTCGAATCGACCCGTCGAGAGGCAAAGGGAAAATCGTCATCTCTGCCGCGGAACTTTTTTCGAGTGAAGACAAATCGCTCTATCGGTGGGAGTTCCGCTAACTTTTTGCCAGCCAGTTTTTTGCCGATCGGCGTCGAGCCACGACTACAGAATGCGGATGTCAAACACGACAACACAAATCAGAACACAAACGGGATTTCCTTAACGATTTCCACATAAATCGTGTCGCAAATTGACAGCAGCCGAACGCTTGGCTGAAGCCAATCTGCGGATAAAGTAGGCGAAAGGCCATGCTGCGAAAACCTATCTTGACCACTTAAGTCCGTCGTCCAACGACCCTTACTCCGTAGGAAGTTGATGTCCATAATTACCAACGAAAAACTGACCCATGTCGACTATCACTGGGACGACTCCACGGCGGCAAATCTAAGCCCGGCGGAGCGACTCGTCTATCGCTCAAATTGCCTCGGTGCTGATCAGCGAATCACAAACACGGGGGGCGGCAACACTTCATCGAAAGTGTTGGAAGTTGATCCGTTGACCGGTGATCAAACGGATGTCCTTTGGGTTAAAGGTTCAGGAGGCGATCTGCGAACAGCGAAACTGGCAAATTTTGCGTCCCTGTACATGGATAAATTACTCGGTCTGATTCCGATGTATGAAATGGCTCCCGACAAAGGCCCCAAGACGCCGGCCGAAGACAACATGGTCAGTTGTTTTCCGCACTGCACATTTAATCTAAACCCGCGTGCCAGTTCCATTGACACGCCGCTGCACGGATTTTTGCCGGCACGGCACGTTGATCATATGCACCCAAACAGCGTGATTGCCATTGCAGCATGCGATCGCAGTCAAGAACTAACGGCTGAGATTTTTAGTGACGAGATCGGTTGGGTTCCGTGGCTTCGCCCTGGCTTTGAATTGGGCTTGATGATGAAGCAAGAAGTGGACGCCAATCCAGGCCTCAAAGGATTGGTGATGGGTCAACACGGACTCATTAACTGGGCAGATGACGACAAGGAATGCTACGAACTGACGTTGAAGTTGATTAATCAAGCCGCTGAATACATCGAATCCAAGAACCAGGGTGAGATGACGTTTGGGGGACAGAAATACCAAACGCTGGGACAGGAAAAGCGCGACGCAATTCTTGTCGAGCTTTTGCCTTGGCTGCGTGGTCAAGTCTCGCAGATGAATAAATTCGTCGGCACGGTCGAGACTCGTGATTCGATTATGCGGTTCGTCAATTCGAACGATGCGGAACGACTCGCTGAGTTGGGCACAAGCTGTCCCGACCATTTCCTGCGAACGAAAATCAAACCGCTCTATGTCAATTGGAATGCTGAGCAAACGACTGAGGCCGATCCGCATGGACTGGAGTCGCTTAAAACATTGCTGTCTGTTGGTTTGAAAAAGTACCGCGAAGATTACGAAGCTTATTACAACGAGTGCAAACATGACAACTCACCGGCCATGCGTGACCCGAATCCAACGGTTATCTTGATCCCCGGCATTGGTATGGTTTCCTGGGGAAAGGACAAAAGCGAATCCCGAGTAACCGCCGAATTCTACAACTGTGCCGTCGAAGTCATGCGAGGCGCCGAAGCGATCGGCAAGTATATCGCTTTGCCAAAACAGGAAGCGTTTGACATCGAATATTGGTTGCTAGAAGAAGCAAAACTAAAACGAAAGCCTCCAGAGAAAGAGATGTCGCGCGATATCGTCTTGGTCATCGGAGCTGGGAATGGAATCGGTAAAGAGGTCGCTCACCGGATCGCCAAAGAAGGTGCTCACGTCGTTTGTGCCGACCTTTCAGCAGACGCGGCAAACCAAACAGCGAGCGAACTGACGGAGATCTTTGGCGTTGGTATTGGTGTCGCCGGCAGTGGTATTTCCGGCTGCGGGCCGGCGATTGGATTGCCCGTAGACATCACCGACCGCGAATCCATTCGCGGCCTGATTCAGGATACACTGCTGGCCTATGGTGGACTTGACCGAGTCATCGTTACGGCCGGTGTGTTCGTTGCACCGGAACGAGACGGATCGCTGAGCGATGACCAATGGAAATTCACCTTCGACGTTAATGTTCGAGGCAGCTACAACGTCGTCGATGAAGTTCGGGACATGTTGCTCTCACAAGGGTTGCAAGCTTCCGTTGTCCTGACGACCAGTGTTAACGGCGTCGTCGGAAAAAAGGGTTCGGTTGCCTATGACACGTCCAAAGCAGCGGCCAATCATCTGGTCCGCGAGCTGGCAATTGAAATGGCACCTCTCGTCCGCGTGAACGCAGTCGCGCCTGCTACCGTGGTCGCCGGCAGTACCATGTTTCCGCGTGACCGAGTCATCGCTTCGTTGACGAAGTATGAGATTCCCTTCGAAGAGTCCGATACCGACGACGGCCTGCGAAACAAGCTGGCAGCCTTCTATGCGAAACGAACGTTGACGCAACAACCGATCACGCCGGCCGATCAAGCAGAAGCGATCTATTTTCTGGCGTCGAATCAATCGAGCAAGACGACGGGCCAGATCATCAACGTCGACGGCGGTTTGCATGAAGCCTTTCTTCGATAGTCAGCTTGGCAGACTTCACGCGTGCAGGATGGGGTAACGGGAATTTCTCCCGTTACCCAACGACTGGACGATGCTAGTTCCACTGCCCCGTTTTCAAATCCAGAAACGGCAAGCTGTCTTCATGTTGAGCAACGCAAGGTAGTGGATGATCTGCCCCGCCCGCCTCGAGGTAACACTCGCGGATAAATTCGGCGATGACTCGACTAACCATCTCGAATCCGGCCAGTTCCGGTTCACCGTCCGGAGATGAGTCACTGAAATCAATAATCTCGTCTTCATCAATAAACTCTTCGAACGAATCGGACAGGTTTTCACAGAGCACCGAATCCAGTTCGCCGGCGTCATCCCTTCTCAGAATCTCTTCTGACCGGTCAGCGTTCATGCCAAACAGGGTGACCGGCAGGCCCTCATTTCCTGAAAAGATTGAAAACTGTAGGACTTCAACGCCAGGCAGGTCGCGCGACAGCGCGTTGCGAATGTTATTGGTTACTTCGTCTTTCATGTGAAGAAGACCGTCTCGCACTTTGTCGGAGAACTCTTTTCGCGAATGATCCATTGCCGGGTGTTGGGTTAAACGTTGAAACGAGAAAGCACGAGTTCCGCTCGCGCCTGAACAGTTTGTGCGAAATCCAAGTTCGACCAGATGGTAGTTATTCTACGGCCTTGCCATCATTGTTGCTTTGGGTTTGAAGCGGAAAGGATGACGGTCGTTAAAAGTGAAAACAATTGGGACAAGCACCGACAAGGCTCAGTTTGTTTGGCAACCAGAGTTTTGGAGTGGATTGCGAATGGGAAAGATTGACATAAACTGGAAGCTTGATTGAATCCGAAAGTCAACGGTGAACGCCATGTCTGAGACCAATCCTTTCAAATCACCCAACTCGACTCGCGCCGATTCGTCGCCGGTTGATCCTTCCAAGCCAGACTCCGAAGCCAATGCTCCGGAACTCACCATACGCGTCATTGTGCTTGGCTTGATCCTTTCCGTAGTGATGGGCGCTGCCAACGTCTACGTCGGATTGAAGGCTGGAATGACGGTGTCGGCATCGATTCCAGCTGCGGTCATGGCGATGTTGGTCTTTCGTTACTTGTTCCGAAGCAACTCTATTTTAGAGGCCAATCAAGTTCAAACGTCTGCTTCGGCAGGGGAATCACTTGCCGCTGGAATCATCTTTACGATGCCGGCGTTGGTGATGATCGGTTACTGGGATAACTTTGATTACTGGACGATCACTATCGTCGCGTTCACTGGAGGATTGCTGGGAATTCTGTTTATGATCCCCATGCGGAAAGTCTTTGTGGTCGACAATGACGAGTTGATTTATCCCGAAGGAGTCGCTTGTGCCTCGGTGCTCGAAGCGGGCACACAAGTCGATGGGAAGTCAGACGATTCCGGCACGAGCTTGATTTTGGGAGGAATGCTCGGAGGCATCTTTAAACTCGCTGGAGGATTTTTTGGAATTCTGCTGGGTACGTTTGAGGCGGCAAAGATCGTTGGCTCACGCATTTTGTATTTGGGGGCGGACGTGTCACCGATGCTGATTGCAGTCGGTTTCATCGTACGGCTCAATGTCGCGTTGTTGATTTTTATCGGTGGTGCGATCAGCTGGCTAATTTGCATTCCGATCATTGGTGGCGCAGATGCCAGCTTGATCAATGCGGCCGATCCAGATCAGGCGAAGTCGGCAGTCGATCAAGCGTACGGAGTCTGGAGCAGTTCGGCGCGGTACATCGGAGTCGGTGCCATGGTCGTTGGCGGTTTTGCATCCCTGGTCTCCGTATTTGGGGGATTGGTTGCTGCTGTCAAGCAGATTTGGAATGGCATTTTCGATCCACAACCGGAACCAGATTCCAAACGCGACATTCCTTCATGGTCCATTTTGGCACTTGGCGGACTTTGCACTGCCCTACTAGCGTATGTGAACTACTCGTTTACGCAGGATGTGACAGTCACAGTCGTCTGTACGCTGGCAATGTTGGTATTGGGTTTCTTTTTCACCGCAGTTGCGAGCTACATCGTCGGATTGGTTGGAAACTCGAACAGCCCTGTTTCGGGCATGACGATCACGGCTGTGCTAGTCGCTGGTTTGATGCTGTACCTCATGAATTACTCAGGCACCGACGCCATGGTCGCGACATTGGGAATCGCAGCAATCGTTTGTTGCGTAGCGTGTACCAGTGGCGATGTTTGCAATGACTTGAAAACGGGATCCATGGTGGGGGCGTCGCCGTTTCGACAACAGATCATGCAAGTCCTTGGTGTGTTTGTTGCCAGTTTCATCATGTGCCCGGTCCTTTGGGCCTTGCAGGGAACCGAAGGTGGGATTGGTGGAAAAGAATTACCGGCACCGCAAGCCGGGCTGTTTGCCAGTTTGGCTGAGGGATTTTTCTCAGACAGCAATCCTCTGCCCTGGCATTTGATTGCCGTCGGAGCTGGTATCGGTGTCGTGATTCTGATCATCGATACCATTCTCAAATATCGCAAGTCCAGCTTTCGGGCGTACTTGATGCCGATCGCTGTCGGTATGTACTTGCCATTTGGATTGGCCATTCCGATTTTGATTGGTGGCATCATGGCCCATTTCTATTCCAAAGGTCATCCGAAAGAAGAACATGATCGGGTACTGCATCGGGGTGTCTTGTTTTCTTCCGGCGTGATAGCTGGAGAAGCATTGACAGCCGTCGCGATCGCGATTGTGCTATTTTCGTTCGGCACAAAATCAATGAGCCTGCTGGAAGGTCAGGGTACCGTATTGATGGTGCTGACTGCGGGAGCCTTCGTGGCGATGATCGCGGCGTTTGCGTTTTTGACAAAGCCATCCCGCGACAAGTAGACACATTCGGCGAATTCACGCTGTAACTGACTGATTCATCAAATTGTCATCTGTTGTGAATTCACGTCTTCTTCGTTGAATGACCGAATCTGGCACCAATTGACTTGCAATTTCTGGCTCGATCGGGCTGTTCACCGGCACGGCATCTGATAAGATGGCGAATCCAAGACATCAGCAAGCCAAAACTGATTGCTTTCATGATTGACAGCAATCGACTCGGTAGATTTCGTCCGCCGCTGTGGTTCACACGATGAACCCATCTTTCAGCCAGCCCATTCTTGGATCGACGGTGCATGCTTCCATCGAATGCGAATCAATTTCGCTGGCGTTTCTTGATCACTTGATGTGCAAGTTTTGATTCTCGATTCGCTCAACCGGTGGACGTGGATTCTGTTTCATATTCCTTGAGCTAAGGGGCTCATGGCTTAATCCGAATGCGCCGTTCCAATTCGGGATATCGACCGACAGGTCGAGTATTAAGAAGGACTGGCATGAGTTGTTCATTGAGAAGCTGTTCACTTGAGTGCATCACAAGTTCGCAGTTGGAGTCTGGGGCATCGAGTTGCGTTGGCAAGCGTTTACCACATCGTCGTTCAGGATTTACGCTGGTCGAACTGTTGGTGGTCATTGCCATCATCGGGATTTTGATTGGGATGTTGTTGCCGGCAGTTCAGTCGGTGCGCGAAGCAGCGCGGCGCGTTTCATGTGGCAACAAGCTCCGTCAGATTGCACTGGCAACGCATGGTTATGAATCGGCCTTTCAAGTGCTGCCCACCAACTGGCTCCCCGCTGGAGAATTTTATGACCGACCAGACGACGTTACCGGTTGGTCAGTTCAAGCCCAGATCCTGCCATTCTTGGAACAGGCAAACTTGCATGATTCGATTGACTTTTCGATCGGATACAACGATCAACCGCAAATCAATCTGGGCGGTGAACTCAAGAACCTGCCATCCGCTCGTGTGCCGGTTTACCTTTGCCCTAATGAGATCAATGATTCGGTCCGAACCAAGAACGGAGTCGAGATTCATTACCCATTGAACTACGCAGCCAATGCGGGAACCTGGATGGTCTTTGAACCAACGTCTCGCCAAGCCGGAAATGGAGCGTTGACAACGATTCGAAATATTTCGTTGAGCACATTTACCGATGGGACCAGCAATACGACGCTGTACTCCGAAGTCAAAGCGTACAATCCATATTTTCGAAATGCGGCGATTCCTGGCGACGTGGCGATGCCTGTCGATCCCTTGATGGTTGCTTCGTTGGGCGGCGATTTTAAGCAAAACTCAGGGCATACCGAGTGGGTCGATGGACGATGCCATCAGACCAGCTTCACTGCGACGTTCGGCCCGAACACAAAAGTCCCTTACTCTGAGGGGGACCAGACTTACGATATTGACTGGACCAATCAACAAGAAGGCAAGTCTCGCGAGATCACCACGTTTGCCGCGGTCACTTCAAGAAGCTATCATCCAACCGGCGTCAACACGGTTCGTGCAGACGGCTCGGTGCATTTTGTCTCGAATCAGATCGATCTGTTTTCGTGGCAAGCATTGGCGACACGAAACGGTGGCGAAGTGTTAGTAGAATGATCGAAGTGTTGGTTGCATGATTCAACGCAGTGGCTGCTCGTATGGAGTCGTTCTGTAGCGACTCCAGAGTAGCGTGTACAAATTAGGGACCGATAGGCGGCGGCAACATTTGCCGGTGGCAATCGCCACCGGCAGGTGTTGCTGATTGGCCGATTACTTTTCCTCTTTGCTTTCGCCCTCTTGTTTGGCCTTTTCTTCCAGCTTTTTGGTGTCCAGTCGAGCCCCATTGAACAATCCCTGTTTGATCATGTCGTCGATCGTCATGGTCTCTTTGGCGACTTCCTTGAAGCTCTTTTTGAATGCCTCGCCGGCCATTTTGTCGAATTCAAAGACAGCGCCTTTATCTTTACCAACGGACTCCGGATCCTTGGCTTTCGCTGCTTCATCTGCCTTCACTGCTGCTGCATATTTTTCAGTCAGCTTCATCGGCTTCATCTTTTTGTAGATTCGCTCCGCAAACGCAGAACGAATGTTTCGATCTTTGCTTTCGGGATGGCAAGTTTTGCATGAGAACGACTTGAGCGTATAAACCTCTTTGAGGACGTCTTGAAAGATCTCGTGCCCAGACGCTCTTTTGTCGACCATGAGCATGCCACATACGAACAGCACGGCCAATATCCAAGTCATACCTTTAGACATACGTATTGATTCCTTAACAGGTGAAAGTTTGAAATGATCATCGGTTAGATTTTAGCAACAGCCGGACGTTTGACCAAAGCGGAAAATATGGATCGACATCCCATTTGGACGTTTATCAATGAAAACCGATCCGGTGAAAGTCGGTGCTTGAAATCATTGAGTGACGTTATCGAGACTTAACAACGCCATCGACGTTCCATATACGCGACCCAATTCGTGTGAGTCGATGAAGCACCCGTCAAGCTCAGGCAACTCCATGATCAACGATTTGTGTTGTTGCTGGAATTTCTTCTTTTGATCTTGATCAACGACGCCCTGGATCGCTTCGCTTCTCGAACGCATGTCGTACCAGAAAAAGAAACCACCATAGCCAAGGTTCGACGTGTGATTGTCATACTTGAGCGCCGAGTTCAGCGTCGCGTGGTGCTTGAGTGAACTGCCCACGGCTGTCTCAAGTGCTTGATCGTTGCTCGCACCGAATCGCAGCAACGCCAGCTCACACAAAGGCATTCGACCGGCTGCAGCGACGATATCTTTTTCCGTGCCATCTTTGGGTTGGCGAGAGTTGCCATAGGGGTAGGCTCCGTTTCGATAGCGATCCCTCTTCAGCGAAGCGACTCCTTTTTCGACGACATCTTCGGCGAGCGTTCCGCCAGCGTCTTTCGCTTCATTCAATGCCAACAACGCCGTAGCGGTAACAAAAGGGTTTCCATATTCGTGGTACCAGTTCCCTCGTCGCGATTGCACGGACTGCAGCGAGTCGATACACGTTGCAAGTGCTGCATCCAGATCCGCTTCAAATTCAAGTGCCGAGTGAGTTTTACAGCGGGCGACAAACCGGAGTCGAAATGCGTATGCCCAGAGAATTTCATCTCGGTCAACGACGTTGATGTGCTTCTTATCCAACACGAACGAAAGTGCGCGACGGATCGAAGACCGAATCGTGGCGCGATCCAAACCGTCTTGCTCCGCCGCACGGTCGTACGCCTTTAGCAGGGCCATGCCCGCAATCGATGTGACGGCAACTTGCACGTTGGGCAAACTATCGGTGCCCCCAAAGTCGTAATCGCTGTCGTAGAATCCGCCATTCTCATGCTGCATGCCCAATAAGAATCGCGTACTCTTGAGCCACAGCTCGTTTTCATCGTAAGTTCCTTTTGGAGCTGCCGATCCGATCGATGCGGTCCCGGCCAACATCGCTTTTTCTGACAGTTGGCCGTGAACTTCGAAGCCTCGGTAAAACGGACCAATCATCTGTGCTTCCGCCGCAGCTTTTCGTCCCAACGGATGATCTTTGAATTGTTGTCCTGCTTGTTCCCAGATCGACTTGGCCAAATCATGTTTGCCCAGGCGAAAATGCGACATCCCCTGGAGCAGCATCGACTCAACTTGCAAATCATCACCGGCAGCCGATTGTTCTTTCGATTTTTCTGCCAACAACACGGCGTTATCGTAATTGCCTTCGGCGAAAGCCTGCCAAGCTTCTCGAAGCTCCGCGTGATAGATGTTTGCAGCCGTGCTGACTCCCAATTTGTTTTCAATCAACTTGAGCAGCCATCCCGGTTGGATAGTTGTTAACCGGTCAATCGAATAGGTGATCTCGCCGGCTGGAGAGATGATTAGAAAACCGGGTTCAACAAAATCATATGGATTCAACTTATACTTGGTTTGCAAATCGGGTGTCGGCTGAGCGCGAACGGGAATTGCATGTTCGTTGATCGTGTTGACAATCGCCGGCCATGAAAAAGGTCCAGACAACATGTAACGATCAATTTCAGTTTTTCGATCCATGAACGTATTCGGCAACGTCGGGACGTACCAAAAAATCGGCTTGCCCTTCTTCTTCGATTGCTTAAACGCGTCATCCAATCCAGCAGCCCAACTGACATTTGCGCCGATCTTGCTCGCAACGTCGTTCGGCTTAACTCGCAGCTTGCGGGTCGAATTCTGTTGAGCGTTGACACCTTCGGTGCTGATCGCCGTCAATGCGAATGCCGAGGTGATGAATACAAAGAGAAAGAATCTTGGCTTGCTCATGGAAATTTCGTAACGTCTCAAGAAGTAAAAATTCAATGTTCGGTTGCTCATTCAGCGCCCTGCTTGTTTCATGATATCGGGTAATCCGGGCAATGGACAGGATCACGGCCACTTCCGCGTAGCTGTATTGAGGCGGTCACCACACAGTACAAAATCAGCGGTTACAGTAGAATCCCATTGCGGCGAAGCTTAAACAGCAACAACGAAACAGGGCCATGATTGGGTCGTCGTCGTTGCCGCGAACTTTGAGACGGAAGACTTGATTCGCAGGAAGAATTGATTGGCGAACAGATCCTGGAGCTTGATTGACTTGCAGGATCCTCTGCCGATTGGAGTTAGCTGCGGTCAAATCCCCTTGTGAAACTCCACCTATCAATTCGTCCAAACCCATTTTGTTTCCAAACGTTGTTGCCAAAGCGTTGATCCGGTCAATGGTTACAGAAAAACTTCGAAAAGTTATAAAACTAACTGAGTTTTTTTGGGTATAAGACGACGAGCGACGCGAACAACAAAATCGGTTTGAGAACGGTCTCCATTTAAGGGTCTGACTTATGAGTCAATATTTTCGGTTCAAAGAGAATTCTACGCCGTCTCATCCCCTTCGACCCTCGCGTCCACGAGCCGGCAAAACGTTGCTCAAGTTCGTCGCTCTGGGAATCATCACCACGCTCCTCGCCCAGCCCGCGTTGGCACAACAAAACCAGCAATCTGACGCAGCCGATTATTTTCCCGATTCAACCGCCATCTACGTCCACGTACGTAAGCCGGGAGAATTGGTCGATCGAATTGAAAACCACTCGGCCGTCAAACGAGCCATGGAGTTGCCACAAGCCCAGGAGTTTTTTGAATCTCCACAATTTGCCATGGCGCAGATCGCTCAGAAACTTTTGGAAGGGCAACTTGAAGAACCGATCCTTGAAACCATCAAAGAGAACACTGCCAAAGGAATGTGGATCGGCTTCGATACGGAAACCAACGGCGTGATGTTGGTTTTTCGAGCCGACGATGAAGACCGCCTTAAACGAGTCGCAGGTCAACTCCTCAAGTTCATTGGTACCGCCGCGCAACAGCAAGGCAACAACGTCGAAATCAAAAAGCGCGAATACCGAGACGCCGTTGCAGCCAAAGTCGGTGACGCTTTGATCGCGCGTTACAAGGACTGGTTTCTGGTCAGCAACAAACCCGATTTTGCCAAGTCGTTTGTTGACAACCTGATCGACAAAACGGACGACACACTGGCCAATCAAACTTGGTTTCAAGAGCAACTTACCAATCGAACGAACGCTGATGTTTGGGCAACCATCGACCTTGAAACGGCGCGTTCGCTTTCCAAAAACGAAGAATTGTTTTCTGGTAAAACCAACAATCCTGGTGCCGAATTGATCCTTGGCGGCATCTTCGATCTTTTGAAAAACTCGCCATCGGTCACGGCCGAGTTGAATCTGAAGCAGGATATTGAATTGACGGTCAGAGCACCGTTTGATCAGGATTGGATGAACGAGTCTCGCGAGTACTTTTACGGGGACAAGATCTCAGGGCGTGCACCTTTATCGCTGCTACCCAAGAACACAATCGCGAACCTGACGTCCTATCGAGACGTCGGTCTCTGGTGGCTCTCCAAAGAAGAACTTTATGCAGAGAACGTCATTGCTCAACTGGCTCAAACTGACAGCCAGCTTTCCACAATTTTTTCCGGCATGGATTTTGGGCAGGATGTACTCGGCTCGCTACAGCCCGGTGTCCAAATCGTCGTTACGGAAAACGCGTACCAAGGCGAGAACGTGCCTGACGTCAAAGTTCCAGCCTTTGCCCTGGTTGGAAAATTGAAAGATCCAGACAAACTTCAGCGGAAACTCAAAATCGCATTCCAGAGTGTCATTGGGTTTGCCAACATCAATCTGGGTATGAATGGCCAGCCTCAACTCGATGTTGAAACTGAAAAGATTGACGGAACAAAATTGACAACAGCTAGTTACTTCATCGAAGAGGGAACTGAAGAAGGTCTGTTGCTGTTCAATTTTGCTCCCACCATCGCGTTCGCTGGTGAAGACCTTGTGATCTCCAGCAACCGTGAACTTGCTGTTGAACTGGCAACCTTGCTCAAGCAACAGTCTGGCAATCCGACCGAAGCTGCCAACACCAAGATGATGCTCGATGGCAAAATGCTCCATCAGATTCTTCAGGACAACATCGAATCACTGATCGCACAAAACATGCTCGAAGAAGGTAATGATCGTGATGCTGCGTCGGCTGAGATTCAACTTCTGCTGTCGATCGTCAAGCTGTTTCGTGATGCCAAAGCAGAGTACAAAGTCGAGCCTGAGCAAATGAAACTCGATGTCCAGATTCGAATCAATGAGTAGCTTTCTCTGATTGGAAATTGGCTTCCATCCACGCTTTTAACTCAGTGTGATATTCCTATGAACCACGGAAATTTAGATTTACTGAATCAGCCGGATCTGGCGTGGAAGCCTTATCTTGAGACCAAGCAACCGGACTTTGGGATTCGTCAGGCAGCCCACCTGTTCCGACGAGCGGCGTTTGGCGGCACAATCGATGAGATTGATAACGCGGTCGCCAAAGGATTGGAATCCACAATCAATGACTTGTTTGCACAAATCGAAGACGATTCCATTGATAAAGAGATGGAAACGGCAGCCCGTTTAGTTTCCGGCTCGGCAGACGCCCGACAGCTTGCCGCTTGGTGGTTGCTTCGAATGGTACGAACCAACAGTCCGTTTGTCGAAAAGGTGACGCTCTTTTGGCATGGTCACTTTGCAACCGGCGCAGAAAAGGTCAACAACGCTCGCGCGATGTTCCGTCAGAACCAGCTCTTGCGAAAGCATGCGTTTGGCAAATTTGAACCGTTGGTCAAAGATATTTCATCTGATGTCGCAATGTTGGTTTATCTGGATTCAGAAGAGAACCGTCGTACGCGACCCAACGAAAACTACGCTCGAGAGTTGATGGAGTTATTCTGCCTGGGACCTGGTAACTATTCCGAAGAGGACATCAAAGAGATCGCCCGTTGCTTTACCGGTTGGACGATCCGCAAGAATCAGTTTCGATTCAACGAGCATCATCACGACAAAAACACAAAAGCATTCTTGGGAGTGTCGGGCAACTACGATGGAAACGACGCCGTCTCCATTGTCTTGAAACAACCCGCCGCTCCTCGTTTTATCGCCAAGAAGTTGATTCGCTATTTTGTAGCCGACGAGATTGAACTGACTGACAGATTTGTTCAACCTGTTGCCGATCGGCTTCGGGAAACGGATTTCGACATTCGCGATACGATTCGGATGATCTTGACCAGTCACGTGTTCTATTCACCAGTGGCGATGGGGCACAAGATCAAGAGTCCGGTTGAGTTGACGGTCGGGTTTCTTCGTTTCTTCGAAGCAACAACCAATGTAACGCTGTTGACCAACAGGATCGCTGATCTGGGCCAACTCCCTTTGTATCCGCCAAACGTCAAGGGTTGGAATGGCGGGAAGACATGGATCAACGCATCGACAATCTTGGGTCGCGCAAACTTGACTGCCGATATTTTGCGTCACAACAAAACCAAGTTTGCTGATGGATCGTTAAAGCAGTGGTTCAACAGCCAGGCGAGACTTCGCGGACAATCCAGTGAAGCAATCGTCGAGACAATGGCCAGCTATCTGTTGGCAACCAAGCTTTCAGAGTCCACCGCAGAATCCATTGTCGGGTTGGCCAATCCAGCGGATCAGCCGCTGGAGTCGGTTTCGGCAATGGCGGCACTTCCAGAGTTTCAGTTGAACTAACGTCACTTACTTGAATTCGAACGAGACCAAAATGTTGATCAATCACAATCGTCGACGATTTATTCAAGCTTCGCTGGCCGGAACCGCAGTGATCAGCCTGTCGGGTGCCGTTCCCAAGATTCTGTTGGGAGCGTCACGACCGGATGAAAATCAAAACGACAATGTTCTTGTCGTGTTGCAACTCAGTGGCGGCAATGATGGTCTCAACACAGTCATCCCCTACGGTGATGACGAGTACTACAAGAACCGTTTCACATTGGCGATCGGCAGAAACTCGGTTCACAAAATCGATGATCATGTCGGTTTTCATCCTGCCCTCAATGGGATGTCGGAGTTACTGGAGAACAATCAACTCGCCGTTGTCCAAGGGGTCGGGTATCCCAATCCAAATCGCTCGCATTTTGAATCGATGGATCTTTGGCATACCGCGCATCAGATGCAAACGGCCAGCCCCATTGGTTGGCTCGGTAGCACGGTCGATGACAACATGTCGAAACTGGATCTTCCCGCGTTGCATCTCGGCCGGGGAACCCAACCTTTGGCATTGAAAACTGAAAAACGACCGGTTCCTTCAATCCGCTCCATCGACAACTTTCGGATGAATGTGACGCGCAACCAAAAAGCGAAACGTGCGTTGGCGAAGATCATTGAAAGCAAACGATCGACCGACAACACGTTGTTGAGCTATGTTCACGATTCTGCCAATGTCGCCATTGAAACCAGTCATCGTCTGGAAAAAATTGCCGGTGGCGATACGAGAGAATTCAACTATCCGGGTACCCCGCTTGGACGGAACCTGGGAGTGATTGCCAACTTGATCGAAAGCGGATTGAGTACTCGAATCTATTACGTGACGTTGGAAGGATTCGACACCCATTCCAATCAAGCTCAATCGCATCAGGGATTATTGAGTGAGCTTGGAAATTCCGTTTCGGCATTCATGCGTCAGATCCAGAAGCAAGGAAACGCGGATCGTGTTTCGGTGTTGGCATTTTCGGAGTTCGGACGCCGTGTCCGCGAAAACGCCAGCCGTGGGACGGATCATGGAGCGGCGGCACCTCTGTTTGTGTGCGGCGCGAAAGTGAAGAGTGGCTTGGTCGGTGAACACCCGGATCTGAAGGACCTTGACGAAGGTGACATGAAATTCAAAATCGACTACCGACGTGTCTATAGCGACCTGCTTACAAACTGGTTGAACGTCGATGCCGAGCCGATCGTCGGAGGCAAATTCGAATCGCTTGGACTATTTAGTTAGTCTGGTTTGAAGGCTGTCTGCTTTGAAGGCTGTCTGGTTTGATGTTTGTCTGGTTTTCTTGACGAGCCTTGCTGAGTTTGGCGCCCAAGTTGTCGAGCCGTTAGCAGGCACCCCCGTCGCGAAAACGTTGAGCGGTATTCCGAGTTGCAGTTTCAGGATTGCGTCGTTGCTGGTCGCGTGTTGATCTGCCAAAGCTGACTTGGCTTGGTGATGCTGCGAAAACGGCTGAATCACGTCGAAATTCGCGAAAATCGGATCAAACACGAATTATTGCGAACCTGTTTGCCGATACCGGTTGTCAATCGAGTGTGCTTTCGGTACCTTGTGTCGCTCTGAAAAGTGAAAATCGGCGTCTTCACCGGTCTTCCAATAGTCTTGGCGGTGTAGCTCAGTTGGTTAGAGCAGCGGAATCATAATCCGCGTGTCGGGGGTTCGAATCCCTCCACCGCTACTGGCGTTTGATACGGTTTTTACCGAGTCAAACGCTTTTTTTATGTAGCGTTAGGGCGCAAGACCTCCGGTGAAATATGCGAAACGTCACGCCACTGGTGAGGTCAAGCCGTTACTTCAGTCACAACATGTAGCGTTGGGGCGCAAGACCTCCAGTGAAATTTCCGAAACGTCACGCCACTGGTGAGATCAAGCCGTTGCATCATTCGCAACATGTAGCGTTAGGTCGCAAGACCTCCAGTGAAATTTCCGAAACGTCACGCCACCGGCGAGGTCAAGCCGTTGGATCATTCGCAAGATCAATGAACGCGAACGGAATGCTAAACGCGCTTCGAAGCTCATGCCGAAACGGTTTGCAATTGGATTGTTGACTCACGCCTTGCGTCTGTCGCATGACGTTCCATCGGCTATCGAAAGACCAGCAACAAAAGCGTGCGGGAACGCTCAGTCTTGCACGATGGAAACGGATTAAAACGTCTGGCGCTACGCATTTGTCTGCCACACGTTTGTGACTCTTGGTTGCTTTCAAATCATCATGCGTTTTTTGAAACTGCTGTGACTATGGCACGGTGATTGCCATTGAATCAATACACTTCACATTCGAGTATGTCGACCGAACAGCGATCCAGGCTCGATCTTTCGAATAACCGCAAACCACAGCAACCAAGGACACCTCAATGAATAAATTTTTGAGCAAAACCATCATCGTACCGTGGGACTTTTCGGAGATGTCCAAAGCTGCGTTGCAGACCACCATCGAAATGGTCGACGGCAAACTGGACCAGATCGAAGTCGTTCACGTCACGGCTTACCCATCCGCTGTCGAACCGGGTGTCGTCTGGGGAACTTTGGACGAAGATACGATTGCCGACAACTTGACCAAGTCGTTCAGCGCTTTTCTTGGTGACGTCGCGACTGGCATCAAGTTTACAACGCTCTTCGGCGATCCGGGAAGCCAAGTTGCTCAGCTTGCAGGTGAACGCGACGCTGGACTGGTCGTAATTTCTTCCCACGGTCGGACTGGTTTAAACCGGCTGCTGTTGGGTTCCGTTGCCGAGCGGGTCGTTCGTCTCGCACCTTGCCCTGTTCTTGTGCTTCGCGGTGAAACCGAAGAGTAACAACTCAAATCGCAGCAAGATCAGGCATCTAGATTACGAAAGATCAGGCAGCTTGAATGCCTCGCACCAGGGCGATGGAAACTTTCTTAATCGCTTCCAACGCCCAATATGACTCGCCTAATCACTCACAATTCGTCGCATCAAAATTCGTACTTCGCTTGGCGAATGTGTTTGTGGCAATCGATGCAACTGGTCGACATGCTGTAGTACCGCAGCGCGATGGCATCGATGTTTTCTGACTCGGCTGCTTCAGCCAAGCGATCAACCGTCGTATTAAATTCTTCGGTCAGTTTACGGTAACGTTCATTGTCGATTTCTACCCAGTGAGCGGCTTTGGTGATCCCTTCAATCTCTTTTACGGCTCGTTTGATCATTGCAAAATTGCCCGTCGTCAAACCTTGAAAGACACTCTGCGTAAACATCATTTTGGTTCTCATGAAGTCACGGCGAGCAATTGAATTTTCGTCATCGGAAGGAATCACAATAGGATCCTGCTTGCGTTTTTGCGGCTCCTGTTTTTCCTGGATTCCGTGGTCAAGTACAGGGACCAAACCGGCTAACGCAAAAGCACTGATCAGGACGATGGATCGAAACATGACGCTTCCCTTCAACTTCATATAGAGTCATTTGCAAAAAATCAGGCAGCGCGTTGACGATGCATGATCTGAGTGCATCAATTCTGCTCTGCCGCGAGTGGATACCCGGCGAACTGACTGCAAACCGAGTGCCACTTGTCCGTTCGCAGCTTCCAAACGAAAGAAGTTGCTGATTCGTAAAACACAGACCGTGCAAGGCGAGCGGAAACGCCCGGTCGCTCCTGCCTATTGGCGACTCACACCACGATGCATCGCCAGCACTGGTAGTTTGCGACTCGATCCATCGATTGGCACAACGATTGCCAGCGACTCTTGGTAGTTCCTGCCCAACCACACTGAATTGACTTCTCGCTTGGAACAACCGTTCACAGAATCCAACACTGCATATTCAGGTACCCGCGATGGAAATTGACTTACAAACCTCATTTGGTGGGCTCCAACTGCGTTCTCCCATCATCATCGGCTCCTGTCCGATGACTCTCAATGAGCTTCAACGAATCGCCATGATCAGCAATGGAGCGGGCGCGATCGTACTGCCATCGATCGTTGCGGGAATGAATGGCCAAGCGAAGAACTTCAACAGCCATTTTGATTATGGATCGTTTGAGGCATATCTTGACGTCGTCAATCAAGTCACTCGAGAAACGACTCCGGTGATTGCCAGTCTGACCGGTTCGCTGAACGATGACTGGAAAGACTTGCCAGTGAGGATTCAAGACGCTGGTGCTCATGCGATCGAGCTGAGCCTCCGTCCAACCGATTTTACCAACATGGATTCGCGTGCGATTGAAGATCAGATCGTCTCGCTAACTCAAGCCGTCGACCGCCGAATCGAGATCCCGCTGTTTCTAAAATTGACTCGAAAGTTCACAAACATCAGCCACATGGCCAGGCGACTTCGGCCCCACGTTCAAGGGTTGATTCTGTTTGGACGAACGCCGGTCGTCGATATTGAACTTGATTCGTTAAAGCTGTCCACTTGCTGGGGACTAACTGAGCCCGGAACCGCCGTGCAGAATCTGGAGACCGTGATTCGGACTCGAGAAGAGTTTCCACAAATGTCATTGGCAGCTTGTGGCGGCATTGGAAATTCAGTCGATTTGATCAAGTGCCTACTGGCGGGAGCGAACGTCGCCATGATCACGTCGGCACTCTATCGAAACGGCGCCGGGATCATTGGAACGCTCAAAGAGGGATTGGTCAAATTCATGAATGATCGCAACTTGAAAACAATTAAAGAGTTGCATTCGATTTGCCCTTTGCTTTCCACTGTCAGTTCCGAACTTGATTGCGGGTTTCCAGAGACAGACGGCAAGACCAAGGTCGGCCAGAACGATTCCGATCGACCGGTCGAATGTAACAAGTATGGACATCCGAGAGCAACCAACCAATAAAGCAGCCGGAATCCGATTTGCCGCTTTGATACTGCGACCCGTCAACAGATCGAACAAACGCTTGAGGGATTTTTGGTGAAACCGTTTGCGCATGATACGATCGAACGCTCCAAGCAAGTGCAATCTTCCACCAAAACCGACTGGCATCGATTGACCGCGGAAGCGACGGCGGAACGATTGAAGACGTCGACCACAGACGGGTTGTCGGAAAAGGACGCCAGCCAACGGTTGAGTCAGTTTGGTGAGAATCAGATCGACGATCAACTGGGGAGATCGTGGCTGCAAATTCTCCTGGGACAATTGAGGAGCTCGCTGGTCTACCTGTTGATGGCTGCCGCCGTCATCTCCTTTCTCATCGGGGAAGTGACCGACACCTTTGCGATCGTGGCGATTATCTTGCTCAATTCGGCGCTCGGATATTGGCAAGACATGTCGGCAGAACAATCGCTGGCCGAACTGAAAAAACACTCGGTTCCGGACGCAACGGTTTACCGCGATGGACGACGAGTGGTCATTCCGGCGACTCAAATTGTTCCTGGCGATCTGGTGATTTTACAATTCGGTTTCCTCGTCCCGGCCGATGGACGACTGGTTCAAACCAACAACTTGCAAATTGACGAATCCGCGTTAACAGGCGAGTCAGTTCCAGTCGACAAAACCATCGACGTCATCCTGCCAAATCCGGTTGACGGTCCCGCGACATCGTTCACCCCGTTGGGCGATCGGACCAATCTTGCGTTTGCCGGGACGATGATGACACAAGGTCACGGCATGGCCATCGTCACCGAAACGGGAATGAGTACCGAACTCGGCGATGTCGCTGGATCATTGGGCTCGGTGACACCTGAAACGACGCCACTCCAATCGAAGTTAGCGAAGCTGAGTCACAACCTGGCAATTGCAGCCGTCGCAATTGTGTTGGTCGTCTTTCTGGCGGGAGTTTACGCAGGCGAGCCCGTTCGTTTGATGATGATGACGGCATTGAGTCTTGCCGTTGCGATCGTGCCGGAAGGCTTGCCGGCGGTCGCCACAGTGGGTCTGGCTTTGGGTGCTCGCGAGATGTTTCGACGCAAGGCCTTGATTCGCGAACTCCCAGCAGTGGAAACGCTGGGTTCCGTCTCGGTCATCTGCAGCGACAAAACAGGTACGCTGACACAAAATAAGATGACGGCAACGATCCTCGATGTTGCCAACTACCAATTCCAGGTCAACGACCATACCCACTTAAATAAAGACTTACGAACGTTGTTGTTGAGCGGTTGTCTTTGCAACGATGCAGAATTGCAAATTGACCAACCGGGCGGAAAAGCTAAAGCGATTGGTGAACCGACCGAAGCCGCGCTCGTTGAAGTCGCTGACAATCTCGGCATCAATCAACTCCAATCGCTCAAGGAGATGCCGCGTGTCGCTGAAGTTTCGTTTTCTTCCGACCGGAAACGAATGACGACGATTCACGATGTCAGCGGACTGCCATTCCCAATTTTCGCAACTGGTGCCCATCATGTGGCGTTTTCCAAAGGTGCGGTGCAAAGCGTTCTCGCCACGTCCACGCACGTTCATATTGAAGGAAGACCGGTTCCGCTAACACCGAAACATGTGGATCGCATCTGTCGTTCTGAAGATGAAATGGCACGCGCTGGAAATCGCGTCCTCGCCGTCGCGATTCGACCTTTGCCAACAGAGTTTGAATTGGATCAGGTTGAGGAACAGATGATCTTTATCGGGTTGATCGGTTTACTCGACCCGCCTCGACCGGAAGCCAAACTCGCTGTTGAGAAGTGCAAGTCGGCAGGTATTCGACCCATCATGATCACTGGCGATCATCCGCTGACGGCATTGAATATCGCCCAGCGAATTGGCATCGATGGATCGTCAGGTGTGATTTCCGGTCAAGAACTTGCTCAAATGTCGCGTGATGACCTGAGTGATGCGGTGCGACGCGTTTCGATCTTTGCAAGAGTCTCGCCAAACGACAAATTGAACATCGTTGAAGTGCTCGAACGACAGCACGAAGTCGTCGCCATGACAGGAGATGGCGTCAACGATGCACCCGCGCTCAAACAGGCGAACGTCGGTGTTGCCATGGGCATCAGCGGCACCGACGTCTCACGGCAAGCAGCCAGCATGGTGCTGTTGGACGACAACTTTTCGACCATCGTTGCCGCGGTCGAACAAGGCAGAACCGTATTTGACAACATTCGGAAATTCGTCCTTTACGCGATGTCGGGCAACGTCGGCGAAGTGCTGGTCATGACCATTGGCGTGCTCTTCGGATTGCCATTGCCCTTGTTGCCATTGCAAATCCTGTGGGTCAACTTGGTCACCGATGGCTTACCGGGACTCGCTTTGGCGATTGAACCGACGGAACCGGGAACGATGAATCGGCCCCCAATCCCATTGCGAGAGCCGATCTTCAATCGCGAAATGCGATTCGACCTGTTCTGGATCGGCGCCTGGATCTGTCTCGCATCGCTGGGTACCGCGGCCTATTTGTGGGACGATTCCAAGGGCGTCGTTCATTTTAGAACGATCGTTTTCAGTGTTTTAACGTTCACCCAGATGGCCAATGTCTTTGCCTGCCGTACTCGTCAAACCATCTTTCAATCGATGCATTTGTTTGCGAATGTTTGGCTTTGGGTGGCAGTCGGTTCGACTTTTCTACTCCAACTGCTGGTGATCTATTGGTCACCTGTGCAAGGCATTTTTGGAACGGTCGCGCTATCAGGCAACGATTTGATCTTTTGCCTGCTGTCCAGTCTCGGAGTCTTCTTCATGATCGAGTTGCGCAAACTGTTCTCACAACTTGGTTCCGAGTGAACGTCGGATACTAGAGCAGCGCGAGGAAGAGCCGGTTGATCGAGCTGAACGACTCACAATTCTTTGCCATGCTTCGAGATCGCTGTGGCGGTCGGCTTAAGGCGAAATGTTGTTGCCGTTCCGTGGATGCGAGTTGTCATGGGTTGCAAGGTGCTCATCAATACCTGCTGTGACCCAGAATTTGACCAATTTGATGGACACTCGAAATCAAGAACCGTTCACCTCCGTTGAGTAGTCGGAAGCTAAGAACATGCGTTCGGACGAAGAAGCCGTGCATTTTGGAAGGTTGTTCTTTGCGCATTCGGTGTATCGGAGCGAATCAGCTTGAGGAGTTCAATTGGACCGGTCCCCGTTCTGCAGGCGAACGACTGTTGAATTTTTGAGGACGCTGGTGGATGGGGCCGAACCTTTGGGCTCACGACGGCTCTAAAAACGTATTACAATCGGAGCAAATATAATGGAGCTTCGGGGCACAGGAGGTTCCTTTCCATCCTCAATTACCTCCCGCCCCACTTTTTTTCATGATCGACGCCACGCTTAGACTGTTCAATGCCGTCCTCATCGGCGCCCGTGGTGATGTGAATGCTTCTTCCAAGGCCTTGGGAGCCACTATCCCGTTTGGCTATGTGCTCGACCCCGCCATATCGCCGGACCAAAAGACGCTCAATATCATCAACAAACGGATTGGCGTTTCAGGTGAACAGGCAAACGCTACCTTTCACAAGTCGTGGGAGAAAGTACGTTCTGCCAAAATAGAACAGCTGGTTCTTGAGCAAGTGATACACTACATCACCAACTACGGGTTTCAGGCACAGGGCGTTTACGATCCAGCTTCCGTTTACATTCCAAACGAGAAGCTTGAAATTCCGGAGATCACTGATGACTTGTCGCTAACTTACATCCGGGGACTTACGGCTGACGAGTTGCTCGCGGAGATTGTGAAGCTCGGCAGCGGAATTGCGCTGCACGAGAACTCACTGGATGACATCATTACGATCGTCAAAGCGATCCGAATTGATCCCGACTTTCTGGATCGCATTCGAAACCACGAACTGCGAGCGCGGCTCTACGATTTCTATGACTTGGTACCTCAGGAACCGGTCGCCTTTTTGCGCTACGTTGTCTATCGGTTAACCGGATCTTCGCTGTTGATCAAGAACAATGCTTTGATTGAATTGATCAAAACGGTTGAACCCAAGCAAGCAATGATCCTTGGCAAGTTGATTGACAGAGCACCTGAGAACCTTGCCTCTATCTTCTATCGCTTCAAGCCACTCTTTCTAGCGCTGAAGTCGATCTCAAAGAACAAAACGTTTTTCAACCGCCTTCGAAAGAAAGCCGTAAAGCTCCATCGCCCCTTGTCTGTAGACTACCTCAACTCAGTGACGGAGCAAATCAAGCGTGGTGTTCTTGACTTTGAAGAACTGTCACGGCGTATTGAAATAGCGACCGTCTATCGAAAAATCCGTCTTGCCTACGCGCTAAGATTCCGACTTAATTCTGGGAAGAGCATAGTCTACCAAGTTCGTCATGGGAAAGGATGGGCAACCGAGTTTGACTGGCCTGAGAAACTGCGAGAGTCAACGCTGCGGGCGTTCAACATTGTGTACGCATCCTTGATCGAGCCTTTGCGGCCGCAAGTCGAAGGGAAAGAAGTATTCATTCCGTCGCATGTAAATTACGCACTTCCTGCGACTGAAAAACAGTTCGCGGGTCCGTTTCCGTTCGGAAGCTACGTCACTACTCCAAAAAATACCGTTTTTGGGATTCACTGGTTCAATGTAAATGACCGGTCGATCGACCTTGACCTTTCGCTTCTGTCGGCGACAGGGAAGATCGGCTGGGACGCAGAGTATCGCGACGAGACGGCGCTGTTTTCGGGTGACCTCACTGATGCTCCGCTTCCCAAGGGAGCAACTGAGGTCTTTTACGTGAAGAATGGCATCGCACCGCATCTAGTGATGTGCAACTACTACAACTTCTCAAGCCAACATCCAGTAGATGCGAAAATCATCGTTGCCAATGAAGCTCCCAAAAAACTGACCGAGAACTACATGGTCGATGTGAATCACATTGTTGCCAAGGCAGAGATTTCGGTCACCCGCGTCCAAACGATCCTTGGTCTTGTTCTGACCGTGGATGGTCAAACACGTTTCTATTTTGGAAACGTAAGTGTTGGATGCGGAATCAGCGCTGCTGACGAAGGGCACACTCGACACGCGCGGCATTACTTGACTGATCGCTTTTCAACGGCTCTCGAATTCTGGGAAGTACTTGAATGCGCAGGAGCGACGGTGGTCGATGAGCGTCCGCAGAATGGCGAGTTCATTGATCTTTCGCCCGAGAACTTGACCAAGTCCAGCATCATCGCCTTGTTCCATTCAACTTAGGCAGACGAATGTCCCGCTTGTAGAGCATCGCGAGGCTTCCAGTTTCCCCAATTTAGAAGTATCCAAAAGTGCTCCCGAACTAGGACTTCGCAATCTGCTTCAGTCACATCGCCCGATCAGGTCTCAAAAGATCTTCTGCAGCATGGGCATTTTCCATCAAATCCTTTCGTCAAAGACGAGAAGGACGTGGGTTGTGGCAGCGTCATGATCGCTTTGTACGCCAATGGAGCGCTGGGCGCATAATGGCGGTAAGTAATTCCGCCAACCGAATGGCCAAGTATTTCACTTGCCGACTCGGGAACATGCTGGTCGTAGTATGTTGCACAAGTCTTTCGATGGTCTTTTTGTAGCCAACGAGATTCATAGTCGGACTCAAGATTATTCTTCGACGGAATTCCTGCGGGTTTACAAAGTTCCTTGCGCGACTGTATCGGACGGGACTGTATCGGAAGGGTTGCCGGAGGACTGTATCGGAGACTGTATCGGAGACTGTATCGGAGGAGACTGTATCGGAGGAGACTGTATCGGAAGGAAGGACTGTATCGGAAGGGTTGCTGTATCGGACGGGACTGTATCGGAAGGGCTGCCGGAGGACTGTATCGGAGACTGTATCGGAGACTGTATCGGAGGAGACTGTATCGGAGGAGACTGTATCGGAAGGAAG
>JBCAWX010000013.1:165478-166289 GCA_038534355.1 Planctomycetota bacterium
AAGGACTGTATCGGAAGGAAGGACTGTATCGGAAGGGTTGCCGGAGGACTGTATAGACTGTAACGGAAGGGTTGCGGGATGCTAGCGACTTGCAGTGTGTTCGGATAGCCACTATAGTGTTCGCAATTGAGTTTTAACGTCTGGTGATGCGGCGCTGAAGCTCAATGCATTCTAATTTGTATTGGCTTGCAAACGACTTGCGCAAAGCTTGTGTTCTACTGTCGCGTGTCCTGGGAGAATCGTCGATAGCCAACTCTCAGGTGCAATATGTCCAAGGTACGCTCTGAAACTGTCGACCCTCTCCAAATTCAAGTATTCCACGCATTCAATCGCTGCGTTCGTCGAACGTTCCTCTGCGGCGTCGATGCACTCTCGGGACGGGACTACTCCCATCGAAAACAATGGCTGCGCGAACGGCTGGAGTTTTTGCTCAGTATCTTTGCCTTTGATTTGGCAACCTATGCGATCATGAGTAATCACTATCACCTCGTCCTGCGCAGCCGCCCGGACGTCGTCAGCAGCTGGACCGATGAAGAAGTCGTCTACCGCAACTTGCGACTTCAAGGGAAACGTTGGTTTCGGCCCAGTGGCGAAGAACGCTCAACCACCCAGGCCGAAGTTGAGCGGATCGTTCAGGACCGGGAAGAAGTCACACGGATACGCTCCAAACTCTCGGATCTGAGTCACTTGATGGCCTACCTGAACGAGAACATCTCGAAGCAGGGCAACAAGGAAGACGAAGCGACGGGCGCATTCTGGGAAGGGACATTTGAGGCCGATACGCTTGACGACGAAGAATCGATTCTTGCAT
>JBCAWX010000014.1:0-161672 GCA_038534355.1 Planctomycetota bacterium
AACTTTTCAGGGAAGCCTGTTTTCTTTCAATACCAATTTTGCGATCTCAACACAGGCGCACCAGCCGGATCGCACCCGCGATGAGTATTGGGGGCGAGTTCATGCCGGGAGCCGTAACTCCAAAGCACCTCACGCAATTCGCAGATGAGCTGGAGGTCAACGAAGGATTCATAATTGAAATTGCTAAAGAAACAATCGAACGACTGATCAGTTCGCTTGATGAAACCACAGAAGAATTTCGGGACAACTATGGAACCTCTCCGATCTTACAGCGGGTTTCGAAGATCGTTCGCAATCGTTGCAAACGCGCTTTAGGGGAATCACTTCCAAATTAGTTGCCAGGCGACCCAAGATGATGACGCTTTGGTCACATCGACCGGGGAGTCTCCAAAGGACATTTTTGTCCATGTTCAACTGTGTTTGGCCGAGCCACACCACGCACGGGTTGGAAGTGTTCAATAACTGTTGAAAGTTTAAGAGTGATCTCCCAAGGGAGACTGTCGCATTTGTAAATATCAAATCGCTTTTGGAAGGGTGACAGACTCAATACCACCCCAAATGTCTATAGATTCTTGGTAGATATCATTTTTTTCAGATTTCTTGTCCCTTTTGAGCGTGATTTTCTTTACAAGCTGAGGCCAAAGCATAACGATTTTGGCTTCACCTTTTGTTAATCATTGACTCATTTGTAACTTGTCCGTTTGAATTCTCAAACAACGCTGCTACGCCTTAAAGGAAGTTCGGCAAGCCATACCAATAAATCAACGTCTAATCTTGACGCCGATAAAAATCTGCCGAACCGCTCGCTTTGCTTGTCAGCATCACGTCCTTCAACAAGTTGCCACTGAGTTGGAATTTGTCGCAAGGTACGAATATGCATCGTCCACTTTCGAGCTGGTTTCGTTTACTTCAGTCGCTTGGCTTGCAACCCAAACAACTGGCCAAACGTTCTTTTGAAAAGCGATCGGCCGCCAAACAGTTTGGCATCGCAAGGCAGCCCTACGAATCGCTCGAGCCACGACAGCTGCTTGCCGGCGACGCTCAGTTTTTCGTCATCGACTCGCTTTTCGATCGGTCGTTTCAATACGACGTCGATGGCCAAAGCGAAGGTAACTACTCGATCTCGGAATCGAGAGCGGCTCGTGGAACGGCGATCTCCGCCGATGGACAATTTCAGTTCGTGGTCGATGCCAACAGGACCGTTCATATCTTTGATATTGATTCACAACAACAGGTCGGCCAATGGCGCACTCAAGGAGTTGCTGCCCCTCAAGGAATCGCTGTCGACGGTGAAGATCTGTTGATCGTAGATCGCGCGTACGATCGAGTGTTCCGTTTCGAAAACGCGACCACGTTGCGTGATGGTCAACATCGACCGGATTCAAGTTTCAAACTTCGCCATGGAAATCGGCAACCATCTGGAATCGCCACCATTGGCGATCGGATCTGGGTCGTCGATCGTGGCAACGATCGCGTCTACGTTTACGGTGAACGAGGTGAGCGGCTGGGAAACTGGCGATTGGACACGCGAAACAAACGCCCAACCGGGATTGCGGTTGATCCAGACAATGATGATGGATTATGGGTTGTCGACGAACAAGACAACCGCGTCTACTACTATGAAAATGGTCAGATGCATCGCCGAGGTCGGCACGAATCGACCAACAGTTTTCGATTGAGATCCTACAATTGGTTCCCTCAAGGCTTAACCATTGCACCGGGCGAAACTGTCAGACCAGCTGCACCCGCGATCTTGGCGATCACAGAAGATACTGGAAACGATTCAACCGATGGGATCACTGCAGATTTGAATCTGCTAGTTCGTGGAACGGCCGACCCTGGAACCACGATCGAACTGGTTTCTGACCAAGATGGCTCGTTGGGAACTGCGCAAACCGATGCGGATGGCAACTGGACGATCGACGCAACAACGTTCGACCTTGTCGATGGTGAGTACTTGCTGACAGCAACCGCATCCAACCTCAATGGTGTCAGTGACCCATCAAATTCGTTTCGAGTGATCGTTGATACGGTCGCGCCGGCCCAACCGCAAGTGACGCGAATTGATGAGGATCTTGGTCTCTCCAGCACTGACGGGATCACCTCCGACAACACGCTGTGGGTCTTTGGAAGAGCGGAACCGAACAGCGTAATCACACTTTCAGAAAACGGTCTGGGCGAAGTCGCTGTTGTGCAAGTCGATGCCGATGGAAACTGGCAAGCTGATCGAACCGGCGAACCATTCGCCGATGGCGAGTATTTGTTTACCGCAACGGCGACCGATGCTGCAGGAAACGTTTCGGTCGCGTCGGCCGGACTATCGGTTCAAGTCGATACGGTCGCTCCGGTTCAACCTGTCATTAACGCGATCAGCGACGATACAGGACGAAGTGCCAACGACGGAATCACTCGTACCGAGACGCAAACCATCAGCGGCACCGCTGAACCGAATACAACGTTGCGTTTGTTCGATGGTAGTCTTGAAGTTGCATCGCTAGTCACTCCTTCGAGCGGAAGTTGGTCAACCACAGTGACGCTCGCCGAAGGGCAGCACGAACTCACGGCGACCAGCGAAGACATCGCGGGCAACGTTTCCGATTCGTCGGAGTCGTTCTCGATTCAGATCGATATCACAACCCCCGACACTCCGCTCATCGTCAGTATTACTGAGGATACCAATCTAGTCGATGGTGTTACCTCCGATGCACAGTTCTCGATCAATGGCGCGTCCGAACCGTTCGCGAAAGTGACGATTAGTGAACTGTCACTTGGCGAAATCGGTTCGACGATTGCAGACGGATCGGGAAGTTGGACATTGCCACTGCCAAACGCACTTGTCGACAGCCAGTATCAGTTCACAGCGACTTGCGAGGACGTTGCCGGGAACCTGAGCCCGGTATCGAATTCGTTTGAAGTCACACTGGATACGATCGCCCCAGCTGCGCCTTCCATTTTCGTCGTCGACCAAGATACCGGCACGAGTTCATCCGACGGAATCACACAAGATCCAACATTGGTTTTCAGTGGCATGGCAGAGTCAGGTGCTGTCGTGACGCTCTTCGAGTCCTCAATCGGCGTGATCGGTACCACAACCGCTGACGCCTTCGGTACCTGGACGATCGATGCGAGCGACGATCCATTTGCAGATGGCAGTTATCAGCTTTCCGCAACCTCGACGGATCTTGCGGGAAACGTGTCGGCTTCGTCGGCTGTCTTTTTTTTGGTCGTTGATGCGAGCAGTCCGCTGGCTCCCGTGATCGTCAATATCGAAGCGGACACCGGAGTCGACGATGACGGTGTCACGGCAGACGATTCGTTGATCTTTTTCGGTACCGGCGAAACTGGCGTGGCGATTTCACTGATCGAGTCGACGCTTGGAATCCTTGGCGACACAACCGTGGACGCGGATGGCAATTGGTCGGTCGACTTGACAGATCAACCATTGGTCAATGGAAGCTATCTTTTTACCGCGACAGCGACCGACGTCGCGGGCAACGTCAGTGTCAATTCCGATCCCTTCACAGTCGTCGTTGATACCGACAATCCTGGTACTCCTTCTATCGTGCGCGTCGACGATGATTCTGGTCCAGATAACGATGACGCGATCACGAATGATCCGACGTTAGTGTTCTCTGGGATGGGCCCGCTCAATTCGACGATTCAGTTGTATGAATCAGATCTTGGTTTGATCGGTACAACCTCGGTTGATGCTTCCGGTACATGGAACTATGACGCTTCGAGCGATCCGTTGAACGATGGTGTGTACGAGTTTACGGCCGTGGCGATCGATCTGGCAGGAAACCTGTCTCCGGTTTCGTCGAGTTTATGGGTCACCATTGATACGCTCGCGCCAGTGCCTCCGACGATCGACCAGTTTACTGATGATACGGGTTCGGACAGTGCGGATGGGATTACTGCCGACACAACACCCACGTTCTTGGGCAGTGCGGAGCCAGCTTCAATGGTCAAAATCCTGGATGCGATGTTGGGAGAGTTGGCCAGTTTACTTGCTGATGAGAATGGTCAGTGGCAATTGCAGTTGCCTTCGTTGGCTGATGGAAGCTACCAGATCAGCGCGGTTTCCATTGACGCCGCTGGCAATTCGAGCGGCAACTCCAGCCCATTACAGTTAACGGTCGATACGATCGCGCCCTCGGTACCCGCAGTTGTCAGAGTGACCAACGACACGGGAGCAGACAACACTGACGGTGTGACCTCTGACAACATGCTCAGTGTTTCCGGTATCGGCGCTGCCGGTGAAACGGTGGTATTGACCGAGTTGTCGCTAGGTTTTGAAGCGTCGACGACGATCGCGAGCGATGGCACTTGGACGATCGACGCGACGATCATTACGTTGGCTGATGGCGAGTACGATTTTATCGCGCACTCGATCGATCTTGCTGGAAACCAATCAGATGATTCGAATCCGCTGAATGTCGTGATTGATACGTCGGCGCCGATCGCACCCATGGTCGACCTTGCTGTGGATTCGGACACAGGTATCCAGGGCGACTTAAAAACGGACTCAGCGTTGGTCGCGTTGGAGGGTGTCACTGAAGTTGGCGCAACGGTTTCGTTGTTGGAAACGGGACAAACGACAACAGCAGATCAGAATGGAGATTTTGAATTTGCAGACGTTGCCTTGGTTGACGGGTTCAACACGTTTACCATCACAGCAACGGACCTTGCTGGCAACGAATCTTCGACCAGTTTGCAGATCGAGAAAACCAACACAACGACGCTTCCACAAGTTTCTGTACAGCTGCTCAATGATACCGGATCCAGTGCCCGTGACTTGTACACAAGTGATCCCACGCTCGTCGGAAACATCACTCATCCCAATCCGTTTACTGCGGAATTGGTTTTAGAAGTGGAAGGTCCTGCTGGGATCGAAGAGCTACGCGCCGACATGACGGCTTTGATCGACGCCAATGGCGAGTTTCAGATCGATCCATCGTTTATGGCAGCGATGTTCCCCAGTGGCGATCTATCATTCGGGTTTTATCGCTACGTGATCGAAGCGACGGATGCATCAAACCAAAACAGCATCGGTTTTCATTTCGGAGAAATGTTCTACGTTCCTTCGGGAGCAGACTCTCCACCGATCAGTGTCAACGTCGGCTTGTTGAATGACACAGGACCGATCGCGACCGACCGATTGTCCACAGATCCAACGTTGTTTGGTTTTGTCGAAACTGACAACTTGCAAGCGGTCGAGTTTTACTACGACACGGGTGGACAAGGACTTTTTGCAGACATCACGAGCTTGGTCGACAGCAACGGAGATTTTACGTTGGACCAGGCGTTTCTTGAGTCGGTGATCGGTGGGCCGCTTGGGTTCCAACGTCATGACTATCACATCGTCGCGGTCGATAACGATGGAAATTTTGCATTCAAGTACAACCATTTTGGTTTCCTTGAAAGTGACGATGACGATATCACAGCGCCTGAGCTATCCATCTCGCTGACAAATGATACCGGCAGCAACATTGACGACCAGATTACTAACGACTTGTCGATTACGGGGTCGGTTGTCGATGAGAGTGACGTCTCGCTGTCGGTCTTTGTTTTCAATACTGACACATTTGAAGAGTTTGGTGCGGACGTCAGTGAACTGCTTGATGCCAATGGAAATTTTGAAATCACGCAATCGCGACTCGAATCGATTGCCGGTGGACCGTTGACAGATGGAGCTTACCAGATCGATGTGACGGCAGAAGATCGATACTCTCGGACGACAAAAACGATCATTGCCCAGCTTGATACGTCGACCGCCAGTATTCCAACCATTGAGTCGATCGAGACCGATACGGGCACCAGTGATTCGGATGGGATCACAAGCGATCCACTATTTGCAGTTGTTGGTTCAGGGGATCCGTTTGGCCGAATTGAGCTTTCAGAGGCTGGCCTGGGTGTCTTGGGAATTGCGACCGCTGACGAGAATGGCCAGTGGCAATTCGAGATTACCGGTGCGGGTTTGATAGATGGCGACTACGAGTTTACAGCGCGCGGCATTACTCTCGCAGGATCGACCAGCGATCCGTCCAACGCTTATCAGGTAACGCTCGATACCGATTCGCCATTGCGAGCCATTTTCGATCTTGATCCAGCTTTTGACTCGGGCGACGCTGGAGACGGCTATACAACGTTTGAGATGGTCGATTTAGTGGGGACGACGACGGCTGGAGCGTTGGTAGAACTTGCTGAAACGGGTCAAACCACAACCGCTGATTCCACAGGTCGCTTTCGATTTGCGAATGTGCCATTGAAACTGGGAAACCACGCTTATGAAGTTCGCACATCTGATTTGGCAGGAAACCTTCAGATATCCAAGCGACGCTTGACGCTTGATCAGCCGATTGAGTTGAGCGATCAAAGTTTTGTTGCCGAAGCGACACGGACGATCTCGTTGGGTACAAGCAACGAAGCAAAAACGATCCGATTTAAAATCGACGCGGAATTTGGTCCTCTGAGCAGCTCGATTCAAGACAGTTTGCAGGTCTACGTCGTTGATCCTTCGAACCCTGGCAGCACGGTCATCGATCGAGGCACTCAGGGAACATCCGCATTTTCACTCGTCGGTAGTCAGGCCGAGCTGCGCAATGGAGTGGCGCGTTTCGATGGGAACTATGTCGAAATCGACGTCACCGAATTAGCGCTTTCTGAGGTGACGTTGCGGTTTCAGTTGATCAACAACGATCAGGATTCGACCGCCAATATTTCAATCAGCGAGCTTGGTTTTTATACCGATCCGTCGGCCGTTGCGAGTCCCGTTGGCCAAGCGACCCGTGAGATCAACCCGGGAGCGACGGTCGATTTGAATTCATTGTCGGCAAACAATGACCTGGTTTTGAGCTACGAGAACATTCGTTTTGATTCCGCATCGGATCAGTTTGCTGCAGCGATACGCGTTACCAACCAAGGAGTCGATCTCGGGCGATCGGTTGTGGCGACGTTCGCCAACTTGCCGGCAGGTGTAACGATTACCAACGCATCTGGCGTCGATTCCAGCGGCAACCCCTATATCAATCTGGAAGACGCGATTCCCGTCTACGGATTACTGGGTGGTCAGTCAACGGAATTGGTCGTGGTTCAGTTTTCTGCGTCATCGACATCGCCGTTGGTGGGCGAGGTTGACTTGTTCGACGGAGGTTTGGCGACGGCACCAGTGATCGATGCGGTCGGCGACTTGCAGATGATGCCTGGTGAGGTTTTGGAATTGCAGCTGACGGCGACCGGTTCGCCAGGTTTCTACTTCACGATGAACAACGATGGCTTGCTACCCGATATGACACTGCAACCGGATGGTCGTTTGCGAGTGACTCCCAAACCGGGGCAGCAAGGCAGTTATCAGTTTGATGTATTTGCGACCGATGGAGTCCGGTCAACTTCAGAGACGATCGTCTTGGATGTCGTTGACGATACGGATACGACCAGCCGAATCAGCGGAGTGGTCATGGATACGCTATCCAATCCACTCGCAGGCGTGCCAGTTGAGTTGGGTGGTCTTACGGTCAACACAGCAGCCGATGGCACGTTTGAGTTGGCGTTTGCCGGAGGTCTACCGGACGACGCGCTGCGGATTCACGGCGAAGCGTATGTTGGATCGGAAGTGTATCCGTTTGTTGCCGAGAAGCTGCCGTTGTTGTTTGGCCATGAACCGTTCGACAATATCAACAATGTAATTTCGCGCCCGATTTATCTTCCTGCACTCGACGTCGACAACGGCGTGACGATCGATCCAGCAGTGGATGTGACGGTGACGACGACCAACATTCCAGGGGCATCGGTCTTTGTGGAAGCGGGAAGTCTGGAATCACAAAACGGCGGGTTGTTTACAGGTGAGCTAAGCATCACGGAAGTCCCGAACGACTTTACGCCAGCGGCCCTTCCGTTTGACCTGTTCCCAGACATGGTGGTCACGATTCAACCGGGTGAGATGTTGTTCAACGTTCCTGCTCCTTTGAATCTGCCGAACCTTTCGGGTTATCCAGCGGGAACGGAAATGGTCCTGTGGTCCATCAACCCGATCACCGGGTTGTTTGATAACGTCGGAACGGGCGTCGTCTCGGCAGACGGAAATGTGGTTGAAACCGTCAGTGGGGGGATTCGAAATAGTAGTTGGCACCTTTTCTCGCCAAACCCTGCGTCAACGGTGGACGCAAGTGAAAACCCAAACAACGAAGATAAAGCGTGTGATCCGTGTGCGAGGTATGGTTCACCGAATCAGCAACCGAATCGCGAAAATAGCTACGACAGTTCCGGTCATTTCCCGGATGACAATCCACTTTTGGGCGAGACTCAGGAAGACTTTTTGCGGAACCGGCGCAACGGTCGCGGCAACAATGAAGCTGGAGGCCAAACCAGCGATCCCGATTTTGGCGACCGTGTCTCCAGTGCCGGGAACGGCGCGGAAAGCGGAAGTCGAACACGTCATCGAAGCGATTCGAACGATGATTCGTCGACGGGTAGCTCGTCGAGCGAATCGACTGCCGCCCGCTCAGGTTCGTCAAACTATTCCAATACGGGAAGCGGTCTCGGAACCGGATGGGGCAGCGGTGGAAATGTTGTTTTAGGCAGCAAAGGTGATTTTGGTCCTTACGGTTCATGGGACTTCTCCAAAAAGCCAACGTTTGATTTTGGCTACAACGTGGTCGCCGATCAGACTCCGACAGTCGACGGGGCAACCAATCCAGCTCACGAAACTTCTGTTTCGTTGCACTCCGGCGCGGTTCACAAATCTCACAATGTCGTCAGTTACCAGTCGCTTGGTCAATGGCGCGGGATTGAGTTGCATTACGATTCAGAACGCGCAGACTCCCGTCCCATCCTCAGTGTCGGTATTGATCAGATTTTACCTTCACCGAGTACAAAGTTGGTCGCCAAGGTCGTCGTCGCTCGTGGGAACATGCGGATGACGGTCCCTGGATTCCAGGGGACTCAAACCGGCTTATCTGGCGGAGAACATTTTTTTAACATCCCCGATGATGCGACGTCGGTTGACGCTTCGATTCAAGCAGATTTGAATCATCTGCCCAGTGGCCTGTATACGTATGAAACAACCAGTCGGATTGCGCGGGGAAGCAATTTTTCCGGGACTTCGACAACGTCGTCGGATCGTTTGATTCATGTCAACTATGAAGAGAGTGAGTTTGGTGCTGGTTGGGGAATGGCTGGGCTGACGCAGTTGGTGGAAAACCCAGACGGCTCCGTTCTGATGATCGATGGTGATGGCGGTGAGCTATTGTTCTCAGCGTCTCTTTCAGCAAACCAGCCTTACATTTCACCGGCCGAGGATTTTTCGACGTTGATCAAGTTGCCGAGTGGTCTTTTCCAAAGGACGCACATCGACCAGACAGTTGAAGAATTCAGCCCGACCAACAAACTGACCAGTGTCACGGATCGTAATGGCAATCAGACGCAGTTCTTATACAACGCAGAGAATAAGCTCGATTCGATCGTCGATCCGGTTGGTTTGGTGACGGAATTTCGATACACCGATGGACGCATCACCGAAATTGAAGATCCCGCTGGTCGCATAACCAGACTGACATACGAAAATGGAAACCTGGTTGGAATCGAAGACCCGGATTCCAGCAGCAAGTCGTATCGTTACGACTCTGCCAGTCGGCTGATTGGGGAGACGGACAAACTTGGAAACTCGGAATCGATACAGATCGATTTTGCGGGTCGGGCTCAATCGCTAACTCGAAAAGATGGCAACGTCATCGAATACAGCCCGGTTCAAACGTTGAATCTGTTTCGTCCTGAGTTGACCAGCGACCCGAATACGACGGTAGAGACGACAAACTATCGCGATAATCCAACGTCCCAGGAATCAGATGCCAATGGAAACGTAACGCAGGTTGTGTTGGACAAAGCGGGACAGTTGACCGGGTCGCGCGACGGCGAAGGAAACTTGCCGGATATCGCGCGAAACGAGAACAACCTGGTTCAGCGAACGGTCGACGCACGTGGCAATGTTACGATCTTGGAGTATGACGAGAACGGCAACGTCACGTTGATTTCAGACGAGATTGCCAGACAGAATCGGAACCTTGTTCCGTTTTCAGATGAAACTCAATCAGTCACATCGGTCGACGCCAATGGGGATGGTAATCTCGATTTGGTAGTCGCATTGCCCAATACAAATTCGATCGGCGTCTCATATGGAAACGGCGACGGAACATTTGCAGAACCACTGGAGTTCTTTGCGGGATTCGTGCCGTCCAATGTCGAATCTGTTGATCTCAATGATGATGGATTTTCAGATGTTGTTGTAACGAGCCTGCCTGACCAACGAGTCTCCGTGTTATACAACGACGGGTTTGGTTTCTTTGAGATTGGATTTGCCGCGACTCTCCCTGACCCCACGACCATCGAGTTCGGAGATCTCGATGGCGACAATGATTTGGATATCGTCGTTGGGGGCCAACGTCAGTACTCGACGATGATGAACAATGGCGATGGCTCGTTTGCAACATCGACGACATCGCTGGCGTCGCAAACTGGGTCGAACCGAATTGCACTGGGTGATTTCGACAGCGATGGGGCGATTGATTTGGCGATCGGTGCTCCCGAGTTTTCAAGAAACACCAACCAGATTGAGATTCATCATGGTCTTGGTGATGGGACATTCAGCTTTAACGCCTCGATCGATGTGCTTGGTGGTTCTGATGAAAACGTCGATTGGTTTCTGACGGAATTATCGGTAGCTGATATCGATGCCGATGGAGTGTTGGATTTGTTGGCCACGACGCCATTTACGAATGAACTGATTACCAACAACGTCGCCATCTCGTTTGGTGTTGGCGATGGCTCATTCGAGTCACCAGTCGGATTGGCCAGTGGCGTTTCACCTCAATCAGTCGAAGCGGGTGACTTTAACGATGATGGAATCGTCGACTTGGTTACTGCCAATCGAGACGACGGTCAAGCAACGGTCAGCTTTGGGGATGGCAATCGACAGTTCGGAAACACGTTTGAGTACCGAGCGGATGCGGGGTCCAGCGAAGTGACTGTTGGTGATTTCAATAGTGATGGCTTGGATGATTTTGCCGTGGCGAATTTTGCGGCCAGCAATGTTTCTGTCCATTTCCCGCAAACGTCTGCCAAGATTTTTGAGTACGACCCAGTGTTTAATCAGTTGACGCGAACGATCGATGAACTGGGTCGACAAGTTCTGTATGACATTGATCCGACCAACGGCAACCGACTCTCTAGAACGCAAGTGATCGGTGAAGTTGGTGGCGCGGATGATATCGTCATGTCCATGACTTACAACAGCCAAGGACAATTGCAAACGATCACGGATCCGCTCGGCCGGGTAACACAGAGAGATTACAACGCGCGTGGATTGGTCGAACGGATGACGTTTGCGGTTGGAACTGCTGACGAAGCGTTCATCGAATTCGAATATGACTTGGTTGGAAATCAGACAGCAGTAATCGACGAACTGGGTCACCGAACCGAGTACGTTTACGATTCGCTCAATCGCATCACGCAGATTATCGAAGCCGACCCAGACGCTGCTGGTCCACTGGTTTCGCCGGTCACGATCAACGAGTACGACGATCAAGGTAATTTGATCCGAACAACGGACGCTGAGAACCAAACGACTCAGTTCGTTTATGATTCACAACATCGATTGATTGAAACGATTGATGCGAACACTCAGTCGATTGTCCATGAATACGACGCTGCCGGAAACATGTCAGCGACGGTGGATCGACTTGGCCGGAGAACGGAATTTGTTTACGACCAACGAAACCGGCTGGTAGAGACGATCAATGCCGAAGGCGGCAAGCGTCTTTTCTTTTACGATGCCGACAACAATCGAACAGCCACCATTGATGAAAATGGCGTGCGTGTCGAATTTACGTATGATGCGCGAAACCGTCTGACATCGACAACGAACGCACTTGGCGGTGTTGTCACTTACGAGTACGACAGCGTAGACAACTTGATTGCATCGATCGATGAACTTGGTCGGCGATCCGAGATGGACTACGACGAATTGAATCGAATGATTGAGACGCGGGGCCCGGATCCAGATCGAGACGGTCCTCAGTCAACTCCGATCACGACCATTAATTACGACAAGGCGAGTAATCTCGTTTCAACGATCGATGCGTTGGGCAATGAGTCGGTGATTGTCTATGACCAACGCGACCGGGTGATTCAGACCATCGATCCAGATCCCGATGGCGTCGGTCCATTGGATGCGCCGGTGACCAGTTACGAATACGACGATGCCGGTCGGATGGTGCGAGCAACCGATCCTCTTGGTCGGCAGTTTCAATTTGTGTTTGATGACTTGAACCGACTGGTTCGGGAGATTCATCCAGACCCAGATGGAGGTGGTCCGTTTGCTACGCCCATCGTCCGCTACACGTATGATCAAGTTGACAATCGTTTGACATCGCAAGATGCACTTGGCAATGTCACAACGTTTGGCTACGACAATTTACATCGCCAGATTACGGTGACCGGTGCGGATCCTGACAGCGCCGGTCCTCTCGTGGCGCCCGTCGTGACTACGGTCTACGATGCCGAGGGTCAAGTGATTCAAAAGACCGATCCACTCGGCCGCTCAACCAGCTATCAATACGACGACCTTGGCCACGTCATTCAAACAACGCTTCCCGATCCCGACGGTGCCGGTCCTGGAACATCGCCGGTGCTGACTTATTCTTATGATGCCGTTGGTAATGAGACGTCGATGATTGACGCGCTGGGTAACGAAACCATTCGCGTTTACGACGATCTTTATCGCTTAGTCAAAACAATTGAAGCGGACCCTGATGGTGAAGTTGGTCCAGCTGAAGATCGCGTCACGCGCTATCGCTATGACGCCGCACATCAACTTGTTTCCATGACCGATGGAATCGATCGAACGACACGCATGGAGTATGACGATCTCGGTCGAGTCGTGCGGGAGATTTTTGCTGACCCGGATGGTTCGGGTCCAGCGCAGGCTCCGGAAATGCGTTACGAGTTTGATTTGGTCGACAATCAACTGGCCATCGTCGATGCTTTGGGCAACCGAACCGAGTTCGTTTACGATTCGCTTTATCGACTGGTTCAAACGATTGAATCGGATCCAGACGGCGTCGGTCCCGAAACCAATCCAGTGACCACGCGGGTTTACGATGTAGCCAGTCAGCTGACGACAGTTACCGATCCGTTAGGGCGAACGACTCGTTTTGACTATGACGATTTAGGCCGTGTGGTTCAACAAACGTTGCCTGATCCGGATGGAGTAGGACCAGAAGACACCCCAGTGATGACGTTCGTTTACGACTTGGTCGGCAATGAACTGGAAATGACCGATGCATTGGGAAATGTGACCCGATATGCGTACGATCGGCTGCACCGAAAGGTCGAAGTCGTGGAAGCGGACCCTGACGGTGTCGGTCCCGAGGTCAATCCAGTCACTCGTTTCTCATACGATGTCGCGAGTCAGCTGGTTTCGATGACGGACGCCCTCGGTCGAGTGACTTCGATGGAATACGATGACCTTGGACGACAGGTCAAACTCACTCGACCGGATCCTGATGGTGCGGGCCCGTCTGCGGCACCGGAGCTAACTTATTCTTTTGACAATATGGACAACATGCTCAGTGCGACCGATGCACTTGGCAATACAACGCAATTTGTCTACGACGATTTGTATCGCCAGATCGAGGTCATTTTGCCCGATCCGGATGATGGCGGACCGCAGTCGAATCCAACGACTCGTTACGAGTACGATCTGGTCAATCAAGTGACGGCCGTCGTCGATCCGTTGGGCCGTCGCAGCGCCAATGAGTATGACAACCTTGGTCGCGTGGTGCGGACCGTGACTCCAGATCCGGATGGTGCCGGTCCGTTGGCTGCGCCAGAGATGTTCTACTCGTTTGACGCAATGAACAATTTGCTGACGATGACCGATGCCGTTGGTAACGTAACGCGGTATGAGTACGATTCATTGTACCGACGGGTTCGAATCATTGAGTCGGACCCTGACGGTGCCGGTCCGTTGTCTCAGCCGATCAGTGTCATGGCTTATGACGTCGTGGACCAGTTGATATCGCAAAGCGATGAGCTGGGGCGAACAACGAGCTATCAATACGATGAGCTGGGCCGCGTGATTCGGATGCAGCAACCCGACCCCGATGGTACGGGTCCTCAAGCAGCACCCGAGTTTCAATACTCATATGATTTGATGGACAACTTGTTGGAGACCATTGACCCTAATGGATTCTCAATGGCCTACGAGTACGATCAACTGTACCGCGTCGTTCGAGAGTTTGGTGAAGACCTCGATGGTGCTGGCCCGCTCAGCCAACCCGTCACCGAGTACTCGTATGATTTGCGAGACAATCGTACGTCTGTCACTGACAGTGATGGGAATCGTACAACGTACTCATTTGACGAACTGGACCGTGTCTTTGAAGAAACCATTGAGCTGGGAGCCGGCAATCTGGTCGCGCGAAGTTACGAGTACGATCTTCAAGACAACTTGATTCGAAAAACGGATCGCAATGGTCGCGTCACTGAATATGAAAGAGACCGTCTCTACCGAACCGTTGCTGAGCGTTGGTATGACGAACTGGGGACGTTGACGCAAACTTTAGAATTTGAATTTGACGAAGCGAGTCAGTTGTTGCGAACCGAGGATGTTTCCGTCGGCTCACGTTATGAGTTTAGCTATGACGATTTGGGCCGGGTGGTAAACACTTTGGTCAACAACGGCGGTCCTGAGGTCAGGTTCCGTTCAAGTTATGATGCTGAAAGTCGACGCACACAGCATCGAGCGTCGGTTAGTGGCGTCGATGATTTCGTCAATGACTATCAGTACGATGGATTGAATCGCATCGTCTTGATGGATCAGTCTGGAAATGGCGTTTCCAACAAGCGATTTGAGTTTGGCTATAACGCGGCAGACCAACTGAATCTGTTGATGCGCTACAACGAACTGAGTTCCGATGTCTCCGATCTGGTCTTCACATCGACTTACAACTTCGATGGAATCGGTCGGTTGAGTCAGTTGAGCCATCAAACGCAATCGACAGAGTTTTCTGACTACAGCTATGCCTATGACTCAGGAAGTCGGTTAACGCAGATCGACCATTTAGTCGATGGTCTCAGCCTGTTTGGCTACGACAACGAAGACCAAGTCACATCTGCTATACATGACAACCAGGCGGACGAAAGTTATCAGTTCGACGAAGATGGAAATCGGCTGGGTGGTGGAAACACAACCGGCTTCTACAACCGGTTGACGTCCGACGGCGAGTTCCAGTTCGAATATGACAATGAAGGAAATCGGGTCAAGCGAACACGAATCGCCACGGGCGAAGTCACGGAGTATCGATGGGATCATCGCAACCGGTTGATTGAGGTGCTGGATCGAGCCAACGACGGTGGCTCGATCACACAACTGGTTCAGCATCGATATGATCCATTCAATCGATGGATTTCCAAGACGGTCGACTTGGATGGCGCTGGTGTCGGTGGATCGGAGACGACACGATACTTTTATGACGCGCGCCAGATTGTTTTGGCGATTGATTCGTCAGACGTGGTCGTCAATCGATACGTGTGGGGAGTTGGTGCTGATCAGTTATTGGCGGATGAGCAAGTTGGCAACGAGGTTTATTGGACGGCGCCCGATCACTTGGGATCCGTACGAGATGTTGTTGATGGATCAGGGAATGTCGTGAACCACATTCAGTACAACAGTTTTGGTGAAGTCGCCAGTCAAACAAATGGACTGGTGGATGTGCTATTTGGATTCACTGGCAAGCCATTGGAGAAGGCGACAGGACTTCAAAACAACCACCACCGTTGGTACGACTCGTCGGTTGGTCGTTGGACGAGCGAGGATCCGATCACCTTCGCAGCCGGCGACGCGAACCTGTATCGTTACGTTGGGAACAACAACCAAAACGCCACCGATCCCGACGGGTTGGAAGATGATATGATCGCCAGAATTGATGCTGTTGGATTTTCAATGCGCAGCACCATTAATCATCTTGGTGATCACGTAAGAGTGATGTTAAGGTTGCGAGACGCGACGAGACGAAAGCAATCACTCTACTTCAATCAAGCTGCGCACATTGAGGCATATGAGCAAGCGTTTGGGTTGGGTGCGTTGAGACAGCGTATTGTAAAATCACTCGAAATGTCCCGACTAGCTGCAGACGTATACGATGTAACAGTTGGTGGAGGTGTATCAGGTACGGACTACGTCGCTAAACAAATTTTCGATATTCCAGAAACTGGGTTTTATGCCGCGCTCTATCAAAATCAAATAACCTGCGACGTTGTCGTTGTTTTCAAGGGAACGGATATAACAAGCCCTGCCGATTGGATTCAAAACGTCAAGCAAGGACTTGGAATGCAAACAGCTCAGTATGAGTATGCAATGTTCCTTGCAAAATCGGCAGTACATCGTTTTGGGGAAGAGAATGTGATGTTTGTTGGACATTCATTGGGCGGTGGATTAGCCACCAGTGCTTCAGTCGTGACGAAGCGACCAGCATTTGTTGTCGATCCAGCGGGTCTACATTGGAAGACGGTCGAACGAAATGGTGGAAATATTGGCGACGCAGCGGCGCTCGTTTCAGGTGTTCGGTTATGGGGAGAAGCATTGACGACCGCTGAAAACTCTGTGCCTGATTGGATCGCTCCAAACGCAAAAGGAGATGTCTTGACGATTCCAACAGATAAACAGATTGTCAAGTTCGCGAGATCGAGCGATACCATGCAAAACGTATTCACAATGCCAACAACTAATCACAGCGCCGATTTGATGGTTGAGAATCTTGAAAAAATTCTCAAACGTTTAGATGAGCGAATTGCGAGAGAGTAATGGAGTTCGTACTTATCGATCGAATCGTTTTATCAATCTTGGTCCCCGATACTCACCATTTCGATCATTTGCAACACTGTTTGAGAATATGTACGTCTTGTCGTCGTAGATCGGTTTGTTTTCCGATAGATTTGTTTTTATCCAAGAGGCTGTGTATTTAGTTAGTCCAGCATGCTCGTACGTGACCGTAAAAGATTCAATGTCGATGCCATTCATTGGAACGTTGCCGCAATAAACCGTCTTGCCATCAGTGGAATATGGGAATCCGAGAGGCTTGAATTGAGCCGGATTTGCGTCATAGATTGTTAATCCGTTAATGTAGACTCGCTTTTTGTCTTTCGCGTACGAGCGATCGATTATTTCAAAACTTGAGGAATCGCTGTTTTTTAGCGGGTGTTTACGTTTTCCTGTGCCCTCGTCCCACTGAACATAGTAGTAATCGCCGTTGATCTGTTCATAGTGGGGCCGGCAGCCGTTTACAAGTATCAAAAGGTAGATGAGCGATCCAGCAAATATTGCAACGAAATATTTCATGATGCCAACCTGAACAATTGCTAGGAAGTGAGCCTGGTCTTTTTTCTCCGCTAGATTCCAAGCCTTTAAATCGGCCGTGAGTTCTAGGCTCTCTCGAAGATTGGTCAAGCGGAACGTCATGGCGGAAGTTTCAATTGTTCAGCAACTGGGTTTTTTGAACGCAGGTCGATTTTTCTGATTATCCCGAATTTGCAGTTGTCACTTGGGGTCGTTGACAAGTGAAACGAGTCGATGAAACAGCGTCATTAGAATGCCGAATTCACCTTTCAGATCTGCGGATGTGAACGTTGGTTCATGGTGGGGCGAGGCTAATGCTCACCGAGGAACGTGAGCTCAGCCTGGTCCCGCCCAACGACCATCCCCTGTTGGCGGCGGGCCAAGGAACAACGCAAGTCGGCCCGGACTGCCCCAAGAATCCTTAGGAGGCTGTCCGTGGTTAATCGGGTCGTCGATTCCTTGCCACGATCGGCACCAAGCAGCCGCTTGGTCGGCCGCCAAACTTTTGCTCATGCGGGCTACTAAGAATGCAAAAGCGGCTCAGATCGTTTTTGGTCGCTTCGACTGACAACAACAAATCGTGGCGAAGCCACGTGTCCCGTAGGGACAAAATGTCGGTAGAAAAAAGCCTCCCCCTGAGGTCCCCGTCCCGTAGGGACGAAAGACTTACTTTGTCGTCGACAACGAACCCAGAACCAGGGAAACTCTTCGCTGCTCGCTGATCGTCGCTTGAACGATCAACTGATATTTGCCGATCTTGGTGACCTTGGAAGGTGTTTTGACCTGATCCGATGCAAGTTCGGCAAGCTGGTCAAGCGTTATATCACCATTGATCAACCCACGAGCATTGAAGGTTGCCGTTGAGCGGGCGTCAGCATGATCAGCTGGCAGCATTTGTACTCCCTCTCCCACGATGGCAACAACAAGATCCAACTTCTTTGCCAGCTGATCGAGGGCACTGGCCAGTGATTGACCGCGCACATCGAGAGTGATTTCTTTGTCCCGGTCCTTTTCGTCAACTTGAAAATTTATCTGGTACTGCTGACGAATGACTTGCGCAATGTCGCCGAGTGGATCCTCATCAAAACGCATATTGGATTCATGTTCCAACGCCTCATGAATCTGGGCAACCCGATGAGACGCCGAAACCACAGGACGCCAATAACCAGATGGCGTGTTTTGAAAGCCAGCTTCGTGGGCACGGGCCGGGGAGATTTGCATCAACGTGTCGATTGCTTGTTTACGAATCTCTTCGTTATCTGATTCAACCAGTTCAATGACTTTGTTGACCAGTTCAGTACTGACTGGCATATATGATTTTTCGTGAACCGCAGCTTCGTTTCTGGTTTGCTTTAAATGCTCCATCACCATCATTTGTTTTGGCTGCTCACCAGAGGCAATGAGCTTCGCCAGGAATTTGGAAAAAGCATTTGAATTGAACCACAGCTTCTCCCTTAAACTCTGAGTCTGTGTTGCCGCTTGTTCAAGCTGCTTTTCCAGATTCACCTGATTAACTTTTGTCTGCTCAAGCGACGCAAGCGCTTGATCGAGCGCCTGCTTCAGCCTCTGATTCTCTTGTTGAAGTTTCTTAACACTGACAGCCGTCGGCTTGTTGTCGTTGAAATCCTTGGCGGCGATACTTACCGAATCGCCGTCTTGTCCGCGAGAAGGTTCATATCCCTGGGCGATCGTAGATGCATTCAAAAACAGCAGAGCCGCAAGAATCGCATTCAATTTGAGCAAAGTTCGCATAGCATGTCCTTGTAATTCAGGGGTTATACGAGGCAAACTTATTAGAGCACTGACCGAACTATCAGGCAAATTGAATTGGCGCTGTCGACAACAATAGCCGGAGAGTCAACATCTTTCGGATCAACGAGGCAAATCGGCCCGGACTGCCCTAAGAATCCTTAGGAGTCTGTCCGTGGTTAATCGGGTCGTCGATTCGTCGATTCCTTGCCGCGATCGCCTCCAAGCTGCCGCCTCTTCGGCCGCCAAACTTTTGCCCTTGCCGGGCTACTAGAAACTCAAAAGCGGCTCAGATCGTTTTTGATTGCTTCGACTGAAAACAAAACAACAACTAATCGTGGCGAAGCCACGTGTCCCGTAGGGACAAAATGTCGGTAGAAAAAAGCTCACAACAACAAATCGTGGCGAAGCCACGTGTCCCGTAGGGACAAAATATCGGTAGAAAAAAGCCTCCCCTGAGGCCCCAGTCCCGTAGGGACGGAAGATGGTTTAGCGTTTGGCGAACATCATTCTTCAATGCGGTTTGCCAAACGCCTACCAAAAAGCGATGAGGTGAATCTTTCGCTATCGCAAAACGGCTCATCCAATTTCTACGTACGAGGGCCGCTCAGCTCTAACGGCTGGATATTCGAGCGAAATTGAAATCCTGCGTTCGGTTCGATCTGGATTCCACGGGGCGACTCCAACAACGGTCGACCTTGTCCGCGTGGCGTCGATGGAATCAAGGTTGGAGCTTGATCCGCTGGTTGGCTGGAACGGGGAATGCCTGGTGCCATTCGCGGAACCGTTCGCGGTAACGTGTCGCTTGGAATCGCGTAAGGTGAATACGGATTGTTCAATCCGGGATCCGACAGGCGGGGGTCAACGGTTCGACCGTCGAATGGATTTCGTTGGTCGAACTGGTTGGTGGGAATGCCTTGTGAGTACGGATTCAGTTCCGCTTGCCGCCGCCGTAGCGGACACGTGTAATCCCGTTGGTAGTATCGATCGTGCGTCGATCCAAAGTATCCCGATTCGATTTGAATCGTTTGGGCCGGGACGACCTCGACACAAAATGGACGGGTTGCGATTCGCAAGGACTCGGTCAAATCAAGAATCTGGTTGGTCCGTGCGACAATGCAACTGATGTCGCCGACGCTTCGTTCCAGCGTTGCCGGACAATCGATGATCGCTTGCAATCGCTGTCCCATCGAGATTGCCAGTTCTTCGATACGCGCGACGTCGCGGTCAAGCGTTCGGTAGTTTGGATTGCGTTCGAAGCGGCGACCAATCGCAGCAGCCTTGCCATGAATCTGTGCGTTGAGTCCGACCAAAGCACCGTATCCGCGGACACGCCGCAAGTGAGTTTTCAGTTCATCTCGAAGTGCATCGGTTGCTTCGTCGAGCTCGCACGTGATGTCAAGAACGGGGTCGAGCGAATGAGCCGATCCATATTGTGCGTGAGCATTGGACACGCTGGCGACAGAGATCATGACAACACCGATCAGTGATGCAAACAAAACCGTCCAAAAGCGTTGACGTTGATTCGATTGAGGCAAGTTCATGGTTGGGTCTCCCAAAAGTTGTGGTTCAACATCGTTAGGGCAAACCGTGTTCCAGACAAGTCAAACAGCCAGCAAGCGAGATCAAAGCATGGATTTTTCCGCGTTTTGAAGAGAGAGACGACGGGAATTGTTGAACTGGCTATTCACGGAAGATGTGGTCAAATCGCAGACAGTTCAAGTCAAAATGATGTCGGTGTCCAAGAAGTATTCGGCGTTATTTTGGCGAGTTTTCAGGCAACGAAGCGGATGCCGTGCTTTGGCAAGCCAATTGCAGGGAGGAGTTCGGCTGCTAAATGTAGCCGTTTGACCTTCTTCCACGCGGGCCCTTGCGGGAAGAAGGTTTTTCTATTTTCACGAGCAGAGATCGTCGCCGTCTTTAAGTTTGCAATATCGATCCAGTGGAAGCGTCCGATGAACCGCGGCTATCAGAATTGAAGTGGCTCTGGGCGTATTGCTTATCGCAAAGTGACTTTGGAATTCAGGTTCAGGATGTGAAAGATATCTTCGGCATCACGTGGAGAGAGTCCGATGCAACCGTAGTGGCCATCCTGTTTGTCATCGTCAATCGCATGAATACACAAGTGCCCTTGAAGACCAAGAAAAAAGGGACCGTATCCGTTGTTGGGTGATGAAGGTGGATATTGATTGCCGTTGGCGTCAACCCAATTCTGACCTTCTTGCGACTTCATCATGACCCCGTAGGATCCTGGACCCGGTTGCCCCGAGATCCCCATTCGAACTGGGAACCGGCCGGCGTACAGTTCACCCACAAACAAGGTCATCGTGCCACTCTTCAAGTCGACGTCGGCGTGAAAAGGTCCCTGGAACCTTTTTAGTTCGATTCCCGGTTCCAGCATGCCTTTGGGGCTGGCCAAGGCACTTTGGTTGACTTGATAGATTAACCGAGGCGGTACATTCCAGTGCTCTGCCAACTGGTCAAGCGTTTCGTTTCCTTTAGTTACGTACGGTTGCGCGAGTCGATGCTCGGCCGAGAAGATGACTTTGCCGGCGAGCCCATCCAGCCATGCGTTGAGACGCTGGCGTTGTGGTCCGGTCAAATCGGGTTGGCGATAGAAGCGAGAAAGTAGTCGAAGCGTTTCCTTCAAGCGGTTTTCCTGGACCAACTCTTGCGCAATGGGCCAAGCTTCTTGAAAGCTGACGTTTGAATAATCGCGCGGCATATCTGTTTTTGGTGTCTCGGTTTTTGGCATCAGCGCGTCAGGCCGAACGACATTGGCATCTCGTCTTGCATCAGAGAAGTCACCAGCTTTTTTAGTGAATGAGTTGTCCATCGAAAAAGAACCCGAATCAATCGAGCTGTTTCCCGAGTCTGGTGCCGGAAATTTCTGAGACTCAAGTGCATCGATTAAGCCGCGATCTCGTTCAACTGGGTCGATGGAAAAAGAATTGCTGGTCGAGCCAAAGTTGTTTTGAGAAGAAGTGGAGACTTCGACAGGTTCGATACTCATCTGATCCAGCGGAGCTTGACGCGGTTGTGGGACCAATGGTTGAGAACGTTGGTTCGGCAACAATTGCGGCTGGCGTTGGCCGATCAACTGAGGCGCCTCGATCCGGGGGATCAGCGGTGTCGACTTTGCATCCGGCTTTGACTGCAGGTTCGGATTAAGATTCAAGTTTGCAGCCGGCCGATCAATTTGATTCGTTGGACCTATTGGTTGGGGCGAGGTTGCCGTGCCTGACTTGAGAAACTCGGGAACTTCGACAGCCGAGGCGTTCGAACTTGGTTCGGTTGAAGTTTCGTTGTCGACCATGGAACCATCGGCGACCTGTTGCGGGTCCGCCAAATCCAGGGTCGTTTTGTTTCCGGACGAAAGTTGATAGAAAACAAATGAAAGACCGAGCAGCCCGACGGCGACGATCGTGTTCTTAATAGAATGCATGAGGACGGCTCTCCGTGTTGCTTCCTGCAGCGAAATGGCCGGTGATTTTTGTTAGCCCAAAGGTAATCTGAATGAACGATGACTCGATGGACGACTGGGGCCCACCTGATGACGAAGACGACATGCTGGTGGAATGTCCACATTGTGGCGAACAAATTTTCGATGATACGGAACAGTGTCCGTACTGCCGGATGTTCTTGTCGAGATCCGACTTTGATCGGCCCAAATCCGTTTGGGTGATCGTCTTGATCATTGTGTTGATCGCTTCATTGGCCCTTTGGAGTTTGGTCTAAAGAGCGACCGAAGTGTGCGAACGATACCAATTTTGGCAAGCTCAAGCGATAGAGCCTCGGTGCTAGCAAATGGACGCCAATCAAAGGGGAAATATTCTGATCCCAGCCGTCCAAGATGAGGTGATTGGAAGTCGAATCGCCGGTCAATCCGGATAGAGATTTATTTGAGAGCCCATTTCAAATTGGGTTGATTCACACACTGCCTGCCAGGCATTGTCGTTAGAATGAGGGGCTTCAGATTCTGTTTGGTGAATCCCGCAACGACATTCGTTAGAGACGCAACATGCAAGCCCAGCAACCTTTTAAGTCACGCACGCAGATCATTGGCGAGCAATTTTCTTATACGAAACGAGCGATCGATTTGGTCGTATTTGGTTTCATCGTTGTCACTTTGTTGCTGTCTTTGTTCGCCCAACGCAGCCAGGCTCAACAGCTCAAGCTTCCTGTCGAAGAGCAGTTCGTCAAAACAGAAGTGGATATCCCGATGCGGGATGGGAAGAAGTTGCACACTACGATTTATGCACCCCGAGATCAATCCAAAACGTACCCGTTTTTGATCAAGCGAACACCGTATAGCACGCGGCCTTATGGAGCCGGTTATGGTCGACGCATCGCTCCATCGGTTTACGTGCAGAATGAAGGTTACATCTTTATTCATCAAGATGTCCGTGGTCGTTGGATGTCAGAAGGCGACTACGACAACATGCGTCCGAACCGAGATGATGAAAAACAGATTGATGAGAGCTCGGACACGTACGACACGATTGACTGGTTGTTGAAGAATGTTCCCAACAACAACGGGAAGGCGGGGATCTGGGGAATCAGCTATCCAGGTTTTTACTCAGCGGCTGCGCTTCCCAACCACCACCCTGCTCTGGTTGCTTCGTCACCGCAGGCACCGATTTCGGATTTCTATTTTGATGATTTCCATCACCATGGCGCGTATTTGTTGAGCTACTTCATGGCGACCAACACGTTTGGTTACCAGCATCAAGGGCCGACATCGCAACAGTGGTACGGATCAGTCGTCCCTGATTCCCAGGATGCGTGGACGTTCTTTATGGGGCTGGGTCCGATGAGCGAGGCCAGCCGGAAATTTGATAAGGACAACTTTTTCTGGAACCAGTTGGTCGAGCATCCAAACTATGACCAGTTTTGGCAAAAACGTAACCTGCTGCCTCATTTGAAGAACATCAAAACAAACGTCATGACCGTTGGTGGATTCTTTGACGCCGAAGATTTGTATGGTCCACTGAACATCTATCGCAATATCGAAAAGAACAATCCAGACACGTTCAATGTGATCGTGATGGGGCCGTGGAGTCATGGAGATTGGGCTCGGACGATGCCATTTGCAAAAGTCGGCAAAGTCGCGTTTGGTCAAGGCATTTCAGACTACTACCAACGCGAAGTGGAAGCGCCTTTTTTCCGACACTTTCTTAAAGGCGAAGGAGAACAACCTGACTTCGAAGCGCTCATGTACGACTGTGGTCTGCGTCGCTGGGAGACTTACAAACAGTGGCCGCCGGCAGAAGCCAAGTCCGTCAAGTATTATCTTCATGGTGACAAGTCACTTTCCAGCGCGCAGCCTGCGGCAGATGAATCAGCGTCGACTTCGTTTGTCAGCGATCCGGCTAACCCAGTGCCTCACCGAGATCGCCAGGATTTGACGATTCGATTTACGCCGCGACCTTACATGTCAGATGACCAACGGTTTGCCAGCCGTCGGGACGATGTACTGACGTTTCAGACAGAGCCACTCGAAGAACCGGTGACGTTGACGGGTGACATCTTGGCCCATTTTCAAGTGGCAACGACCGGCAGCTCAGCAGACTGGGTCGTCAAACTGATTGATGTCTATCCCGACAATCACATGTTCGTCGAAGGCTCGGACCTCGGACTCGACTTTCGTGGTTTTCAACAGATGGTTCGTAGCGAAGTGATTCGTGGCAGGTTTCGAAACAGCTATGAAAAACCGGAACCGTTCATTCCAAACGAAGTTGCCACCATCGATTTGCCGTTACAGGATGTTTGTCACACATTCAAGAAAGGGCATCGCATCATGATTCATGTTCAAAGTACCTGGTTTCCGCTGATTGATCGCAACCCGCAGAAGTACGTCGATAATATTTTCAAGGCGAAGCGGGAAGATTTCATCAAGGCGACGCATACGGTGTTTCACTCGGCGGACAATCCAAGCTGGATCGAGGTGAAAGTCAAGCCTCGGTAAGACGAAACCCAGCAAGTCAAACTTGGTTAAGACGACTTTGGAAAACGGCGTGATTGATTTAGACTGTGCGGCTTGTTTGATCTGATCCAGGCAAACCAATTTGCAACAGCCATGAACAAATCCAAGCCCGACAAGCCTTCTGACGGCGGACACGACGATTCGGAACCGAGTTGGTTTGAACGAAACGTCAATTCGATTATTTTTGCGTTGGTCATTGCATGCGTGTTGACGGTTGCGACTCAGCGGGTGTTTGGGCTGGGTTATGACGAGCAGCATCCGGCCCACTTTCCTCAGGAAGAGTGGTTGGGGTTTCAGGCCATTTTTGGTTTTGTGGTCTTCATCGTCATCGTCTTTCTGGGACGAGCGTTGCGTTTGATTGTCGAGCGGCCTGAGGATTATTACGATGCCTGAAGTTCCAACAGGCTTGATCCTGATTGTTGGCGGTCTTCTGTTGCCGCTGTTTGGAAAGCGTTTCAGTCGCTACGTTTCGTTTGTCGTCACGCTGTTGGCACTGGCTTGGTACTGGTCGTTGGGCAGTGACGTTTCGACCAGCTATGCGTTGTTTGATATGGAGCTGACGCCACTGCGGTTGGACAATCGCAGCTGGATCTTTGGATTGATATTTCACATCGCTGCAGTGATCACGTCGCTGTACTCGATTCATGTGGAAGACACCAAGCAGCATGTCGCGGGATTGATTTATGCGGGCGGCGCGATCGTGGCGGCTTGTGCCGGCGATCTGATCACAATGTTTGTCGCCTGGGAGCTGACGGCGATTTCCAGCGTCGTGCTGGTGTGGACGGGGATGCAACAGAATCCTGAACAGCAACAACCGATTTACCGAACAGGGATGCGGTACTTGTTGATCCAGGTTGGTTCGGGTGTGTTGCTTTTGTCCGGCGTGATTCTGCATTTCAAACAGACTGGGTCGATCACGTTCGAGCACTTCCTCGGATTGAATCCGGGGGAAACCGCTTCGATCGCGGACTATCCGCTTTCGGCCAAACTGATCTTTGTTGCCTTTGCGATCAAGTGCGCGTTCCCTCTGCTTCACAACTGGTTACAAGACGCGTACCCCAAAGCATCGGCCACCGGTACTGTTTTTCTGAGTGCGTTCACGACCAAATTGGCGGTCTATGCGTTGGCCAGAGGATTCGCTGGAACGGAACAGCTGATCTGGATCGGTTGCACGATGACCTTGTTCCCGATCGTGTTTGCCGTGATCGAAAATGACTTGCGACGAGTGTTGGCTTACAGTCTGAACAACCAATTGGGATTCATGGTCGTTGGGATTGGGATTGGAACAGAGCTCGCTCTTAACGGAACCGCCGCTCACGCGTTTTGTCACATTATCTACAAAGCACTGTTGTTCATGTCGATGGGTGCGGTGTTGTATCGGGTGGGTACGACGAAAGCGACAGAGTTGGGCGGACTGCACAAGTCGATGCCGTGGACGACGGCCTTTTGCATTATTGGAGCGGGGGCGATCGCAGGTTTCCCATTGCTCAGTGGATTCATTTCCAAATCGATGATCATTTCGGCGGCTGGCGAAAAGCACATGTTTGCGGTCTGGATCATCCTGTTAATCGCTTCGGCCGGTGTGATGGAACACTCGGGAATAAAGATTCCCTACTTTGCGTTCTTCGCGCATGACAGCAAGAAACGAGTCAAAGAAGCGCCATGGAACATGTTGGCTGCGATGGCGATTGCCGCCGGAATGTGTATCTTTCTCGGAATCAGCTATGGCTATCAATGGTTGTACTCGATTTTGCCGTTTGAATTGGAGCACGGTTATCAGCCGTACACACAGGCCCACGTGATTTTGCAATTACAGTTGTTGCTGTTTGCCGCGTTGGCGTTTGTCGTTTTGATGAAATCCGGATTGTATCCCGAAGAAAAACGCGCGGAGAATCTGGACACCGATTGGGTTTATCGCAAAGCGCTTCCTGCGGTCGTCGTTGCGGGGCGACACGCGGTCGTTTGGGTGGATCGACAACTGCGACTTTTGGGGATGGGATTGCTGCGATGGTTCTTGAAAAAGCAGGAGTCGTTGTTCAGTGAGAGTGGCGTTTTTGGGCGAACGTGGTCGACCAGCGCGATGGCTTACTGGTCGGCGTTGCTGCTTGGTCTATGCCTGGTGTTGTATTACACATCGCGTTAGCGGTTGGCAGACAGCGCGCGTACGAGTGGAGACTCGCTAATAGCTTTCTTCGATCGAGAACTCGGCCCAAACGGGGAGTCGATCGGAAACCGACAGCGCATCGGTGAGCTGAAGTCCAAACAAGTTGTGAAACTCTACGACTCCTCCGCGACCGGTGAACTCAAGCGTTGCCGGTTCACTAAAGACAATGTTGTCGAATTGTCGATCCCCTTTCACGGTCGTTGCTTGGCGCGACACGATCCATGCCAAACCGGCTTGATTGCGAACGACTTCAAGTCCACGGTCATCGGTTTGAAAATCACCGACGATGATCACGTCGTCTTCGCCGCGGCCGTCGTTGCGGACCGCCCGCATGAGCAGGCCCAGTTGCACCAGTTCTTTGTCAGGTCGCAATGAGTCAATCTCAACGCTGACAACGTTGAAGGTAAACTGATTTTCGGGAGCGGCACCCAGGGCGCGAAACCAGGCGACCATTGGGTTGACTTGAAAAACCTGGTCAGGATCATCGACAAGGTACCATCGGGACTGGTCCAGCTGAACGGTTTCCTCGTTGTAGATCATCGCCGTTTGTGAGCGACCATCCCGTTTGGAACGATCGGTGATGTAAACGTAATCCGCAAGTTTTCCATTGGGTAGTGCTGGTCGGTTTTTTGTTCCGACAGCGCCCGCGATGTTCATCTGGTCGGTGACGGATTTCAGCCAGGTCGAGTCATTTCGATCGATATTTTGAAGAACGACGATGTCGTATTGCCGGCAGATTTCCGACATCATGTGAATCGGTTCAAAGCTACGCAGATGTGCAACGTTTGGATTGAGTCGAAACGAAGCGATTCGGATCACACCTTGTACTCGGCCGGCGGGTTGGCGATGTGATGCAAACTGGGAAGGAACTCTCTGTTGCGATTGAGTGGTTGTCCCGGGTGCGGCCACAGCATCTGGCCTTGTTGGCAATGGCTGATTCGGATCGGTGGGCTGTTCATCACTGCCGCTCGTCCATTGATTCCACTTGTCGGAAACGAGTTCCATCACATCATCAGGCTGACTAAGTTGATCGCGGTTGGCCAGCAGCCAGATTCCACCGACGATCACAGCGGCGAGAAGAACGGTTTTGAGAAATTTGGATTCGAACATGGTAGTTCGTTTATCGACCAAACGCATTGTTGGTGAGCAGAATCGACCACGAATGCCCGCCGGGTTCGGTTTTGTTGAATATGACGTCAAACCAGCCTTTTTCAGGATCGCAGCCCGGTTTATATTCTTGGTTTGCGCGAGTAATAGAACCCGAATATTCGTCGTGCATGAGACCGCGCACATTGCCTGATGGCTAGAATCCGCACTGAGCGAATCGCTCGGCGTCGCTTGTTGTTTGCGTGGCAACGCATCACCTTTCATCCCCATTCCAAGTCAACATGAAGTATTCGTTGGTCCTGTTTTTGACGTTGGGGGCGACTTGGATGGTCTGGTCTGGACATACCGAGTGGTTCTTATTGATCGTGGGTGCACTGTCCATCTTGTTGACCATGGTGGTTTGTTGGCGGATGCGATTGGTGGATCAGGAATCGGTGCCAATTCATCTGATTCTCGGCTCGATCCCTTACTCGATCTTTTTGCTTAAAGAGATCGTGATCTCGAACATCGCGGTGTCCAAAATCATTCTGTCACCAAAAATGGAGTTGCATCGCAACATGTTTTCGGTGGAAGCCAAGCAAAAGACTGAGATAGGAAATGTCATCTTGGCAAACTCGATAACGCTCACGCCGGGCACGGTATCAGTCAGCATGTCAGAAGATAAAATCCTCGTTCATGCGCTTTCGTACGAAGGTGCAGAAGAAGATTTAGCCGGCGACATGGAAGAACGCGTGGCCCAGTTGGAGGGCAAGTCATGATGCATCCCGCCATGAGTATTACTGCGGTTGCGATTTTGATCACGATGTCGTTAGCGATGATTCGCGCGATGCTCGGTCCGACCGTGTTCGATCGGGTTCTGGCGTTGAACATGTTTGGGACCAAAACGGTGCTGTTGATTTGTCTGGTCTGCTTTATGATGGATCGCACCGACTTTTTGGATCTTGCTTTGCTGTACAGTCTGATCAACTTTATTGGGATGGTCGCGTTATTGAGGTTTTCGCAGTATGGCGGTTTTGATGCGATCGATGCGTCATCGGACGAGGGTTCGACAACGGGAGGAACCTCATGATCGTAGTGGAAGTTCTTGCCTGGATCTGCTTGGTTGCCGGTTCCTTTTTTTCCATCGTCGGTGGGTTTGGGATCGTTCGGATGCCCGAGTTCTTTTCCCGGATGCACGCTGGTGGCATCACGGATACGTTGGGCGCTGGATTGGTGGTTCTTGGGTTGCTGTTTCATTCGGACGGAGTGTTGCCGGCAATTAAGTTGCTGATGATTTTGTTTTTCCTGTTGGTGACCAGTCCGACGGCTTGCCACGCGTTGGCGAAATCGGCGCTTTCCCAAGGGATGCGTCCAGAATTGGAAAACGACGCCGTTAAATCCAAGGCAACGGGTAGTTAGTTTCTGTCGTAGTTTATTGTCGCCCAACCGATCTGACTCAGTTCATCGATATGGAAATCATTGTCATCCCGATTCTCGCTTTGCTCGCCGTAACCGCGGTGACGATTGCGCGAATTCGGAATCTTTGGGCGGCGGTGATGTTCACTGGAATTTACTCGTTTCTGAGTGCCAGTTGGATGTTGATCCTTGATGCGCCCGACGTGGCATTCACCGAAGCCGCGGTCGGTGCGGGAATCGCGACCATCTTGATGTTGGCGACACTGTCGTTGGTTCCCAAGAACAAGCATAAAGGTGGGGGGATTCAAAACTCCGACTTTGAAACCAAACGACTGCGAGGACGTTCTGTGGTTGGTTCGTTGATCGTGGCGTTGGGAACAGGCGCGATGCTGGTTTATGGAACATTGGACATGCCTCATTTTGGGGATAGTCATGCACCGATTCAGGAATACCCCCGGCCATCATTTGTGGAACGATCTCAAGGGGACATGCACGGGCTGCCCAATGTGGTGACGGCCGTTCTTGCGAGTTATCGAGGTTACGATACGCTGGGCGAAACGGCGGTCATTTTTACGGCGGGTATTGCGGTGCTCTTGATTTTGCGTCGCAACACGGACGACAACGACCGTGACGCCAACCTGGAAACCACATCGAGCAATGGTGGCGGCTCAAAACCAATCGCTGTCGCGACGACCAGTAAGAACTCAGAGGAGGCCGCCTCGTGAATCGGTTTCCGATCATTCGTGTCGTTTCCAAGTTCATGATTCCGTACATTCTGTTGTTTGGTTTGTACGTTCAGTTTCACGGTGACTTTGGGCCCGGCGGTGGTTTTCAAGCGGGCGTGATCTTTGCGTCGGCCATCATTTTGTATGGCTTGGTCTATGGATTGTCGGCGGCACAGGAAGTTGCCCCCAGTTGGTTGATTGAAAAACTGATCGCCGTCGGACTCGTGCTCTACGCCGGCACTGGGTTCGTTTGCATGGCGTTGGGCGGAAAGTTTCTGGACTACGATACGCTGGAGCATGACTTGTGGAGCGAGCTGCCTCATGGCCAACACTTGGGGATTTTTGCCGTTGAGCTCGGTGTGGGCATCACGGTGACTTCAGTGATGGTGATGATCTATTACGCGTTTGCCGGAAGGGATCGTGTCGTATGACGTTGACGGAGATACTGGGGCTGTACAACTACTGGATCGTGATCTTCTTGATGATGACAGGTTTTTACATTGTCATTTCCAGCACGAACTTGATGAAGACCGTGATCGGATTGAACATCTTTCAAACGTCGGTGTTTCTGCTTTACATCACGATGGGAAAGGTGACCGATGGGAAAGGTGCACCGATTTTAAAAGAGGGCGAAGGTCACGATGGGCACGGCCACGAAGCTGATGCGGGCGGTGAGCATCTTGATCATGCGAACGAGACAGCTACGTCGGTTGGGGATCAAGTTGCCGAAAATGCCGGCGAACTGGGAGATGCCGCCGGTCACGCGGCCGAACAACTGTATACCAATCCGCTGCCGAGCGTGTTGATGCTGACAGCGATCGTTGTGGGAATCGCGACGACGGCGTTGGCACTGGCGCTGATCGTCAGGATTCGTGAAGACTACGGCTCCATTGAAGAAGACGAAATCCTTGAGCTGGACAGGGACGCTTCTTGATGGAAACGCATCTACCGATTCTTTTGATCGCCGTGCCATTGGTCGCGGCGCCGTTGATGGTGCTGATTGGCAACCGGACGCTGGTCATGATTTTGTCGATCGCGGTCGCCTGGTCAGTGTTTGCCATCGCCGTTGGCTTGATGGGTCAAGTGCTTGAGCCGGGCAACGGCGTGATTGAGTACGCGTTGGGTGATTGGCCGTCGCCCTACGGAATCGTTTACCGGATCGATTCATTCAATGCGTTCGTCATGCTGTTTGTGTCGGCGCTGGGGGCGATCGTGCTTACGTATGCGCCGGTGAGCATCGATCAACAGATACCCAGATCCAAACACTATCTGTTTTACACATCCTATCTTTTGTGTCTGACTGGTTTGTTAGGCATGTGTGTCACGGGCGATTTATTCAACGTGTTTGTGTTTCTCGAGATCAGTTCGCTTTCAAGTTATGCGTTGATCAGTTTAGGAAAGAACCGAAGGGCTCCTTTGGCAGCGTTTCAATATCTAATTTTGGGAACGATCGGAGCAACTTTCTTTCTGTTGGGAATCGGCTTGCTGTATCAAATCACTGGTACGCTCAACATGGCAGATATTGCCGACCGATTGGCGATTGCCAACACACCTCGAGCTCAGTTGGTGGCCTTCGCATTCATGACGGTGGGATTGTGCATCAAGATGGCCGTGTTCCCATTACACACCTGGCTGCCCAACGCTTACACGTACGCACCCTCAGTTGTGACCAGTTTCATCGCGGCGACGGCAACCAAAGTATCGGTGTACGCATTCGCCAGGTTAGTTTTTACGATCTACACACCCAAGTTTGCGTTTGAGACGTTGCCGTTGGGCGAAGTGTTAACGGTCTTTGCACTGGTCGGAATTTTTGTGGCATCGGGAGCGGCCATTTATCAGTACAACGTCAAACGACTGTTGGCCTATTCGAGTGTGGCTCAGATTGGATACATGTTGCTGGGGATCAGTTTGGCAACGGAGTTAGGGTTGTCAGCAGGCATCGTGCACATGTTCAACCATGCACTGATTAAGGGCGGGTTGTTCATGGTCGTCGGTTGTTTTGCGCTGCGTATTGGTTCGGTTCGCATTGGCGACTTGTGTGGTGCTGCCAAAACGATGCCATGGACTTCATTCGCTTGGGTCGTCGGAGGACTCGGGCTGATCGGAGTGCCTTTGACGGCGGGTTTTGTCAGCAAATGGATGTTGTTGAAAGCGACGATGGAGCAAGGCCGTTGGCCGGTTGCTGTGTTGATGTTGATCAGTTCGTTGTTGGCTGTGGTTTACGTTTGGAAAGTAGTGGAAGCACTTTACTTCAGTGAACCATCGGAGAAAGCGAAACACGCCAAAGAGGCGCCGGCGCTGATGTTGGTGCCGACCTATCTGGTGATCGGCTTGACTATTTTGTTTGGTTGTTGGTCGGTTTTCTCAGCGGGTTTGGCAAACGAAGCTGCCAAAGCGTTGTTGATGACATCGATGGGAGGCGCGCCATGACTCCCGAGAATCTGATTTGGATTTCGCTGCTGCTTCCTTTATTGGCTGTTGTGTTGATCTACTTGTTCGGCGCCATTCCAAACGTTCGCGAAGCGTGCACGATCATGGTTTCGATTGTGCTGTTTGCGGCGAACTGCCAATTGGCGGCGACGGTATTTGATGGTGGACGTCCGACATTTGAGCTGGGCGAGATGTTGCCCGGTTTTGATATCGCTTTCACAGTAGAGCCATTGGGGATGTTGTTTGCGCTGGTCGCTTCGGGGTTGTGGATCCTGACGACGATCTACGCGATCGGCTACATGCGCGGGCATCATGAAATCAATCAAACACGATTTTTCGCTTGTTTTGCATTGGCGATTTTTGCGGCACTGGCTGCAGCTTATGCCAAGAACTTGTTTACGTTGTTTGTCGCTTATGAAGTGATGACGATTTCGACTTACCCTTTAGTCACTCATCATGGGGATGAAAAAGCAAAACAGGGTGGCCGCGTTTATCTGGGCATTCTGTTGTCGACATCGATCGCGTTCTTCATGTTTGCAATTATCTGGACCAATGAAGTTGCCGGTACGTTGGATTTCGTGAAGGGTGGTATCCTGACGCAGCCGGCGATTGACGGCAAGATCTCCAATAACGAGCTCGCGGTGTTGCTTGGCCTGTTTGCGTTTGGGATTGGCAAAGCTGCGTTGATGCCATTTCATCGATGGTTGCCTGCTGCGATGGTCGCACCAACTCCCGTGAGTGCGCTCTTGCATGCGGTCGCAGTTGTCAAGGTTGGCGTCTTTTCGATTTTGAAAGTGACGGTTTATATCTTTGGTACCGAACTGATTCAAACGACGAGTATTGGAAGCGCGTTCAGTCAAGTTGGGATGAGCGACTGGCTGTGTTATTTGGCGGCGGCCTCCATTTTGATCGGTTCGATTGTGGCCATGCAGAAAGACAACCTCAAGGCACGCTTGGCTTACTCAACAGTTTCACAGCTCGCCTATATCACGCTGGGAGCGGCGTTGGCCACGCAGAGCAGCGTGATTGGGGGTGGGATGCATATCGTGATGCATGCCGTTGGCAAGATCACATTGTTCTTTTGTGCCGGGGCAATTTATGTCGGAGCCCACAAAGCGAATATCTCTGACATGCGAGGTCTGGGGCGCGCGATGCCTTGGACCTTTGGAGCGTTTTTGCTTGCCAGTCTGAGCATCATTGGTTTGCCACCTGGAGGTGGTTCGTGGAGTAAGTTTTTTCTGGCGATGGGTACTTACGAATCAGGTCACACTTGGCTGATGGCGACGCTAATGATCAGTTCGCTTTTGAATATTGCCTATCTGATACCCATACCGATTCGTGCATTTATGACACCAAAAGGCGAACAGCCCATGGCCTATCAGGAAGCCCCCATGATGTGCGTGGTGCCGCTGTGTATCACAGCGGTTGGGAGCGTCGTGCTGATGTTTTTCGCCGACGGTATCTACCATGTGTTATTGCCAATCGTGACCCCTTGATCATTGGCCGCGATTCGATCGGCCGCTAATGCCAGAGAGTCGGATTATGCAGGCGAGACATAACTTGGACAATCAAATCCAGGGAATCGCTGATTTGCGGCAAAATGACTCATAGAAAACGTTAGCGAGTGGTCTTGGCGACGGTAAAATAATAGAGGGAACATTCAACCCTTAATTTTCTCGGAGCATTTTCATGGCCTTTGCCTCACAACTGGTCGGCAACGCAACAGAAAACAGCGATGATCCAAAGTCGATTTTGGTGGTCGACGACGATGACGTCTTGCGAAATCGACTAGAGAAATCATTCTCTCGGCGTGGTTTCGACGTCACGGTTGCTGACGGGTTCGAATCAGCAATCGAAAAAGCTCGCTTGCTGCAACCCGATCGAGCCGTTCTGGATTTAAAAATGCCTGGCCAAAATGGTCTGGAGGTTCTGCGAAGTGTTCGCGAAGTTTCACCAAGGACAAAATGCGTCATCCTGACGGGCTACGGAAGCATTACCAACGCAGTCGAGGCCGTCAAATTGGGCGCTGTCGGTTACGTCACCAAACCAGCCGACGCCGACCAAATTCTGGCTGCATTTGAAGATGTGCCACGGCCGACTCCGACACCTGAATTTCCGCCACCGTCGTTGGCAGAAGCACAATGGGAACACATTCAGCGAGTCTTGAAGGATTCCGGAGGAAACATTTCTGAAGCGGCTCGCAGACTGGATATCCCTCGCCGTACATTGCAACGGAAGCTGAAGAAGAACGCGCCCTGATCTGACGTGGCACTATTCTTTGCGCCGCCAAATTTCTTCAAGCGTTGCATTGGGAACTCGGCCGTTCAACGTCTTGAGTTCCTGCATCACTCGCCCGTAAATCTGATCGTGGCGTAGGTTGACAATGTTTGGCAATGCCGGAAGCAGTTCAAGTTGTTCTTCCAGGTTGTCGCCAAAGTTTGTTGATTGGCAGGTGAGTCTTACTTTTAGAGTTTTCTCCCAATCATTTCGTTTGATTTCAAAGACGATCATGGTGCCCGGTGGGTATTGCGAAAGGGCTTCTAGCGTCAACGTGTGAGCCGCGGGGCCAAATGTTTCCCAGAAAGATCGAATCGATTCGATTGACCGCGAATTTTCATTAGGCGTTAGATGTTTTCGTTGAATGCGAACCGACGTAAACGTGAACGTCAAATCGGTGGCTGGTTCATGGGTTGGAAAATCGAAAAGGGCATCAAAGTTGGACCTCTCTGACATTGAGACCCAACACTGGCTCAAGTTTGGGAATCTCCACAATTCCTTCAAGTCCAACGCGTTGATTCCCTTTTCAGCGATGACTGTCGAAGTCTTCTCCAGCATCATCGGGATGCTTGCCAGCGTCCTGACCTCACCGGGATGAACCAAAACATAATTGGAATCGTGAAAGCTATGTCGGGTTTCGATATCGGTGTTTTGAAACGGTAACAAACATCGCCACGTCGCTTTGTGACATTGAGAAAAGTCGATGACTTCGAGGTTGGGAAGCTCAGCAAGTTGTGCGATCTCTTGATCGGTCAAAGCATCATTGCCCCATATCGACAGTCGCCTGAGCCCATTAAGTTTGGCGATGACGGACAAGTGACGCGGCTGCAGTTTGGTTCGTTCGAGATAAAGGCGTTCCAACCGAATCAGATCTGGCAGTGCGTCAATCGTTTCATCGCTGACAAAATTTCGATTCAGATTGACCGTCAGCACATGATCCGATTGGTGATTGGGAAGGGTCCACTTCACCCAGGCGGAAAGTTGAGACGGCGTTGTTTCAATGGTTCCACCGTTGGAAAAGATCGGTTCCAGGGCTTCCCATTGTTGACGAACCGGAGCAACCATTCCAAACCAGACGCCGCCGCCCACTCCAAACACCAACGACAGCAGTAACATCGTTCGGAGGGTGAATCGGAATCGAGGAATACGGCTCATGGGTCGAATCGTTGTGGCCAGGCAAATATGAGGCACACATGATACCAAGAAATCTTTCGGATGATGGCGAATGAGATGTTTGGAATTTCCTCACAGGTGAATTCGAATTCGCAGCGATGCCGTAAGCAACGTCATGGCAAACTCATGACAGCCAAGAGTGGCTATCCTACGGCCAAGTGATCCACCGAACCGTAGCTTGGGCACTCTTGCCCGAGAAAATCCCTCCTCGACGCTTAGACATGCGATCGCGATTCACGCAAAATCGCGGCAAGAAACGTCATGGCAAACTCGTGACAGCCAAGAGTGGCTATCCTACGGCTAAGTGATCCACCGAACCGTAGCTTGGGCACTCTTGCCCGAGTAAATCTCTCCTCGACGCTTAGACATGCGCTCGCGATTCACGCAAAATCGCCGTAAGAAACGTAATGGCAAACTCATGACAGCCAAGAGTGGCTATCCTACGGCTAAGTGATCCACCGAACCGTAGCTTGGGCACTTTGGGCACTCTTGCCCGAGAAAATCCCTCTCCTCGACGCTTAGACATGCGCTCGCGATTCAAACAAAATCGCGGCAAGAAACGTCATGGCAAACTCATGACAGCCAAGAGTGGCTATCCTACAGCTAAGTGATCCACCGAACCGTAGCTTGGGCACTCTTGCCCGAGAAAATCCCTCCTCGACGCTTAGACATGCACCTTGTGCACGCTTGTTGCAAACGAAAAAAGCGGCCTATCCACAGGCCGCTTTCTTCAGATCAGTAGGTTCATCATGTCAAGGTTTATCTGTTCCGTCTCGGACTGGAAACGGCAGGTTCATCGGCTAGAGGTGGAAGGGCTGGTTCTGGGACGGTGCTATCCAATTCTGGCACCCACGGCTGTTGTCCTGGAAATCTTGCCGGCCGCGTAATGGAGAATGGCGATTGGCTGTTGAATAGTGATCCGTTGATCGTCGCACTGCGGCCTTCGCCTGGCCAGCTCATTCCATTTGCTTTGTACCAGAAACTATCCAACCGCAATTTAACCAGTTCATCACGGGCCGCTTTCCGCTTTTCAAACTCATTTCGAAGTTTGACCAAACGTTCTTCCAGCTCCTTGATCGGCGCTTCCATTTTGTCCAGATAAGCGTCGTACTGTTCTTCAAGTCGATCTTTCAAGTCGGCTTTGATTGACTCTTTTTCGGTTTCATCATCCGACTTGGCAATCTGTTGAACCAGTGAATTGATTTCATTTCGGCGTTTGAGTTCTGAATCGTCATATCGCCACAGAACACCGGTAGTCATATTGACGGGATTTGGTCTCGCAGCAATATCGCCAAGTTGGTTGGCGCGAGCAACGTTTGGTAGTCCGACAATCGTTTCCGACCTGTTGGCCGGATCACGTACGAAGAGGCGAGAGTTTTTGGTTGCAGGCTTTGACTCCCTGAGTTGCCGCTCGGCGATTTTTCGGGCGTCGCGTTCCTCTCGGAGTTGCTGCTCAAGTGCTGCAATCCGTTTTTCGGTGGAGTTTGCTTCTTGAGCCTGCATCAATGAGGGTAACGCGAAAATGGCGATACCGATTATTGTGGGCATGATGGTCGACTTAGTCACTCGAAGTATCATTGCTGGTTCCTTTCGGGGCAGTTGATGGAATCGTTAAAGACTTGGGGCGATCGGGTGATTCAAACGGATCCTGTTTCTTGTTGGAATCAGAATTCGGCTCGATCGGCGAAGCTGGAAACTGAGGTGATTCGTCTTCGATGACTTGCGGGTATTCTGGCATCTCAGGGTTGTCGATCCCCATTTGTTGCTCGAGTTGCTCAATATCGCGATCGAGGTCTTTCAATTCGCGAAGAAACGCGTCGTCGTCGAACGTTAAATTGGTGCCGGATGTTTCCGGGTTGGGCGGTTCGTATTGAGGATCCGTTGTGTTTTGTGGATCAATGTTTGCCAAACCAGCAAGGCTCTTTGCAAACGCAGAGTCATTGGCAAACTGTTGTTGAAACAAAGCGAAGGCGGCGGCCGCGATCAAAATGAACGTCGTGAGCCAGGCCCATGACCATAGCGTCAGTCCGCGTTTGGCGGCTTTGATCGGTGGCTTAAGTTGATTGGGTTGCTGAAGGTACGCCAGGTAATCTCGAAGCAAGTCGGCTGTTTCCGACGCAGACTGGAAACGATTGACACGGTCTTTGGCCAACAAACGGTCAATCACCGTGGTGAGTTCTGGTGGAATATCGGAATTGATCGCATTGGCTGGTAGCGGTTGTTCGTTGATGATTTTTTGAATCACACCATAGGAACGTTCTGCACGAAACGGCTCCCGACCGGTGGCCAAAAAATAGAGCAAGCTACCGAGGCTAAATAGATCAGAGCGAGGATCGATGTCTTCCCCTTTGGCCTGTTCGGGTGACATGTAGTGTGGCGTGCCTGTCAACCAACCGGTTTGTGTCATTCCTACATCGTCAACAGCTCGTGCCAAACCAAAATCGGTAATCATGACCCGAGTGACATCTCGCTCGGTCAGTACGTTGGCGGGTTTGACATCACGATGAATCAGACCTTGATCGTGTGCGGCGGCTAGTCCGTCGGCGATTTGAATGGCAATGCGAACTACCGATTTCACTTGTAATGGTCCGTCCTCTTCAACGACAGATTGCAATGACCTACCGGGTACTAGCTGCATCGCGATGTAAGGACGGTCGACACTTTGATTGACGGAATAGATCGGTACAACATTTGGATGAACCACGGCAGCTGCGGCTTGGGCTTCGCGAGCAAACCGTTTTCGCGCCGTACCGTTGCATGCGAGGTGAGGTGCAAGCACCTTGATTGCAACCGCCCGGTCGAGCTCGCGGTCAAATCCTTTAAGGACGATCCCCATTCCGCCTTGGCCGATCTTGGATTCGATCTCAAAGTGGTCGATCTGTCCCAACATCTCTGGGTGTTTGGGCGGGTCGAGAACTTGGGACCAGTTTTGCTCAGCGTCCAGCGATGGCGACGCTGACACTGTGGGTTGAGCATCCCGAGTTGCAGAACTTGAAGGCTGTGCGATCAGGAATGCACTGGTGTCCGCCAGTTTTTGTTTCATGGACTGCGACAACCTGAGTTGGTCCGCTGTCGAAAGATGATCGGCGACTTCGACCCAAGTCTGTTGGTTGGCAGCTAGCCGTTGAAGTTGTTGTTGACAAGCGTGACAGTTGTCGAGGTGCGACTGAACTTCCGATTCGGTGGCTGCATCGCACGAGTCCAGCAACACGTCTGGTAGAGAAATTTCGTGGCAGGGCTTCATGACAGTTCTCCTGGCTGGAGAGATGTTGGATGATCGAGTTGACCTTCAATCTTCTTTTTTAGTTTGGCCATAACGCGACTCCGCGCGATGTAGACTGCTCCCTTGGAAAGGTTCAACGTTTTGGCAACGGAATCGATGTCGATCTGGTCAACAGAGCTCAACCAAAAGGCTTGCCAAGTTGTTTCTTGAAATGAGTCTTTGATTTTTTCCGCTGCCCAGAATAAAAGCTGTCGCTTGTACTCAAAGTTGAACCACTGGGAATCGCTTGGCGAAGGCACTGATTCAATCAGCTGCTGAATTGAGGAATCATCGGCGGTAATTTGTCGACGATGTTTTGAACGAAGGAACTCAATGACCAGGTTACGGGTAATGCGGCTGATCCAGCCGCGGAATGAACCTCGATCCGGGTTGGGATCGAAGCGGTCGATTGCTTTGGCGACGCGAGCCATGACTTCCTGCGTCAGGTCCAGTGCGTCTGCTTCCTGGAGCCCTTTCGATTGTGCCAGTCGAAAGATGAGCGGTTGGTAGATTTCAACAAACTCGGCCCAAGCGACTTCATCGCCTGGGCGACGCAACCGTAGGATCAGGCTGGCTCGAGTTTTGGGGGATTCGCTCATGGTTGTTTGTTCTCCACAAGTCTACACGGGCCGATGAGCAACATCTTTCAGGGGAAATTCGACTAAATTTCGATCAGTGATGAATCAAGTAGCGTTTCGGCGCAAGCCGTCCGGTTTTTGGGGCAATTCCTAGTTATTTAGTGTTTAGGTCGTTTACCGAAGGGCTTGCGCCCTTTCGCTACCTATCGCTTGGGCCCTCTCGCTAGCTGCAAGTAGCGTTTCGGCGCAAGCCGTCCGGTTTTGGGCGGAAATCCCGATAATTTAGTGTTTAGGTCGTTCACCGAAGGGCTCGCGCCCTCACGCTACCCATCGCTTCGCTACCCATCGCTCGCGCCCTTTCGCTACCCATCGCTTACGCCCTTTCGCTACTTACGCCCTCTCGCTACCTCAGCTCGCAACTTGAAAATAATTGACGCCACCAAGCTTTTTGGCTTTTTCTGTAACGAATTTGAGTGCCATCCGTAACACTATTGGCCCCAGGTTAAACGGATATTGCCATGAAGCAAAACAAAACTTCGTCGCCGCCTGTCAAAGCTCACGCTGACGATTCTTCGAATGATTCGGCTTTGACACGCAAAGAGTGGTTGTTGTCGGCACTCGATCAATACGAGAGTCGATTGACGGCTTACGCCAATCGGATGCTTGGCGGCGATCTTGATCAAGCACGAGATGTGGTGCAGTTTGCGTTTCTCAAACTGTGCGAACAAGACATCGATCAGATTGCAACCAAACTGGCCGCTTGGCTGTTTACGGTGGTTCGTAATCGGATTCTTGATCAAAAACGGCGGGCCAGCTCGCAGGATGAATCACTCGATTTCGACTGTCGTGATCAAAACTCAATCGACCCAGCGGAACAAGCTGAGAAAGTTGAGTTTCTCAGACGCCTGCGTCGGTTGATGGATCATCTGCCCGAATCGCAACGTGAGATCATTGATCTTTGGTCTCACGGTTTTCGAACCCGCGAGATTTCAGAAATCACGGGTATTGAACCAGGAACGGTTCGCGTTCGCATGCATCGAGCAATAAAAACGCTTCAACAGAAACCGCTTGTTGCCAAATGGCTCATTGAATCGAAAACTGATTCGACCAGCAGTCAGACTCGATTTTCTCTCTCCGAATCAGAATCGTTAAAGCCAGATCGCGCGACCGGCTTTGATGCCATGCCGGGAGATCGCGATTCGAGTCCACCCAATCCTCCATTGGGTATGCCGCGAACTGCGTCCAATCAAATGAATGGCAAAAAATATTCCAGCGCCCCGTTGCCGGGGAGACCATCATGAACTCAGAACAAAATGAACTTACGCCAGATCAACTCATCGAGCAGTTGGAATCTGAATCCTCAATTAATTCCAATGACGATGCCATCCACGATGCGTTGCGGTTGAGTCAGTGGGTGCGTGAAGCATCCGATGTCGAACCGTTCAAACCAGACCCAGGAACGCGAACAGCGATCATTCAAAAGTTGGAACAAGCGTCACCGGTGCCGGCGAGCAAACCAGTTGCTGCCAGTCGTCGAAAATGGTGGATCGCAGGAGCCATTTCAGCGATGACAATGCTGGCGCTGGGAATTTGGGCTGCCGATAAACTTCCATTTTCAGCAACCACGCCTGTCGCGGACCTGACACCTGTGTCTGAGAAACTGAACACGGTCATCCCAAAATCTGACACCGATGATGGGTCGATCGCCGCAACCGAAAAACTGGACGATCTTGATGTCTCCAATCGTGGTCGTATCTCTGAGTCAACCAACGACCTGCAAAAACGGGATGCAGAAAATATTTCGAAGTCGCTTACGATTGCTCAGACTGAATCCAAATTGAAAAGTAGCGATGCAGATAAGGCTGAGACTTCGAATCGGAAAAATTCGTCGTCGGAGCTGTTTGGAAATCCATCGACGCCGTTCTCATCATCAAGTGGAAGCAGGTCTCTTGATTCGTCGTCTTCATCTCCGGCTTCCATTAAAAACGAAGAAAAGCCGGCAGTCGTCATGCGTCACGAAACGAGAACAAGAGTGGTGCCCGTCACCAAAACACGCACAGAGTCCCGAACGTACAAGATGCCTGACGGTTCGGTTGCTACGAAGCAGATTCAGGTGCCATACACGGAAAACGTTACGCAAAACTATACCGTTCAGGTACCCATTCAAACGGAGAGTCAGTCTGGTCGAAATATAGTCTCGGGTGTCGATGGATACGGCGCGCGTGGCGGTAGGGGCCGAGATGGTGGTGGGGTAACTCCTGGTCAGCAACCAACTGCTGATTTCTATTTTGAAGGACAAAAATTGGCTCGCAATGGCAAATCAAATTATGCATTGGAACTCGGCCAATACAATGGCGATGGTGAAGCGATTCTCTCGCCAAGACCGATTGGGCTTAATTTTGGTGTTTTGAGTGAAGAGTCGCTTTCAAAACTCTCTTCCGAGAACCACGATTCACCTGGTGACCGTTGGGGAGATTACCGATACCATCGCGTTGACCCAACTAAATCGAATGAGCAATACGAACGCATCCGAGAGAATCGTTTTCTCAAGGTCAGTGGTGTCAATGCGATTTCTACTTTCTCTGTAGACGTTGACACTGCTTCGTACGCCAATCTCAGGCGTTTCATACGTTCAAATCAAAGACCACCCGTCGCTGCCATCCGAATCGAAGAGTTGATTAATTACTTCGATTACGACTATCCGCAACCAAAAGATGGACGGCCATTTTCGGTCAATATGGAATTGGCAAAGTGTCCATGGAACCAACGGCACAAGTTGTTGCGAGTCGGACTTCAAGGTGAAGACATTGCTCGCGATGAACGACCACCGACCAATCTCGTTTTGCTGATCGATGTTTCTGGTTCGATGCGAGATGCAAACAAGTTGCCGCTGCTCAAACAAGGTTTCGAGATGATGGTTTCGAAACTCAACGAAAACGATTCGGTCTCGATTGTTACCTACGCTGGTAACGCTGGGGTCGTACTCGATTGCACCAGTGGAGATCAAACGAAGAAGATTCTCGATGCGATTGGGAAACTGAACGCCAATGGATCAACACACGGTAGCGATGGAATCAAGTTGGCTTACGAATTGGCTCAAAAGAATTTCATCAACGACGGCGTCAACAAGGTGATGCTTGCCACCGATGGAGACTTGAACGTAGGCGTGACCAAAGATGATGAGTTGGTCGAACTGATTAAAGAAAAAGCTTCCGAAGGTGTGTTCTTGACGGTACTCGGTTTTGGAACCGGCAACTTGAAAGATGCCAAAATGGAAAAACTGGCCGACAACGGAAACGGCGTTTACGCCTATATCGATTCCGTTCGCGAATCGCATAAAGTTCTGGTCGAACAAATGTCCGCGTCGCTGGTGACCATCGCCAAAGATGTCAAATTGCAAATCGAGTTCAACCCCGCCGAAGTCGTAGCCTATCGATTGATTGGATATGAGAATCGAGCACTGGCAACCGAAGAATTTCATGATGATACCATCGATGCAGGAGAAATTGGTGCCGGGCATTCGGTAACGGCAATTTACGAACTGGCGACGACTGACCAGATCGATGCGACCGTCGCTGCCAAACCTCAAGGGTTGAAGTATCAACAATCAGAGCCTCAGCAGGAGCCAGCTATTGAAGAGCCTGATGATGGATTGACCAAGGCCGCCAAGTCCGGTGAGCTGTTGACATTGTCGTTGCGGTACAAAGAGCCGGACGCAAACGAAAGTGAGCTGATGGAGTTTGTTGTCAACAACGATGAAAAGAGTTTTGAATCGGCATCAGATGATTTTCGATTTGCTGCAAGTGTTGCCGCCTTTGGCATGATCGCTCGCAAGTCCAAGTACTCAGGCAAGACAACGTTGAAAATGATTCAGGAAATCGTCGGTAAGTCAATTGGCGACGATCGGTCGGGATACCGAGCCGAGTTCCTCGAGTTGGTCAACAAGTACAAGTCTTGTGGTTGGTAAGTAAATAAAACAGGTCTGATGACGACCATCGGCCCAAGCTGAAGCTGCAGCGTTTGAGCAGCGCATAAAAAAAGAGCAGCCAATGAATTGGCTGCTCTTTTCCATTTGCAACAAGTTGCAAATTGGGCTGGATCGCTAAGATCGCTAGTAACTCAAAGTGCGGCATCCGAGCCGCAATGGCTTGTCATCCTGACGTATCCTGATTAACCGCGTCGACGACGTGTGACCAAGCCGACACCGATCAAACCGAGAACCATTGCACTGGCAGGCTCTGGGACGGCGCGAATGGCTGCGGTACCGAATGCTCCAACATCAGTGACCCAAACATTTTCACCCTGAACGTTGAATCCGTACTGAACGTGACGTCCAGCACCGGCATCGGTTGCAAGAGTGATGCTGAAATCACCTGGTGTAATTGCGGTTGAAACTTCGTTGAACGTCGAAAAATCGGGTGCAAAGTCACGAATGAAAATCGAACCGACGTGAGCAGTTGTGAACGTGTTGTCGTTGACAACACCTTCAAACGTTACGTTCATGCCAGAAAGTCCATCGGTTACTTGGACAAATGCATTGGCATCCATGAACTTGTTGCCTTGAGCGCCCGGAGCACCGCCACCGATGTACCAGAATGGATCCGGATCACCGATCGTGTTGGGGCCAAGGATTAATTCGTCACCGACGAATTCAGCGGTCAGGTCATTGAATCCCCAGCCGCTACCAAATTGGAAACCGCCAGGGGTTCCATCGGTGTTGCGGTCAAAGACATTCATAAACCCAATCCAGTTTTGGGTGTAATCAACAGTGACGACTTCATCAGCCATCGCTGGGACAGCAGTTGCCAATGCGACCATCGCGACGATGGCTGATCGGAATACTGCCTTAAGGGTCATTTTCATTTGCTTTCTCCGCTTGTACTTCGGTTGTGAATCAGGATGAACGTGGTTTAGAGATGGACAATATAGTCACGAAGCGCTAATTAGGTGAAACCGGTTTCACGCCATTTTGTAGTTTCGTTGATATTCTCGCTTTTGTCAAGGATTATCCCCGAGAAACACCTTTTTTGGTCCTTAAAACAACGTTGCTATCATTTCATGGACGAAATGGAGCCATTTTCAAGGCTATTCAAAGACGATTCCGTCCAGATAAAACTTCAACGGTTCCTGACTACTGGCCGCTGAGAAGAAGAATCCGGATTTGATTCTTCTCAAATCCATTCCAGTCAAATCGACGGTGACCTTTTTCCAGTCCTTTTCCAGCTGGACTTCCATCTCTTTTTTGGCTGTATCAAAGTAAGGTTTGCCGCGACCGATCAGCCCAAAACCGAATTTGATCTTTTCTTGTCCGTTGGTTCCTCGGACCCAGAACGAAAGTTTTGTAGCACCGCTCACGTCGACACCACCAGCCTTGTCACCCCAGTCGCTTTCAGGGTGTTGCCAAACCACCCCGCCCCAACCAGAGGTGGAACTGTATTGGCATTCAAGACAAGTTTTGCCTGTCTTCGGATTGTCAGTAGAATCCTCGACGCTCAAAGCGTCCGTGTTTCCCATCCAGCCCGAGGGAGAAAACATCTGCTCTTGCCCAGCGTCATCGTAAACGAAGTAAGGCAACTTGACTTTCTTGCCTGGTTCTTCCAACGCTTTCCCTTCAACCATTAGCGGAATGTTCGCAGTCGCAGCACCCGAACCATTGTCGACATACGCATACAGTCGGTAGAGCCCACCAAGGGTTGGCATCTTCAGCGTCGCTCCTTCTGGACCGCTGCGTTTGATTGCAGAAGAAAAATCAGGTGGCGTAGCCTGCTTGTCGCCTCCAGTGACGTACTGGTCTGCTTCTCGAAGCAACACCCAGTTCGTTTGCAAAATTCTGTTTTCTGGATCGGTTGCCTTTAGCTTAACTTCAACCTGCTGTTCACCTTGAACCACATTACCGCCGGTCAACGTTAACGACTCAATTTCGGGACATCGATTGGTCGGTGGCTTGCCAGTCCAAAGTTCAGTCAATGCGTCGACCGCCGCCAACTTTTTGCCGTTGGGTAGCAACAGGCCAAACCAAGTCGCCGTTCCTTCTTGCTTGTGTCCCCAGATAAACGCATAGGAGCCAAGGCAATTTTTTTGATCAGCAGCAAACGAAGCGTAGGCGTCGCGATACATTTGTGCTTTCGCGCCACTGGTTGGTTCATCGATGGCGTCGATATTGTTCTTGCCAACTTCCCATGTTCCCAACGGCCCGAACTCAGTGACGATGTACGGTTTTTTGCCGCCGTTTTCACGGTAGCGCTGTGGCACCGATACGGCACCCCCATATGAGTTGATCCCAATGATGTCGAGGCTGGGACACATTTGATGCATGTCCTGAATCTTACGTTCGCCCATCTCCGCGATCACGCACATCGTCGGGTGATTCGGATCTTCTTTTTTGATTCGTTGGCAGATGTCTTCGATGTGTTTCCAAATGGCGGGGTTTTTTCCTTCCCCTTCCATTTCGTTGCCGACGCCCCAAACCAAAACTGCGGGATGATTTTTGTACTGTTTGACTGCGTCCAACGTGCGTTTGGCTTGTTGCTCAACCGCATCAGCGTCTGAGTAATCGAACCCGTGCCGCTCGTGCTCCAACCAAAGTCCGACCGCAACCGTGATCCCATTTTTATGCGCTTCATCAAGTCGAGCCTTTGTTGTTTCATCGACTCCCCAAACGCGACCGGAGTTGCCACCCAGCTGGGAAAGCAGTTTCAATGAAGCTTCGCCTCCCGCACCTTTGATTTGATAAGGTTTGCCGTCACGCATCAACGTCCAGTTTCCATCGACTTGTTTGACGGAGACAGGCACAGCCTGTTGTGCATTTGCGAGAGAGAACGTCATCATGCTGAAAGCGATGACGGTCAATAGACGAACCGAGTGCTGGTACAAACAACGAAACGTGGTGGGGGACATGGGCGGCACCCTTAGAGTTTTTGAAACTGTCGAAACGAAAGTACCGAGTCTTATTGATCGAATCGGTTTTTAAAATGAACATCAATCTGCTGAATCGTTCCATCGCGATCAAAAATTGCATTGGACGAACTCACATCCAACGTCAGTTGATCGATGGATGATTCGGATTCGTCACGGTGGAGAAGCTGAATCTGATCCCGGTCACCAAACGAATAAATCACGGGAACCTGGCAATAGGTAAACCCGATCTGTCCAGCCTCCAGAGGAAGCTGTTGAGTCGTTCCATCTACCGCGATGAATTCAAACATCGTGGGTTGCGAGAGTCGCTCTGCCTGGTCAATCAAGCTGGCGTCAAACACGATTTGGCCCTGACGCAGCTGGACACCCAATTCATTGAATCGAGTCAGAATATCCTCTTTGACTTGCCCCGTCATGCCGGGTTGGCGGACGCCTGAACCCGCCGGGGAATGCGAGTAAGGATCCGTTGGAAAGGCACCATACTCCGATGGCTGCTTTTCGGCACCGATGCCCCGTTGAAGTTCCCGGTAATACGATCGAAGTTGATTTGCTGATTCGGAATCGCCCAACTGTTGAGCACGCCGATAGGTTTCCAGTACAGCGACGGACAATTTGGAAACCATGTGCCAGTAAATGCTTCCAAGACCTTCGTATCCAAAAAACGTACCCGAGCGACCGGTGAATCGGTGATGCTCAAACGTCGCTTCATAGGCCTTGCAAAAATCGTCACAGCGTTCATCGATTAACTGGGCCAACTCAGGACGAGTCTGTTTCAGATCATCGAGCGCTGCACGAACATCTCCCTCATTTTTCAATGAACCGTTGTAGCGAACATCGCCGTTCTCGTCGCTGCGGACGACAGATTCATCATGAATGTCTTGCAGCTTTTGAATTAGCGGACACTGTTGGGCCAACTCAGCCGCAATCACATTCTTGTTGAGGAAGCTGGGAAGTTCGCGATCCGGATACAGCATGAAGCTGTTTTGATCGCTGCGAAACATTGGGCTCTGCCAAAGTGCTTTAAGCAGGTCAATCGAGTCGACTGGTGAAAGTGTACCTGCCGAAAGCGCAGCGACCTGTCCTTCAAGCATTTCGTAAAGTGGCTCGACGTTTACGCGTTCGTCTGAAAATGAAATCAAATTGTAGGCATCGTACAGACGGTCATCCCGTTTGCTGGCCATAATCGTCTGATCCAATGCATCGATGCACAACTGAGCAAATTGACCGAACTCGCCGGAAGTCATCTTGGTCATTGCGGAAGCGGGCTGCGCATAAACTTGTTCGCGATATTCAGTAGCCGCACGCTGCAATTGGTCAACGATCTGGCGTCGTTGCTGATCTGTTTCGATCGAACCAAGTTCGTCAAAAATACTGCCCACGCTCGAAACGAAACGGTGCAGATGGTTGGTAACTTCGAACTCCTGTTCCAACTCACCGATCCAATCCTTGAGTTCCGCAAAATACCGCCGCAGGTAGCAGGCTGTTACGACCGATGCGCCGATACCGACCAAGGCATTATTGGCATCGTTCCATTCAGGGCGTTGCGTGTTGAGCCAGATGCCGCCACCGGGAATCAGATTGGCTGCTTTAACGGTCCCCGAAAGTAACAATTTTTCGAACAGGCTGACTCGTACCAACTCTTTGTCGCGAGTCATCAGAAGTTTGCCGTCGGCGCCCATCTCCTGAACGCGGGCTTCGATTTGACGCTCCAATTCATCGTCGAACTGGATCGTGTTCCGGGAATCTTGAAGCATCGCTTCGTAGGATTGAATCCGATACGGAACGTTGGCAAAGACGCAGATGCGATCATGCAAACGCGATGATATCGAGTCGCGACCGGTTGCGTTTTCGAGCGTCCTCGCGTGTTCAATCAATTTCAACTGATAAATGATCTGGTGGTCACCCCAATAACCGATATTGGCCCACTCGTCGTTGGGGTCCAGTCGCTCCCAGTCAAATCCATCTTTGGTCAAACGATAGGGATTGTGCCCATCAATCGTCGATGCATTGACAAATCGATAGAGCATCGACGTCAAGTATCGGGGAAACGACAGACCGAGTGCTTCCCAGTTTTGAAAAATGTCGCGCCAGTTGCCTTGATAGTTCAGCTTGATGGAACCGTCAGCGTTGCGAGTGTCGATCAGAAAGACGTTCCAAGGCCTCGTCGGATCTCCGTGTCGACGACTAAACGCCAATGGAAGGTACTCAGAAACGATTCGCTGAAAATCGTGATCTTCGGTCGACTTTGCAAACGCAATCAATTCGTCCAGTTCCAACGTCGACGCTTGATCCGAAGACGATTCAAACAGGTTGCCAATTGGCTCCAACCACTTGGTCGCCACGCTGGGATTGAGTTGGCTAATGTGATCAGAAAGATCTGCGAAACTGACCCGATAGCCGTCCATCGGGACACCGCCACGCATGACATTAAATGTCACGTTGGACCAGTGGCGATCGGTCCGTTCCTGAATTTCGGTGCACTGAGCTCCATCGGCACTTGCAATCAAATGAGCCAGTGCCGCTTCGTTTTCCTGAATGTCCTGTTTGAGCTGTTGTTGTAGTATCGTCTCTTCCTGGCTGATCTGATTTTGAAGTGCGACGACGTCCGTTTGGTCCAGCCCGATGTCGGCAGCAATGGACCAGCGAACCGAATCGTGGGCTCCCAGCAACATTGACTGGCACAATAGAAATGCCCCACGACGGCCACGAGTTTCAAATTCAGTGCAGACCGGCTCGCCTTGCCGAAACGCAGAGATCTGATTTCCGGAAAGCAGTACGGTCGGGGATTCCAATCCAGTTTGCCAAACGGTGGTCGCTCGTAACCCCTCCGATGGTTCGGCGCGATCGCTGGGAACAGAACTTAGATAAAACAGACCGAGGCGTTGATCAACCAGTTCATTCTTCTTGTACGCATCGCCTAAATTGCTGTATCGAAGTTGAAACTCAGAGGTCAGACCGCTGGGGACCACGTTCTGGATCCCATCCAGCAAACGCAAATCTATCTGGCGATCTGACAGGTTGACGAGGTGGCTCGTTCGAATCAAACCAAACTGATCACCCGTTTGCCAACGGTATCGAAACAGCAAATCCAACGTATGGTTACGTTCTTCAAAGATGATCTCCGAGCCCGTCTTGTTCTTGTAGATGTTTCGCGAGCAATCGAACATCGACTCTGACAAATCGTTGGCGGCAAATGGCGTCCAATTCAATCGCGTGCCGTCGATTTCAAGTTGGACGATCGTCAACGGACCGGTGGTGGAAACTTGATCCAGCAATTTGTCGGACGAGTAGTACGGAAAGATCGCTGAGTCGGCACAACGACGTCCCGCTGTGATGGCACCATTGCTGGCGATGAATGCCCAATGATTACTGCCACTGACCATCGTCATAAAAAACGTTGGCATCTGGTGAACATTTTCGATCTTGTAAAACCGCTTGCCGTCCACTTCTGTGTAGCTTCCTGAAACGGTGCGATCCTGTTGCGATTGATTTCGCGAGTGTTTAATCATGGACGGGCTCTTAATGTCACGTTTGGTTTGCTGATTGCCCATGGGTTACTCCCCACTTCCTGGCGAATTGGAATCGGTCTGGTTGGGGAGCAAAGTTTCGTTGCCTTTCTCGGCTTGTTTTCTTCGTTTAAGTTCAGCTTCGATCTGTTTCATCTTGTCTTCGGTCAAGTTATACGCAAAGAGCGCGAAAATCGCTCCGAACATCAAAACGGCGGGAATCAGACTCATCATCAAGATGATGCCGTCGATCGTTTGATCAGTCTGCGTTTGCTGGATTCCATCAATCGGGGCGACGAAACTGAAGTACGCCAACGTCCATCCGGGGACCGCAGCTCCGAGTGCACTACCCATTTTTTGCGAAAAGGTCGCCGCTGCAAAAACGAGGCCCGTTGCGCGGCGATTGTTTTGGTACTCCGAATAATCTGCGACATCCGCGTACATCGCCCACAGCAGAATCGGGATCGGTCCAGTTATAAACGCCATCACGATGTTCAGCGTATACATCAAGTAGACCTGCTCGGGGCCCAACATGAAAAACAGTGCGGTCAAAACCGCTTTGGCAATGTTCATCGCGATCAACAGATTTTTTTTGCCAAACGCCTGTGTCAGCGGTTTGGTCATCAGCATTCCCAGGATGCCGGCGATCGTCGCGGTCGCCAGAAACCATCCAAACTCACTACCAACGTAGTAAGTAAAGTAGTAACTGATCGCGCTACCGCGAGTCCAGTCAGCAAGGATCTGGAACAAGCCAACCCCCAGCAAGACCAACCAGGGACGATTGCCCAACAGGTCCCGCACATCCGACATAAATCGATTGTTCTTGGACTGTACCGGTTGAACACGCTCACGCGTCGTGGCAAACGTGATCCAGAACAAAATCATGGCAATCACGGCATAACAGACCACCGTCCAAAAAAAGCCGACCTGTTTGTCCGGAACCAGAACTTCAACACCGTCGACGATTGCGATCGTTGGATTTCCCAACGTGTTTCCGAAAAATGCGACCAACGGCTCGGTGCAAGTCTGCACGACGAGCCCGCCCAAAAACGCCAACACAAATCGATACGTCGAGACGCTGGTCCGCTCCAGTGAATTGGATGAGATCACGCCCATCAATGCGCCATACGGAATATTGACCGCCGTGTACGCCATGAACACCAACGTGTACGTGATGTACGCGTAGATCAATTTTCCATTGGCCGAAAGATCCGGCGTATAAAACGTCATCATCCCAGTGATTGCAAACGGGATGGACATCCAGATCAGATAAGGACGAAAACGACCCCAAGCGGTTTTGGTGCGATCCGAAATGAATCCAACCATCGGGTCGTTGAACGCGTCCCAGAGCTTGGTGACGAAAAACATCGTTGCCGCGGAAGCCGCACCAATGCCGAACACGTCAGTGTAGAAGTACAGCTGAAAGTTTTCGAATAACTTCCAGTAAAGATTCGATGCCGTATCGCCCAGTCCATAGCCAACTTTTTCACCAACACTGAGTTGTTGGTCTGGCTCAGGAGTTGATGCCCCGACCAACCCGGGGGTGTTCGCCGTACTGCTCGGTGAGCGATAAGGCGAGCCATTTTCTGGTTGGTCTGACATCCGGGTTGACTGGGCTAATATTTAACGCTGGTAAAAATGAACAACCTGTTGGTAGACAACAACCGTGCAGCCGCGGTGTTTCAAAAAACATCCAGGCAGCAGCAGGATGGCGTTTGCCCTAGCGGCCTCCAGGTGGTCCCGCTGATGTCAACGGTTCTTTGATCGAGCCGTCAAGCAACCCTTTATAACGAGCCTGGTCTTCGATTTCTTCGACTTTGGAGGAAGTGAAACCCACTCGATAAACACCACCGCTTCCGTCTTTTTCAAACACGACTGCTTCGTTGGATCCTCTGGCAGAACCTCGAACGCGGTATCGAATCACAAATGGAGCGTTGTCAACCTCTGAGACGAACAAGCTTTCAACGTCGCTCGCATCAACCCCCATCCGGCTGAGGATCACTGGCTCTTGCTCATTGATGTAGGCTTTGAACTCTGCCTCATCTTTAGGGCCGTTCCAACGATGTTGGGTTTGAAATCGAACGTACAAATTCACCAATCGATGACAATTCGTCTGGTTGGAATCTGCGATGGACTGTTCAGGTGAACTGCCGCCGGTACAACCAGCCAACGTCAAAGTGAGTGCGAACAGAGTCAGCGACGATGCGATGCGAAATTTCATGATGGATCCTAAAAAAAATCCTTTCGGCGCCGTGGCACCGAAAGGAACCGAAATCATCTGTGAAACAATTTTACTCGAAAAGGTTGGCAACAGTACCATCGGCACGATCGCCAGCAGCCTGCAGAATGTAAACATCAACGTTATTGTTGACCGGACGGGTCGAACCGTCGCCAAACACAGCATTGGTTGCTTGTGGGTGAGCTGATCCAAAGCCAAGTTCCTGCGTGGTGTTGGCCGACATGAACTGCCAACCTTGACGCGTGTGCGTGTCCGATACCAGTGGAACTGTTGGGTTCGTGCCGGTCGTGCCATCGGCAGCGTTCGGTGGTGCGATCATACGCATCGTTCCCCAGTCGGCACCAGAGTACTGACCCCAGATTTCCCACCAAACCCAAACGCCATCAGCCAAGTTGACCAATTCGTAATTCCTTGAGTTGACGGACTTTTCCATCATCATAATGGTATTAGACGAACCATCCCGGATCGCACCAAATCCAACTTTTGGCATCGCAAACGTACGGTCTGCGTTGATCTCGTAGTGGCCGCCTTTGGCAATGATACCGGTCCAGACCGCTTGAACTTCATTTGGAGCAGGATCCATGTAGTGCTGCCAGGTGAATCCATTCCAATCGGGTTCGTTCCAGCTGCCCATGACGCCTGCATAGTCGGAAACCGCCAGAGGATAACTTCCCATGTTGATGAATCGCTGACCACGCGATGGGCAATTAAGCGACTCGACGCTGGTCTCGATCAGCGGAGCAGCGCCACCGAGGTAGCCGTCGTTCTTACGCTGTTCGTAAAGATTGTTCTGTTCCATGTAAGGCAGGATCTGGTAGATCCAACCGAGGTTCTCATGTCCATGAAGCTGGCGAAGCTCTTCGCCCGTATCCCAGAACGCATTGCTTTGACCACCCGCGGTCGGGAAGTGCATGTGTGCGGACTCGTGATTGAGTGCCGCCAAGCCGATTTGGCGAAGATTATTCAAGCAAGTTGTGCGTCGCGCGGCTTCTCGGACCTGTTGAACGGCAGGTAGTAACATACCGATCAAGATGCCGATGATGGCGATCACGACCAACAATTCGACGAGTGTAAAACCTCGTTGATGGCGATGAAGCATTGGATTTTCCCGTAAAAAATTAAGATGATTTCGATGTCGAGCGTGCAACACAAATGGAACCAGACTCCCATTAAAAGGCAACAATGGCTTGGGACCGGTTTCAAAACCATACGAAGTATCGCCATTAAATGCCGAATAGTCAAGTATATTTTTCCCTTTTTGAAACCGGTCTCAGAACCGTTGGCTGGCGATTTTCCCCATATTTCCCGTGTTTTGCGCGTTTAGAGCCCCAAAATGAGCCATGTTTTCATGGACGAATTGCCTTGAGAAATGTTCACTTTTCCCAACCAACTGACTGCCACTCGTAACCGTCGGCGAATAGTATCGATTCACCCCTCGTTCTCAAGTCTGCCTCCAGTCTATTCTCTGTCTAAAGAACAGTGCCACGATTCCATGGAGAATCACTCACCGATCTTCGGATACCGACCAACGACGTTCGCTAATTTTGATAGTCTTTAGCTTGCCGCGTACACGCTGTTTGGCCCATTGCACCAACTGTCCACTTATTTATTTCTACGATCGATCACAAAGCCAACCCTCAAATCACATGGCAAGAAACAAAGTCACGATCAAAGACATCGCCGATTCGGCCAACGTTTCCAAGAGTACGGTCTCACGTGTGCTCAACGATAACACGCCGGTTAACGAGCAGAAACGCAAAGCGGTGCTCGCGGCCATGGAGCGACTTCAGTACAAACCGAACCTGGTCGCTCGAAGCCTCGCTGGAGGCAGCTCGTTGACCCTCGGCGTGGTCACGCAAAATATCGGTTCGCCGTTTTATGATTCCGTCACTCAAGGTGTCATCCATGGAATGAGTGGCTCCGACTATTCTCCAATCTTCGTCGATGGCCAATGGGATCGAGAAACGGAAATCTCGGTCGTACAAACGTTGATCGACCGCAATATCGACGCGCTAATTATGGTCGGTGGCACACTCGACGTTCATGAAATCGAAGAACTTCGGCAAGACAAGCCAACCGTCGTGATTGCTAGACATATCGACAACGTCGCGATCCCGTCCATTGCCATCGATAACGTTCAAGCAGCCAAGAAAGCGGTTGAGTATTTGATCAAGTCAGGTCACCGACGGATCGCACACGTCAAGGGGATCCCGGAACATCAAGATGCAGTAGATCGTTTCAAAGGTTATTGCGAGGCGTTATCCGATGCAGGAATTGAGCTCGAAGAAGAACTGATCGTCAATGGTGACTTTAGTAGTCAATCGGGTGTCTTGGCGATCGAGTCTCTGTTGATGCGTGGCGCAACATTCACGGCGATCTTTGCCAGTAATGATGAAATGGCGTTGGGGATCCGACTGGGTCTTTATCGTCGCGGCATCCGTGTTCCCGAAGATGTGTCCATCGTCGGATTCGATGACCAACCGGGATCGGCATACATGACGCCGCCACTGACCACCGTTGCACAACCTGCATCAGACATGGGAGAGGCTGCCGCCGAAATCGCCCTCAACATGCTCAGTAAAAAAGAGTACGAGTTGCCCAAGCTTGATGCGGAACTCATCGTGAGAGAATCGGTAAAACAGATTCGTCCGTGACCGTGAGCTTGCCTACTCGGCAGCGATCCTGTCCGAAAGTCGATATCAATGACGATCGTATTTTCCGATCGTCGTTGGTCGAACAAAGTTGAAACGCCGAATGATTGTTTCAATTCGTGCGCGACAGCCAATTCACAACCGGTCGCAGGGTGTTTTTTGTGATGGCCGGCTCAATTCAGAAGCCTGTGACGAACCACTTGCGGACTTTTTGCGTTCGAGGTGCTAAAATCGTGACATCACATCGCGGATTGAGAATCAATGCATGGGCGAGTTTCCGTTTGGATATGAGAAGATTGCCGGAACAACGTGGGCTTACCTGTCCTCGCTGTTGATGATTGCGCTGTTCTTCAAGTTCAATCGATTCTGGAGCGTTCGCAATCTTGATCTGCTTCTGATTGTGTTGCTGGTCCCTGGATTGTTATTGGTCGAAGGCGGTATTCGCCAAGCTAACTCTGACGCTAAACAGTCGATCAATCAAGCGACCACAAGCCAGGATGGAACTCAACTTTCCGATTCGGAATTGCCAGCGCCGCTGGATTCGGAAGTGCCTTCGCGGGATCCAGACAGTACGCCGAAAAATGACATTGATTCCGACATGGCTCCGCAGCCGACCGACGAAACGGAGACAACCAGTCTCGTAAACCCGTTTCCCACGAATCCGAAAACGCTTCAGCCGATTGAGCTCAATACGGACATCGCTGACGCAAGTGAACAGGAAGGTTCTGGGCTACAGCGTATCGGTTACATCTGGTTGTTCAGTGTCGGATTTTTGATTCTGATTCGATTGATCATTGATCCCAGTTTGACACGTCGACCGATCCTTGAACCGAACCTGAGCAAAGGTGGATTGTTCTTTTTTGGTGCGAGTCTGATGGCGATCTTGACGGCCAATTTGTTGCTCTCCGACCCAACGACTGGAGACATTGACCATGGCAAGAACGCTTTCAAGATGATTAAACGTGAGGCCGCCGATGAGAGTGATATTGAAGGACTTAAGCGACAAGGACCTGGGTACCCGCTCTTTTTTATGGTGCCTGTCCTGTCAACGTTTGAAAATGGCGAAGAGGTACTGGAAACCGATGTCGACGAAGACGCGAATCTGAATCGATTTGTTCTTGCAGCGAAGATCATGGCAATCACGAGTCAATCGTTGATCGTGTTGGGGCTGATTCTGTTTTGCTATTTCAACTACGACAATCTGGCAGTCGGAGTCGGAACTGCTTCGATCTATTTGATGCTCCCCTACACTGCCTTGTACACTGGCCACGTCACGCATACGTTGCCTGCCGCGCTTATTGTCTGGGCGATCGTCTGTTTTCGTCGACCCTGGCTAGCAGGGGTGCTGGTAGGACTGGCCACCGGAGCCGCGTACTACCCGATTTTTCTGTTGCCATTGTGGGCCAGTTTTTATTGGGAGCGAGGCGTTCGCGGATTCGTTATCGGACTGCTGGTCGGTCTGTCGATCTGTATCTGCGGACTGATCTTTACATCGATCGATGGCGCAGATTTTCTGTTTCAGTTGCGGCAGATGTTCGGTTTTTGGCAACCGAGAATGACGGGTCTTGAAGGTATCTGGGCGCTCGGTTGGAGCAGTTGGTGGCGTTTGCCTATTCTGGTGGCGTTCGTCGCCTACGCCATCTCATTTGTAGCCTGGCCGACTGAAAAGAACATCGGCACATTGGTCAGCTACACCGCTTCGATCCTGGTCGCCGTTCAGTTCTGGCACGGCGGTAGCGATGGAATCGGCGGCGGTCTTTACATGGCTTGGTATTTGCCACTGCTGTTGCTGATTGTATTCCGGCCGAACTTGACGGGGCGGGTCGCGCTTTCTGAGCTACGTGAACCTGTCCGGATCAAACCGGAAACAGCAGAGGACCTGCTCCCCGCTGCCTAAGTCGTTTGGGGAGCATTTGATCTTCGGCGTAAACCTAATCCACGATCCATTCGTCGCCGATCAAATCAACGATGTGTGCCCGAGTTTCGGGAGCCAGGGCGTTAATGGTCGATTTGATTTTGTCCGCCCTGTTTGCCTTGATCGTATCGATTTGTTCCAACATGTCCTGATAGATCTGTTGGCCTTGATCAAACATCTGATTCGCTTGTTCGTCGTTCAACTTCAATGATCTCGCCATCTCTCCATAAGCGATCTCGGTGATCGTCCCCTGACGTTTCGCTTGTCGATTCCAAACCATCAAGGAAAACAACTCGAGCTGTTCCTGATTCAGAGCGGATTGGACGAGATCATTGGATTCCAGGATCGCGTCACGATGACGCAACGAGTTTCGCTGAGCACGAATCGCTTTAATCTGATCGAGTTGATCGCTGCTAAGCGACAGGCTGGCTTGCACTTTACGCGAGTAGACAATCGACCGCGCCCAATCCAATGGAAAATTATTCCGAATCGCCTTCTTTCGCACGCGATCCGGATCCGTCTGTGCTTCCGATTGAGCCGTTCCAGGTGCCACCATTGGGGTCTTCAACCAGGCATCGAATCGTTCGGTTTGCGACGCTTGAAGTGACTCAACGTTTGACTGCGCTTCTTGCGGCAGAGCTTGGATTAATTCTTTGTTCGCCGCGATCAGGCACTTTTCGAACTCGCCCTGTAACGCGACGTTTGACTGCAAGTTGATTGAATTCAGTTGGTTTAACTCTTGATCTTTCAATTCGATCTCGGGATGTATCGTTTCGAGATATTTTTTCCAGCCAAGCTGCCGAATTCCAAACTGAGCAGACGCCTGTTCAAAGCGAACCCGCTGTTCATCGGTCATCAACCCGTACGCTTCATTCTGAGCATTAAGGAATGCATCGGCGACGAGGGATTTTGAATCATCCGAGAATGCGGCTTCAGCGACGCTGCCCGACAGCTCATCTTGAAGGTTCAGTTTGATGTTGTGAATCTTTTCGAGTTGACTTTCGTTCAACCCGGCTGATTCGGTGATTGATGATTCACGTGCCAGACTGAAGACGTCATACTCAAGCCCCGTGTCGTCATCGACCAGTTGGATGTCGCAAAACGGCTTGAATCCTTGCAAAGACAACGCATAACCAGCGGAAATGGAAACATCTTCCGAGCCGGCGTTCCGGTCATCAACGAATTCCTGGCCCTCGAGTTGGGGGGCCAGACACGCGAAGAGAATACATACGAGAACGCAATACACTCCTGCGTTACGGATTTGCATCCATGACTTAATCAACATCGGACTTGCTCCTTCAAGATACCGTGGCGAACAGAAAATGTTGCGTCGCAACACAGGATATTAGAACGTTTCGTTGTTTCGACATAGCCCGAAACATTGATAGCAAAGCGTAGCTTGGTTGTACGTACGTAGCTTGGCTATCCAACGTTTCATTTGTGCACTGAACCGTAGCTTGGGCACTCTTGCCCGAGAATGCCAAGTTCAACTTGGACGAGGAAATCGCGATTGGAATAGACATGCCGTTGGTCAACGTAATGATTGCCCATGACAGCCAAGAGTGGCTATCCTACGGTTCGATGATCCACCGAAATGTAAATTGACTATCCTACGTTTCGATAATCCACCGAAATGTAAATTGACTATCCTACGGTTCATTTGTCCACGGAACCGTAAATTTCCTACGTTGCATTTGTCCACTGAACCGTAGCTTGGGCACTCTTGCCCGAGAACGCCAAGTTCGACTTGGACGAGGAAATCGCCAGTCAAATCGAGAACGCGTTGACCAACACTAATCAAAATTCGCGACAGCCAAGAGTAAGAGTGGCTATCCTACGGTTCGATGATCCACCGAAATGTAAATTGACTATCCTACGTTGCATATGTCCACTGAACCGTAAATTTCCTACGTTTGATTTTTCCACCGAACCGTAGCTTGGGCACTCCTGCCCGAGAACGCCAAGTTCGACTTGGACGAGGAATTCGCGTCTTGTAAAAATTGAATCCCGAAAGATCGAACTCAACGGCGAGTGACGGCCCCAAGCACCCGCTATTGAGCCACCACGAACGTGATCAACATACAGGCCCAGACGACGTCGAGAAAATGCCAGTAACTGGCACAGTGGTCCACCGCCCAATGCCGCTCATGGTCATACTTGTTCCGGCGAGCTTGAACGATGATGTACCCGAGAAAAACCATCCCCCCAAACACGTGCAGGGCATGGATAAACGCCATCGTAAACGACATGCCGTAAACCTTCATCGAGCCGTCGTCGGCGCTAAAGTGTTGGGCAAACAAGTCATACATTCCAAACGCCTGGATGGCAAAAAACATCACCGAACCAAACATCGACCAGTTCAACCAGGTTTGGAAACGACTGAGCTTTTGACGTTGGACGGCCCAAACAGCTTTTTGCAAAAAGAAGCTGATCAGCAAGAGAAGAGCTGTGCTGATCCAGAACGACAGCGGAATCTCCAACGGCACGTAACTCGACGGTCCGTCAGCCATCGGTGTCCCAGGGATTGCATCGGGATGGGGTTCAAACGCCAGTCGTCTCACAATCAAATAGGTGATCAAACTGCCGATGAAAAACATTCCCAGCGAAGCCAGGAATAGATAGAAGACCAGTTTTGCTCGATAGAGCTCTTGGCGTGCGGGAACCAAATTGAGTGATCGTTTGAGCATGATCGAATCTCGTTGTCCCCGAGGAGAGGGTACCCGGTTGTTTGTGCAGGTCGATCCTGCAATTTGACTTAGACTCCCTGCCCTTCCAACATCGGGTTCGATTCCATCCTTTCGGACACGCTCATGGCCAAATCGTATTGGCTTACGTGGCCTAAGTTTCCTCGACGTTTCCGCCGTCGTTAATCGGAACAATGACCGGCTGTTTCACGTTGTTGCGAGGGAATGAGTCAATATTTTCCTGATAGTGACTGCTATCCATAAGAGTTAAACCGATAAACAACGCGACGAACAACCCTGACGACAAAAACGCCAGCACGTTAAAGCCCTTGTCCCACCACATGTGCATAAAAAACGCACAAACCAGAAATGCTTTCATGGTGGCAATGATCATCGCCACTGGAAATGCGAATGCTTCCGGCAACTCAGACACTTTCCACAGGGCAGAAGTGACCACGGTCAGGACCGTCAATCCGATCAACGAAAAGAACACGCCAAACAGCAGCTTGGTTGAAACCGGATGATTGAATCTTGGCAAATCGTCGTGATGATCAGACATGGTCAAGCCTGGTGGTCTGCAATGAATTGGTAGTTAAAAACTGCGTCAAACGGACAAAACAATCGATGCTGGTTAATCGATCAAGTACAGCAATGGAAACAGGTAGATCCAGATCAGGTCGACCAAGTGCCAGTACAACCCGACATAATCGACTGGTCCAAAATAGTCGCTCCGCCAGTGACCAGCCAAACAACGCCAGTAAATCCAAGCCAGAGCGATGATGCCCGCAATGATATGAATCGCGTGCAAACCGGTCATGCAGTAATAAATGCTGAAAAAGATCCCGATGTCTCGGTCAAGGGTTTCCGGGTCGGGATGCTCTTTGTCGTATTCGGCTTTCTCGCTTCCGTGAGAGTGCTCTTCATCATGGGAATGATCCGCATCATCGGATTTTTTATCGTCATCAGCGTGATCTTGATCTTCTTGAGTCATCGCCAACAGTTGCATCGGTTGCTGCTCTTGCAACGAAGCGTGCTCATGTGAGTCGCCACTGCCCTCTTTAACGTTTTGATAGACCTGGCCAACACCTGCACCGAGGAAATAACCTCCGACCATCACCGACATGGCCAGCATGAACTTTCCAAACAGTTCTTTTTTCGTCACGAAACCGATGACGCTGGCAATCAGACTTCCGGCCAACAACACTGCGGGAATGGCACTCAGCCAAATCAGTCGGTCGGAGACCCCCAGCGATTTGGCGATGCCTAGTTGACCTTCATGATGACCATAGCTCAGCGAGTCTGCGTCAGAACTCCATGAACTGCGGACCCAAATTCCCATGTCCCACTTGTGGCTGTACTCGACCGCTTTCACTCCAAGGAACATCGAAGCACAAACCATGGTGATCAAAATGTAGATACCACAGTTTTTATTGCGTCCCAATTGAGCAGAACGCACGGCCAAGGCCATCGTCAAACTGGAAAACAGCAAAACGATCGTGTTGAGACCGCCAAGGTATTTGTCTAAAAAGACGTGAGCTTGCTGAAAAATTTCCGGGTGATGGTTGCGGTACAACGTGTATGCCACGAACAGACCACTAAAGAACAGCACCTCAGTCACCAGGAACAACCAGATCCCCAGTTTCCCGGAATCGAACTGTTGTTCGGCATCATCAAAGTGGTGCGCGATGAACGGAGGATGATCGTGGTCATCATGGTGATGATCGTCAGCATGTGCGTCGACGGTTGCCATATCAGTTTCCAGTTTTAGCAACAAAAGCAGACCAGGGCTTTGACGAGTTTTCGCCAAGCCCATGCCTGCAAATTGGTTTCAATTGGTTGAATTTTAATCGGTCAAACAAAAATTGTGATGGCCACAATTAGTGATGAACCGGTTCTTTTTTCGGAGGAACTTTTTCTGGATCCGCAAACTCGCGTGAAATGTAAGTTTCCAGATCCTCGTCGTACACCAGTGAATCGAAATCGTAAGGATCATTCAACACTGGTTGGTGGATAAAGTTGTGAAAATCGGGTGGCGAACTGGTCTGCCATTCCAATGACGCAGCTCGAAATGGGTTGGCTCCACATCTTGGACCTTTGAATGCCGCATAAACCAGCACCAGAAACGCACCCAAGATGCCGACGCCCAGCACAAAAGCACCGACTGTCGAAATTTGGTGGAAAATCAAAAACTCTGGGTCGTAAGTCGCGTATCGTCGCGGCATACCGCGAGCACCCATCACAAATTGTGGGAAAAACGTCAAGTTGAACCCGGCAAATACGAGGAAGCAAAATGCCCGCCCCATAAAATCGTTGTACATGCGACCGAAAATCTTGGGCCACCAGTGGAACAGACCGCCCAACAACGCTGTCAGCGTGCCACCCACCATCACAAAGTGGAAGTGAGCCACTACAAAGTACGTATCGTGTAGGTGAATATCGACCGACAACGCTCCGAGGAACAATCCTGTCAGTCCACCAATACCAAACAGAAAGATGAATGACAACGCATAACACATCGGCGTGTTCAGCAGGATCGAACCCTTGTACAGCGTCGCCAACCAGTTAAAGACTTTGACTGCCGATGGAATCGCAACCGTAAACGTGATCGCACTAAAGATCAGCGTCAGGACTTGCGACTGGCCACTGGTGAACATGTGGTGTCCCCATACCAGGAAGCCCAACAATGCGATCGCCACACTAGAAAACGCAATAAACGAATAACCAAAGATTCGCTTTTGACTGTAAACCGAAATCAACTCGCTGATCACGCCCATTGCAGGCAAGATCATGATGTAAACCGCGGGGTGCGAGTAGAACCAGAAGAAGTGTTGGAACAGAACTGGATCACCACCGTAAGTTGGATCAAAGATTCCAACGTGCATCGTCTTTTCAGCGATCAACAACAGGAGCGTAATGCCCAAAACGGGTGTCGCCAAAACCTGAATGATGGAAGTCGCGTACAACGACCACAAGAACAGTGGCAGTTTAAACCAGGTCTGACCTTTGGCTCGCATGGTGTTAATGGTGACCAGAAAGTTCAATCCCGTGAAAATCGAACTGAAGCCCAGCACAAAGGCACCGAACGTTGCCCAGACAACCCCCGTATTCGTTTCAATACTGTAGGGCGTGTAGAACGTCCAACCCGTATCGAGACCATCACCGAATAGAATCGCAGCCAGCAGACAGCCCGTGCCGATGATCCAGAGGTAGAAGCTCATCAAGTTCATTCGTGGGAACGCCACATCTTTGGCACCCAGCATCATAGGCAAAACGATATTACCAAGAGCCGCCGGGATACTCGGGATGATGAATGAAAACACCATCACCGCACCGTGCAGCGTGAACATCTGGTTGTACTGAGCATTCGTCAGCATCTCGCCGTCAAACGTGAACAGATGCGTTCGCAGGACCAACGCAAAGACACCGGCCAGGAACAAAGCCAAGGTGACCCCGACCAAGTACATGATGCCAATACGTTTGTGGTCCAGCGTAAACATCCAGGACGAAATCGTGTTCACATGATTCAGGAACGTCGATTTTGGCGTTCCAAAAATCCTGTTTTTTGTTGCTGTGTCAACCATGGTTTAACCTTAAAAAATGCTGGTTAAGCAATCGAATCAAAATTTATAAGTTCACTTTTGGGCGATTCGAAATTCGACGTCGCCCAAACGTTTAATTTTCTTCTGGTGTGTTTGCGGTTTTTTCCGCCTCAAGCTCTCCAACCGTCTTCTCGGAAACCGAGGACGGATTTTGCAAAAACTTGAGATACTCAATGACGTGATTGATGTCGTCGTCATCGAGTGTTCCTTCAAATGAGTTCATTTTGGATTGGGAACCAGGAGCCCCATATCCCTCAACAATCTTTGCCGACGGTTTGTAAATTGACTCCAAGACATAATTCGCGTCCGCGACGCCGGCCGACGTTTTGTCTGCCAGAATCACGTCACGGCCCCAAGTTTTATTCAACGGAGGCCCCGTACCTTCTTTGCCATCAATGTTGTGGCAGCCTGAACAATAGATCTGATAAATCCGCTTGCCATTGTCTGTAGGCGAGTGATCAGATGGGATCCACATCGTGTTTTTTTGACGTTCTTCGTGTGTTGCGTGAACGATGGCAGCGGTTCGCATCTTCGAATGACCATCGCCGCAATACTCGTTACAGGAAAGCCGATAGATTCCAGCTTTCGATGGCTCAATGTACGAATAGGTGTATCGACCGGGTACGATGTCCTGTTTCTGACGGAACGCAGATACATAGAAACTGTGCAGTACATCTTTTGACTGCATTCGCAACACAACCGGTTGTCCCTCTACCAGATGCAACTCGTTGGACATATCACCGTTGGGATAAGTGAACAACCAGTTGAATTGGGATGCGGTGACTTGGATCTCTTCTGCTTCCTCTTTAGGAATCCGCATGTTGAAGTAACTCTCAGCTCCAACGTAGAACATCCAAACCAGAAGGATACTTGGCAAGACAGACCAAAGGATCTCAATCGCCGTGTTGTGCGATGAACTTGGTTGAGGATCAATCACATCCCCTTTGCGTCGATACTTGATGCAGAAGTAGGTCATGACGCCAACGATCGCGACGAAAAAGACCAATGAGATCCAGAAGATGCCCATAAACAGGTAGTCGACTTCGCCTGCAAACGACGAAGCCGTCTCTGGGAACCAGTACTCTGAAGAGAAAGGATTCGAAGTGCCACCGCGGTGGATCGAGGAATCCGGAACGGTTGTACCTTCGAGTGTTGTTTCCAGCACTCGTTTCTTCAGGTCCTCAGTGGTTTCCTGGGCCAGCATCAAAGGTAGTTGCCAATTCATGTCTATCTTCTAATCAACGGGTGATTACTAAATGTTGGTAGTTGGTTGAGGCTTCATCGAAACACGGTCATCACCGATGTCAGAGCCGCGACGCTTGTAGAACCAATATGGGACCAAGGTCACCAGCAAGATGACGATGGTCGCCAAGCCGCCAAGTCTCATCGCCACCATAGCCTGCAAAGTGTACTGCCCGGTCGTTTCATCAAAAACGAAACAACCAAGTCCAAAATAGCTTTCCTGATTAATCGCGTCGCCAACAACGCCATCACGTGCTTGTGAAATCGCGTCACGGATCTCGTCAGGTTCGTACTTCAAACCGTGGATGTACCTGACGATCTTGCCGTCAGGCGAAACCAGAATGAAAACAGGTTTGTGCGAATACAACTTTTGTCGTGCAATGTATCGATACTTGAAACCCGTGGCATTGGCGAGATCTTGAATGGCAGATCGTTTGCCAGTCAAAAAGTGCCAACCATCCTTCGATGTTTCGTTGCCATACATGCCAACGTACTTGTCCAGATTTTGTTTGGCTCGACTCGACTGTTCATTTGGATCAATGCTGACCGACACCATTTGGAAGTCACGACCAACTTGATACTTGTCAGAAATGTCTTTAAGTGTTCGTGTCATATTTTCCAATTGCACGCTGCAGAGCTTAGGGCAATTAGAATAGTTAAACGACAGCATCACTGGTTGATTACCAGTAAACAATGAACCGATCTCAAAAAACTGAGCGTCTTCGTCCTTAAACATTACATCCATCGGCAGCGTGACGCCTAAACGGTCTTCGACGGCAATCCCGCGAGCCGCTTCTGGCAATTTGCTTTGCGATGGCTCTTTCGCTTTAGTCCCTGAATCGGTTTGGGCCAGCGAAGGCGTCGCGAGCATCAAACAAACCAACCAAGCCCATACGAAACTGATCGCGTGACGGCGAGGCCGCTGCGAACGTGAGTTTCGAATGTTGTGCTGAGTTTGGTTCATACTGGATACGTATTCGGACTACTTGCTGTACTTCGCGATGACGGCAGTTTTGGCTTCTTCAATGTTGAGAGTCGTGTTTTCGTCAGACAACAAATTACTTTTCTGTTCCTCAACCTGTTGATAAGCAGGCATGCTGGTTGGACCTGCTTCGCGGCTGGACAAAAAACTGTTTTGCCAGTGGTAGCAGAGGCCTTGCACAAAAAAGATCGTGATCAGCGTGACGACGGCTGAGATCGCACCTACCAGAAGTACAACTGGCGTGTTGATGTCGTCGTAACGGGGAGCTTCTTGATCGTTGTGTGAATCGCTCATGATTTTTCGCGTCGACAAGGAACCGACGGTTTAAATGTCTTTGATTGTTGTAATCGTAACTTTGGTTTTCTAATGGTCACGTTTTTGGGCCAGTTTGTCGCGTCCGATCTGGCTTCGAAACGTTCAGTTGTGCTAGTGAACTTCGTGGTTCAACGCCTCACCCAGCCGTGGATCTTGGAGTGGAACCAAAGGTCGGTTCCTGACAATGCCGCAGAAAATCGCGATAAACAGACTCACGACTCCCAAGGCACATGCGATATCGATCACGATACCGATTCCCGAGAACGTAAAGGTTGGATGTGCTCCTGTGGCTCGCTCGCTCAACTCGACAGCTGCGCGATCCATTTGAGGCATCACCAACCAGTAATGATCAACCCAGTGCATGACCAGGATGAAGATGGCTGAAATGGCCAGCAGCGTCCGATTTCGACGCAGTCCGCGACCCATCAGCAAGAAGAATGGAATGAACAGATGGCCGATCAACAGGACGATGGACATCCCACGCCAGCCGTTATTGACGAACCGCAAGTCATACCAAAACGTCTCTTCCGGAATGTTTGCGTACCAGATCAACAGGAACTGACTAAAGGCGATGTAGCCCCAAAAAATCACAAAGCCTTGCATCAACTTGCCAAGGTCGTGGTAATGATCGACGGTGATCTCATCGGTGATTCGACCCGTGCGTTGCAAGTACATCCCGGTCAACAGAATCGTACAAAGAGCACTGAGAATCGCGCCGGCGAAAAAGTAAACCGGGAACATCGTGCTGAACCACAGTGGCGAAAGCGTCATTTCGATATCAAACGAAGCAAACACCACGGTTGCCGCAAACAGGATCATCAGCGGTGCCGAGTACGCCTGCATCTTGGCGGTTAACGATTTGTCGCCAGACTCATCCTGTTTCAGCGAATTGCTGAGAAAGAAGTAAGCCATGAATCCCCAGATCGCAAAATAGGCGATCACCCGGATCGTAAAGAAACCGCTATTGAGAAACTTGCCTTTCAGTTGTTCCAGTGGCGGAAGCTGATTGTAAGGCAGCGAAGCCGCGGCAGCCCGTTCGGCTTCACCGTGGTGTGTCCAACCGGCGACATTCCATTCGTACACGATGTCGGAACCCATCAGGACGGATACCAGAATCGGCAAGAACAGCAAAAACAATGGGACCAGACACATCGCATACAGTTCGGCAATTCGTCGAACAGTCACGCTCCAGCCCGCGCGAGTCAGGTGCATGATCGTGACAAAAAACAGACACCCAACACTGATCGACAGCACAAAACAGAATGCTGACAGGTAGGTATACATGAACCGCTTCAGTCTAAATTCGCTGCCCAACGACAAAGCCAAAGCGACGCCGATGCAAATGGCACCTGCGATGATGGCAATCGGAATCGTGCGAACGTGACCACCGCTGAGTGTGGTGACAGGTGAAGTGATTTTTGCAGGTCGTGTACTATGCATTGAAAATTTCCAGTTGCTGAGCGAAGGCACCCAGCCAATTTGATGGTCAAATTTTCTTTTGTTTTAAAATGGATTGGTTCAGTGAATCAGGGACGCGGATTGGCCGAGTCATCTTCACTTGAGTTGTCACTTGAGTCGTCACTGTCGTCGGCTTCTTGATCCGACTTCAACTTCAACTCGGTTTCTTGAACGGCTTTTACGTAGGCGACGATTGCCCAGCGATCTTTCGGAGTGATTTGAGCACCGTAGGGTCCCATCGTGTTGCGGCCGTGTGTGATGGTTTCGAAGATTCGACCCAGCGGATTCTGTTTGGAATCTTTGACCGTCGCGTCATGCAGCGACTTGGCAGTCGTCCAGCGAGTTCCCATACCGGCCTCGCCTGCTGCATTCAGTGCCATGGCTCGTTTGTTAACCAAGCCATTGCCATTGCCGTCATAACCATGGCATGCTGAGCAATAAATATTGAATCGTTGCTGGCCGCGGGCCAGGAACTCTTCATTTACTTCGATGCCTTCAGGAAACGACGTCACATACTTGGTGAGATCATCCGCGGCGGAAACACCGCCGGCCTCCTGGTTTTCGCCAAGGCTGGTACGTACGGATCCGGTAGCCGTTGTCACGGTGACTTCGGGTTTCCAGTCAGATTTGATCCCTTCAAACATTTCGCTATCGGCTTCCAGGTCACCGAATGCAATGGTGCCCGGAACTTGATCTCGCATCGCTCGCATGTCTTCAAACAAAGGCTCGCCTTCGTTATTGACGGGACCCACAGTCTGCGATTTGAACTTGATTTGCCAGTCCATGTCGGGATTGAAGTGCAAACGAGGTGCTCGTTCAGTCATCCCTTTGGCGCGAAAGATCATCACCGGTGGCAGCAGCAACAGGATGGCCACCATCACACCGGCAACTGTCAACCAGCGAGGCAGTTTGGTATCGGTCAAGTCCTGACGACATTCCTCAATCGCGACCGCACCCCACTCGTTCAATTGACCTTCCGTCGTCGCGTACTCAAATTGTCCGTCCGCCTCTTCGATCATCAAAAAGAACTTGTCGTTCGTTGCCCGTTTGAATCGAGAGATCCGATGGAGCGGGTTGGAGAACATTGGCAGTTTGTTCAAACCCCACATGCCAAAAAACGCAGCGAACGCACTGGACAAAACAATGATCTCGAATGTGACCGGGATGTTGGCCGGTGTACTAAAAATTGGCTTACCACCAATGTTAAAGCCGTAACCCGGAAATGGGCTCAGCCCATCAAAGTAGTTACTGTTGGCAAAGAACTGCAATCCGATTCCGACAAATGCCGCACCGATTCCAACCGCCAACACAATGAAGGGCAAGATGGATCGCTTGATGCCGATCGCCGGATCAATCCCATGCACCGGGAACGGTGTATAGGCATCCATCTTCTTATATCCCGCCTCGCGGGCTTGATTGCACGCAGCGATCAACGAATCAGGATCGTCGAACTGAGCCAACAGGCCTACCAATTGGGAATCTTGTTCGTTTGTATTTTCTTCAACCATGGTTTTTATCGCTTGAAAAAGTTAGCGGAAACCAATCCGTGTAAATTTATGGAATGTGTCAGTCGTTAGTGTTCGTCGTCGCCATGCGGCATCACTGTTTTGACTTCTGCGATCGCAATCACTGGCAAGAATCGACAGAACAAACAGAACAGCGTAAAGAACAACCCAAAACTTCCGATCAACATCAGTAAGTCAATCCACGTTGGGTGGAAGTACGCCCAACTCGACGGTAGGAAATCGCGACACAACGAAGTAATCGTGATCACAAATCGCTCAAACCACATCCCGATGTTGACGAAGATGCAGACGATCACCATGAACCACGGCGTCGTGCGACACCACTTGAACCAGAACAGTTGCGGGATCAACACATTGCAGCTGACCATGATCCAGTACGCCCACCAGTAGTTACCAAAGGCGCGGTTGTAGAACGCAAAACCCTCCCAGGGGACACCGGAATACCACGCAATGAAGAATTCAATCCCATACGCCGTACCCACCATCATGCCTGTCGCCATGATGATCTTGTTCATGTTTTCCAGGTGCCGCAGCGTGATCAGTTTTTCCAAACCGTACATCGCGCGAACGGGCACCAACAAAGTCACTACCATCGCAAAACCAGAGAAGATCGCTCCGGCAACAAAGTAAGGCGGAAAGATCGTCGTGTGCCAACCAGGTACCTGGGAGACCGCAAAGTCAAAACTAACGATCGTGTGAACCGACAGAACCAACGGAGTCGCCAAAGCGGCAAGGATGGTGTAGGCAATTTCGTAACGGTGCCAGTTCCGGACCGAACCCGTCCAGCCCAGAGAAAGCAAGCCATAGATGAATTTTCCAATTCGAGATTTGCAGCGATCGCGGAAGGTTGCGATATCTGGAACCATTCCCATGTACCAAAACAGCAACGACACCGTCGCATACGTGGAAACCGCAAACACGTCCCAAAGCAGCGGGCTTCGGAAGTTCGGCCACATCGCCAAGTGCTCAGTAGGAACCGGGAACAACCAGTAGAACGCCCAAACGCGACCAATGTGAACTCCCGGGAACATCCCGGCACAAATGACCGCGAAAATCGTCATCGCTTCCGCTGCACGGTTGATACTCGTTCGCCAGTTTTGACGGAACAAAAACAAAATCGCTGAAATCAACGTTCCCGCGTGACCAATTCCAACCCAGAAAACGAAGTTGACAATCGGCCAACCCCAATAGGCAGGGTTGTTGTTTCCCCAGACGCCGGTGCCTTTCATGATCAAGTGACCAAGACAACCACCCAACACTGCCAACAATGACAATGCACAGGCCAACACCAGGTACCAAATCTTGGGTTGCTTTTCCGCTTCCCAAACATTGCAAACGGTATCGGTTACGCCGCTGTAATCCAGTCCACCCAAAACCAATGGGGACCGTTCGTCGGCATCATCGAATGTGTTGTCCAGTGATGGATTAACCGTAGCCATGAAATTTATCTCGTAAAATCGTGTCGATTTGTGTTTCAGTTTTTAATGCCGCCGAAGTTCGATTTCGCCTGCCGGAAGCAGAGCTGCGGGTCGCAACACGGCTTTCCAGAGGAAGCCGAACATTCCGTTCAGCGGTGTTTTCTTTAAGTGGTGACATTCTCGGTCTCTGCCAAATAGCTAAAGCCGAGTCTGCTTAACTTCTAGTGATCCTTCTCTCCATTTGCCTCGGGCTGGCCGTTCGATGGCGTTTCTGTCGTCGATCCCGATTCGTCGTGGTTCGGATCATCAGACTCGCCATCAGCATGCTCGTCGTTGTCGTGCCCGTGTGTCTTTGGCTTCGAATGACTGTCATCAGAATCGATCAAAATCGGATGGGCATTCCGAACGCGAGCGAGGTATTTGGTTCGTGGACGATTGTTAAGTTCTTCCAGCATGTAGTAAGACCGCGGGTTAGCGTGGTCTTTGTGAACATCACTTTCCGAATTGTTTAGATCGCCGAACTTGATCGCTGAAGTCGGACAAGCGACTTGGCAAGCGGTTTCAATTTCGTTGGGACCGATCGGTCGACGACCTTCGTTTTTGGCTTGAATCTTGGTGTTCTGAATTCGTTGAACGCAGAAGGTGCACTTCTCCATGACACCACGGCTGCGGACGGAAACTTCAGGGTTGACCATCAGGCTTTGCAGCTGAAGATCGCCAGCAGGTAATTTGTCGGCACCTGGATACTTGATGAAGGTGACCGCGTCGGTGTAGTTCAGATAGTTAAAACGCCGAACTTTGTAAGGACAGTTGTTGCCGCAATAACGAGTGCCGATGCAACGGTTGTAAACCATGTCGTTGAGACCTTCACTGCTGTGAACGGTCGCGGCAACCGGGCAAACGTTTTCGCATGGAGCGTTTTCACAGTGCTGGCATGTAACAGGCTGATGAACCATTTGAATATCATCACCCTTGGCATCGTCGGTATACAGGTTGTTGCCGTAGTATCGATCGATTCGCATCCAGTGCATCTCACGCCCGCGCCAGACTTCCGCTTTGCCTACAACGGGGATGTTGTTTTCAGACTGACACGCGATCACGCACGAGTTGCAACCAATGCACTTGTTCAAGTCGATTGACATGCCCCAGACATTGGTGTGAGCCGGGTTGTCAGCTTTGTAATCTTCACGCGTTCCAGGCGTCAAATCAAACAACGAGTGGTGCATGTGAAAGGCTTCAGGCCACTGCACATGGTCGTGATGATCATGTGACTCTTCTTCGTCATCGGTTACCGGCGGCGTGTAGCTGACCGGCGTCATCACGGGAAGTTCGCCGTTGGGACCCGTCGAGTAATACGCTGTTTTGGTTTTCGACTCTGACTTGGCGGCGTTGCCTTGATCATGACCATGGGCTTCGAACACATCTGGGTGCTCGCCAAGGAAATTGTTGTAGCTCCTTAGCGTTCCTTCGCGGATCAATGCACTGCGGTCAGTTTCGTTCTTGTTCGGATCGCGAAACATTCGCGCTTGAATCTCTTCACGAGCAACTTCGTCGATTGCCCAAGGCTCTTGAACCAGAGCCAGCTGGTAGGTCGTACCTGTTGAGTTAATCGAAGACCCATCAATGGAACGCAAATTCCACTGATCCGCCGAACGCAGTGAGGTAATATCGTGGCCAATCGCGTCGACATCGAGCGACCGGTTACCGCCGACTCGACCAGCCGCGGTGCGACCATAACCAATGGCCAAACCAATCGACCCGTCGGCTTGACCGGGCTGAATCGCAATAGGAACACGGACAGGCTCACCACCGACATTGATCGTGATCATCTGAGTCTTGGATTTCGCGCCCATACCACGTTGGGTGACGCCGAGTTCTTTTGCGGTCGCCGGGCTGATTTGTGCGACGTTGTCCCAAGTGATTTTGGTGAAGAAATCTGGCAGTTCTTGCAGCCAAGCGTTGTTTGCAAACCGGCCATCGTAAAGGCTGTTGCTGGGCTTGAAGACCAACTCGAACGTAGAGCCATCCCACTCTGTTGCCCAGGCATCGGACGCAGCGACCTCGGGAGCATTAACGGACGAAGGCGTAAAAGTTTCCGCCGCCGTATCCGCGATGAAGCCCGCATGAACAGCCTCGGCCCATTGCTTGCGATCAAGCGGTGGTAACGTTTTCTGGATGATCGCCAAACCATCAGTTTCGTCGTTACCTGCAAGTGTTGCGATGGTTTCCAAATCCGACTTGCCACCAAACAGTGGATTGATCAGCGGCTGACCAATCAAGATGGAGCCACGAACCGTCGTGCCGTCTTTCCAGCATGCCAGCGGATGGGCCACCGCACTGATCCAGTCACATGCAAGACTGGTCTCGTTTTTGTAAAAACTGATGTGTGCTGAATTTTGTGCACCACTAATCAATTCAGCCAAGCCCAACTCACGTGGGGCGTCGAAAACCGGGTTGCCGCCAAGAATCACGACGCGAGTGATCGCACCGTTTTTAAGTCCTTCGGCGAAGGCCCGAATCGACTCGATGCTACTTGGTCGTTCGTCGACTTTGTTTAGCGTGACGGTCTTGCCAAAGTTCTCCAGTTTCTCATTGATTTTGTGAACCAATGCATGAACTTCGGGAGACTGACTCTCACCCACCATCACAACCGACTTGCCTTTCGATTTGGTGAGATCGGAGACCATCGCCGCAAAGACGCGCTGTCGGTATGCCATCTCTTTGGTCGGTTCTACCGGGTTATCGATTGCCGCTGCCAGCGACGCAACGAAACCCGGGATGTCACCACTGCGAACGGACAACCGGTGATCGGCAGCGGAACCTGTCGTCGAATACTGACTTTCAACGACGTACAGGCGACTCATGTGACCCGAATCCGCATCCCGACCTTGCGCAAAATGGATCGAGTTGGCGACACTACCGGGAGCCATCGACAGTGGATCGCAATCGATCGCCAAAATCGTTTCACAGTTGAGGTCGTAAACAGGCCGGACGCTGTCGCCAAAAGCCAGCTTCGCACCTGCTCGTGCGTTGTCGTCGTTGATTGCGGCAAACTCAAACCACTTGCCGCCGCGTGTTGTAAATTCGTCTTTTAAGCCCGCCATGCTGAGTGACGAAGTTGGCTCCGAGAGGACCGCCGTCTTCGAAACATCGCTGCCAAAACGACAAGCGTTGACAAACTCTTCGAACGTCGTCTCTGTAAATGTGTCGCCGTCTGATTTCAACGGCTCTCGCAGGCGATCAGGATCATAAAACTCAAGAATCCGTGCCTGAGAAAATACGGACGAACCACCTTTGGTTTCTGGATGAATCGGGTTGCCATCAAGCTTGATCGGTCGACCGTCGTAAGATGTCGAGATCAGCGGCTCAGCGACGCCTCCAAGCTCAGTCAAAGTGGCAAACTGTTGTGGCACTCCAGGAATTCGGTTGTGTGGCCGAAACGCAAACGAAGCAATTTTTTCTTCCTGATACCGGCAACCGGCAACGCCGCCAAGCGCCAACGAAGCTCCCATCAGTTGCAACCAACGTCGTCGGGAAAAACCGTCACCGGTGTCGTGGACGGCCGACCCAAAATCACGCTCGATGGCCTCTTGGAATTCGGGCGATTGCTCGTGTTCCTGAACTTCCAGAAGTTCCGGTTGAGAATGGGTTTCGTTTTTCGTTCTTGGTTTATTCATGATCGTGGCAAACGTTGATCGATGCGTTGTATACGTGTGACAGCCCAGGCAGAGCTAGCGATGACAGGTCGAGCAGTTGACGTTCGGATTGACCTCAAGTCGGTCAGCCCAGTACTGATGGTATTCTGCCTCTTCTTCGTCGGTCCCGTCGAATTCAAAATCGAGTTGCGTCACCAACTCAGGGTCGCGAATGTGCGGCACAGGATTGCGGTGACAATCAAGGCACCACTTCATCGACATGGGTTCAACTTGTGCGACGACTTCCATTTTGTCGATCCGACCATGACATGAAACACAGCTGACACCTTTATTGATGTGAACGCTGTGGTTGAAAAAGACAAAGTCGGGTGCGTCGTGGACACGCTCCCACAAAATTGGCTCGCCCGTTTTCAAGCTGCTACGAACAGGCTCCAGGTTGTCGCTCTCAGAATAAATCTGCCCGATTGCCCGCTCACCTTTGGTTGTACCTTCGCCACCATGGCAGTTGCCACAGGTTGCTGTTGGTGGAATGGCAGCGTGAGCTGCTTTATCGACAGTGTTATGACAGTAGCGGCAGTCCATCTTCAACTGGCCCGCGTGAATCTTGTGACTGAAGGGAACCGGTTGCTTGGGCTGGTGGCCAATGTTGACAACCGTTGGATGGATGGCCGCAAACAAACACGTTGCCAAGTAACCACCAGTGGCAATCGCACACGCAGCGATTAACAAGGTGAACTTGTTGACCCAAGTGGGAAAATGAAACTCTTGCATTGAATTACCTTTTGGTCGCCGATCAAGATCGGGTCCATGGAATGGTCAAATACGAATGAATGACGTTGAGTGAACAATGTGCAGCCAATGGTCGGATCCGCACAGTGCATCCTCAAAGATGCCAAAACAAACCCACAAACCAGTGCTGCGTTGATTGCGACGAGCCAAAGTTCAGTCGATCGTCAAAAAATACCGACCAGTTTCAGCTGGAGAAATCCAAAGCTCGGAGTGATTTTTCCGATTCCGGAGATATCGCCGCCATTCAATTAACTGCAGAATCTAAAACAAACTCTCGTTTCAATCGAGGGGTTAAACTGTCGCAGTACTATTTAGGGGGTAAAAATCCATGAAAGATGAGCGTATTTTGTTGCAGATCGTCATCCATTTTGATCGTCTGCAGAGTGATAGCAGATAAAGCACAAATCTGCGCCAAAACGACGCAGTTGGAGTTTAAGAACTCTCCAAGAACGGTCAGCCATTGATCTTGCAAATAGAAGCTACGCGAAGATCTCTTTGACGACTCGACCAGCGACATCGGTTAAGCGAAAGTTGCGGCCAGCGTATTGATAGGTCAACTTTTCGTGATCCATGCCCAGCAAATGCAAGATCGTCGCGTGCAAGTCGTGCATGTGAACTTTATCAGTAACCGCGTGGTGACCCAGTTCATCCGTTTCTCCATGCGCATGACCTGCTTTGACGCCGCCCCCGGCTAACCAAACCGTAAAACCACGAGGATTGTGGTCGCGACCGTCCTTGCCTTGGGAAAACGGAGTCCTGCCAAACTCACCGCCCCACCAAACCAGCGTATCTTCCAATAAACCTCGCTGTGCCAGATCTTCCAACAAACCAGCGACCGGCTTGTCGACCGCTCGGGCGTGCGTTTCGTGCTTTGGCATATTGGAGTGTTGGTCCCAGCGCGGATTTGTCGATTCATCGGCATAGTTGACCTGGATGTAGCGGACATCGGCTTCTGCCAAACGTCGAGCCAACAGGCATTGGCGACCAAAGTCTTCTGTGGTTTTGTCATCGATGCCATACATCGCCAACGTTTCTTTGCTTTCGCCTGAAAGATCCATGATGCCCGGCGCATTCTGCTGCATCCGATAGGCCAGCTCATACGATTCAATCGTTGCTTCCAATTGGTCTTCCTGTTGCCAGTGACGACTCTGCTCGCGATTCAGTTGCCCCAAAAACTCAAGCTGTTGCCGCTGGAGGTCGGCTGGGATGTGTCGGTTGTTAATATTGCGGATCGTCGATTTGACGACGGGTTGACCCGCGCGACCAATCGCTGTCCCTTGAAATATCGTTGGCAAGAAGGCATTGGAATAATTCCGTGGTCCCCCTTTGCTGCTCGAAGGATTGATCGTGACAAAGCCGGGTACGTTCTGATTTTCTGTCCCCAGCCCATACGTGATCCAGCTGCCAACCGAAGGACGGACCAAATTGGTCGCACCGGTATGCAGGAACAGTGTGCTCGGCCCATGGGCGACGCCTTCGGTGTGCATCGAATGGATCATGCACATCTTGTCCACGTGCTGTCCCATGTGCGGGAACAAGTCAGAGATCCACCGACCTGACTCGCCGTACTGTTTAAATTTCCAAAGCGGCTTCATCAGGGTACGCTTCTTCTTGGAGCCAAACGTTCCAAACCGAACCCCGGTAAAGTCAATCTCTTTGCCGTCGCTTTCAATCAATTCAGGTTTATAGTCCAACGAGTCAACTTGGCTCGGTCCACCTTGCATGAAAATGAAGATGACACGTTTGGCTCGCGCAGCAAACATCGGCTCGCGCGGCTCAAGCGTGGTGTGAACGTCCGAAAGTTTAGGCGGGTCATCGTTGGCGGTTGCTTGATTCGAACAGATTCCAGCCAGTGCCAATGCACCAAAACCACAGGCGGATTGCTGTAGCAGTTGGCGTCGAGTCAAAGGAGGTTTTGGCCGTTGGCTCATATCAATTCCGATCTCACAGTTAATGGATGTAGCGAAAATCGAGGCTGCCGATGATCGCATGGACCACTCGTTGCCAGTTTGCTTGATCGTCCGAGTCATGTTTTGCTGCGTCCAGATAACCCAACGACAGCTCGACCTCACGATCTGTTGGCACGCGACCCAATAGTTTCAGGTAAACCAACTCCAATCGCTCGCGTGGTGGTTCTGCCGCCTGACAGATCGATTTGGCAATTGACGCGGTTTGATCGATGACCCATGGGCTGTTCATCAAAAATAACGCTTGGGTCGGCAACGTGCTGGTATTGCGATGGCCCACCACCATGTTCGGGTTGGCGATATCGAAGACTTCAAACAGATCCAGCATTGAGTTGCGAAATGCAGGCACATAAACGCTGCGTCGCCGAGTATCAAATTCGTAGTCCAGATCGTACTGCGTGATTTTTCGAATCGTCAAACCGCCCGCTTGCAAATCCAATTGACCTGCTGCAAACAGAATTGAATCGCGAAGCACTTCGGCATCCATGCGGCGGCGGTTCGCTCGCCACAACATTCGATTCTCGGGGTCTTGTGCAAGTGCCGTATCACTTCGCTGCGCGCTAAGGCGAAAGACGCGCGACAGAACGATTTTTCGGATCAGCTTTTTCGTTGACCATCCATCGCGAACAAATTCGCTGGTTAGAGAGTCCAGCAACTCAGGATGGCTTGGGCGGGTCCCCATCTGACCAAAGTTGTCAGTCGTCTCGACCAGCCCTTTGCCAAACAGATGTCGCCAGACACGATTGACGTAAACCCGTGCGGTCAGCGGATTGTCAGCATCGGCAATCCATTGAGCCAGCTCGAGTCGTCCACTCGCCGTCGGCGGAATCGAGGGCCATTGATCGGTTGGAGTGACCACCTGCAAAAATCCACGAGGCACGACTTCTCCGAGATTTCGCACGCCACCACGAATGTGAACGTGTCCGTCTTTTGGCTCGCGACTCTCTTTCACCGACATCGCTTTGGCGATCGGACGGGGAGGTTTGGATTTCAGTTTTCTCAGTTGTTGATCCAGCGCTTTGACACGAGCTTGGGCCAGTTTCAACTCATGCGAAACTTTCGGTTCAGCCGGGTCAGGATCGTTCTCTTTTGATACCGACGGATCATCAGTTGAAGGCGCATCCGCCTTGGCATCATCCGCACGATAAAGAAACTGCACTGCATCCGCGATGACAACGCCGTCTGCACCTTCGTTGCTGATTGTGACCGCGGCGACATTGTCTGCCTCAAAACGAAAGGTTCCCAACGAGACAAACAGGTTGCCGATCGGTGGTTGTTTTGACTGGTTGATCTGCAGCGTCTCTTTGCCGTCCTGATGATCGACAATCACCTTCGTATTCGAAGCGCGACTGCCACCGGATGAATACGCCAAACGCACTTCATATTGACCACCCATGTCCAGTTTGGGCTGAAACACGGCGCGGTTCTTACCTTTGGGTTGACCCTGGTCATGGATGTATCCACGATCAACATATTGCTTAACGACGACTGAATCGGTCCATTTGCCGACCAGTTTGGCATCGCGATTGTCAACGATGATGCCTTTCAGCTGTTTGCTTTTCACCACGTAGCGTGTTGAGTCGCCAGACTTTGACCCGCCACCCAGTTTGGCCACTTCGTTTCGGGCAGCTTTAAGTTTCTGGTTCAGTTTCTTGAGTTGACTTTGATAAGCGGCGTAAGCTTGCTGCTCTTGATCGGTTGCCAAACTTTGTGACACGTAGGTGGAGACGTTTCCATCGACCAAAGACTCTGTGTTGCCAAAAATTCCCGCCATCGCGTAGTAGTCCCGCGTCGGTATGGGATCAAATTTATGGTCGTGACATCGAGCACAGCCGAGCGTCAACGCCAGGAACGCTCGGCCAACCGTATCGACTTGCTCGTCGATGACTTCCATCCGCAAAAGCTCTTTGTCTTGTTGTTCGTAGTTGGTCGCCCCGAGTACCAGAAATCCCGCCGCGACCAGATTTTGATTTTTCTCTTCTTGCGTTTCATAAGGGAGTAGGTCTCCAGCGATCTGCTGCATGATCATCTGGTCAAACGGTTTGTCTTCGTTGTACGCCGAGATCACGTAGTCACGAAAACGCCAAGCTTCAGGGAACATGAGACTGCGCCCGCCGCCACTGGACTCGGCAAACCGAGCGACATCCAGCCAGTGACGCCCCCAGCGTTCACCATACCTCGGTGACGCCAACAACTCATCAACAACGTCGGCAAGGTCGGCATCAATGGAACGTGGACTACTGGTGAACGATGCAATCTGGTCCGGGGTCGGCGGAAGTCCGGTGATGGCAAAATGCACTCGCCGTAGCAGCTGGTGGCGATCGGCATCGGAGACCGGCTTCAGTTTCGCATCTTGGTAAGCACGCGCGATCCAACGATCAATCGTTGAGCGCGACCATTCTTCAAAAGCTGGGTCCAGCGGGCCAGGCACGGAGGATTCATTTTCGGGATCTCCCACGACCGGTCGAAACGCCCAGTAGTCACGACTTGCTTCGATGTTGATTTCGGCAACGGGTTTCGTCTTGCCCGGTTCGCGAGGGTCAGGGGCTCCGATTGTAATCCATTGCTCCAGCACATCGATCGTTTTGGCGGGCAGTTTTCCAACGGGTGGCATCTCGTAATCTTCGTAATGCACCGCTTGGATCAGCAGGCTTTCCTCCGGCTTGCCGGGCACAATCGCCGGACCCGAGTCACCGCCATCGAGTATCTGTTTTCGCGAAGTCAGCCACAAACCGCCTCGCAGTTTTTCTTTCGAATCGCCGTGGCACTCAAGACAGTGTTCGACCAAAACAGGGCGAACCTGGTTCTCAAAGAACTCAATTTGTTCGGTTGTGAACTGCTGGACGTCAGGATCGTTGTCGTTTGTTTTTGGCTCTGTTTGAGCGGCCAGCTGGTTTGAGCAAAACCATACAAGGCCCAACGCGATCAAGACTTGTATCCCCAAACGAACGGTCAGTTGCCCGATGCTGAGTTGCGTTTTGAGCCGCAGATGTTGCATTTGCTCTGTCATCGAAACCTGGAAAATTAGAAGTCAATAATATTCAGTTTACCATCATGAGAATCATCATTCCTGGATTTCCAGATTGAATGTTTTCAGCACTTTACCACGATACTGCGAACCAAAGACTAATACCAATAGCTGTTGCATGATCTGCCGTTCGTTGCGAGTCAAAAATGATTCGCCGCCTCCCAGTTTGGCGATTGCCACAAAGGAGTCGAGTTTGGTCTCACTGCGACAGGTGACCGTACTGACGATTCCGCGTTGGCGATGACGAAACTCAGACGCGTAGTTTTGACACATCACTTCGTTGCCTACATGCGGTGGTGCGTCTCCAAATACCAGAATCACTTTACGAGCGCTCTGACGAAAAGTGTTTTCTTCGATGGCCCAGCGAAGTCCCTCGTGGACGGCTTCCGGATCATCCCCGCCACCCTTGGCCCCAATGCCATTGAGATATGCGACGATCGCACCGATGTTGTCCGTCAGCGGAAGACCTTTGACAACAAAGTCATCACCCCTGTCGCGATACGTGCAAATGCTGATTCTCGTTTTCGGGATCATTCGAATCAAGGCGTCACCGATTCGTTGAATCTTGGATTTAACTTCGTTGATTTCGCCCTGCATGCTTCCGGTGCTGTCAAACACGATGACGATATCGAGCCCTTCTTTTTTTAGACGCGAGATCATTTTGCCAAATTCCTCAGCGCCGCCGGCGAGCACCGAGCTGTCGTTTGTCGATTGAATTTCAAACGACTGTTGTGCACCCGCGCTGATTGCGCCGATATCAAACTCAATTTCGTTTGCCGAAGTTGGATTCAGTGCCGATGGCGAAAACATTTCCTTCCGCAAGACGTTCTCGGCGTCTGACTGATTCGGATTCTCAAACTCCATCGGTTGGAGTTTTTCATTCGGCGCATCGACGAGTTGTTCGCGAGAGAGTTGACCAATCATGATCTCATCACCCTCGCCACCTTCGCCGGTGGAAAACTCACCCCAGGGAATCAGCGCGAGAACGCCGATCAACAACAGGTGGATCACGATCGCACTGATGCCGGAGAGCGAGTTCTCAAAGAAGCGACTGGGCGGTTCAATGTCCCGTTCGCGGTATCCGTACTGAACACTCGACTTGGGAAGCACGACTGTGCCGTGACAGTGCGGACATTTCCCTCGTTTGCCAAGTTGCTCTTTGGTGATCGAGAAAGAGTCACCGCAATGGATACAGTAGACATTCATGTTGAATCGCCAAACGGGAAGACAGTCACCTGCATTATTACCCGTTGCCCGAGAATGTCACCGTGATTCCGGATCAGGAAATCAAGTTTCTTTCTTCGAGCAACCGAATCACTTGTTCAATACACTCTTGAGGCGATGTTGTTTCCGTGTCCAAGACCAGATCCGCGTTGTCGGGGGCCTGATATTTGACGGCGGTCTCCTGAATATCATCGTCACCAAGCTTCTTCGCCGATTCATTTCGAGCCTGGCAAACTTCGGATGAAGCTGTCAAATGAACCGTGACAAAGCGTTCTTTGCCAACGACTTCCGCCGCTTTGTCTCGCACTTCGGCATTGGGAGCAACGAGCGACACCAGGCACATCAGCCCGGCGTTGTTCATCAACCGAGCCACTTCGGCAGCCCGTCGTACGTTTTCAGCACGATCATCACGAGTGAAATTCAAATCGCGACTGAGGCCCATGCGGAAGTTCTGCCCGTCGATGACCGTTGCACTGCGTCCCATGTCGAACAACTGTCGCTCAACGCCATAAGCCGTTGTCGTTTTTCCTGATCCAGGCATTCCAGTAAACAGAATCGTCAATGGTTGTTGACCGTATCTCGCCGAACGTTCTTCTGCGGTGACTTTACTGATCTCTTTCGTCAACGACTTGCTGACGGATGACGTTTCCCAGCTCGCTCCCGTGTTTTCACTGGTCCGCTGATCCAGAATCATGCCAGCGGCGACAGTAATATTGGTCAATCGATCGATAACAATAAACGCGCCAGTCGACTTGTTGTCCTTATAGCGGTCATAGGCGATCGGTTGGCTCAGTTCAATATTGACCCGTCCGATCTGATTCAATTCCAGTGTCGGTGACGGGTTACTCTTCATTGTGTTGACATCGATCTGGTACCGCAGTGTCGAAATCGTACCGGTCGTTGATCGCGTCGTATGTTTGAACAGGTACTGTTTGCCCGGAACCATCGCTTCATCTGACATCCAGACGATCATGGAATCGAATTTTTGTTTGAGCACTGGCAGGTTACCAGGCTTGACGATCATGTCACCACGGCTGGTATCAATTTCGTCTTCGAGCGTCAACGTGATCGACATCGGCGCGAACGCTTCATCAATGTTGCCATCAAACGTTACGATTTCTTTGACACGGCTGGTTTTGCGAGACGGCAACGACATGATCTCGTCACCCACACGAACGATGCCCGAAGAAATCGTACCGGCGAAGCCGCGAAAATTCAGGTTTGGTCGCAGCACGCATTGAACGGGTAAACGAAAATCCTTGAGGTTGCGGTCCGAGCCAATGTAGACCGTCTCCAGAAAGTTCATCAATGTAGAGCCGTTGTACCACGGCATGTTCTCACTACGATCCACCACATTGTCGCCAAAGAGCGCAGAGAGTGGAATGAAATGCAGGTCGGTTGGATCGAGCCGTTTGGCGAACGCGCGGTAGTCGTCACAAATTTCGTTGAAGCGGGCCTCGCTGAAGTCAACCAGATCCATCTTGTTGACCGCAACCAAAACGTGTTTGATTCCCAACAACGACGCGATAAAGCTATGTCGTTTGGTCTGTTCCATCACGCCGTGGTCCAACCGCGCGTCGATCAGAATGATCGCCAAGTCTGCTGTTGAGGCGCCGGTCGCCATGTTGCGTGTGTACTGCACGTGACCCGGTGTATCGGCAATGATGAACTTCCGTTTTGCCGTCGAAAAATACCGGTAGGCGACATCGATTGTGATCCCCTGCTCCAGCTCTTCCTCAAGACCGTCGGTCAGCGTCGCCGGATCAAATTTGTCACCGGTTGTGCCATATTTCGCCGAAGTCTTCTCAAGTTTTTTGAGCGTGTCTTCATAGATCATTTTGGAGTCGTAAAGCAACCGGCCAATCAGCGTGCTTTTTCCGTCATCGACACTGCCACAGGTCAAAAAACGGAGCAGTTCCTTACGCTCGTGCTGTTCGAGGTAAGCATTAATGTCGGAGGCGATCAGGGTGTCTTGATGGGACATGATTTTTGTTGGCTAAAAGTGCTGGACCGGGCTGTCAAAAGGATCAGGCGACGGCGAGCGTTTGGAAGGCTGGTGGGTCAGGGTTGGAGCGCTGGCGATAAACGGCGATGTTGAATCTGGATCAAAAATAGCCTTCTTCTTTTTTCTTTTGCATCGAACCGTCGTCGTCGTCATCGATCACACGACCTTGACGCTCGGAAGTCGTCGCCAGCAACATTTCCTGAATGATCTCTGGCAACGTCGTAGCCTCTGATTCGACGGCGCCGGTCAGCGGGTAACAACCAAGCGTTCGGAAGCGAACCATTTTTTCCTCAGGCACTTCGCCCGGCAACAGGTCAAGCCGATCATCGTCGATCATGATCATCACACCATCGCGATCGACGACGGGTCGCTTTGCAGCAAAATAAAGCGGCACGATCGGAATCTTTTCCAAGTGAATGTATTGCCAAACGTCGAGCTCGGTCCAGTTGGAGATCGGAAAAACGCGGATGCTTTCGCCTTTTCCAACTCGAGCGTTGTAAAGATTCCACAACTCAGGACGCTGGTTTTTGGGTAGCCATTGGTGTTTGGATGTTCGAAACGAATAGACACGCTCTTTGGCTCGTGACTTCTCTTCGTCTCGACGAGCACCCCCGAACGCCGCATCAAACTGATACTGGTCAAGTGCCTTCTTGAGTCCTTCGGTTTTCATAACCCGAGTGTGATCGCCGCTTGATTTCATCGGGTCCAGACCCAACGCCCGGCCTTCTTCATTGATGTAAGTAATCACATCAAAACCGAGTTCCTTTTTGGCGTACTCCTCGCGGAACTTGTACATCTGCTGGAACTTCCAGGTCGTGTCGACATGCATCAGCGGAAACGGTGGTTTGGCTGGGTAAAACGCTTTGATCGCCAAATGCGTCATCACCGAAGAATCCTTGCCGACGGAGTAAAGCATCACCGGGTTTTTAAACTCGGCCGCCACTTCGCGGATGATATGGATGCTCTCGGCTTCCAGTTGTTTCAGATGGGTAAGTTGGTAATTGGCGGACACAGAAAAAGCCCAGGTTTTCGGGGAAATCAAGTAAGCGACTCATAATAGTTACGGGGTCATAATCCGACAATGCGAAACAACCAACCGTACGTAATCCCAAAGATCGGCCAATGCCGCGTCGTTAATGACCGATAAATCAGAAGAATGTGCATCTGGATGGAGATGTCGGACATGACCAGATCGTCTGTTTTCTTCATCTTTGTCAGTAAGCAAGGCAACGAATCAGGATGACGTTTCACCTTTTGGGCAGTCCAGTTAAACTGGGGCTTTATCTCCCGCCTTGACCCTGCGATTTTGCGAAACTCTCACACCAATGTCTTCAGCCGCGACTGCGACGACCAAACCGACTGAATCTGTTCCCGCCGAGAAGGGCGCGGCCCAGTGGCCGATCCTTGTGCCCTATCTGGTCGCCATCGGAGCACAGTTTCCGATGCTGTACTTGTACTATCGAAAAATCACGGCACAGCCGCACTACCAACCGGTCCTGATCGCTGTCATCGCCGTCGTTGGAATCGCGCTGATGCGTTGGCCGTTCAATCGAGCCAAACCGTTTCACCAAAGTTTGACCAGCGACATTCTGATGATCGTTGGTCTGGGCGCTGCGATCTTTGGAACCGTTTTCGTCGAGCCATGGTTTTGCGCCTTCGCGACGATGTTGATGGTGACCAGCCTCTTTGCGAGAACGCTTGACAAGGAATCATTGGGTTCGCTCTGGACCGGTTCGTTGCCCCTCTACGTTTACCTGGCATTGCCGATGGGCATGGACGTCAGCCTGATCACGACGCTGCAACGCTACAGTGCTGTTTATACCAGTCGGCTGTTGGACCTCGCCGGTTTGGGACACCACATGGATGGAACGGTGATCAACGTTCCCTCACTGCGCGAGTACGGTATCGAAGAAGCGTGCAGTGGCGTGCAGTCATTCTTTACATTGCTGTTGGTGGCGGTCGTCTTCATCGTGCTCTCTCGACGAATTCGCGCACCGCAAATCGGTGTTTCAATTTTGTCAATCATGATGGCGTTTGTGCTATTGATTGCTCAGCTCTTTCCGTTTGCGACAGGCGTCACGTCACAGGTGCTGTTGTTTGCTTCGGTTGGATTCGCACTCTACGCATTTTTGGGATTCCGCGCAGCCGCGTTGATCCTGTCGGCTGTGTTTTGGGCCGTGTTCATGAACACGATTCGGATTCTGACCATTCCGTTGGCCGAATACTTCTTTAAGTTGCCGCTCGCCGAAGGGATCGGACACACCATCCTTGGCTATATTGCGTTGGGTGCCGGTATCGCAATGGTGCTCAGTACCGATCAATTCTTGATGTTCTTGTTCGGTCCCGTAGAGGAGACCAGCGAGACCGGGCCGTTCGGACGCATGCTCAATCGAATGTGGAATAGCCTTTCCAAAACCAAAGATGATGACGAAGACACGACCAGTAGTCGACGCCGGCGGCGGAGTGAGCGAGTCTCGATCTCTGATTCCAACCAGAAGTTTCTGTGGGTCGCGATGGGCTTGATGGTGCTGGCCGGAATCTGGCAAATTGTCGATGTTCAGCGCTCGATCGCGCGTGCCGACAAAGGTGTTCGCTTTTTTGATTCAGATATGACTGTCGAATTCGAACAGAATGACTTGCCCGAACGCATCAACGATTGGAAACGGGACAAGTACGTGATGCAAAATCGAACGCGAGGCAGCGACCTTGGCGAGCGTTCGGACATGTGGCAATATCGGTCACCCAGTGGCATCAAAGTCGTAGCGTCGCTCGACCAGACCTTCCCGGGCTGGCATGAGTTAACCACTTGCTACAAAAACACCGGCTGGCGCATGATCAGCCGTAAAGTCTTGACGCCGTCATCGATACGAAGTGACTCCGAAGACGCCGCATCAACCGATGTCACCCCCGAAGGTGACGAATGGGGACTCATTGAAGCAACGTTTGAAAAGACGACGGGTGAGCGAGGCTATCTGCTGTTCAGCCATTTTGATTCGTTTGGCGAAGGGCTCGATGTTCCCGCCGATTGGGGAACTTTTACCTCGTTGTTCACCCGAGCAGCAAATCGATTGTCTCATCGAATCCGTGCCAGTTTGTTGCGTGGCGAAGCGTATCAGTTTCAGATTTTCATGACCAGCACTGATGAAGTTGGTCCAGAGATCAAATCGGAACTACGGCAGAAGTACCTGCTCATTCGTGATCAAGTCCGCCAACGTTTTCTGGAAAAACTCGACACCGAAACAGAGTGATCCGTTTACGCAAGTTGGGTCGGTGTTGGTGGTAGACCATTGCGAAGGCTGCCAGCCTTCGCGAATTTGAATTGTTGCCGCGAAGCTAACCAACGAGGGCTGGCAGCCCTCACTACGTTGGACACATCCGCGCATGCTACGCGATGATCTCTTTGATCAACTCGCCGCCGAATTGGGAAAGCTGTTTGAAACGACCTCCGTGAAAATAAGTCAGTTTGTTGTCGTCCAATCCCAGCAGATGCAACAACGTGATGTGGACATCACGAATTGGATGAACGCACTCGACTGCCTCGGCGCCGATGTCATCGGTCCCGCCGACAATTGTGCCTGGCTTGACACCTCCGCCAGCGAACCACATGTTCATCGCATCGACATTGTGGCCGCGACCTAACGCGGTGACGCCACCGCGATAATTGTTGTCTGGAGTACGTCCAAACTCGCCGGTCCAAACGACCAGTGTGTCCTCCAGCATTCCGCGCTGCTTGAGGTCTTTGATCAACGCTGCAATCGGTTGATCGACACTGTTGATTCGTGAAGAATGTCCTCGCTCAAGGTAGTCGTGACTGTCCCAACCACCAGAAAATACCTGAACGAACCGGACTCCTTTTTCGACTAACCGCCGCGCCATCAAGCACTGTTTGCCGAACGCTTCGGTCTCTTTTCGATTGAGTCCATACGATTCGCGTACCGATTCAGGTTCGCTTTCGATGTCGATGATTCCTGGTACTGACATCTGCATCCGATAGGCCAGTTCGTAGCTTTCCATCCGAGCCCTTAGATCGGCGTGTTCTGGATGTGCTTTCGCATGAGCATCGTTTAACAACGCCAGTTGATCGAGTGCCTGACGTTGATGTTTACGCGACTTGAATGCAGGTGGTTTCAGATCCAGAATTGGGGATCCAGTTGAACGCAAGCGAGTCCCTTGAAAATGTGCTGGAAGAAATCCATTGGTCCAGTTCGCCGGTCCTGCTTGTGGCAATGCCAGCTCGGTCATCACGACATAGCCCGGCAAATTCTGATTCTCTGAACCGAGTCCGTACGTGACCCATGAGCCAAGCCCCGGGTCGCCACCAAGCCGGCTGCCAGTATTCATGTGCAACAACGCTTCCGGATGGTTCAGCGATTCAGCTTGGCATCCTCGGTAGACGCACAGCTCATCAGCGACGTCGGGATCGGAGAGAAATTTCCATTGATCAGACATCTCAATGCCCGACTTTCCGACCTTCCGTGACTTGAAAGGGCTACCGACGTAAAACCGTTTTCCAGTTGCCAGCCCTTTGGTCCGTTTGGACTCGGTCAAGTGCAACTGGTTCAGTTTCTCTTTCGGGTCAAATGTATCGACATGAGAGGGTCCACCTTCCATGAACAACATGATTACCGATTTGGCTTTCGGTTCATGCATCGGCTTCTTCGGAGCCAACGGCGAATCTTTTTCTTGCACACCGCCCAGCCCTTTTCCGATCGACTCTGAGGCAAGCAAGTCCGTTAACGCCAGTGCGCCCAGCGAAGATCCAAGGCTGTAAATAAAATCTCTGCGGAACATAAGATGTCCAATCGAAACGTTGAGATTAACTTGTGACGTGGTCATCGTCGGTGACGGTAACCGCTGAACGAATCGCCTAATACACGTACAGGAATTCGTTGGTGTTCATTAACAGCAAACAGACGTCTGCCAAAGCCCGGGTCTCAGCGGAAACGGTCCACGGTTTGGCGTCGGGTTGGTAGTCGTTATAGACGTTCAGTTTCTCAATAAACTCAAAAGGTTGGCCAGTGAACTCTTCCACCAGCGAACGAACCACTTGAGTTGGATACGAAATCTCTTTCGGCTCGTTCTGTTGGTGATAGGTCACCATGTCCAAATAGTACTTCTGCAGGTTGTCCTGCTCCGTTTGGGTAGCCGCGCGTCCCAATGCCAATCGAATACTTCGACGAATCAACCGTTTGGTGTCAACCTCTGGCTGGTTCTTCAAGTCGTCTTGAACACGCAGCGCCAGTGCGATTGAGCGATCGGTGATCGTGTCACTGTTGAGCAACGTAAATGCTTGAGGCGTCACGGCGGCGGAGTCGCGAAGTTCGCACGACTCATTCGGGTTGGGCAGATTCATGATTTCCAGAAACGGGTCCGCTTGTCCGCGTACACGATACGTATAGATCGTTCGGCGGTTTCGCTCGGCTGGCGTTCGTGAAGGTTGATGCGCCGGCGCGATTGAGAACTGAATCATGCGGGGTTGCAATGCGACTTCCATGTTGATTTCCGGCATCACGGGAAGCCCGCCCATTTCGAGGTTCAGTTCTCCCGTGACTTTTAACAACGAATCGCGAATCTCTTCAGCAGTCAAGCGACGGGGCGGGAAAGAACCCAGCAGTTTGTTGTCGGGATCGACGGCCGACTGATGCTTCATGTTGGCAGGTTTGCTGGAACGTCGATACGCATTGGACGTAACGATCATGCGATGAAGTCGTTTCAATCGCCAGCCGTTTTCCACAAAGTCCGCGGTGAGCCAGTCCAGCAGCTCAGGATGCGTCGGTCGGTCTCCTTTGACGCCAAAGTTATTCGAGGTCTTGACCAACCCGGTACCAAAGTGAGACTGCCAAACTCGGTTGACCATCGTTCTGGCCGTCAACGGATTTTTGTCGTGGGCAATCCAATTGGCCAACGCCAGGCGTCGACCTTCGACCGACGGATCGATCGACCATCGATCCGGTTGAGCGTCATTGGATGATGCACGTGTGCTAATTTCGGCAACTTGCGAATCGGCAACACTGATGCCAAGGCCGCTTAAGACACCGGGGCCAACAGGAGCAAGTTCTGCTTCCAACGAACCGCCGGCAAGAATATGAATTTTGGGTCGCCAGTCTGGCTTGTTATTTTTCTTGGGCCGCAACTTTCGAGAATTCATGAAAACGTCGGGGCCGCTGTACACCGATTGGATCAAAGGTTGAAAACGCTCGAGGCGACGCTCCCAGATCCAAACGTCCTGCTCGCGAACTTTCTTAACGCCGGTGTCTTCCGGGTCCAAACCAACATGTCGCGGTGGCTTTTTGTCTTCGGGGTCCTGCTTCCGCGCGTTTTCGTTTTTGTAGGGCAATCCATTCTCTTCATACCACGCTTTTGCTGCCGCTTCCTGTTTGTCGATGACACGTTTCTTTTCACCTTTGGCGTAATCCAACAGCTCCTGAACCAGCTTCCTGTTTTCATCAAACCTTGATCGGTTCTCTGATTCGAGAAATGGAGCAGGCAATTCTGCAGGCTGGGTCGTCGCGAATGTGGCGTACATTCGATAGTAGTCCCGTGTCGGGATTGGATCGAATTTGTGATCGTGGCATTTGCAGCATCTCATTGGCATCGCCAGAAACGTTTGGCCGACGTTATGAACCAAATCGTCGCGATAGATTTGTCGAGCCTCTTCTTGAGGGATCATCGCGGTCCCCCAAGGACCCATTCTTAAAAAACCTGTAGCGATTCGACGCTCGATTTGCAGTTCAGCCGATTCAGGGTTGGCGTCCGTCGACATCTCGTCGCCAGCAATCTGTTCGGCAACGAAGACGTCGTACGGTTTGTCGTCGTTAAATGACCGAATCACATAGTCGCGATAACGCCAGGCGTTGGATCGTTCATAGTCGTTAGAGAAACCCGCGGTGTCAGCGTATCGGACCACATCCAGCCAGTGTTGTCCCCAGCGTTCTCCATGTTGGGGACTGGCAAGCAGTCGATCGACCTGTTGATTCCATGCCTGTTGGGGATCGGCTTCCCAAGCTTTTTTGAATGTTGCGATCTCGCGTGGCGAAGGCGGTAATCCGACGAGATCATAACTGAGACGTCGGATCAACGTGCGTGGGTCGGCGGTGGACGCAGCCTCAATGTTTTTGTCAGCCAACTTTCGATCGATGAAATAGTCGATCGGATTCTGTCCATCTTCAAGATTTGGAAGTTGCGGTTTGTTGACCGGTCGAAACGCCCAGATATCTTTTGGCTGATAACGTCGATACGTCCAGTCGTCAGCAAGACCGCCACTGTTGGTCACGAGCACTCCATCGGCATTTTCAACAACTGTCCATTCCTGCTGTTGAATTCGTTTTTGTTCCGCTTCGTCAGGCCAAGGTGCACCGGCATCGATCCATTGACGGACCAGAACGGTTTGTTCCTCTGTAAGCCGATCGTTTTCCTTGGGGGGCATTTCGTAGCCATCCCACATCACCGCTTGGTAAAGCGTGCTGGACTCGGCATCACCGGGAATCAAAGATGGATCTCCTGATTCGCCACCTTTCAACATCCCTTCACGAGTGATCAAGTTCAGTTCGCCACGAATGTCATCGGCATCATCACCATGACAACCAAAGCACTTGACACGTAACAACGGCAAGACCTTCAGCGTAAAGAGCTTGTTCGCATCGATCTTGTTCGCTTCGACTTGGGTTGTCTTCGTGGTTGGTTGATCAGATCCCTGGCCGAGCAACGTCGACGGGAACGTCATCGCAATCATCCAGACGATGACACCAACCCAGCTAAAGGTCACCCATCGACGGAAGAACATGTCTTGATTCTGGATGTTGGTCAGATTCATGGATTGGTTTATCCGAACGTGTACGATGTCACCGATCGCCTGCCGATCGAGTAAAAAACGATCGCAATGCGAAACCATTACAATTAAAACTTACTTTGAGAATGAGTCCAAACATCTTAGTGTGGAATCGTCACTACTGATGATCTCATTGAGTTCATTATTCGACTCATTCGACAATCGAAGCAAGAGTTGGGCGATAATGTCCAGCAAAAACGGCTTTTTCAGAGCTGGCCGAAACGACGTGAGAGCCATTTTTCCAATCGCAAGTCACCGATTGACAGAAGCCAACGCAATTACGTAACCAGTTGATAGGGAGCGACGCCGAGAATGTGCAAATACAGGTTTTTTATGGGTCGCTATGCGATAACGACCGCAGTTGCAACTTGGTTGCTCGTTTTACTTCCGTTTCAGTCGTCTGCCGAATCGACCGAACCGGGTGGCGATGACGTTACCAAGTCGCCCAACATCATTTTTATTCTCGCAGATGATCTCGGGTACGGTGATCTTGGATGCTACGGACAAAAGCTGATTAAGACTCCACGACTGAATCAGATGGCCAAAGAGGGACTGCGGTTCACCAATTTCTATGCAGGCAGTACTGTCTGTGCACCCTCTCGATGTGTGTTGATGACCGGCCAACATTTGGGACACACTCATGTTCGTGGAAATGCTGGCGGACAAGCTGCACGTCAGGCACTGCGGCCCGAAGATGTGACTGTTGCGGAAGTGCTCAAGACCGTCAACTACTCGACCGCCTTGTGTGGCAAGTGGGGGCTGGGCGATGACACCGAAGGGAGTCGCATTGGATTGCCGACTCGCCAGGGATTCGATTTCTTTTATGGTTATCTGAATCAACGACACGCACACAATTACTATCCGGAGTTTCTTTGGCGCAACGAAAAGAAAGAGAAGCTGAGAAACGTCGTCACGGTTTTGCCAAAACAGTCCGCAGGGTTCCCCGGAGGATACGCCACCAAACGGATCGACTACAGTCATGACCTGATTGCCAATGAAGCAATCAAGTTCATCAAGGCAAGTCAGACACAAAACGAACCGAAGCCCTTTTTTCTTTACCTCGCACTGACCATCCCGCATGCCAACAATGAAGGGACGCGAGGTACTGGCGATGGACAAGAGGTTCCCGATTACGGTCCCTATGATGACAAAGACTGGAGCAATCAGGACAAGGGGCAAGCTGCGATGATCACTCGAATGGATTCGGATGTCGGTCGCATTCTTGACCTGTTGGATGAACTTGAAATTGCCGACAACACCGTTGTGATGTTTACCAGTGACAATGGCCCGCATGACGAAGGTGGTCACGATACCGAACGATTCAATCCGAGTGGCCCGTTGCGCGGGATGAAACGAAACCTCTATGAAGGCGGCGTTCGTGTGCCGATGATCGTCCGTTGGCCGGGAACTGTTGCCGCAGGAAATACGACAGATCACATCAGCTATTTTGGTGACTTCATGGCGACGGTTTGCGAGATGACTGGGGCAAAGGCACCGGACAATCTGGATTCGATCAGCTTTCTGCCAACGCTGACTGGCAATGTTGACCAACAACGGCGACACCAATATCTCTATTGGGAGTTTTACGAACAAGGCAGCAAGCAAGCGGTCCGCCAAGGCAATTGGAAAGCCGTGCGAAAACCGATGCACACCGGCAAGCTGGAGCTGTTTGACTTAGGCAACGACCTGGGTGAGCAAAACGACGTTGCCGAAAACTATCCCAAAGTTGTCGAACAGATGGAGGCTTTGATGGAGGATGCTCACACGGAGCATCCAAATTGGAAGCCTCGCGGCCGGCCACGAAAGAAATAGTTGCGCCGAAGTTCTTGTGATAAAGAAACGCTTGCGATGAAGATCGTTGGTTCGTTTCAACGTGTCGATAACATTTGGCTGACCATCAACAGCGCGACGCACGTGGGTGCGTGACTGATTTCGCCGGTACGGATCATCTGCTCAGCGTCGTCGAACTTCATGATCACTGTTTCAATCTGCTCGGTTCCTTCGGGGCTTTTGTCGACCTGAGTCAAACCAGTCGCCAGATAAAGCCGGGTGGGTGAAACCATGATCGTTGTAAACGGGTCCACCGTTGTCAGGTATTCCCACCGATCAGCGATCAGACCGAGCTCCTCTTGAAGTTCGCGTTGAGCGGTCAGATCTGGATCTTCGCCAAGTTCGATCCCGCCCGAAACAGCCTCCAACGAGACCCTGCCAACACCGTAATGAAACTCGCTGGTTAAATAGACATTGGCATCGTCGTCCAACGCCAACACACAGACCCCCGGTTTCATAGTGACGACGACATGCTGGCCATCATCTCCATCGGGGCGAATCACCTGATCCAGGCGAACATGAACATAAGGATCGACATAGGGCTCAGCTGACGATTTGATTTTCCAGGGACCGTGTTGTCTCATTGCGTTCCAATCATGACGGCAACGGGTTAAGAGCTCATCTTCTGTGTGTCAGAATTGTCTAGGTGCATAAAAAAAACTGCCGCGTGTGATCGCGACAGTCGGTACGGATTGGGTTGATAGCGACCAAAATTGAGTGGCATTTTGGGTTAGCAAGTCGTTAGCCTACTTGAGGGCGGGAGCGCTTCCACCTTTTGCCATGCGAGCATTTAGTTGATCAGTGACCATCGTGGTCAAATCAAGTTTTCGATGGAAGACGACGGCGCGGTTGACGCCTTTGATCACCTCGTTGCGATTGGTCGGATCGATCGCCTCGCTATCAAATCGTAGGACCAGCGAAAGTCCGTACTGCTGGGCGATACTTTCGACGACTGTCTGCATTTGTTGATAGGTATCGAAGTAGATACGAGCTTCGCGGTTCAGCAATTGAGTTTCTGACTGACGCGCTTGAGTTCGCAAGCTGGTTTGACGCTGCTCCAGTTGAGCTTCGAGTTGGTTTCGCTCGGGAGTACCGACACCGTACTTGGTCAGCTCTTGAGCGTCGTTCTTGATTTGTTCTTGTTGTTGCGTGATGGAAGCTTTCAAACGATCGGCATCATCTCGAATCGCTTTCATTTGGGCTTCAAATGATGGATTGTTTTTGAAGACTTTTGCGACGTCGAGAATGGCAACCCGACCTGCGTTCTCTTGTGCCTGGATCGATGTGACAGACAGGAACAGGGCAACTACTGAAAAAAACAGGGTTTTGATGAATGTCGATTTCACGACTCGTCCTCCTTGACGGTGCTCAGCTAATTTTTAAGGGTGTACCTGACAGGCAGATCGCCAACTCAATGAAATCCTTTCATTGATTCAGGTTCGAACATTTGTTCGCTGTCGAGCCTGATTGCAACGACCATGCCAAACCTGTTGTGGCGTTGAAAATTCGAGTTTAAAGAGGATCCTTTGTGGGATTTCAATAAACCGATCACGTCGAATCGCGAGAATCCGGTTGGTTTTTGCCCAACCAACTTAAATCGTTGTGAAAATGATTCGTTCGACGATCATCACGGACCGATCGCTGAACGTTCGACACCGTGAAAAATTTTCAGACGTGTTTGTAATCATTACCGTCATCGGAATCAACACAGATCTATTGAATCGGTTGCTGCTAGCGAATCCAGATCCGTTGGTCTCCAAGTTCAACGTTGCTAACCTTTCAGAACGCGGCAGCTTGTCTTTGTGTAAGCCAGCCAGCATTTCAGTTAATAGAGTCTAGTTGTTCTCTCGCGAGGTCATGGATGAATCGCGCTACGTTATTGCATGGTCTGCCTTGGTTGGTCGTCACTTGGCTGATCCTCGGACTTCCATCGGAATCACTCAACGCTCAACAAGCGATCGTTCAGGAATCGCTGCCTAATTCCTGGAAAGACGATGCCGAATTGACGGACATCCAGTTTCTTAATGAACGGGTTGGTTGGGCGGTGGGTGCTCAAGGCACAGTTTTGCGAACTGAAAACGGCGGTTCGACATGGAAAGAGATCTCGCACGTTGAGAGATTTCAACAGGACTCTGTAAGCTTGGAAGACAAGATACGCAACTTGCAAGCTGGTCGCAGAACCAAAACATCAGGCTTGACCATTGATGGCGATCGGAATCAGCCGCTGCGCTGCCGATTTGAAAGTATCCATTTTGTCGACGAGAACCATGGCTGGATCGCCGGCGGTTACAGCGTGCCCTACCTCGACCGATCACGCGCGGTCATCCTGAAAACTGACAACGGCGGGAAGACCTGGACGTCGGTTGAAGGGCTGATGATCCCACGCATTCGCAAAATCCATTTCGAAAGTCGCAAACGAGGTTGGGCAGTTGGCGACAAAGGGAGTCTGTTTTCTTCTGGCTATTTCACAACCAACGATGGTGGGCAATCATGGAGTGTCAACAACCAGATGTCATCAGAAGGCTGGATCACAGGTGCTAATACCAAACAGCGACGTTGTGTGATTGATTCCAGTGGACGCTTGGGCGTTGTCCGCGAAGGCAAACTGGAAGTGTCCGTTCTAATCGGTTTGGACGACGAACCGGTTTTTCGCGACCTGCTCATGCTTGATGATCAAAATGGTGTCGCTGTTGGAGAACGCGGAACCGTTGTGCGGACGACGAACTCGGGGCGCAGCTGGCAGGCGTTCGACTTGAAGTCAGCCGCTCCTGTACTGAGTCAGTTGAACTTGTCTTCGGTTGTGCTTGGTGGCAGCAAGCTCTGGTTTGTAGGTGACCCAGGTTCGTTTTTGGTTTCCCTCGATCTGACAACTGGCAAAACGAATATCCATGCGACGAACGTGACAACAAGGTTGAACCGAATTCATTTTTTCAACGAGCAAGTTGGGTTCGTTGTCGGCGAGTTTGGGGTCATTCTGAAAACGGAGAATGGTGGGGAATCATGGGCCCAGCAACGAGGAAGCACCAAGTCGTCAGCATTAATGGTCGTTACCGAAGATCCAACTCATTTGCCACTCGCGATGCTGGCACAATACTCGGCCGAAGAAAATCGAATTTGTAGTACCGTTGTGCTCCAAGGTCGTTTGAACCAGTTTGAACGATCCCGACAGGCAGTGACGCGATTGGGCAATGCGACGTGCAAGTTGTTAAGTTTGTCCTCGGCCCATTCAACGACCCAATTCGCCAAGCGGTCTTTGGTCCTCGAGTCGTTGGTCCAACAAATTCGCATCTCCAAACCGCTGGTCATCATCTGTCCAAACCGCGAATCGTATGGCATTTCCAACGGTTTGTCAGACTCTTGGGACTCGGTCGAATTGGTCCGCGAAGCGATCCGTCTGGCAGCGGAAGAGGCCAACTATCCAGAACATCAGTTGGCAGGTTTGAGTTCGCATCAGGTTCACCGTTTAGTCCTCAGAGACGTTGTGGGACCGATCTCGATTGACCCTGATCAGTTGTTGGCGAGGAATGGTAGGACCGTGACCGAGTCGATTGCGCTCAGCCGCGCATTGATCGGAAAACGAATCACGATGACCGATCGTTTGCGGTACCAGGTTCACTACTTTGCTGGCAACCATCGATTCCGCAATGGTGATGTTCTTTCCGATTTGGGCCGAGGCGTGCTGATTCCGACCCGACCGCAACGGAAGTCGCTTCGTGCAAATCTTACCGACATCAAACAATCCACTGAGCGAAATCGAAAGCTCGAGACGCTGCTAAGTTTCGAAGTTCATCAACCTGAAGACATTCAAGTTTGGCGACGGCAGATCGAAAAGGAGATCACTCCGTATCATCCCAATGACGCCGCCATCTGGCTGATGCGATTGACCGAAGGGTACCAAGCGGCAGGCAAGATGGAGTTGGCTGCTCAAACGGCCCAGTTGTTGGCGACACGTTGGGCCGATAGTCCGTACTCACTGTCGGCGCTGGCTTGGCTGGCCGAATTCTATGCCAGTGAAGAATGGGGATTGGTGGAGCTGCAGAAAGGTGTGCAACAAGGACGACTACAAGTCGATGGACGACCTTCGACAGCCAGCAAGATCTCCAACCAGTTCGCAACCGCTCCTACAAAGTCCGTCACTGGCGGAGTTAAACAGATGAAATGGGAGCCGCTGCAAACGTCATCACCCGTCGAGTTGCAGTTTGGGGCATCACACAATGCAACCGCTTCATTGGAATCCGACGTTGAATCGGAGTTCAAACTTCCTTCGTCGCGTCCCGCCATTCTCGATCAACGCTTGCGTGTGGCTGCCCGATTCCTGTCGGCCGCTTCGCAACGAGACCCGGATCTGGCGGCAAGCGATTGGTATCAATGGTCGGAGTCACAGCTGACCCGGCGGACTGGCGGAACCATGTCGACCATGATCAACCAACTCAAACGATTAAACGGGTCGATGACGTCCCAACAAGAACCGTTTCGTGTTGCAGCCAAACGCGAATTGATTTTGTTGGGGAATTTAAACGAAGCCCCCAAGTCAGATACGAGAACCCAGTCCAACTTGAAGATCGAGTTGGCAACCTTGTCCAATGTGATTGAGATGGAACCTCAATGTGCTTTGGCTGAAACTTCACCCAAGCTCGATGGAATTCTCGACGATGCGTTTTGGAAGAAAGACACACCGACGATGCAGAACGGACAGGTAAAGAACCAAGTCCGTTTTGCACGTGACGATGAATTTTTGTACGTGGCGATTCGTTGCCGCAAGATTGCTGGTGCCAGCTACCAGTGGGAAAAGGCAGCCAGGCCACGTGACGCAGATTTGGATCGACGCGATCGAGTCGCCATCTGGATTGATGCTGACCGTGACTATCTCAACGCGTTTCGATTTGAAATCGATCATCGGGGCTGGGTGCGCGACGCGTGTAACGATGACTTGAATTGGAATCCCAATTGGTATGTTGCTCAATCGGAAACAGAAGATGCTTGGACCATCGAAGCAGCCATTCCTTTGAACCAACTGGTTTCCCGGCAAATCGATGTGGCGCAACCGTGGTGCGTTCGGACTCAGCGTTTGACCGGTCCACAAAAAGTCGACTCAATATCGCCGTTTCAAGTTCGGTCGATCGAATCGAAAGAATATGAGTTGTTGAAGTTCGCGAAATGATTTTGAAACGCAGAGCTACAGAGGACGCAGAGATCCAAGAGTGAGTGGCGAAAAAAATGAAAGCGACAAAGAGCCAGTCTTTGTCGCTTTCGAATCGATGAACAGATTGTTCTCTGTGTTGCTTAGTTCAATCGGTCATGCAAACGATCGACCGCTTGCATCAGCTGTCTCCATTGATGAAAGATCTCTTCAGTTTCCAGTTCACCGGCGTCATCGTTTCCAAACCCACGTTGGCTGACGAGGATCGTTTCATCAAACATTGCCAGCCCGTTGAGCATCGCTTCGTAGGGTACGGCTTCAGGTACACCGAGCAGTTCTTTTTCGTCGACGGGGAGTGGTGCAAATGGATCGGCGAATTGGTCAGTTTCGTCTTCGTAGTCGCAAATCTTTTCGTCCATAATGCGATGCATCGCCCATAGTGCCGCCCCTTCGAGATCACAAGCTCCAACGACGTAGGAAACTTGTCCGGACTGGATGTAGTATTTAGGCATGTTGGTCTCCGTTTTAAGTGCCGGCGACGATTGGGTCTGATGAATACAGATCGTGGCGACCGGGTTACACTCTTGTTATTGGCAGGGGGTTGGACGCCTTAGGTCAAACCCACGACTGCAAGCATTTGGAATCGGAAAGTTTTGCAAAATTGGTCCATTTTCACATCCAATGACGATGTGTTTGCAAAACAACGCGGAGACAATCCATTGCGACGCGAAGGCGGAAAAACATACCACTCGGCATATTTTGATTGCGGTTCACCATCGAAAACGATTCGATTTAGACCAGCTTTCGCCCGGTTGTACGCGTTAGGTTTTCGCTGAGTTCGCGCGAAAATTTGACGATGCTATCAGTCGTTCGACTGCGCCATTGGGGTTATCCAGAGAATCGTGACAGGATCATCTCGAAAGGGTGCCAGCTCGATTTCAATTGGACCGTCGGTTTTGAGTATGGCAGTATCACATTCATCGACGATGCCCGGAAAGCTACACGTGTGATCGGGACCAAGCCAACTGAACTGGGCCCAAGGAATGGCGGCGATCGAACTGAGCGTCGTTCGCGCTCGCTCAACGGTCGCAGCATCCAATTCCGTTAACGATCCCGTAAATCCCAACTCAATGCGACGAAACATTCGTGGATTTTCAACCGCCATCTCAACATTGGGTTGCGGCGTCATGCAAAGTCCGACGGTCAGTAGAACCAGCTGATCGGCGACCTGAAACTCGACCAGCCCTCGCGGTGGAAACTTGTCCCCATTGATATTGAAGTACTGGTTTTCGCCTAACGGTTCGGTTTGGGATACCGACCGAGCCATCGCTTCACGGTAACGCGTCAGCTGATTCGGTTGAACTTCGGCAAAGGGAGTCGGTTGCTGCGAGAACGATTGCCAAAACTGATCTGCACGTTCGATGCGGTCTTGCAAACTGGTCTCTGCCGGAAGCGGTGCGCAGAATTGATTTTCAACGACACATTCATCAGCGTAGCCCATGAATCCATTCTCACCGCTCCAAGGTGGAATCACAGCCAGCAATTTTTCCGCTTCGTCCGTCGATTCCAAAAGTGCTGCACCGTTCCCCTCTTCGAACCAGACGATTCGCAGCGACTCAGAATCGGGGGCAGTCAACCCTTCGCGGTTCGCGACGTGCGTGCGTGGAAAGACCGGTGGCGTTCCGCTTTCCAGTGCCGCGACGTTAAATACCAGAGGCCCTTGCACCAAATTGCGAACCCAACACGCTCGCATTCCAAATTTGGGCGAACGACCTTTGGCCACTCGCTCGTTGAGAAAGAAATAGACGGTTTCTCCATTCTGCTGAACAATCGCGTCCAGATTCCCAAACGGCGAAGATTGAAACAGCAAAACTTCTGGATCGTCCAGCGATGATGGAGAGGAGGTCATTAAAAATACTCAGCAAAATGTCGCGTGTCGCCGTTCGAATTGAAACCTTCCGCGCTGGCGACAAGTAAACACTAAAACGTGCGTTTCGTATAGACTGTGGTCGTTCCTTCACGCAGATAGCAAACATCCATGAATTTAGCAGTTTCACCCGATATTTCGTCTTCGGTTGCCTCAACGTCCAATGAGCCAGCGATCGAGGTACGAGGATTGTCGAAAGACTACACCTCGGGCATCATCAGCCGCAGGAAGATATCGGCACTTACGAACGTCTCGTTTCAAGTTAATCGCGGTGAGATCTTCGGTCTGCTCGGTCCTAATGGCGCCGGCAAGACGACCTTTTTGAAGATCATGCTCGGCATCATTCGCAAGTCAGCGGGCCAGGCGACGTTGCTCGGTTTCCCTGCCGGTCATCGACTTGGTCGTCAACGCGTCGGCTACCTCCCAGAACATCTTCGAGTTCCCAGACACTTGACGGGATATCAAGCGTTGGAATTCTTTGGAAATCTTTCGAATGTGCCGACCAGCGAAATTCGAAAAAAGCGTGGCGGTTTATTGGAGACAGTTGGGTTGGCCCAGCGCGCACGCGACAACGTCAAACAGTATTCCAAAGGAATGCTGCAGCGACTCGGGTTGGCCCAAGCGTTGTTGCATGAACCGGAACTGCTGGTTTTGGACGAACCCACCGATGGACTTGACCCTCGCGCCCGAGCCGAAATGCGTGAGATCATCCGCAACTTGCAAACGCAAGGGGTCACGATTTTTCTCAACAGCCATCTGTTGCAGGAAGTTGAAATGATTTGTGACCGGGTCGCCATCCTCGACAAAGGCAAGTTGAGATTTTGTGGCGATGTGGATTCCGTTGACCGCCATTTCAAGCAGTCGACGAATCAAGAAGGTGATGTGGTTGCTGAGGCACTGATTACTGTCGAGCTGAGTTTGGTGGGGTCCGTCGACGCGGCCAATCAGTGTTTGCAATCAATGAGCCACGATCGACGAGAGTCCCGATCAGGTTCGCTTGACTATGTCGTGCGAGCAAAAGATCAGGCGGAAATTGATCAGCTGGTCGATCGACTCCGATCGGCCGGGTTGAGCCTGGTTGCGTTGACGCCAAGCAAGATGACGCTTGAGGATGCATTCCTCAAAATTGTCGATGAGAAATCGTTCAAGAACTGAACGTTGATCGTATCTTTTTTTTTCAGCATCCACTTTACCAGTCGCGAATTCTCATGAGACCCTACTTTGCCATCATCCTCGATTCGTTCCGAGCCGCTCTGGCATCACGAGTGCTTTACGCGTTGCTCGCTTTCATCGTTTTGCTGTTGCTGGCGATCGCACCTTTCCACGTCGTAGAAGGCCTCGACTGGAAACTTCAACTGATGTCCCATGTTCCCAATCCGCCCCGATTGGTAAGCCAGCTGGTGGAGCGGTCCGAATCCGATGATCATCCAGCGGTTAAACGGATTTGGCAACGATTGACACAGCCGACTCGCGACAAGCTCATTGAAATCAATGCTCAAAATGGCGAACGGCCAAGTGGCAATGAAGGTGGCCGTCGTAACCGCCCGCGACGTGGCGATCTGAACCAGTACTTTGGTTTGATCAACGAACTCAATGAGATCATCATGAGCGATGATTTTTATGAAGCCGATGATTGGGAAGGCAAGGTGCTCAATCAAGAGGCGAAAGATCTGATTGCTGCCGGAACCGATTCGTTGGACACGGAACGACGCCGTCGTTTGAATCGCCTGCTCGTCGGAAAAGCACTGCCAGCGATTGAAAACGCAGCGCCAACCAGTATGACCTGGTTCTACGGTTGGCAGGAGATTTTTACGTATAGCTCCACGCGTGAACGACTCGGCGCATTGCTCAGCGAAAACATCACGTGGTTGCTGGACAAGTTTGTCTTGTCGATCGCGCTAGCCGTAGGGATCGTGGTGACGGCTAACGTCATTCCGGAAACCTTTGATCCCGGGTCGTTGAATCTTTTGTTGAGCAAGCCGATTTCTCGCTCCGGTTTATATCTCACCAAGTTCGTGGGTGGATGTGTTTTGATCGCGATCTGTTCGGTGCTGTTGTTTGTCGGTCTCTGGTTATGGATGGGGATCGCCGTTGGCGTATGGGATGCCGCGTTGTTGTGGAGCATCCCGATCTATATTCTCGTGTTCGCGATCTACTTTTCCATTTCAGCGTTTGTCGGTTTAACGTTTCGAAGTCCCATCATGTCTGTCGTCATGACGGTGCTGTTTTGGGCAATCTGTTTTTCACTCGGGTCAGGCTACTATTTTCTCAATGTAAGGATGGAGAATACGCGACTCTACCGACCCGTCGCAGTCGACGATGTCGTGATTGCGCAGGACGGTGTCGGCAATCTGGTCCGTTGGGATTCTGGATCTCAGGCTTGGGAAACGGCCGCTAAACCTGCTTCATCGATGGGACAGGATCAAGAAGTTGGTCTCGCCATTGCTGTCTGGTTCGGCAAGTTTAAAGATGAACCATTTATGCTCGCGCCGGTGGTGGACGGCCAGGGCCATGTTTACGCGGGGCTGAATTTTTTGCTCGACATACCCCTGCGGAGCCATCAGGGATTCTATTTTGCCGAGTCAGCGGACCAACCCTTTCGTCAATACGGAAGGTTCCCCCGAGAGGCCGTCAACTGTTTTGGTACAAGCGATGGACTGTTGGTCGTTGATCGTGTTGGTGACTTTCATCTTCTCGATCCAAAAAAACTTGATGAAATCGAAGGCCAAGCGGACGAGAGTCCGGAAGCCAATCCAGAAGAACCAGTCGAAGACAAATCTGATGATGCTGAAGATGATGAAGATGCAACAACACCTGTCGCGACAAGTGCAGAGTCGTTGTTCGTGAAAGCTGGTCCATCGTTCCCAGTGCGTGCTTCCGGCACCTACTCGGTCGCGTTTAACATGTTGACGGAAGAAGTGGCGATTCACGAGTTCCGCGAGAGCGCTCATCGAATTTACGTTTTCAAGAAAGAAGGCGACCAGTACACGCAGGACCGATCCGTTCAAATTGATATCGGCTCTGAAAAACGAATTCGATGCTATGTCGCGTTTCAAGGAAACACGATTCTGGTTGTTGCTGGAAATGGTAACGTCGTCTCGCTCGATGCGACGACGCTTAAAGAAAGAAACGCTTACCAGCCAGAGACGCGATTCCCGATCGAAACGATTGCCGCGTCGCCCGATGGACGTTGGTTCGGTTTGGTCTACGCAAATCAATATTTCTGGTTGTTGGACACCGAAAGCGATGACCGAATGACCCGACCCGATGTGACTGGACAAGGTGCGATTTCATCAGTTGGATTTGATCAAGACAGCCGTCTGTTGGTGGCAGATCGACAAGACCGAATCACCGTTTACGATTCGGATTCGTTGTCCATCGTAGAAACGCACGTCGCCAGCGGCGGCTTGTTCGAGACGGTTTTTCGGTACGGAATTCGTCCGATGTACTACGCATTCCCGAAGCCCAGCGAGTTTTATAAAGTGGTCGCCCACATGTCATCAACACGTGACACCTCTCGGAATGAGGACGTCGATTTGATTGGCACGCAAGTCTCCGCAGATCCCTTTTCGCCACTGTATAGCGGTGTGGGGTTCATGCTGTTCATGCTGTTCGTCAGTTGCACTATTTTCCACTTCAAGGATTACTAATGCTTAAACAATTGGCTTAGACGAGTGGCTTGAACGAGTGGTGCCGCTTCGTTGATCGACGGAAGATTCAAACTGCGAGCAGAATCAAGAACGGAGATATGTGTCTCGTGGTATTGCTGCGAATTTCCTGGCACGTAATCTGGAACAACCATCCACGAATCGATTGATTTCCAAGGCTATGATTCTTGATCGCTGGTGTTTATCCTGTACGCTGAAACGTCACCGTAGCTTGGTCAGGATTTCTTCCCATGAATCATATTCGTATTGTGCTGTTCGTTTGCTGTTTATACGTGTCGCTGGTCGTACCCACGACTTTTGCTGATGAACCTCAATCGGTTGAGAAACCAAACATCGTTGTCATCATGGCAGACGATCTCGGCTATGGCGACGTATCATGCTACGGTGCGACAACGTTTTCGACTCCCAACATTGACCAATTGAGTGCTGAAGGACTGCGATTCACCAGCGGTTACTGTTCCGCATCGACCTGCACTCCGACACGCTATTCAATGTTGACGGGAACTTACGCATTTCGTTTTAAAAACACTGGCATCGCTCCGCCAAACTCACCGGCAATCATCAAGCCAGGCACCGAAACGGTAGCGTCGATCTTGCAGCGTAATGGATACGCGACTGGCGTCATTGGTAAGTGGCATTTAGGTCTTGGTGGCGAAGGCGGTCCTGATTGGAACAATGACTTGAAACCAGGTCCTCTGGAAATTGGATTCGATACCTGTTTTCTGTTGCCGACCACGAACGACCGCGTTCCCCAAGTTTACGTCCACGATCATCGGGTCCCCAATCTTGATCCAAAGGATCCGTTGTGGGTCGGGCGAAAGAAGCCCAGCGAAGATCATCCGACTGGAATCACGCATCGGGATAAACTGAAGATGGATTGGTCACATGGACACAACTCAACCATCCACAATGGCATCAGTCGCATTGGTTTTTATACCGGCGGACATGCCGCTCGTTTTCGAGACGAAGACCTTGCCGATAAATGGGTTGAGAAATCAGTTGAGTTTATCGAAGCCAATAAAGACAAACCGTTCTTTCTGTTTTTCTCTTCGCATGATATCCATGTACCCCGGATCCCTCACGAGCGATTTCAGGGAGCCACGAAGCTGGGTTTTCGCGGAGATGCGATCATCGAGTTTGACTGGTGTGTGGGCGAGTTGATGAAAACACTCGACCGACTTGACCTTGCCGAGAAAACGCTGGTTGTGTTCTGCAGTGACAATGGTCCCGTGCTGGATGATGGATACAAAGATGGTGCCGTTGAGCAGATCGGCGACCATCGTGCAGCAGGCCCTTACTCGGGCGGCAAGTACAGCGTCTACGAAGGGGGAACACGCACGCCTTTTATCACACGTTGGAAAGGGAAGATTAAGCCAGGCGTCAGCGATGAGCTCGTCTGTACTATCGATTTGCCAACCAGCCTCGCAGCACTTACGGAATCAAAGTTTGATGAAAATGGCTGTTTGGACAGCTTCAACGTGATTGACGCACTACTGGGCAAACAAGGGGCCCAAGGTCGCTCGCACTTGGTGCAACAGGACAACGGTAAAAGTGGAACGTATGGGCTGCGTTCTGGGAAATGGAAGCTGCATCGATATGAGCGTAAACAGGCTCGCAATGTGGTCGTGGAAAAGAAGTTGACCAATTCGAAAGTTCCCAGATTTCAGTTGTTTGACCTCGATGCCGACCCAGGCGAAAAAAAGAACGTTATCAATGACCATCCTGAGATTGCCGAACAACTCAAATCGCAGCTGGATGCCATCATTAAGAACGGCCGCAGCCGCGAGTAAAGGGTCCGACGGCTCAGGTTCATCGAGTCCACCAAACGATCCGCCAACGAATCATGGATGGCCACCAGCCAATAGGGTCCCCTTACTCCTGGCTTTCATGGTCGGCGGTCGTTCTGTGGTTGACTCGCATTCCCCTAGCTCATCACGACATTTAGATAGGGATCCTGCCCAGTATCGAAGTGCGCTTTTTGCCGTTCAACATCTTGCTTGAGCACGATCAAACGGTCGACCAGGAAACGTCGTTCTGTTTTTCGTTGGGCAGCCAGAAAATATTTCAGCAACACCCGTGGGCTCAACGTTTTCGATTTGCGGAACTTCGCTCGAATCTTTTCCGCTTTGGCTGGGCCATAGCCCAACTGTAAAATCTCATCCTCCAGCGAAAGACAAATTCGATACGTTCCGGGATCACCTTGTCTCGAACCGCGACCAATCAACTGCCAGTCGATTCGCTGGCTCTCATGCAGTTCGGTCAGAATCACGTGCAGTCCTCCCGACTCACGAACCTGTGAGTGCAACTTAATATCGGTTCCGCGGCCTGCCATGTTGGTCGCGACGGTGACGCGACCAGGTTGTCCTGCCTGCTCGACAATCTCTGCTTCTTTCTCGAGGTATTTCGCATTGAGAACGGCGTGTGGGACACCGCGTTCGTCGAGAAACCGGGACAGCAATTCTGAAGCACCAACCGATCGGTTGCCGATCAGCACCGCGCGTTTTGCCTTGACACATTCAACGACTTCATCAGCAATTGCCGCAAACTTTTCCTGGGCGGTTTGAAAGACCAGCGTTGGATGTTGCGTCCGATCAATCGGACGATGCGTGGGAATTCGGATGACTTTCTTTTTGTAGACTTTCTTGAATTCTCGCCGCGAAGTGTATGCGGTGCCTGTCATTCCACAAAGATGCTGGTACCGATTGAAATAGGACTGGATCGTAATCGTCGCCGCTTGTCGCGTGACAGGTGTGATCTCAAGTTTCTCTTTGGCTTGAACTGCTTGGTGGATGCCCTGTTGCCATTGACGACCTTCGGCTGGGCGACCTGTAAACTCATCGATGATCACAATCTCGCCATCGATGATTGCATAATTTTTGTCCAGATGAAAATCGCGATAAACCTTAATCGCATTCTTCATGTTGGCGTAAAGCTGTTGAATGGAAACGCGAGGCGTGAATTCGGATTCTGGCAAGTTCCGCAGTTTTCGCATTCCAGCAGCTGTTAGTTTGACAGTCTGTTGGACGTGGTCATATGTGTAATCTTGATCTTCTGAAAACGCCGGCGCGTGTTCGGCGGCCCATCGGCAACATCCATGAGCGATCGTCTGTTCAGACTGATTGACCATCCCAATGATCAATGGAGTCCGGGCTTCATCAATCATGATGCTGTCCGCTTCATCAACCAACGCGTAGTGCGTACCTCGCATGATGCCAGCTTGCGGGTTGTTGGTTTGCGCAATCGCCAGCCGGTCGCGAAGAAAATCGAAACCAAACTCTTTGGCGGACCCGTACGTGATATCGCGACGATAGATTTCTTTGCGTTGGTTTGGAGGCACTTTCTCTTGCAGGACACCGGTCGTTAAGCCCAACGAGGCAAAGATTGGCCTTAAGGTCTCACAATCCCGTTTGGCGAGATAATCGTTAAACGTAATAACATGCATCCCTCGACCGAAGAGTGCTAGTAGATACGCAACGAGACTGGCCGTCAAAGTTTTACCTTCTCCAGTTTTCATCTCGGCGATCCGTCCGAGAGCCAATTCGACACCGCACGCCAATTGAACGTCGTAAGGCACCATTTCCAGGTGTCGACGCGAGGATTCGACTACCAGTGCAAAGCCTTCGTTGATCAATCGCCGGATCGGAACACCCGTCATTGCGCGGTATTTCAAATCCAGACCGAGCTCCTTCAATCGCTGGTCGGGCAAGTCCTTGAGTTGCCTGACCCGAGCACGAATTCGATGGATGTAGGGCGATTGTTTCATGGATTCAAAATGAAAAACGAGCCAACCATGGTTACAATGGTTTTTCGGTTGAACGAACAAATTACCGACAATCCGATGTGGTGTTGACGCTGTGAGTCAGTTACCAGAGTACCCAAATCCTTCTCAACTTTTGCGGTCGTAAGCGAAAAAAGGCTGATGAAATGATCAAGTCGCTTGATGGGATCCGTATTCTCGCGCAAAGCGACAAAAGCCAGCAGGAGTTTTGCGACGACTTCCTTCGTGAAATTGCCGATGTTGTCGGCGCCGATGCCGGCATCATCTGGAACGCGTCCACTCATCAATTTAAAGTTGTGAGTCAGTATTCGCTGGAAGAAAAACCCGCACGACTCAATTTGACTCGGGTCGATCACGATCGACTGCTTGGCGACGCGGCCAATCGAGATACGCCGATCCTCGTGCGATCAGGTGAACAGGAAGTTCAGCAAGATTCGCCCATGTTGTTTGTTGGAAAGTTCCATCGCGATGGTCGACACCTGATCGAGTTGATGGTTCAGCCTAACGACGACAGCGAAGAAGATGTCAAACAGATGATGCAACAGTTTGGCGTTGCGCTGAAAACAGTTGACAATCCTGCCGATGGCAATCATCCGCTTCAAGAGGTTCCAGAAACGCCAGTCGATACCGGCATTCGTCGATCCTTCAATGACGATGAGTTAAGCAGTTATTTGAGCGCGATTCATCATTCGATCGACCTGAAACTGACCGCTGCCAATGTCGCCAACGAAACGCGACGCTTGCTTGATTGTGATCGAGTTTCTGTTGTGATCTATCATCGAGGTCGATTTCGTGTCTTCGCCATCAGCGGGCAACCTTCGGTCAATCGGCGCAGCAATACGACACGATTATTGGAGAAGCTGAGCCGGCGACTGCTGAAGACGGGCCAAAGTTTCTGGTACCCCGAGGAAACGGAACTGCCTTCCCAGGTAAGCGAAGTCCTCGATGAGTACTTGGCGATTTCAGCCACGCGAAGTCTGGTTGTTATGCCAGTCTACGAAAAAGTTCCTTCGGTCGTCGAAGACCCGGATTCATTGGAAAGCAAACAGAATCGCACGATCGGCGGTATCGTTTTTGAACACTGCCACCAACGTTGGAAGCGGGAAGAAGTTGAGTCGGTAATCAACTTGACAACCGATCATGGTGGCAATGCGATCCGCAATGCCAACCAACATCGAAGTCTTTTCCTCTATCCGCTTTGGAACCTGTTGGGCAAGTCGAAACTGTTGACCGCGCCTCGAATGCTCTCCAAAACCATTTTGGCAACATTGGCCGTGATCGCCATCACTCTGTTTCTGGTCTTTTTTCAAGTCGACTTCTATGTGTCCGCCGACGGTATTCTGATGCCGGAAACGCACAAGCCTGTTTTCAGCTCGGTCGAAGGTCGCGTCGATCAACTGTTTGTCGAACATGGTTCGGTCGTCAATAAAAACGATACCTTGGCAACGATGAGTAGCGATGAGCACGACTATCGGGTGCGAGAGTTGACCAGCCAGCTCGAGTCAGCCGAGCAGCGTTTGACGTCGATTCAGGATCGACGGTTTACGGAACAGGACGATAAAGAGGCGATCGAAGAAAATATCGTCTCGTTAAAAACTCAAATCAAGAATCTGGAAGCTCAACTGGCAATCCTGAACAAGATTTCCAGTTCGATGGTTATCAAGAGTCCGATCGATGGCCAGATCATTACGTGGGATCTCAAACGGCGTCTGCAGAATCGTGTCGTCGACAATGGAATTCAGCTGGTCGAAGTGGCCAACATTGACGGCGAATGGATTCTTGAAATCGAATTGCCAGTTCGTCGTGAAGGTCACATCAGCCGCGAGATTGCCCGCCGAGGCGACGCCGGTCTCGCGGTCTCATTTCTGTTGGCCGCGGATACATCCAAACGATATGCCGGTCGTGTGATTGAAGTTGAAAAGAACGTTGCACTCAATGCCAACAAGGAACAGGTCATCAAGATTCGAGCTGCCATCGAAGGCGATGATATTTCGATTGACCAGGTTCGCACCAGCGTGACGGCAAAAATCTACTGCGGCAGAACCAGTATCGGTTACCAGTGGCTTCACGATGTCGGAGAGTTTTTCCAGAAGTACGTGTTTTTCAAGTTTCGTTAGCTCAAGTTTCATTAGCGCGGAACCCTGGCTTGCCACGCACTCATTGATCGTGGCATTCGACCGGATTCATCATGGCATTGGTAAACCCTGCAGCACTGTCCACCGAAGAGCGACCGATCGGTTTGCACGCGCGGACGGATTTGTTGATTCAGGAAAGCGTTTATCAGGGTACGACCTGTTGGATCGTCAAAGATCCCTTGGCGATGAAGTACTATCGGTTGCAGAAAGCCGAGTATCTGGTTTTTCAAAAACTTCATGGTGATGCGAGCTACCTTGAACTCAAGGAGTTGCTCGATCGTCAGTTTCCCGAGACAGTAACTCGGCTGGAGGTGATTCAACAATTGGTTGTCTCCATGCATCGAAATGGTCTGCTTAAATCGGGTTCGGTGGGACAAGCTTACCCATTGAGAAAGCAACGCAATAAAGAACTCAAACAGAAGGCGATCGGGCTCCTTTCGAGCCTGGTATCGATTCGATTTCCCGGGTTCGATCCTGAGGGACTGCTCTCGTTCCTATATCCTCGAGTCCGATGGTTTTTTACATACTGGTTTACTGCGGTTGTCACGCTGGTTTGTCTGGCAGCGGCGTTGTTGGTCGTAGGAAATCTCGAACAGTTCTACGCTCGGCTTCCAGATTTTCAAAGCTTCTTCGCGTTTGACAATCTGTTATTTATGGGGGTGATTCTGATCTTCACCAAGACGATCCATGAGTTTGGGCATGGATTGATGTGTAAACATTTTGGCGGTGAATGTCACGAGATTGGATTTATGTTGCTGGTGTTGACGCCTGCGATGTATTGCAACACATCCGATTCCTGGGTGCTGCCCAATCGCTGGCATCGAATTGCAATCGGTGCCGCCGGGATGTATGTCGAAGTTTTTATGGCTGCGATTTGTACTTTTATCTGGTGGTTTACACAGCCTGGTTGGGTCCATTTTTTGGCGCTCAACATTATGTTCCTCAGCTCTGTCAGTACCATCTTGTTCAATGCGAACCCATTGTTGCGGTACGACGGGTATTACATGTTGTCTGATTTTTTGGAGATACCAAATCTCGCCCAAAAATCCAAATTGGCACTGACGTCAAAATTAAGAGTCTGGTGTCTTGGAATGAAGCCGGTCAACGAACGATTGTTGCCGGAGCGAAACCAGGTCGCTTTTGCGATCTACAGCGTTGCGTCGTTTGTTTATCGCTGGTTTGTAATGATTGTGATTTTCTGGTTCTTGTGGAAAGTCTTTGAGCCGTATGGTTTGTCGGTGATTGGCTTTATTCTGGTCGGGATTTCGCTGATCGGTATGATCGGCGTACCGCTTTACAAATTGGCTAAGTTTTTTTGGCACCCGGGGAGGTTGAGAGAAGTGAAACGCATCAACTTTGTTTGCACTGTGATCTTGTCAGCAGTCATCCTTGGCTTGATCTGTTACTACCCATTGCCTCAATACGTCTACGGACACACAAAGGTTCGTCCGCTCGACGCACAGATGGTCACCGTGACTCAGCCCGGCAATCTTCGTTCGGTCAAAGTGGAGCCAGGTGACCAGGTTAAAAAAGGTGACGTGATCGCCGTGTTGTCGAATCGCAATACGCAGTTGGAGTTGTTGGCGCTTCAAGGTGAACTGGCGAAACTGGAAAGTGACTTGATCGGTTTCGAGGTCAATCGAAGTCGCAACCTCGACTCCGAGCGATTAATCGCTGAGACGAAAGTCGAGATACGGAACGTTGCGTCCAAGATTGAGATCAAGAACCAACAACTGGCACCGTTGACGTTGCGCGCCGATCGAGATGGGGTTGTGATTTTGCCACCCAACGTTCCTCGAGAGCCGGTAAAGTCGAATGAACTGCGTCGTTGGTCAGGCGTCCCGCTGGATCCGCGAAATGTAGGAGCATTTCTCGATCGCAACACTCTGGTTTGTATGATCGCCGATCCCGATGAGTTCGAAGCGATCGTCGTCATTGACCAATCGGACGTGCAGCTGGTTAAACCAGAACAACCGGTCAAGATGTTGTTGGAGCAGTCACGTAGTCGATTGGTTTCTGGTTCGGTCGTCAGCGTAGCTCAAGATGAGTTATCGACGGTGCCTCGCGAGTTGTCTCAAACGAACGGCGGTCCGGTGGCTGTTAAGCCATCAGCAGATGGTCAGGAAACACCGGTCCTAAAGTTGTTTGAAGTGTACGCGAAGTTCGACATGGCCAAATTGAAAGAATCCGACGTGACGCTTGCGTCAGGGTTTTACGGGGAAGCCAAAATTCATGTCGGCCAAGCTTCATTGGGCTCAATGACGATGCGTTATTTGCGCAACTTGATTAACTTTCGTTAGGGCCCGACTTGATCGCCCCCGATCTGATTCGTTCGGTCGCGTAGATCTTTCCTTGCGCCCACGATCCGAGCGGGTCAGGGGTTCGAGTCCCTCAGCGCCCACTCCTTCATTAGGCAATCCCGTTGAAAAAATGGGCATTGCCTTTTTTGTTTGGAAGAAGAAGGTTGCGAACGGTTGCAGGACAATTTGAGCAGATGCTGGCCGACGGCTTGCAAGCGTTTTTGGAGAAGGCCACAGATAAACACGGATGAACACAGATTGCTAAAGTCGATATCGCTTTACTACGCCTCGTGGTCCGCCGAACCTCAACAGGAGCCAATCGGCAGACCGGTTGCTTTTAGGTCATTGAGACACTGAGCAGCAAACTCATCGCTGATCATTCCGAGTACCGCCCACGAAGGTGTTGGCGGAACATCTTGCTCGCATCTTCTGAAGAAACTTGTCGGAGAGTTTGTAAAGTCTAGAGTCGTCCATGGTGGTCTCCCCGTCAGAAGAAGAAGGTTGCGAACGGTTGCAGGACAATTTGAGCAGACGCTGGCCGACGGCTTGCAAGCGTTTTTGGGGAAGGCCACAGATAAACACGGATGAACACAGATTGCTAAAGTCGATATCGCTTTACTACGACTCGTGGCCCGCCGAACCTCAACAGGAAGCAGATCGACCGACCGGTTGCTTTTAAGTAATTGAGACACTGAGCAGCAAACTCATCGCTGATCATTCCGAGAACCGCCCACGAAGATGTTGGCGGAAAATCTTGCTCGCATCTTCTAAAGAAACTTGTGACGGTGCAACACATGGTTGTTTACGTCATCGAATAGAATATTGGCGACTGATCTGCATGGACAAGCTGTCATCATCTGTGTACATCCGTGGCGAAAATCGTGACGATCCGTGCAGTAGTTTTGCAATGGAACAGACCGGACCTCCGGCCTGTTCCTGTCCGCAGGAATCGAAATCAATCTTAAACCCAGATATCCGAGGTGCAATCTCCGCCGGGGAATCGAATCTCGTGAGCACGCGCGGCCCCGCCTGGCTCCTTGCCAAAGTCGACCATGAATTTTTCGTTCACGCTCAATCCACCTTGGTCCGTATTGCAATCGACTTGCAACATGTACGAGCCCTCCTCGGCCATTTTGGGATAGAACATATTGTCCCATGGACTGTACAGCGAGTTGGTGACGTACAACCGTTTTCCGTCAAGACTCAGTTGCAACATCTGAGGACCACCGCCAAGCATCCGGCCGCGAACTTTTTCCCCTTTGCCAATCACACCGCCAAGCCAAACCTGGCCGGTCAGTTTTGGATTCGCAGGATCACTGACATCGTATTGGCGAAGATCACCATGCAACCAGTTGGAAAAGTAGAGCCATTTGTCGTCCATGGAGATGACCAGGTCGGTGATTAATCCGGGGACAGGGAACGGCCATCCTTCGGTCTCGACGGGTTCGACTTCGATCACCTTGTCGGCTTGCCACATTTCGTCTTTTTTGTGCCAGTGCCACATCGTGCTGCTGAGCGCTGCGCCGACAAACCCATGGACACTGTCCGGGTCATGGTGAAAGCGAACTTCTAACGGGATCATGCCCGTTTCACCCAAGTCAATCGTTTGCTGGATCTCATGGGTTTCCCAATTCCAGAAGTGCAAGCTCTGGCCGTACTTGCCCGCTTTAACGTCTTCCAGCTTGAACCCTTGCGAGACTGTATTGGGTGAACCCCACTCGCTGGAGATCATGACGTTGTGCCGTGGCTGGTACCAAAAATCATAATTGAATTTCATGGCACCCGTGTTTTTCTCCCAGCGTCCTTTGATTTCAAACTTCTCGTCGAGCAAAAGGAATCCACCTGGCCCTTCGCCATCAGCGTCGCCGAGCATCGAGATCATGATGTTGCCGTCGGCAAGACAATGAACCGTATGCGGTGCTGAGAGGTTTGTTTTCTCAGCGATCTCTTTGCCTTCGATGATCTTGTGCATCGTTGGCTTCTCGGGATCGGATGTGTCGACAAAATGAAGTCGACCGGAACCAATTCCTGGCAACACAATGAACCGTCGGTGTTTGCCTTCCTCGCCATGGCAACTACTGCAGGCATTCCAGCCGAAGTGATGTAGCTCGTCACCAATGTTGGGCATCTCAAGTCGATGGATAACCTGGCTGTAGGTTGGCGACTGAGGATCGAGGTCGACCGTGGCCAGATAATCAGGTTTGTTAACTTTGGTGCCGACATAGATCGCAGGCACATAGGCGACGGTTTCTGGTGGAGCCTTCATCGCGTCGGCAGGCGACGCGTAGGTGCGATCACAACATGCCGGTTGGTCGTCCTTTTCCTGATGAAAAGTTGCTCCAAGGCAGTCCAGCGACGCTGTCGCTGAGATAAACGCTGCTGATGCAGCAGTTGATTTTAGGAATTCGCGGCGTTTCATAGTTCGACTCCTCATGGGACTTGAGACAGTCAGAATCATAGTGGTTTTCTGAAAACCCGCAAAGAATACGATGGAGCTTTCGTGTCAACCAAAGTGACATTTGCCATGTCGATAACCAGAAAATACCCGAAAAAGACAGGTCTTGTGGTGCTGCTCAATCGATCTTTCGTTCAGTAGCAAACGATTCGATGAATACTCTGGCTGGTGCGTCGTCAACCGATTTGTGTTTGCAATTGCAGTGAAGTTGTTTGACCAATGCTGCTTTCAGCTCTTTTGGAGACAGCTTGAATTTCGAGACCACTTCCTGAAAAAGTTCTTCGCTGGAGTCGAATCGATTGCCTGCGCCCGTTGTTACCCGGTTGATCTCCTGCTCTTCGAGATCGAATTCCTGACTAAGTGCATTTGACATGACGTCTGCAAAAACGCCGACAATTCGAATGTCACAATGGACTCCATCACGACGTTGATCCCAGATCGGCTGTCGCGTTTGCGTCGTATCGTAAAAGACGGGTTTCCCAACAGGAATCAATTCACCAACGTAACGGATTCGATTGGGGATCGCTTTCTTGATCTTGACTGCGTGCTCTTTGGGAATCCGCCCAGGATGATGTAGTAACGTGTAAGCAAAAAGTGCCGATTCAGCAAGATCTTCTCTCGCAGGTTGCTTCTTGGCATAAGTCGTTACGAAAGTTCCATCGGCGGCCTGGGCTCGAACCCATCCTTCCGACTTCGCATGTTTGTTGTCCCAAGCGGCATGGACCGACTCGTGAAACGTGGTCTCTTCGAGATCGTGAGTTGAAATCCGTTTCGTCGCGTTGTCGGCATACAACACAATCAAGCCAATATCGCTGAATGCTGTTGTGTCTTCGCCGCCCGCATGAACAACCAATCGATTGACGCCCGACCGAAGTGCAGTCGGAAGTTTACCCAGCGGGTCGACATATCGTTTGGCCTCCTGTTCGGCAGCCTCAGGCGTCTTGAATGCGGCGTCGATAAAAATCTTGACGCTCGTATTGTCAGAAAATGATGCATCAAAAACAAACGCATCTTTTCGTAACTCGTCATGTCCTTCACGTTTGTCAGGCATCTCTGCATGTTGACGCTCGAGATACGTCAACGTTTTAAATGTCGAAGGATCGTCGGCAGTGACGTAATCAAAATCAGTCGCGGTAACGGATGACCGATACTCCTGAGCGAGCCCGAAGCGGACCCATGATCCAGCGATCAAAAAGCTACTTGCCGCAATGAAAAGGAAACGGTGCATGAGCGGCTCCCGGACTGAGTGAATGAACTTTTTGTTCGGTTCCCAGCGCAAGGTCTTGGCAAAATTTCCAGGAAAACTTCGACGAAGATCTAGAGGTTGATCTTAAGTGTCCCCTTCAGACCCGGCAGCAACTCGCGACCTGTATTATCAATATCAACCCAGACATCAAACGCCTGTTCGGTAGGTCGGATCTCTGGGCTAATGAAGACGATTTTCGCCGGAAAAGTTTTGGCTTTACCATTGAGTCGAATTTCGAACTCTGCGTCAAGATCACGAGTGACCTGAAACGCGAATTTGGCTTCCAGCGTCGCTTTGACGCGGAGTCGATCAAGATTGACAACACGAATCACAGGTTGACCGGCAGTAACGGCTTCGCCACGCTGGACCAAAAGATCGACAACGGTTCCGTGAAGTGGCGACCGGATCGAACGACGCGTCAAACGAATCTCAGACGCATCAAGTTGTTGCTGGCGAAGTCTCACATTAAGTTCGGCAGTCGCCTTTTCAAGCTCAGCTTGCTCGATCGACAACTCCGACTGATCACGCTCCAGCCGCAAACGGTCGATCTCCGTTTCCGAAATACTCTTGGCATATTGTCGCACCGCAGCCAAGCTCTTTTCCAGTTGCTTGTCGTTCAGGGCCAATGTCTTTTGGGAGAATCTCAAATTGACGTCGTTGGTCGCTTCCTGCTGAGCGATTCTCAAATTCATCCGATTGGCTCCCGCTTCGGCAGCGTAAATGTCGGAATCCAATTCCAACAGGATACTTTCCGCTTCCACTCGATCTCCAGGTTGAATGTTCAGCTTGGTCACGACTCCAGGATCGAGTGAGGCGATTTGAACATCGTCAATCAACTGAAGCGGTACATTCTCAATCGACACCGACTGGGCAGTAACGGGTTTGATTAACAACATCAAGCAAGCGATTGGAATGACAAGACGCATGGCGCAACTCCAAGAAAGAAATTTTTGACATCCACGCTATCTTAGTCAGTAAATGCCTTTAGCGAGCGCGGCAATGAGGATGTTAAAGTCTGTGGGTTGCATGAAGCTTGCTGGCTGCGGTGCGCGTTGGGAATATCAGGATCCTGTGACTTAAACCAGTCTTTGTCGTGATCAGCATTATCCCGGTCGATCCAATTCAAGGGATTCTTCTGTCTATCGTTCATCGCGCGTTCTCATGCCGTCTCAGCAATCTTTTCGAATCGCGATTTTCACTTTCTCGCTGATGGCATTCCTGGTCGTGGGTTGCCAAGCGTACCGGCACCAGATCAGGGTCCCATCGCAGGTCGGATCGAATCAGGGAAGCAAATCAGCAAATGCGACCCGCTCCAGTACGTCAACCGAGCCGTATTCAGAGAACCAGCTCGTGTCCTATCAAGAAGACTTGTCGGTACGCGACAAGGCGGAACCAAATGGCGCGACAACCTCATCATTGCCCTCGCAGCTGTCAGGTGAATACGTTCCCGTGCCAGCGTCCATGTTGGCCGAGGGTGTTTCTTATCCGACTTTGTCAGTTGGCTTGCCAAGACCTCAAACGGGGCTCAAAGAACTTCCAAAAACGTTTGAGTCGATAACGCTCGAAGAAGCGATTGCAATTGCCTTGTTCGATACCAAAGTGCTGAGAAGTCTCTCGGCTGACATCGTTCGCAATGCACCCAACGCAGCTTCTTCCTTTGATCCGGCGATCAACGCGACGGATGCCAACTTCGGCATCGACGCGGCGTTGGCGCAGTTTGACGCGTCACTCAACGCCTCGGCACTCTACGCAAATAATGATGACTATTTCAATAACCCATCGACGACTGGTAACGCCACGGAAGTTCAACAGGACCTGACCACGTTGAACTGGGGTTGGAATCGCGTTGGTCAAGCGGGTACGCAATACACGTTGAGCCATGTTTTGATTCACGATGACAACAGCAACCCATCCGTGCTGTTTCCCAGCTCTTGGGAAAATCGAATGGAAGCCACGGTGCGGCAACCTCTGTTACAGGGTCGAGGAACGCTGTTCAACCAAATTGCTGGACCCAACAGTCGTCCCGGGTTTTTGGGGACGACCGGGATCTTGATCAGCCAATCCAACTACGAAATTTCAACTGGAGAGTTTCAGCGTGGAGTCCGTGACCTTGTGCTGGAAATCATCACCGCGTACTGGCAGCTGGATTTGGCCTATCAGAATTATGAAACGATCAAGTCCGCTCGCGACGCCAGCTATGAGACTTGGCAGATCGCCAAAGCGCGGTTTGAGAATGATCTGCCAGGTGGCGAAGCAGATCGAGAAGCGCAGGCGCGCGGGCAGTTCTATCAATTCGAACTGCAGTTGGACCAAGCACTCAATGCGTCCAGCCAATCCAATGCGCCCGGCGTGTTACAAGCGGAAGCGAATCTGAGACGATTGCTGAATCTGCCTCAAGCGGGTGACCAGTTGATTCGCCCTGCAGACGCGCCAGCTCAGGTTGCCTCGGTGATCGATTGGCCAATGGTCGCACAACAAGCAACTTCGGAACGAGTCGAAATCCGTCAACAACAATCGAGAATCCATCAAGCCGACTTGCAATTGATCGCCGCCAAGAACTTTTTGATGCCCAGGTTCGATGCCGTCGGGACGTATCGCAACGCTGGACTGGGTGATGACCTGATCAACGATGGTGGCAAATTTGCTGGCGCGCTAAATGAGTCATGGTCAGGGAACTATGACGAATGGGAGTTTGGTTTTACGTTTGATGTTCCACTTGGATACAGGCAAGCCAGAGCCGGTGTTGAAAACGCACGGCTACAAGCTGCCCGCGAGCGTGCCGTCATGACAGAAATTGAACAGCAGATTCTTCACGAACTGGGGTCCGCGTTGCGTGGCGTCGATCAGTCAACTAACAGCATTCAGTTGGCGGAACTTCGTCGCGATGCCGCTCGCGATACAGTCAAAGCTCGACTGGCCGCCTATGATGCGGACGCGGTTGGTTTTGAAGATTTGCTGGAAGCCCAACAACAATTGCTCGACGCCGAGTTGGCATTACACAACGCCAAGACCGATCGCGAATTGGCCATGTCGCGTCTGTTTGCCGAATCTGGAACGTTGTTGGATGAATTTCAGGTCACCTTAAGTCAGTGAACCTGAGCTTTCTCTTCGCTGAACGGATGGGTTGCAGGCACATCCCGTAGGGATGGAATGTAGGTAGAAGAAAGGATCCTTACCACAATCCAGTCCCGGATGGGACGACACAGATTCCTTCATTGCCGTAATCGATTGGTTTCATAAATTCGTTGCCCCGAATTCCGCGCAAATTTACCAAAAAACGGTTCCTGACAAATCGATAATCGCTGGTCCATTTTGACGGCCATATGTTGTCCTAACGAGACACAGGCAAATGGAATCACAACTTCCTCGAACGGCCTGTTGAAATTATTAAATTCGTCATGTTGTGAATTGCCTGCCAGTAAGTAACATTGATCGCCGCGGCCGTCCGATCGAATGAAAAGAAACACACCGAGGAGAAAGTCATGGCTCGATCAACCAGCGTAATTGTGTTCATTGCTATATTTTCAATTTGCTTGAACGTCAAAGGTCAGACTGTGGTCAATCAGTCGTCCAAATTGAAACCGGCGCGAGCCACAGTGGTGACGCTGAATCCGGTTCAAATTCGAACCTTGCCCAGTTCTGATCGATTGACGATCAGTTCACGCCGAGTCCAAACGCTGCCCGTTGCCCGTACCGCAGCGAAGCCCAGTGCACCGATTCTTGTTCCGGCGAACAGTTCCGTGTATTCATTTCAGCGTGATGGCATCCCGAGTTTGGAGCAACGTCGTCAGTTGCGGGCGATGCCAATTGAGCAACGACCCTATCGACCGTTCCATTTTTATGGAAATACCGTGCGGAGAAGAATGCGGAGATAGCTTGCCCTCGAGCTAACGTATTGCGGCCCCGATCAGAATATACAATAAATTCCTGTACAGTTGTTCTTTCAAATCGATCGCTTGATCGAACGCGGAAGCGTCCCAACCATTGTCGGCGCCTAAAGCGGTCCGGATCAATTCTCCCATGCGCGCTCTGCGTATTGAAAACTGGCCAATCTGAAACATAAAAACAAGTTGTCTCCATGTCGTTGACACATTCTGTGTGCGTCGAGGCGTTCCTGTGATGATTCACTCAATGCGAATGAATGGAAGCAGAGAAGCGCCCCAGTCTTCCGCCCCGCCGTCAACGTCGCTTTGCTACGTAGCCGTAGTGTGAACTACACTTCACCCGGTCGTTCTTACAAACCAACTTATTTCGAAAGGCTCGTTTCTGATTTGCTGGCAGTTCGAATTACAATAAGCAAATCCCAAATCACTTTCCCTTGAACGAAATACAATGAGTCGAAAACTCTTGCTCGCGATCTTGTCCATGTGTTTTGTATGTTTGAGCACTTGTTCTTCTTTTGCTCAAACGAAGAAGAAATCGTCCGACGACGAGAAAGAGCTAACGCTGGAACGCCTTTTTCCAGAAGAGAGCATTTTCGGCCCGTCAGCTCGCAGCACTGCTTTTTCTGCAGATGGAAGGTACGCTGCCTATCTCTACAGGCCGTACAACGAACGGCGGCACGGCAACGATCTTTGGATCTACGACTTCAAGGAAGAAAAGAACACACGCGTAACCGACCTCGCGATCTTGGCCAAATTTCAACGCAGTGCGCGCGTCGTCAAGCAGGATCGACTGGCCAAACACAAACAGGACGAAAAGAAGGACGACAACAAGAGTTCAAAACCTGAAAAGAAAAAGGCGAACGAGGACAAGAAAGACGAAGCCGATGAAGGCGAGGAGAAGGAGAAAACTGCCGAAGAAATCGAAGCCGAAAACGAAATCGTTAATTCTGTCAGCGAAAAAGATGCGGACGACAAATACGCTCCTCGTTACGAAGGAATTTCAGGATTCAAATGGCACCCGAAAGAGAACTCCATGTTGGTTTTCTCGCAAGGCGACGTTTATCACATTGCGGACGTAACAGCGCCAGAGCTCAAGCGACTGACAAAAACGACCAGTAACGAATCCAAAGTCGACTTTCTTCCTGACGGTTCCGGGTACACCTACAACGTAGACAGCGCTGTTTATCGAATACGATTTGACAACCACCTCATTGAACAACTTAATCCGAGACTTGAGTCTGGTCGCGAACTTTCCAACTACTCCATCAGCCCGGACGGCAAAAAGCTGGTTTTGGTTGCCAGAACGCCAGGCGGATTCTCCTCGTCGGGAGGTCGCAAGGTTGACATCATTCGATACCGCGATCGCTTTGCGAAAGCCGACTCGATTTCGCGAACCGTTTCTGATGATGAAATCAAACCTCAGGACGTATTCGTCTACCTCTTCGACCTCGAAGAGATCGGATGGGAAGATTCAGAATTGCTTCAGGTCTTTCACAAAAAGATTGATGATCCTCGTGACGTGATCAGCCGACCGAACTGGTCCCTCGATAGTCAGAAGATCACTTTTTGCTTCTTCAACCAAAAGGACGACGTCGTAGAAATTCGAGTTGGTGAGTTTCCTGATGAGAAAGAGTACAAGAAACGGTTAGCCGAGGCCGAAAAGAAAGCTGAGAAGAATCGCAAGGAACAAGTCGCCGAAGCAAAAAAGAAGGACGAAGAAGAAAACCGGCGTGCCAGAGCTCCACGCGTTAGTCGTGCACCCTTGACCGTTGAATTCGAAGCCAAATCTATTTACGAGTTCAAACACGATGGCGGCCCTAACACTCCCAGGATGGTTTCTCCTGATTGGGCAGCCGATAGCAAGCACGTCGTCTTCGTCAGTGAAATGTCTGGATTTCGACACGTTCATTTGCTCGACACGCTCTACCAAAGCACACGACAATTGACGTCTGGTCACTACGAGGTCTACCCGATCGATTTTTCGGAAGACCACAAAACGCTCTACGTCACTGCGACCAAAGACTCACCCGCGCAAACCATGGTCTATTCGGTCGACATTGAATCGGGAGACATGGAGAGGCTTTCCAACGAAGACGGTGTCTATCGTTCGGTGGCGGTCAGCGACGATGGCAAACGAATGTTGGCCAATTACGCAACGTACGGAAAACTGGTTCAACTCGTCGTGCAGGATGGCAAGAAGTCAAAGCCGATTACCGAATCCCATCCAGAAGAAGCCGTTGAGCTCACTCAATGGAAGCCTGAGTTTTTCGAGTACGAAAACCGCGAAGGACACACCATTCACGGCATGATGATCAAACCTGACGATTGGAATCCTAAAAGCAAAAATAAGTACCCGCTGTTGATCTACGTCTACGGTGGCCCGCTGGGAACTTCGAAAAGCGTGGTCGACGCCAGCTATCGCTCAGAAAGCTACTTTTTTGGTGGGTACATGGCAAAGAAACACGGATACCTTTCGGTCGTCATCGATCCTCGTGGGCAGTCCGGCTATGGCGGCCTGTTTGAAAAAGCAAACTATGAACAGGTGGGAAAGCCACAGGTCGACGACCTCGTAGACGGCGTGAAACATCTGACAGAGAATTTCAATGTTGACACAGAGCGTGTTGGCATCCACGGTTGGAGTTTCGGCGGATTCCAGACGCAGATGTGTTTGTACACCGAACCTGATGTCTTCAAGGTTGGAATGGCAGGAGCCGGTCCGACAGAATGGGAAAACTACAACGCGTGGTACACGACAGGAACCGTAGGGCCTTCGAAGAAGGGATCTCCGGATCAAAAGAAATACTCGCTCCGACCGCTGGCGAAAAACCTCAAGGGTAAGTTGCTGCTTGTGCACGGAATGGAAGACACCAACGTGCTGTTCCAGGACACCGTTGCCATCTATCGAGAACTTTTGAAGGCCGGCAAGGAAGCCCACGTCGAGTTGTTCCTTGACCCTACCGGCGGCCACGGGCTCGGCGGTGACGTCAAGACGCTCAACAAGATGCGGAAGTACGAAGAGTTTCTCTTGCGAACCCTCGGAAGCGATGCGAAAAAATCTGATGACAAGTAAGCAACCAGATCTTGGCTGCAGAAACACTTTTCGCAGCACAAATCAAGCTCTAGCTCGATGGCAACTTAAAGAAAAGGTGCGAGGTCGGCCTTAAAGCAAATGTTAGCCTTTGAAGTTCAGGGCAAGATGATTTCGCTCGACCAGGGCAAGTTCTCTTGGTACCAGTCAACACAGGCTTTCAAACCTTCGTCCAGCGAAACTTGCGGACGCCAATCGAGCAGCCGATCTGCTTTGGAAATGTCCGCCCAAGTCGTCTTAATGTCTGCCTTGTGAAAGGGCTTGTTCTCGATGATCGCTTTCTTGCCCAACAGTTCTTCAAGTTGGGCAATGATCGTGTTCAAGGAAATGGGTTGATTGCCACCGCCGAGATTGATGATTTCATAGCCAACGGGAGTCAGTGCAGCGATTGTGCCCCGCGCGATATCGTCGACAAACGTAAAATCGCGAGACTGTGTTCCATCCCCGAACAACTCAATCGGCGTCCCTTCGGCGATCCATTTGATGAATCGAAAAATACACATGTCGGGCCGTCCAGCCGGACCATAAACAGTGAAGTACCGGACCACTGAGACATCGATGTCATAAAGATAGTGATGAGAATACGCCATCACTTCTGCCGCTTTTTTGGAGGCGGCATAGGAAGAGATGGGCGTGTTGACCGACAGCGATTCCACAAACGGCATTTCTTGTCCGGCATACAAAGACGATGTGGAAGCCAAGACGTACTTCTTGATGCCTCGCTCTTTCATCTCTTCAAGCAGATACAGATTCGCCATCGCGTTTGTCGTCATATAGACGGTCGGATTGACCATGCTGTAACGAACGCCCGCGCGCGCTGCCAAGTTAATAATCGCATCAAAGTTATTGGCATCAAACAATGATTTGAGGAAGTCTCGATCTTCAAGATCCTCACGATGAAACGAAAAATCGTCTGAGTCCAGTTTCGTCAATCGATGTTCCTTCAGCGAAACATCGTAATAATCATTGACGTTGTCGACGCCGACGACCTTGTGTCCGGCATCAAGCAAAAATCTTGCGACGCGGTTCGCAATAAAACCTGCGCATCCGGTAACCAGATATGTCTTCTGTTCGCTCACTTCATTCATGGTGTTTTCTACGCCTTGCGAATTTTCTCACGACCTTCAGTGACGTGCTTGGTCGCATTACGCGTATCGACCACCAGTTGAGCGTGTTTGACAATTTCATCCCACTGGAATGCCGAATGATCCGTTGCAATCAACACGCAATCGAGCGACGCCAGGTATTCAGGAGTCGGTTCGTTGTGGCTCAATTCGGGCACATCAAAATGACGCATCTTGGGAAGCACTGGAATGTGCGGATCGGAGTAGCTCAAATCGGCCCCCCGCTCGTCCAGCAGCTCCATCAGTTTGAAGGATGGGCTTTCGCGAGGATCATCGACGTCTCGTTTGTAAGCCACGCCAAAGATCCCAATCTTGCTGCCACGAATCGGCTTGCCCGCTTCATTGAGTGCTTCGGCGACTCGGTGAACGACATACAGTGGCATGCTGGTATTGATTTCGCCGGCCAGCTCGATGAACTTGGTCGGGATCTCATGCTTTCGCGCGACCCAGCTGAGATAAAACGGGTCGATCGGAATGCAGTGCCCGCCCAATCCAGGTCCTGGATAAAACGCCTGGAATCCGAACGGCTTGGTCTTGGCTGCATCGATCACTTCCCAAACATCGATGCCGATCCGTTGAAAGAGGATTTTGAGTTCATTGACCATCGCGATGTTCACGCTGCGATAGGTGTTTTCGAGGATCTTACAAGCTTCAGCAGTCTCACACGAATTGACAGGTACGACTTGTGTGATCGCTTGCTCGTAAAACTTGCTGGCCAATTTCAAACTGTTCGGTTCCAAACCGCCGACGACCTTGGGAATCGTACCGGCGGTGAAGTTGGGGTTGCCCGGATCTTCTCGCTCGGGACTATATGCCAGAAAAAAGTCCTCTCCGGCTGTCAATCCTGACTTCGAAAGGATGGGCAGCAACACATCCTTCGTCGTACCCGGATAGGTCGTACTTTCGAGAATAATCATCTGCCCGGGGCGAAGCGATTTGGCGATCGCTTCGGCCGTCATCTCAACATACTTGAGATCGGGATCGCGGCTGTCTGAAAGCGGGGTTGGAACACATATCAGGATGACGTCGGCTTCAGCGAGCCGAGACATATCAACGGTCGCTTCAAACTGCTTTTGGCTGAGCCAGTTGCCGATCGTCTCGTGGGCAATGTGCGCGATATAGCTTTGACCTGCGTTGAGCGCGTCCGTCTTCTTTTCGTCGACATCGAAGCCAAGCGCCGAAAACCCGGCAGTCACATAGGCATCGATCAGCGGCAAGCCAACATAACCAAGACCGATCACGCCGACCTTGGCCGATTTGTTGACGATCGCATCGAAGAGTGCTTGGCAGTGGTCTGTTTGAGTCGTGTCAGACATGGTTTGATCTGTTAGTTCAATGGCTAAATGGAAGGGTAAAGCATCATCAACGACCCGAAAATCGTCAATCATCCCTTTCGTCCAACAGCGAAATTCGCGTCGGTTAAAAGGAAAACAGCGTCCAATTTGGACTAATTCCACCGAATGTCACCCGATTGGCTGGGATTTCGACGGTTGACCCAACCTCAAGGAGGTCGAATCTCTCGCTTACAAACGAGTATCCGGCGAATTTTTCAAAACGGGCACCCAGTATGTATCGGGCTGCTGAGGATCAAACACCTCGTTGGCCCAAAACAGCACGATCATTTCGACTTCGCCGGTGTTTTCGATTGAGTGGGTGAAACCCGGCGGAATATCGACGATCTGGATCTGTCGATCATTGACTGGATATTCAATGACGTCAGTGGACTCGATGTCACGAAAACGAATCACACCCTCACCTTTTACCAGACAGAATTTCTCAACCTTCGTGTCATGGTAATGATTGCCACGTGTGATCCCAGGTTTGGTCGTCGAGACAAAAATTTGACCAAATGACTCTGATTTTGCCAGCTCAAATAACCAGCCTCGATCATCAGTTCGCAGCTGCACATCGTAAGCAAATTTGTCTCTCGGCAAAAATGAAAGGTAGGTTGTGTAAAGGTATTTTATCAGTGGCTCGGAGACAGGCGGTGTTTTCAAGTTCGTTCTTGAGTCACGAAACTCGCGAATTGTTTCCGCAAGTTGTCCCAATGTAATGTGATGGGTTTCGTCGACGTTCACGAAGTTTTCACTTTGAAAAGAATCGCTAATGTGCCGCAAGAAACAGCGAACGACCTCGTCGATATAGACCAGATGCAGTTCCTGATCTGGATTCGAGATGGTAATCGGCAGGTCGCGGGCAACGTTGTGGCAGAACGTCGCAACAACCGTGTTGTAGTTTGGTCGTGACCATTTCCCAAAGACGTTGGGCAAACGGTAGATCGCTACCGAATGTGGAGATTCAGCGGCCAACTGAATCAACGCTTCTTCTCCACCCTTCTTGCTCTCGCCGTAAGCGTTCCCGCGGGTAGCCTGGATGCTGGATGAAAAGACCAGTTTGACCGGTCGTGATCTCTGCTTCAAATGACTGGCGATTGTTTCCGTCAGCCCCGTGTTGACTCGTTGAAAATCCATTTCATCAACGGGGCGATTGGAACCGGCAAGATGATAGATGACGTCGGCACGGTTCAGTTTTTCCTTGAGCGATACAAGTGTGTCGTTCGAAAGGTGCGAGAGGACTTCGACTTCCTCATTTCGACGCAAGGCGGTCACCAGATTTCGACCGATGAAACCACCTGCTCCGGTGACGAAGCAGACGATCGGCGTCAGGGTAGGTTCAGTGGAGGCAGGCATAAGGCAAAGCAAATCTTTGGACGGGGTGATTCAGCTTCATTACCGACCATTGTTTCGTCAACATTCGCCTTGAAAACTGGTCAAACCGGTGATGATCAAGCATCGATTAATCCGATATTATCGGTCATCGCGCTTCAGTCCCAGAGACGCCGCTGGGGCCACGTTTGCCAGAGGGTCATGCCTCGTTCGCGATGATTTTGGCGATCCGCTGGGATGCTTTCCCGTCCCACAGCTCCGGGCATCGGCCCTGTTTGTAAGTGCCATCGATCACTTGGGTCAAATACATTTTGAGCATCGCGGCATCGCTGCCAACGAGCACACTTGTTCCCTCGGTTTCAGTGATCGGACGCTCTGTATTTGGTCGCATCGTCAAACAGGGAACGCCCAGGGCCGTGGATTCTTCTTGCAGACCACCCGAGTCGGTTACGATGACTTTCGCCTGTGACGTCAAACAAAGAAAATCGTTGTAGCCAAGCGGGCCAAGACAGTGAAGGTTTTCCGCTTCGTCCAAGGTTGATTGCAAACCAAACGAATCGATTCGCGATTGTGTTCGCGGGTGAATCGGAAAGACCATCGGCATCTGCTCTGAAATCTCAATCAGTACGTTGAGTAGTGCTTCAAGAACCTCTTGCGAATCTACGTTGGCGGGACGATGCATCGTGATCACACCGAACGTGCCAGGCGTGAGATTGTGCTGGGCCAACGCTCCCGATTGCTTGGCTTTCTCGACCTGCTTCAACAGCGTGTCGATCATCACGTTTCCGACCAGATGTATTTTTTCATCGGGCTGTCCTTCTGCTTTGAGGTTCTCGACGCCAGCAGGCTCGGAGCAAAGCAACATGTCGCAGACCGAGTCCGTCAGGATCCGATTGATCTCTTCAGGCATCGTTCGATCAAAGCTCCGCAGTCCAGCTTCAACATGGGCGACCGGGATCAACATTTTTGCAGCGGCAATCGTAGCGGCCATGGTCGAGTTTACATCGCCAACGACGACCATTCGCGAAAACGGTTGACCCGCATCTTTCGCGTTGACCAGCACTTCTTCAACGGCCGTTAAAATCTGAGCGGTTTGTTTTCCATGGCTTCCGGAGCCGACGTTCAGAGAAATTTCCGGTCGCTTGATGCCAAGTTCTTCAAAGAAGACATCTGATAGATTTGCGTCGTAGTGTTGGCCCGTGTGAATCAAGATGGGCTCAAGTGATTCGTACGCTTCCATCGCATGCAGGATGGGCGCAATCTTCATAAAGTTCGGCCGAGCGCCGACAATCATCGCAAGTCGTTTGGTCATGGTTGGTCAAGTTGGAAAGAAGTGAGTTGATCGTCGACGGTCAATTCGAAAAAGGATTCGGTGTCCGTCGGGATCTTGGTTTCTAGGTGGAAGGCCGCGGGAGCGAGAACCCAACCGAATCGGGGATTCAGGCAGTTGGGTTGGAGGGATGCAGAATAGATCATCGCCACATTGTCCATCGGATTGCCAAACTCACGACACACGATACTGTCAGCCAGTTCAACAGATTCGCAACCAGTGAACGTCAATTGGTAACGATGGTCTTTGATCGTCAATTCAAAGGACTCTGCGTTAATCCGATTGATGTCAATTTCAGGATCAAAATGTAGATACCCATCCAGCGCAAGTTCGCCGGTTCCTGTTTCTAACGAGTCGGACTCAACTGAGTCAATGCAAAGCCAGACAGGTAACGATCGATCCGCTGCCAAAAAGCGCTTCACTTTAGCGACGCCGATCCTTCGGTAGGCGTTGTGGCTACCGACAACCCAGTCAAAATCGCCTTGTTGACCATGCTCTCGCTTGACCGTCGAACCGCGGTAGCCCATTCGAAACTTTGACCAGACATCTGCGTGATCATAGCCATTGATGGTGACAACGTTATGGGCGACTGAACTCCGGCAGTACTTTCGTGTTTCGTCCAAGTCGTACGATCCATTGCCACTGTCGACCAAGACTCGTTGGCCATGCAAACTACCCACGACGTTCATCAGGTCGCAGTGAGCATGACCCGGAAGGCCAGGTGCCGCCAGATCACCGGTGTCCAATAACAACCAGCTAGTGTTGGTTTCGTGTTTCCAGTAGTTTCCGATCCAGCGCGATCGTTCAGCTGCATCCGACGCTGGCTCCTGCTTAATTCCAATCTCGGCAGCCAACTGCCGGATCTGATCAACCGATGGTCCTTCCAGGAAACAGGAATCTGAAAGGAGCGGGACTTCGCCATCCGGACAAACGATCGACTCCAGAAACAAATACATTTGCCGGGCGTATCGCGTCGCCATCGTGCACAGTGAAGGGTGTACTCCGTCCGCAACGATCGCCAGCCGCAGCAAGTTGGCGGTGACCACACAGTGGTACATCGGGCTCAATTCATAATGCTCGCCATGCGGGCAAATCTGAAAATCAAGCTCACGGGCAATTCGATCTTCGATGCGAGCAAGGTTCTTCGACGACGCATCGCCATCAAAGTAGCACGCAGCAAAAGCGATCGCGAACAGATTTTCCAGCAAGTGATTGCCACGCAGATCGGTTTCCAGGTTTCGAGAAAGAAAGTCGTATTGATCAAACAGACTCGTGTGTCGATCCTCCATCTGCGTGTCAATTGATGCTTCTCGATGTTTTGTCAACAACTCGATCCAGACCGGGATCCGTCTGGAGATACAGTACGGATGCCACGCATCCGCTTGAGCACCGGTCACAGGGTTGGATTCAATCCAATGGTCCATGACACGAAACGCCAGCGTCGGTGATAGTTGTCGAAACCACTCGTGATAGTGCAACTGAAAACGCCAAAGGTGGTTGGGACGCTCGGGCGTATTTTGGTCTGTATGTCCCAAGAGAATGGCAGTATGGGTTGCCCAATCGATGGGAAAACCGATCTTGTAAGTTTGGTTCAGCAGGGTCATCTTCCCCGCGATCAGCGAGTCGTCGATTGTATCGTCGGATGGTCGCTCCAGCTCATACAGTCGCGCAAATGCTGGGTTATCTTTCAGCGAAGGCGTCTGGTTCTTGGGGAGATAGCGCCAACCAAGCTTCGTACAGGCCCGCTTATAGATTCGATCAAACACCTGGCTGATCGGAAACGTTTTCAACAGCTGAATACCTCGATCGAATCGTCGACGCCACCCGGTATAGATCGATGTCGTGCGAACTGCGCGCTGAACCAAATTTTCTCGTTCAGTCACGATGGGGTGGATCGTTGGAGAGGCAGAGCATCAGGGACGGCCGTGATCTGCGATTCGATGGACTTCATTTTCCAGCGGTACCCACGACATCTTGAAACACAGATTCCAGTTGACGAACGGCGGTTTCACGAGTGAACCGCTCGAGGACCAATTCGCGATTGGCAGGAGCCTTTTGTTGCAATGAATCGACCTCACAGCCAAGACGCTGCAGGGATTGTTTCAGTCCTTCGCGATCGCCGGGGTCGTAACAGAGGTTCGCACCGGTCGATTCCAGAATTTCACGACCCTCTCCAGCAAGTGCAGCGACGACCGGTCGGCACATCGCCAGATAATCGAACACCTTTGATGGGATCGTGTGTTCAAGGACAAAGCTTTTTTGCAAACTCAGGTACAACGCGTCGGCCTTGAGCATTTCTGCAAACACGACATCACGTGGCACGGGTGGATCAATCTGCACCAAATCATGAGCTTCATGTTTAGCGATGATCTCGCTGAGCGCTTCCAATCGAGTTCCGGTTCCGACCAAACGCAACTTCCAACCTTCGATCATCCCTTCACGTGCCGCTTCGATAAAACCGTCGACCAACAACTCCATATCCTGAACGTGGCCAAAGTTCCCAGCATACATCATCGTTTTTGGTTGGTCCGGTTTTTCCGGCGGCAGACTCGGAGTCGGAATCAGGGTTTCGCGAATGCCGTTGTAGACCACGGTGACCGGCGGCTGCTTTTTTGGCGGGCATTGCGATCGAATGTACTCACCCATCGGCTTGGCAACACAAACGATATGGCTCGCTTTTTTGTAAAAGTGTTTCTCCATCCAGCGACCGACTTTGTAGGCGCGACCACCTTCAGAAAGTTGACCAGCGGCAACGGCCGAGTCGGGCCAAATGTCACGTACTTCAAAAACGAGTGGCTTTCCGAATAGCCGCGCGAGAAACCTGCCGCTCATTCCAACAAACAATGGTGGGCTACTGCAAAGGATGACGTCCGGTTTCCAACGCGCTCGTTTCAGACGCCATCCGCCTGAGATACTACTGCGTACAAACGACATGTAGTGGTTGAGATAACTCAGCGTACCCGATTTTTTTAATGGCTTGATGTGACAGCGAATCACATCGACGTCAGGATCCACCAGCTCGTCCAGTTTGACACCGTCGGCTGTCCCTTTGTGTGGATCACCGGCCAGGACTTTGACTTCGTGTCCCATTTGCGACAGCAGCGTAGCGGTATCACCAAGTCGAAAAGCCGCAGCGGTGATGTCCGGCGGAAAGAATTGAGTGATAATCAGAATTTTCATTGAGACTAGCGAGTGGGTCAGTCGTTTGCTCGGCGAGGCGACTATCTGAACACAAATGAAATCACTCGCCAAGCCAACGTAAACTGGATTAGCTTCTTTCAGGTGGAAGTCGTCGTTTGACGCCCTGTTTGGCTTCCTCTTTGCCTCGATCGAGATACCACTGAACCATGCGTTGAATCCCTTCTTCCAACGTCACGCGTTGTTGATAACCGTCGTCACGAATACGATCCGATTCGTACTGGGTTTGAGCTTTGGCAAGCTTTCGAATTCGCGCACCGGAGATTGGCAGGTTCTTTCCAGTCACACCAATGACCAGGTCCATGGGAAGGGCAAGAGCTCGTGCCAGAAGGTATGGGACTCGAAAACTGGGCGTCTTCTTGCCCAGTGCCTTGTATACAATGTCAGCGATTTCGCGACTGGTCAGATCCGGTTTGCAAACGTAGTTGTATACCTTGTAAGGTTCATCGACCGGCTGGTCCAACCATTGGCGAACTGTCGCATCGATAATGTTCTCGACATAACTCAGGCTCTTGATGTTCTTGCCATCGCCGACCGGTAAGAACATGCCACTTTCAATCTGCTTGATCAACGTGAACATGTTGGCGAAGTTTCCTACACCAAACGTCACCGTCGGCCGAATGGTCAGGCAACGACGAGACGAATCGGCCTCCGCCCAGGTTTGAAAGATCTGTTCGCCACCAAGTTTGGTTTTGCCATAGGGAGAAATGGCATCCAATTGTGCGTCCTCATCAACCGGTGGTTCGGTTTCTCCATAGACCGCAACTGTTGAAAAGAAACAGATCTGTTTGATGCCCACTGCGTCCATCGCATCGCAGAGAATTTGTGCTGCGCCAATATTGACTTCGTCAAAGGTTTTTTCAGATATTCCAAAGTCATGATGTGCAGCTGCCAGATGTAACACAGCCTGGCACTCATGGATGGCCTCGCGAACCGTTTCGGCATCGCGAACATCGCCTTGAAAAAATCGAACACGATCATCGTCAACGATCGTCTTTGGATCGATTCCGTGAGCACCTTCTTCAAACGGATGCAGGTCCAGCACGTTGATGCTGTGTCCCAACGACAGTAGCTCGTTTACAAAATAACAACCGATGAATCCAGTTCCGCCTGTGATCAGGATTCGCATGTTGCTCCTCCTCCGGTCTGGTTCATTTTGGTTTGTACTTCATTGGCCATGTCGATGCTGACCCTGGAAACCTCGATGAGTTCGTCGGCAGGGATTGGCCAATCACCACCGTTTCGAATCGTATCAAAAAATGACTTCAACTCGTCGCGATGACCTTTGTCCTGGCTCGACGTTTTTCGTTTCTGGCGTCCACCGATCACGCGAGAGTATCGAAAGTTGTCGCAGGTAAAGACTTTACCGCCGGCGAAGATTTCTATTCGCTCCTTGGGAAAATCTTTGCTGCCGTTTGCCAGATAATGAACCGTTGCAATCGAGCCGTCTGCGAAGCCGAGCTGAATCGAAACACAGTCGCCCAGCTTGCCGTCACCGCCCACCATTGGCGTGGCACACGCGGAGACGATCGAGGAACCGGCAAAAAACCTGGCCAAGTCGATGAAATGACAGGCCTCGCCGACAATTCGTCCGCCACCGACTTGTAAGTCCTGAGTCCAGTGTTCTGCAGGAATCGCTCCTGCGTTGATCGTCACGATGATCGCTTTGGGGCCTGCAACACTCGACGTCCATTCCTTCATCGCCACTGTGTGCGGTGAAAACCTTCGATTGAAACCAATCATCACGCAGCGGTCGGGGCGATCATTCATCGCTTGTTGAACCTGATCGAGTTCTTCATGCGACAAGGCCAACGGCTTCTCAACAAAGACATGCTTGTTCGATTCAAGTGCATCACAGACCATCGATGCATGGCTGTTGTGCGGTGTGGTAATCATGACCACGTCGACGTTCGGATCTGCAAATACCTGGTTCGAGTCCGTCGCAACTTCGGCAAAGCCAAACTTGTTGCCCGCGTAGGCGGCTGAGACGCCGGTGCTGCTGACAATCGACTGTTTGACGACGTCCCGCGGAAGCAACGGCAAAAGCATTCGAGTCGTGAATCCCCCGGCGCCGATAAAAGCGACTCGCGGTTGTTGCTTGGTGCCTGCAGCCGCCTGAGTGGAGATCGAAATGAACTGTTCGCGTTTCGACGCAAGCGAGTCCTGTGGGTATTCCAATAAAATTCCCATCGCGCCTCGATCACCGACCGCTTGATAACCTTCAAGGGCATCGTCAAACGAAAAACGATGTGTGATCAAAGGTTCGACGTCGATTTTCCCGTCCGCCATTAACTGCAGGACCGCTTCAAAGTTTCGTTGCTCGGTCCAACGAACGAAACCGATCGGGTAATCCATTCCCCGTTTTTCATAATTCGTTTCGTAGCGTCCAGGTCCGTAAGAACAGGAAACTTGAAAGGATAACTCTTTCTCGTAAAAATCTGCACGTCGCAAGTTCAGACCGATCACACCGACCAGAACAATACGTCCTCGCTTGCGACACATCGTGGCGACTTGATGGATCAACTCGTCACTTTTGGTCGAAGCCGTGATCAGCACACCATCGACGCCCGCTCCTGATGTCCAGTCGTCTGCAACCCGTACCGGGTCCTGGCCGGCCGATAGATCGACGACATCGGCACCAAACTGCTTGGCTAGTTCAAGTTTGCGAGGATCAAAATCGATGCCCAGCACTTGGCACCCATGGGCTCGCAAGATTTGAACGCACAACAGTCCAATCAGACCGAGACCACTGACAACGACACGCTCGCCAAGCGTTGGTTGAAGCAAGCGGATCCCTTGAAGACCAATGGCTCCGACAACGGTAAACGCTGCCGCATCATCCGTAACTGAATCAGGAACTTTTGCCGTCAGGTTCTGCGGGACAGAAACCATCTCTGCATGAGGACCATTGCTGACGATTCGGTTACCGACGACGACATCACTGGTATCGTCTGCTTCCACGACGGTGCCAACATTGCAATAGCCAAGCGGAATCGGCGTGTCGAGTTTGGCACGAACGGCGGCAACCGTGGTCCAGAGTCCATCGGTTTTGATTTTTTGAAGGACCTGTTTGACCTTGTCAGGTTGCGAACGGGCTTTGGCCAACCAACCACCTTTGCCAAAATCGATCAGCATCTTCTCGGTACCCAACGAAACCAGTGTTTTACTGGTTTGGATCAGCACGGAGCCTTTGCCGCGACGCGGGCATGGGACTTCGGCAAGTATCGTTTCGCCATTGCCGAGATTTTGAAGGATCTGTTTCACAGGTGAATCGGTGGTCTCAGTGCGGTGGAATCGCGAGTTTGGATGTTGGATTTTTGCTAAACAATTTCGACATCGTCAGGCCGTTGACCGTCTACTTGCCACTGGTAAACGCGGTGCATTTTTTGTGCGACCGTTTCCCAAGTGTAGTTGGATTCGACCATTTGTCTGCCGCGATTACCCATCGTCATTCGATCATTTTCACTCATCGAAATCATTTGTTGAAGAACCTTCATCAAGTCAGTTGTCTCGGTTTTACAAATTAAGCCGGCATTCTCGCTGGCGACCTCTGGAAAGTTACATTGATCACTAATCAATACCGGAACTCGATGAGCCAATGCCTCAAGTACAGTCATGCTAAATCCTTCAGAGTAGGAGGGCAGCAGGAACAACTCGGCCGCTTCGAAAGCAGACTGTTTCATCGAACCATACAACGGACCAGTAAGCGTGACGTGATCGTTCAGGTTTTTCGAGGCGATTTCTGATTCGATCCAGCTTAAATGCCCTCCATCCGGTCCGGCCAAAACCAGCTGCCAATCCGGATTGCGTTTGGCAAGCTCCGCCCAAGCGGGAATTAGATAGTCGATTCCTTTGATCGGATGCAGCCGTGCCAAAAATAGAACGATTTTCTTGTTTTTCAATTCTGGGAACTGTTCCAGCAAGGCCGCTCCCTCGCCCAACGTAGTCGAATCCCCCGAATCTTCAACGTCTGGTAGAGCGATCCCATTGGGAATGATGGCGATCGGTTGGGTCACCCCAGATTTTCGAATCGATTCAGCTTCGTTTTGAGTGAACGCGTGAAAGCAGCTTGCTTTTTCAATCACTTTCGATTGAAAAATCCATCGTATGATTGATTTCTTAAAACTCGATCGCTTCAGTGCGACGTCGTTCATTGCACCATGGGGCGTGATCATCAGCGGACGCCGTTGGGATTGCGAAGCCAGATGTGCGTAATAGCTGGGCATCGTCCAGATACAGTGGTTGTGGTACAAGTCCAGCTCGACTGAATCGTGCATGATTCTCTGTTTCAAAGCGGTCGACCGGTTGAGACGGAATGACCAACTTCCAGGTTCTCGAATCAGCTGTGCCGGCGGTTCCAATTCAAAATCAGTAAATCCTTTTTGTTGACACTGAACTGTGTACAACCGGATTTGTGCTGGAGTAAATTTCGACACCGCATCTGACCAACCTTGAATCGCCGTGGCTAACCCGCTGGCCTGTGAGCTGATTCCGGCAACAAAGTAACCAACTTTCAGTGCATCGTTGCTCATTCGCTGTTCCCCGAACGAACCCGATGCGCGTGCTGGACGGCTTGAACAAATGCGGCCACCGAGTGTCGCATGTCGCATTCGTCAACAAACGTCTGATACGCATTGAGTGCCAGTTGTTCCATCAACGCAGGATCAACCAACAGCGACCGCATCGCCGCCATCAACTCTGAAACCGACGCCTGAAACAAAAGAGCGTTCTCTTGATGCCGCAAGTAGTTTGACTCAGGGCCGTGAACGATCGTCGCATCTGTGATCACCGGCGTGCCAAACGCGAAACTATGAACGACTCCCAATCCAACTGGACCCGGTGATACGTACGCGATCGCTTTTGCAAAGTAAGTTTTGAGAATCTCATTATCGAAGATCTTGCCCGTGAACTCAGTTCGTTCAGCGATACCTAATTCGGCAGATCTCGATTCAAGCTCACTGCGAATGTCACCTTCCCCGATAATTGTCAGTCGAATTTCTGGAAACGATGCCGCCAACGTTTGAAACGCGACCATCAGTTCATCGATTCGCTTGCGAGATTGCAGTCGACCGACATACAGAAAGTCTGTTTTCTTGGTCGTTTGATCCAGGCCATGATTCGTAACATCCAAGGTGTTGTTACAGACGAAAATCTTTTCGCCTGCGATCCCTTTGTCGATCATCCGCTGTTTGCCGGCCGCTGCGTAGGCAATGATCGCTTCGACCCGTCGAGCCAACATCGATGTGATCGGGTTGAGTAGTTTCAGCTTGCCGTAGCCGTGACCCCAAAAACAGATTGCCGGGCGTCGCGCTGACTTTTTTAGCGCCAGAAAAGTGTTGGTTAACTTCAGGTTTAACGGCAACACCAAAACATCTGCATTCGTGTCCCAATCCGTGAGCGTACGTATCGGGCCGATCTTGCGAGTCCCCAGTCGTGTGTGGTCTGCCAAAAGCGTCCGTTCGTAAGCTCCATCGGTCCAGTCTTCATGGAAGCCGACGTTCAAGGTGATCTCGGGATCGGCAGCGATTCGATTGAACAGCGGCACTCGATACGGAGCTAACACTTGCTGGATAATTTGTAATCGAATCGTCACGCGATCGGTTCTATCTTTTCGTTGTCGACAAACGTCTGGAACCAGGCCTCTGTGATCATCCACCGAAAGATTTGGCTAAAGATATTCAGCTTCCCAGCACAGTGCGCATCGATCAGCTTCCACATCTGATCGTAGTCAAAGAGTCCACGCTGTCGACAGGCATCAGTCCTCAGGATCGGATCAATGATCTCTCGCGGTCGCTCGCGAAACCAATGAGCAATCGGTGTATCAAATCCACGCTTGACCCGGTTTCGCAAAATAGATTCGGGAACTTTGCCATGGAGGCTGTCTCTCAGGATCGCTTTGCCAAACGCGTCACGAAACTTGAATTGGCCCGGCAGCTGAAAACCCAACTCGACGATTCGATAATCCAGAAAGGGAACACGTGCTTCGAGAGAGTGTGCCATCGGGATGGCATCGCTATATTGCAACAGGTTGACCAATCCGTTTTCGTGCTGCCTTAGCAACTCATTGTTCAGCCGATCGTAGCCGGGCAAACGCGTACGAGGAAATTCGAACGTCGATGAAGCGTTACGAAGCTCATTCAAGTAGACCTGCTCATCACCTCGCCAACGACGAAACACGCCGTGTGTCCATGGCGCGATACCCCGCACAATCGTCGCCAAAAATCTTGTGCCCGAACAGCCAAGGCGTCCTCTAACACCATAGCCCAGCTTCTTTAGTGCCTGATAGGGTCTCATGCCAAACAGGTCGTCCAGCATCGCCGGATATGCGTTTCGGTCGACGTAGCCACCGAGCAGCTCGTCAGCCCCCTGCCCTTCGAGCACGACCGTCAAGCTCTTGCGAGCCTCTTCCATGATTTTCCAGTAAGGAATGATCGGCACAGCGGCATGGGGTGCTTCGAGATGATAAATCGCTTGCTTCAAGATTGGCAAAACGTCGGTCGGCTTCAGATCGACAACGACATGATTGAATCCGTTTTGCTCACAGATTCGTCTCGCATCCGCGGTCTCGTCATTTCGGTAAGTCGGGTGCTCATAGCCAAACGTATATGCGTTGGCCGAACCGCTCATGAATTGTCGCGCCGTTGAAACGATCCCGCATGAATCGACACCTCCGGAAACCGTAAACCCAAACTCAACATCGCTGCGCAATCGCAATCGAACGGCATCGTCGATTAACTCACCGAGCCGATCCGTTGCGTCACCGTAACTCAGCGTTGATCGTTCCGTGGGATAGTCCCAATAACGTTTGATTCGAAACTGGCCCTGTTCGACAACGAGATTGTGAGCCGCTGGTAAACGATAGATTCCCTCAAAACAGGTTTCATGATTCTGGCCGCCAATACTTGCTCGCAACAGCAAACTCAACGCGTCAAAATTTGGCTGCCGAAACTGGGGAGCAACCTTCAGGATCGACTTCGCTTCCGAGGCGACCAACAACTGGTTCCCGCGTTGAGCATACAAGAAAGGTTTGATGCCAAAGCGGTCACGCGAACAGAATACACGGTTGCGATCAGGATCAAAAATGACAAACGCCCATTGGCCATTGAAGTGATCGACGCACTGATCGCCCCAAACATCGTAGGCGACAAGCAATACTTCGGTATCGGAGTCGGTCTCAAACGTTCGACCGTGATCGTGCTTCAGCTTCTCTCGCAACTCGATGTAGTTGAAGATTTCGCCGTTAAAAGTAAGATGCAGCCGAGTCGACTTCAGGCGAAACGGCTGATTCGAAACAGCCGCCACATCAATGATTGACAGACGAGCGTGACCAAGTGCACCAAGCTGAGGTTCGACATAAACCCCACGGGCATCGGGTCCCCGATAGCGCATCGTGTCGACCATCGATTCCATCGGAGCGCGCAGATCTTCCCCCGTTGGCGTCAGTTCAATAATGCTCGCGATGCCGCACATTAGCGGCGTCGCCTTCCGCCAGGGGCCGAAGCATAACTCAGTGATTTGCGGAATCGCTCCAGGCGATTCTGGCGTTTTCGATGCACAGCTGCCCAGATCACCGAAGACATGGCGACCAGAGCGACCAAGTTGGTCGGCGTCGACAGAGAAAAGAATCCGCTGGACTCGGGGATCGAACTGAGCAATAACGCCGTCATCGCACCAACGGCAAGCATGTGCAGATTTGGATAATCGGTTCGATCCAGCTTCAAATCGGTGCCAATTTTGAACAAGATGAAGAATCCGTAGACATACAACACAATCCAAGCCAGACAAGCGGGAATTCCAATCTCGATGGCACACGAAAGATACGCGTTATGCGATCGCAGTCGTCCGGTAAAAAACAACTCGTTGCCCATGCCGACACCAAACAAAGGGCTGTTCAGCATGATCTCCGCGCCCTTTTCCCACCGTTCGCGACGATTCAAAAAGTCATCGTCGATTCGGTCCGCCGTTTTATCGAACAGGAAAAACTCAATAACAGGATTGGACGAACCCAATGAACGCTTGGCCAAATCTTTACCACCTTTTGCCAAGTCGGTCGCAAACAACATCAATGGGATGGTGCCCAATATCAATCCCAATATCAACAACGATCGACGTTTTAGCGTAAATCGTTCGACTGGGATCATCATGTAGCTGGCGGTGATCGCCAAGAATGCTGTTCGGCATCGCAACGCGAACGGCATCCCGACCGCCAACGCGACCATCCCGATTCGAAATAAGGGCAGCTTGAACATCGCCATCCCAACGAAGCCAGCAGTCGCCAGGCGAAGGCTCAATGAGTTCGGGTTCCAGTCGCGAACAGGTGTGTAACCAAAGTACAGAATAAAACTGATCCCCATGTCCAACAGACACCAGATCGCCAACGCACGGCAAACCTCATGCGTGCTGAAACACCGCATCTTCCAGATCGCGGTCATGTAAAAGAACGCCAGCAGGATGAACTTCACGACCAATGAAATCGAACCCGCATCCAGCGTCGAGACCGGCGCCGAAAAGTTCTTGATCACTGACATCCCGGTTAGCACAATCGCGATCGCCATGATCGAGACCATCGGTGTGGTCAACGAATGTGATTTATAAACTGGTTTTCGAAACAACCAGATGAAAAACGTGGGCATGAAGGTGATCGATTTGACCATGGTCGCTGCACCACCAGTCAAGTTCAGCGCAACTTCGATCAAGAACCCCACACTTGGGCTCAACAAAAACAAGACCAGGAAAAAGATGGCATTGCTTCGGTTCTTTGGTTTGGCCTCGCCCATGGAGGGATCCAGAGCTTGGCCTCGCAAAGTTGGTGAGGGAATCGTATTAATCAGCGGCACCTTCTATGAGGGTTGAGAAAAAATCTAGTCGACGCTGCTCCAGACGTTGCAGGTCAATCTTTTCAAGCGCTTCGGCATTGTCAAAATACGCCACTGACCATTTGTCGAAAAACGATTGAATCTCAGGCAATGCGTTGCCTGCATTATCAACGAAGGGACCCGTTTCTGACAACGTGAGCATAAACTCATCCTGATCGGTAAAGTCCGTTTCCTCATAGCTCACAACGAATGGCAACGCATAAAAAATATACTCCAGCACTTTCAACGAACAGGCTTCTTTCAGCTCGCCACGACCCAATGCCATCGCGCCCACGGCCACGCTGCATTGCTGGAAAACCTTCTCGTATTCTTCACGTTGCATCGCCCCATGTTCAACGACATTTTGAGGGACTTCTGGTAATTCACGTGGACAGATGATGTGAAACGTCCAATCCGGGAGTGCCTTCGCCAACTCTACGACCCGGTCCATTCCGTGCCATGGGGCACCATCGCCAATAAACACCGCTTGTCGACAGGGTGACTCGCGCTGGTCCGTTTCATGACGAACCGCTCCACTGACATCCATCGAGTTGCGAATCGCAACCCCGGGTTGATGGGTCGGAAAGATTGGCATCCGGGACAGCTCACGGGTGACGTAGACCAACCCAGAAGCAATATTCAAATAGCGATCACGTGTCAGAAAGCGATAGACGCGTTTCGGCAGTGAAAGCTTCTGGTTCTTCTTTTTATCGTTACCATTGATCTCAAAAACGATCGGTGCAATCGTCTTCAATCGCGTCACAATCGGGTTGTAGGAGGCAAAGCGTACATAGATCAAATCTGGATTCCACGGTTTCAAATCAGCTGCGACCTGTGTCGAGTTCTTCCATTTCTCCAACAAGTTCTTTGCGTGATAAACGCGATCAATGTTGTCGCCATCGTTCTCATCAGGAAAAGGATAGTCGGAACGGGTGTCCCAAATCAGATAGACCGAGTGCCCCATCCGTCGCCAGGCACTGGTTTGCATCTGGACTTTTTGCAAAGCACCACGCTCGGAGTTGGGATCCAACGATGCGACGTAGACAATTCTCATGAAGGGTCTGGGCAGTTAACGTTCAGGCGAAAAAATGGGCTAAAGTGACAGCAGCGAAACATAAAAGTCGCGTTGCCGGCTCGTTTGAAGTTTGGTGTTGTGCCAAAGCAACGTAAAGTCTCCGTCGTACTTTCGACATTCACTGGCAATCGCGGCGAACGCATTGAATCCGTCATCAGTCAAACCCAGATTCATGTAGCTCGCTTCAATCACCGAAGCATCCATCGCCAGCAAAGGACGTTGACGCAATCGCAACGCCTGTCGATGTTCAACATCAAACATTGGAAACTCGTAGCAAACTCCGCAACGAAAACCGACGCGTTCGGCAAAACCAAGACTCGAATCGTAATCCATGCCGATCGAATCCAGGAGCTGTGCAGTACGAGGCGTTCGCCAACGAAGAAAATGTTGCCGACTGCCCAGTTGGTCCTGTTCGATGTTCAATGCGGTCATCTGATCGCGGATATTTTTAATACCCGTTTGCATCCGATCAGGTGACTGGAATGTTTCATAACCGGGATGCATGCCCAGCTCGTGACCACGATCGGCAATCTGCTTCCACTGGTCAATCACGGCTGGATGCGTCAATTGAATATTCGGATCAAAGTCGTGAGTTGGTTCTGGAATGTAAAAGAATGTGCTGCATAAACCATGACGCTCCGATTGGTTGATCAGCCAGTCGATCTGATTGAACGGGTCACTGGAATAGTTGCCGATCAGCTGATGCAAAGGACATCGAATCATATCGACGGTGGCAGCGAATGACCTTTCGCGAATCACTCGTTTCGCCAGCCTCTTGAAACTTTGAGCCCATCCAAGCGTCGCGAACATGGATGGAAAATCGATATCGTGACTCGGAATGATGCGATAAGTTCGTTTCTTTCTTGGCAGGTTCGGCCAGACAAACTCAATTGCCGACCAGATCAATTCCAAATACTCATTCCCAATCGCACGGTCGATCAAACCGTGCCTTCCCAAAAAAGTATCCGAACTTCGTATACGTCCGTGTGGGTCAAACGAGTCAAGACATGCTTCGTCATACCTCGACAGGATCACAAAAAGTGGCCCAAACAGATCCGCTTTGAGGTGCAAGTGATCCTCATTGTGTTCCACCCATCCCGAATCAACTTGCTGAAATGTTTCTGCGGATTGACTGCCAAACACGGGAGGATGATCGTCGCCACCGATCGGATCAAAGTCGCCGTTTGCATCGAGCAAATCAGGTACGGTTCCAGGTTGTAACCAATGTTGATCGGCGACGGGAAAAAACGATTCCTGAAACGAAACGAATCCGGACTCACCGATCAAACTTAGTTCTGTCGATGTATCACGATTTTGTATCCATTGAATCTTCAGCGAAACTCCGAAAACCTCTTCGAAAATCCACGTCAACAGGTACTCTTTTTCGGCGCGGCAGACATCACTGGTTTTGACCATCACCGTTGGCGAATTTGAGCGTCGCACATCGGCAGTCGATTGGCTCGGTTCACCTGAACTCATCAGCTGACCTCATAGCCATACTGTTCCATCAGGTCCCCCGCATATCGATGCAGCAGTTGTTTCTGGGCGGCCGTCCAGTCGTCAATGGAGGGAAACGTTCCTGTTTTTTGTTGGTTCAAATTCTGGCCCAGAATGCGCTGTATCTTGCCCTCAGCTGGGACCGGTGCATCGATGAACTGAAAGAAACGCTGAATGGTCTCAGCGTCATTGGCAAACAGTTGTTCACTCTTGATCAGGATCCCATCTTCCTCATTGAGTTCCGACATGTACGCCGTGATCCAATGATTGGTTTCTGCCCACAACCAAAGATTCTTTTCAAAAGCATCCATGTCGTCCCATCGCTGAAACGTATCAGTATCGGTCGGAACGATTCGCCAACGGTCATGACCACTGCCGGTATACCACTGGCGACGCATTCCACTTCGAATCACGTCGACTGGATGACGTATGACATGAATGAATTTCGATTGCGGAAACAGCTGCTTGATTGCTGGCGCGAGAAATGTAACTTGAGGGCTGGTTTCCATGAAGATCTGGTTGGGGTCCAGGAACTCTTGAACGAGCTCTTCACGACAACACTCAAGCGCGGCAACGATTGCCGGATCGTATGGATCTTTTTCAAATCCAACTTTACTGATGCCGAACAAGTACGGTTTGGGTTCATGTTGAGACGCCTGTCCCAACGCCAGTTTTCCCAACTCCGAAAGCGTCTTGGAGCCGACGCGTCCGGTTGACAGGCAGCCGATATAGCGAACGTTCTCTGGCGCGTACGAATCTGTTGGCTTCGAAAATCGTTTGGCCACTCGGGCAAACAGATCACGAGGCGATTGTCTCCATAGATCGTAGATCGAAAAATTCATAAGGCTATGTTGAGTGAGCCGTGACAGACTCAAAATACTCGCCGAAGTTACGTTTAAACGCAGACCGAACGTACTGGTCCATTGCAAGCGTTTGCAATTCAGATTGCCATTGTTGTCGTCGATCCGGATTCTGTTCCAGCATGTTCAAAATTTGAGGCACGTCTGTGAGTTGATCGAATCTCAGTTCCTTCATCGGTACCACTTCACGCTGCCCACCGGAATTGTGAACGACGGGAATACAACCGGCGAGGATCGCTTCTACAGCTGTGATTCCAAACGGCTCGTTGATGTTCGTGTGCAAAAAGTATCTTGCCTGGCTCAAACGCTGATTGACTTCCGAGTGGGAGAGGTTCGGTAACAACTCAACGTTGTCGGACGGTTGTGCCAACGGTTCCAGCTCTTTGAAGTAGGCATCCTCTGGGTTGGCATGCCCCATTAACCAAAACTGCAACTCCGGGATTTTCATCCCAATGGCAATCTGCTCATGCTGCCGCTTGGCTCGACAGAATCGCCCAAGACTGGCAACCGCTGGAGATGTGTCCGTTGCGTCGCCGGATAACGTTTCGGGATCATCAGCAAAGGGGTAGATCACAATTGGATCATGCGTCAACTTCAACGATCGATAGTATTCTTGCCAATGAGACAAACTGAATTTGCTGTTACAGATCACTCGATGGCTGGAGTTGACTTGGCCGCCGCGAAAAATGGAACGGTTGTACTGTTTTCGCCAGAAGTCCAAACGAAACAGAGAACAGGTCGAATTGGGATCATGGATGTCACTGAGCGCGCTGGACGCTCGAGCCTCTCTCGGAAAATGGACATACGAGATCACGTTGGCAAATTGATCGAAACCCTGAACCGTGTTGGAAGAATCGATGATCCAGTCGACCCGGTTCTGTTGGCACCATTCAGTGACGAGGCGATTGAACTGTACGCGAGCTTTTTCACCTCGGAACGATCGACCGACGGTCAACGGTTGAAATTCAAAACTGGCCTGTGTGTGATACCGCTGCTGAATCTGAGCGAGATCGCCAGGCAGTTGTCGACTTAGCCAGACCGGCTCAATCCCTTGTTCGTTTAAGGTTTCAGTGATCCCCAGCAGGACTTTGATCCGTCCGCCAAAGATGATCTGGGGCTGTGAGATAACGATCTTCATGCTTCGGCCGATTCACGATCCGTCTTCGAGTCGTTGTTCTTACGAGCAATCACCTCGTAGGTGTCACCATGAAACAGACAGCGGTTCGCGGCGCCAGTGAGCTTGACGAAAACCTTGCGAATGATCTGAGGCAGCCACGAGAAACTTGACTTGGCCAAACCATCATGACATGCCGCTGCACTGAACGTTGACGACTCCTGTTCAATCGTAAAACCTGCCTGTTCAAGCATTTGTTTAAAGAGAGTTGGCGGGTAGAACGCGAGGTGCTCAACAGGAATGAAATATCGCCAGTTGGCACCGAACAAAAACCGGTTGATCGTGATCGGGTTGGGAAACGAAAACGCAACCAGTCCACCAGGGCGAGTGATCTCATAAAACGATTTCAGTCGATCGGCATCGTAGGGCAAGTGCTCAATGACTGCCCACATCGAAACCAGATCGTACTGTTGGCCTGCAAAACGATCCGGTGAAAACTCACTTTCGATTTGTTGTACGTCTGGAACACGATTCTGGATCGCCTGTCTTCCGTCTGGAGAGAATTCAACACAGGAGATCTCCCAATTGTGGCGATGGGCCAATTCAACGAACGCGCCGGTGCCCGCACCAATATCCAATAGACGTTTGTGGTGCTCAGAGCTGCTGCTGCCGACCAACTGTTCAATGTTTGAAAGCCGTCGTTGCCAATTCTTCAGGTAAGCGTTGTTCTGTTCATCGAGATCGCTCTCGTAACGAGACCCTTCGAAGTATTCCGATTGATAGTACGCATCCAGCTCTGCAGCGTTCGGAATCGGATCAGCCGCAAGGAATCCGGTTTGAGGGCAACGATATAGCGTTCCGTTTCCATACGGGATCAGTCGAGTCATGTCCTGTTGTGAAAACGGCGATTTTGGCATGAAGTTTGTCGTCACAGATGCTTTCGCGTGTGGCCCGGTCCCTGTCCAGAATGGACTCAGGTTATTAAGCGTCTGATTCGTTTTCTGTTTTGACGTAAACGAAGAAGTCGGCACGACTTCCCTTCTTGGTCGTTTCATCAAACGGGTAGGGGTTGTCTATTTTTTGCAACAGACTCCATCCAGAAATGTTCTCATCGATCCATTTGGTAAACTCCCGGTGCCTTACGTGGGGTGCCGAGTGCAGATCAAAATTGGAAGAGTAAACGATGACCAACCTGTCGGCGGCGCCAAACACCGTCGTCAAATGGGCAGCAAAGACTTCGTCTTCAACCAGATGGTAGATCACGTCCAGCGACATCGCCAAATCGTACGTCTCTCCCGCATATTCGCTGAGAACGGCGAAGGACTTGCTTTCGTCGTTCCCATGTTTTTCACGGCACAGTGACACAGCCGTTTCAGCAACATCGTAACCGCGATACGACGGGTATTGAGCCAGTGTCAGTTGAGCACCATCACCGCAACCGAATTCGACGACCGATGCGATCTCCGATTCTTTGACAAACGCGTTGATCGTATCCGCTTTAAATTGGGCCAGCTCGCCGTACGAGCCTTCGCCGGAATTGTCGCCACTTTTGTACCGCTGTTCCCAATAGGCTTGTGAGCCCTCAAATTGTTTATCGCCAAACAACAGCTTCTTAATGCTCTTCATCTTTATTCTCTGAGTTTACGTGGGAACAAATTGATGCCGCACCACCGAAGCATCGTCCAGGACAGGACCGGAACCGCCGCTCCTGCGAGCCCCAGATTCCAGATCGGCGATAGGTCAAAATAACCCAAAACGAATTTTAGAAAGAGGAATAAACCGACCGAGATCAACAAAAACGAAAATATCACGCGATAGGGAATCCATTCATGGATTTTGATGCCCAGTGCATACTGCGTCATCCCAACACCCAGCGGAAAACCAATCAAACCGACGGACAACACTGTCGCATAGGCAGCGCCGTTCATGCCAATCGGTGGCACCAACAGATAGGTCAAAACGGCATTAAAGATCGTGACGATGATCGAGAAAGCCAACAGCAATCTGGTTTTGCCTGCCATCTGCAAGAACAGCCCGCCCTGGAAGACACGCAACGGGAGCAAGTACAGATAAATTTGAAATGGCTCGGAACTGGCAATGTAACGCTCATCAAACAGAACGATCATTGTTGGTTCGGCAAACGCATACAGAAACGCTCCGATTGGCAGCAGAATCGCCGCCGTTTTTTTGACCGCATTTTGCCAAACGATCATGATCTCATTGACTTGCCCTTTTTCGAATTTTGCACTGAACTCCGCAGCCAGAATGCTGGTCACCGAACCAACGACGATGCCAATGAAGGGTATCTCGATCGCGCCATTCATGAACACGGCTGCTTCTTCAGGCGACAAAATATCGGACACCAGAATCTTGTCGACGTTACGGTTGATCGTCGCGATCACGGTCGCGATGCTCAAGGGGATTCCATATCCACAAATCCGTTTTAATGACTCAGCACTCGGGCCAGAGGTGAGCTTGGGCAGCTTGAGCCAGAAAACAAACAGCGATCCGAGGAACGCCAGAATCGCCCAAACCATGATCCCTTGGACCGCCAACAGCGAGTTCTTGGAAATCAACAAGACAGGCCCGACGACGCAAATGATTTTCAACAGACCGATGGCGCCCGAATGCCCGGCTACCCACAACGATTCTTCTCGTGAAACCAGGACGGGGCCGACTAACGTCACTGGCAACGCGAAAATCGCGTAGCACGAAAACCAGGTCAGCGTCGTTTCCAGATTCGGATTATTGAATCGATAGGCGACCCATTGAGCACCGCCTAACAACATCACTGCTGCAAACAGACCACCCGCCAGAAATAGCAGTAACACCATCTCCAACACGATCGTGCCGGCACGGCGTGGCTCGCGAGGTAGAAAAAAGAGCGCGGCCGTGGTTAACCCCAGCCCCAACAACGGAGCAACGAACTGAAATGTCAACAACGTCTGACGATACGTTGCGTATTCCAACTCCGTAGGAAGTGTCTTCGAAAGTACGACCGCAATCAGTAGCCCACTGGCCGCGGCGACAAACCGGGCAATGGCAACAAAGATCGTTTTCGATAAACGGGACGGTTTAGCTGGCTCGGTCAACAATCGTCAATCAGGTTGGATCAGGAATCCAGTTGCAGCTGGTCGACGATCAAGCCAATATGTTCATCATCAAGATACGGATGAAACGGCAGGCTCATGACTTCCCGTGATGCCGCTTCGGCATGCGGAAAATCGCCTTCAGAATGGCCCAGCGATGCACACGCTTTGGCCAGATGGAGTGGGGTGCGGTAATAAATGACGGTCGGAATTCCCGCGGACTTAAGTCGCTGCATTACCTCCGCACGATTCGAAACTCGCAGCGTGTACTGAGCCCATGCAGAGACATGATTCGGGGGGATCGACGGTGCGATAAAATGTCGTTCGCCTCGCTGCTGATTCACTTTGTCGATCAACTCGGTGTAACGGGTTGCCACGCGTTGACGCAGTTCCAACTCGCAAGGATAAACCTTCAGTTTTTCAATCAGAATCGCAGCTTGAAGTGTGTCGAGTCGACAGTTCTGCCCGACTCGCACATTGTCGTACTTGTCGGCACCTTTTCCATGAACTCGTATCGAACGTAGTTTCTCAGCCAGTTCATCGTCATCGGTAAACACTGCCCCACCGTCGCCATAACAACCCAAAGGTTTGGCAGGAAAGAAGCTGGTTGTTCCGATGTGACCATGCGTGGGCGCACGTTTACCGTCCGGAGTTGCCGCGCCAAATGCCTGAGCTGAGTCTTGAATTACGATTAATCCATGAGCGTTGGCGATCGGCAGAATGGCATCGTAATCTGCACACAAGCCAAACAGATCCACCGGCATGATTGCGCGCAGGTTCCAGTTGTTTTCCGACCGCACCTGTTTGATCGTCTGCTCAAGCGACTCTGGACAAAGATTGAACGTCACTGGATCAATGTCCGCAAAGACGGGCGTCGCTCCGAGAATCATGATCGCTTCGACCGTCGCGAAGAAGGTAAACGGGGATGTGATGATCGCATCACCCGGGCCAATCTCGTAAGCTTGCAACGCCGCTATTAACGCATCGGTTCCATTGGACACGCCGATGCAATTTCGGGCCCCCGAGAATGCGCAAAGCCCCTTTTCCAACTCAGCAACTTCAGGCCCGTTGATGTAGCGACCATGAGCGAGCACGCCAGCGATCGCTGAATCGAGAGCCGGTTTAATTTGTTTCTGTTGGGCGGCCAGGTCAATGAATGGAATCATGATTGGTACTCGCGATACGGTTTGTCTCCAACAGCAAGTTCATCGGGCAGTGGACTCTCCTCATCCAAATCAAGACAGCGAACTCGTGGGGTTCCTTCGAGCGTCAATTGATAACGATACCCGGATTCCGCACAGATGGCCGTTCCGTCGTCGCCAAACTCAAGCTTGTGACCGTGCCGACTCATCCAGCCGACACACTTCCCAGGTACCCCAGTGATCAACGCGTAATCGGGCACATCTTTCGTCACGACCGCCCCCGCAGCGATGAACGCATATCGACCCAGCGTGATGCCGCAAACGACGGTTGCGTTGGCGCCGATGGTCGCACCGCGGCGAAGCAGTGTTGTTTCATAAATGCCACGACGGACGACTTGGCTGCGCGGATTCGAGACGTTGGTCAGAACACAGGATGGCCCCAGAAAGACATCATCCTCGATCGTCGTTCCAGCGTAGATCGCAACATTGTTTTGGACCTTCACGTTATTGCCAATCGTGACACCACCAGCCACCATCGTGTTTTGCCCGAACGAGCAACGTTGACCAATGACCGCATCGGCAAAAACGTGAGCAAAATGCCAAATCTTGGTGCCCTCGCCAATCGTCGCACCTTCGTCAACGATCGCCGTTTCATGGGCGAAGTAATTCATGGGTTGTTTCACTTGGTTGTTAAGACTCTGCTTGTTTCTCGACAAGGACATCTGCAGTCAGAAGCGTGGAAACCGAGACGGAATCCCAAAGGACAGGAGGAGTGATTGGTACGATCAACTACCGCTGGCCATGGGATGTGCCAACTCGTCAGGGCCAATGACATCCTGTTGGCGAATCTGATAAACCAGTTCGATTGCCGCTCGTGTGTCGTCCAAGCCATGCCCGCGACCTGCCAACACTTCTTCGTAGACTCTTGTGTGCAAATCGGTAAAGCCTTTGGACAAATCCACTTCTTCACCATCGCAAGTGATGCTTCGAAATGCATAGCCACCCGATTCGACCACGGATGGAGGCAGGTCCGATTCATCGACTGAAAGGAACCATTTGACGTTGGCCTTCTCCAGCTCCAGTGTGCCAGAGTATCGAGCCGGATCGGTCAGATACATTCGGCAGTTCTCAACGTCGCCAAAAATCCACGTCAGAAAGTCAAAGAAGTGGACGCCGATGTTCAGCGGCAATCCCCCAGACTGCGCCGGGTTCCCTTTCCAAGAATGGTGGTACCATTTTCCACGACGCGTAATGTACGTCAGCAGAATTTCCGGTTTCTTCCCAGCACTGCTCGTTTCCGCTTTACGTTTTAAATCCATGACGGCTTCGTGCAGCCGCAACTGTAAGACCGCCCAGATGCGTTTGCCATGAATCTGTTCCAGCTCGCGAAGCTGGTCAATGTTCCACGGATTGATCACCAACGGTTTTTCACAGATCGCATCCGCCCCAATTCGCAATGCCAATCGACAATGCGCGTCGTGCAGATAATTGGGAGAGCAAATCGAAATGTAATCGATCGGCTTTCCATCAGCATCATGCCGCTGCTTCTCAAGGAACCGATCGAATCGTTCGACCTCGGTAAAGAAGCTTGCCTCGGGAAAGTAGCTGTCCAAAATCCCAACCGAATCATGTTTGTCACAAGCGACAACCAGTCGGTTGCCGGTGTCTTTGATCGCTTTAAGGTGTTTGGGCGCGATGTAGCCGGCGGCGCCGACAAGTGCAAAATTTTTCACAGGGTAAGCTGGCAATGGTTAGAGGTGACGGTGAGGTTAAGCAATTTGGAATCCAGTCAAATCGCCAACGATGGACCGGGCGTCCAGGACGAAGTTCACGAAGATGTGAAATCAACGATGCAAAACGAAAATCGGCAAACAGCTCAAACGGTTGCGATTTAGGTTAGCGATCGTTGCGTGGCTTCGTTTTGGGCCAGCTCCAGATCCGCCTCAACCATGATTTCAGCCAGCTCCCGACAACTGGTCCGGGGTGTCCAGCCCAGCACTTCGCGAGCTTTGGTTGCATCACCCAACAGCAGATTCACTTCCGTAGGTCGGAAGTATCGAGGATCGATTTCGACATGCTTTTGCCAGTCAATGTCGAGGTGACCAAACGAGTAATCCAGGAAGTCACGAATGGTTTTTGTTTCGCCGGTGGCCAGTACAAAGTCATCAGGCTCATCGTGCTGCAACATCATCCACATCCCCTCGACGTAGTCCTTGGCGTAACCCCAGTCACGTTTGGCATCGAGATTTCCAAGGTACAGTTTGTCTTGTAGACCCATCTTGATTCGGGTGGCTGCCCGAGTGATTTTGCGAGTCACAAACGTTTCACCACGACGTGGTGATTCGTGATTAAACAGGATGCCGTTGGTGGCAAACAGGTCATAAGCGCGGCGGTAGTTTACCGTTTGATGGAACGCGTAAACCTTCGCACAGGCGTAAGGACTCTGTGGGCAAAATGGCGTCGACTCGGTTTGTGGTGACTCAAAAACATCGCCAAACATTTCGGAAGAAGACGCCTGGTAGACGCGAACTTCCTGGTTCTTGTTCAATTGGCGCGCCGCTTCCAGGACATTTAGCGCCCCGATACCAACAACCTGCACGGTGTAAGCGGGCGAATCAAACGAAACACGAACGTGGGATTGAGCGCCGAGGTTATAGATCTCGTCCGGTTTGACGTCGAGAACCAGGTTGGTCAAATTCTGGCCGTCGGTCAGATCACCGTAGTGCAGAAAGAGTTTGGCGTCCGGTTCATGAGGGTCGCGGTAGATGTGGTCAATTCGAGTGGTATTAAACGTACTGCTGCGACGCACAATGCCGTGGACCTCATAGCCTTTGTCCAGCAATAGTTCTGAAAGATAGGATCCGTCCTGTCCGGTGATGCCGGTGATCAATGCGCGTTTCATTTCGAGTTCAATATGGGGGTTGGGTTAAGGTTTGCTTGATTTCGAGTTGGTTTGTTGTGCCGACTTTGGGTGGGTTTAGGCGGATTGAAATTGGCTATCGCTGGATCGTCTCTCGCGGTCCGGCTCAGGTGTTGTCGGCAAACACGCAAGTCGCAATGGGAGGCTAAGCAGACCGAACGAGCCCCGAGGCGGACTCCGCCAAAAAATCCTGATACGTTCGCTTGAGTCCTTCTGCCAATTCAATCTCTGGTTGCCAACCAGTCGCTTTGATTCTTGATGGATCAGAACACTTGACCGGAGTACCGTCCGGTTTGGAAGTGTCGTAACCAATCTCCCCCTCGTAACCAACCGTCTTGGCAACCAGCTCTGCCAACTCGGCGATCGAGATATCTTTGCCCGTTCCAATATTGACCCAGTCATCAGGATTCTCAAGCTGCAACAGATGTAGCAACCCGCGAGCGAGATCGTCGACATGTAGAAACTCGCGACGTGGCTGACCCGTTCCCCAGACAATGACTTCGCGAGCGCCAGACTCTTTGGCTTCGTGGAATCGGCGAATCAACGCGGGTAACACATGGGAGTGTTCAGGATGATAGTTGTCGCCAGGTCCATACAGATTGGTGGGCATCGCCGAATGATACAGCACGCCGTATTGCGAACGGTAATGCTGGCACATCTTGAGCCCCGTGATCTTGGCCAACGCGTACGCTTCGTTGGTCGGTTCCAGAGGTCCATTCAACAACTCGGATTCGGGAATCGGTTGCTTTGCCATTTTCGGATAGATGCAGGTGCTGCCTAAAAATAGAAACCTTGAAACGTTTGCTCGGTAAGCACCCTCAATCGCGTTGATCGCCATCGCAGTGTTTTGATAGATGAAATCCGCGGGCAACGAATGGTTGGCATGAATGCCGCCAACTTTCGCAGCTGCAAAGATCACCGCATCGGGGCGTTGCTGCTGAAAGAAATCAAACGTTGCTTGTTGGTTGCACAGATCGAGTCCTTCCCGATCGTGAACGATGACTTCTGTTTTGGAGCCAGCCAACTGTCGGAGAACAGCTCGCCCTACCATCCCTTTGTGACCAGCGACGAACAATCGTTGGATCGTCGAGGAGGTTGACGCTGTCGAAGCTTTCGAGAGATTGTTCATCATCGTTTGACAGTTACTTCCACAGGAACCGTGACCGTCGTAACATCGCGTTGCCGAACAATCGCGACCAGCTTTGACGTTCCAACACCCAATTGATCAGCCTTGATCCGCAGCGGTTGGTCTTTGGCGAATGTTCCAAGTTTACGCGAGTTGTGCCACAGCTGAGCTTGAATCGCTTCGCCGGCCGGGAATCGGAAGACAAACTCACCCGACAGTTTTGCCGACTGTGCGTCAACTTTCAGATTTGGAATGATCGGATTATCTCCATGGCGGACGTAGATTCCGAAAGACTTGGAGGTTCGGACGCGGCCCACTGACGCGTCGATGGCGACACAACGCACATCATGAAAACCCTCTGCCCAGTCCTTGTTGGCTATTTGTACCGCTTGGTTTGGTTCAACTTGCTGCTTCAATAGACCATCGACGTATAGCAGGAAATGATCAATTTTGCTGTCAGCGGCGGGCGTCATGGTGAGTTTAAGATCGCCATCAACCACGCTGCGATCCGTGATTCCGGCAACTTCAAACGGGCTGGTTTTAGCAAACGGTCGGCAGATCGGATCGCCGACGACAACCAACTGAAAAGGGCTGGCCACCGTTTGATAAATCGAGTCTGCCAACGTGCAACCGCGAGCGTAATGGACATGGCTGAACGCCGTCGGTATCTTTCGAGCAAACGTGTAGGGCTCATACATCGTTCCGACGGCACCGGCAGCGCCGGCGTTCAAAAACTCAGTTAAATGAGTTTGTTCCGTCTTTCGCCAATAGCCACCGTAGCTGGTAAAGTTATCGCAGATCGCACCCTTGGCGAACGTCGATTTACTGTTTTTCCATTCAAGCTTCGGAGCGCCCAAAGTCGCCCCAACGACGGTTTGATTCTTTGGCATGGCAAAACGATCAATCACCGCTTGATGACCCATCGCCTTGAGAGCCTCCGCTGCTCCGGCAAATTGGTTTCGACGCGTCGTTGTTCTCGGGTCCGAGTTACTGGCAAAATAGAAGATCCCTTTTGGCTGAGTCCCGTCGGCCTCAGCAGAACGCGTCAACTGTTTCTTTGCCTGAGCCAGCGACGAACCACCCGGGTGATTCACTGCCAGAATCGTGCTCAACCGGTACCTCACACCACCATCACCTGTCGTGCCATCGCTGCGATACCGTGCCTGATTGGAGAACGCGCGCGAGTCATTCGATTTCAGGTTGGCGTACCAATTGGAATGGAAATCAAAAATCACTGGCGAATCGGAAAACATACCTTCGCCAAAAAACATCGCACTGGTTAGCGAAATACCAGGCGCATGATTCTGAATGCTGTATTTGGTTCCTGTCGCTTTTTGAAACTTGATCAGCTCTGGCTTGCAGCTAATCCGAGTCGGGAAGCTACATGAGAACGTGATGTAGTCGATTTGGGCGTCGAGCCCTCGTTGCTCGATCGTTTCAATAATCGGCTGATAAATCTTGTCGCGAAACTCGTCAGATGTCGTCGTCTCGCCGCTGTCTTTTTCATTGACCTCCATCGCGCCGAGTGGAAGATAGACAACGTTGTTTGACGGAATATTTCTAAGTTGTTGATAGTGGTTGGCCAGCGCCATTGAATCAGGCGCGTCAGCGTTGACGACCAACAAAACATTTTCCTGGGCGCAGCTCGTTTTCTGCTTCATTGGAAAAATGAAGACAATCAAAACGACGATGATCGACAGGAAGTTATTCAATAGATCGAGGTTCTTTACAAAGCGCATCGAGCGACGTGTTGTCACGTTGCGAAGGCTGTTAGCCTTCACGAAATTGACGTTGCAAACTAACTAACGAGGGCTGGGAGCCCTTACTAGTATCAATCTGCGCGCACTCCGTCCCCGTGGGTGACTTTAACCAATGGGAGGTTTGGTGGGAATGGCGGTTTTTGGCTAAGTTTGCTTGGTTTTTCAGCTTTGGTCGTCGTCGGCAGGATTCGGCGAAATTGACCCGTGAATCACCCCCGCTTTTTGGCAGGAAGATTCGTCTAAAACCGTAGCTTGGGCACTTTTGCCCGGGTCGCGTGGTGCAAAGTTTGACAGGCAAATCGCGATTCGAACTGATTGCGCGATTCGCCGACGCAAAGGCGATTAAGGATTGTAGCTTGGGGCACTCTTGCCCGAGTGTGCTGCCGAAACGACTCACTAGTAAATCGCAAGTTAACCATCAGCACAAATGAACCATCAGCGCCTAACCGAGCCCTTGGCGCTCAAGTTGATACTCACCTGAGAGTATCCGCTGCCACCACGCTTCGTTATCCAAATACCATTGGATCGTTTTTCTGAATCCGGCTTCAACGCCCTCTTTCGGCTCCCAGCCAAGCTCATCACGAATCTTGCTGGCGTCGATCGCATAGCGAAGGTCGTGCCCCGGTCGATCGGTAACAAACGTAATCAATTGTTCGTAATTTGAAATCGAAGCGTTCTCTGATTCGGCCAGTCGAATGTTATCGGCAGCCGGCATGACTTCGTCGAGCACTCCACAAATCATTCGAACCAGATCAATGTTGGATCGCTCGTTGTTGCCACCGATGTTGTATGTCTCTCCCGGAGTCCCTTTTTCCAAAACCGTTCGCAAAGCCTCGGCATGATCTTCAACGTACAACCAGTCGCGAACATTTTCCCCTTTGCCATAGACTGGGATGTTTCGACCGTGAATCGCGTTCAGGATCACCACGGGAACCAGTTTTTCAGGAAACTGATACGGTCCGTAGTTGTTGGAGCAGTTTGTGATTAACACCGGCAACCCAAACGTATCCGCCCAGGCACGAACCAGATGATCAGAAGATGCTTTGGAGGCCGAGTACGGCGAATGCGGATCGTAAGGTGTCGTTTCCACGAAGCCGGGATCAGACATCGACAACGAACCGTAGACTTCATCGGTAGAGACATGATGAAATCGAAAGTGATTCTTGGCGTCCGCTTCCAAACGGTCGTAATGATTCTTGGCAGCCTGCAGTAAGTTGTAGGTGCCAATGATATTCGTTTGGATAAACTGCCCCGGACCATCGATCGAGCGGTCGACATGCGATTCGGCAGCCAAGTGCATGATGGCATCGGGCGCATGTTCTTCAAACAGCGATTTCACTGCCGCCGCATCAACAATGTCTGTCTGGGAAAACTGGTACCGTGGATTCGATTCGACATCTGCCAACGATTCGAGGTTACCCGCATAAGTCAGAACATCGACATTGATCACCTGGTGATCGGTATGGTCCAGCAAATGTCTAATGAGATTGGAACCGATAAAGCCGGCTCCGCCGGTAACCAGAATTTTTGACATGATGGTCGGAAGGGTTGGTCGTTGTTGACAAAACGATATTTTAGTCGCCGAACTTAAAAGCGTAGCCTAACAGTTCGAGTTTTTGCCAAGCTCTGAGCCGTTTCGGCAAGTCGGCGCCATGCTGCCGTTAGGACCGGCCAATAACGTCAATCATTGGTGCGCCGTTTTAACCCAAACAAGCCACCCTTAAATCGGCTCGACCAAGCCTTCATCCATTCCGATCGAAATACCCTGTTCAAGGAATTTGACTGACAACAACAATCGCGTCTTTCCTTCGCGCCGAATCACGGTCCCTTCGTAACCCGCGAATGGCCCTGCCTTGACGCGAACAGGGTGACCTGCATCCAGCCTTGCTTCGGGAGTCAAACCAACTCCGGTGGCGATGACAGTCGAAATCTTTTTCAAGTCATCGACCAGTTGCCGGGCATCCTCAACCACCGAACACTTTGAAATGCAGTTGGTCGTCATTGCTTGATAACGATCTTCCTCCGTCACGCACATAAAGACGTAGTTGGGAAACAACGGCACATAAGATGTTCGCAGACGACCGCTGGCGGCGCGATACCGTTTTTCGATGATGGGTCCATAAAACGGAATCTCCCCAGCATACAATTTGCGCATCAGATCTTTTTCGCGACGCGAGATCGTGTAAACGCAATACCATTGTCGATGTGGATCGTTCAAGATCGAATCTTGCGTTAACAAGTCGGCCGGAAACATGTCTGGCTCTTGACCGAGAATGGGCATGATGAAACGGCGTCGCTATTGACTGTTTTGCAAGTGAGTTTTGGCCATCTCGTGCATCTCCAAAGCGGTGTACGCTTCATAGAGTTTCTTATGCACGATCTTTGGATTGTTTGGTGAAAGCTCAGCTCGCAGCGAGATTTCAAAATCGGCGATGGCATCTTTATAGCGACCCTTCTTCAAATAGATCGTTCCACGTGTGTCTCGGTAACGACCATCCTCTGGCGCAGTTTTGACTACTTTCTCGGCCAGTTCCAAAGCGCGTTCCAAGTCGGGGTCTTCTTGAGTCGCCAAGATCCAGGCCAGATTGTTCAGCACAACCACCAGTTCATTGTTGACCTCATAAGCCATCTCCAAATGGAATTTGGCTTTGTCCTGATCCCCTTCGGTATACAAGATGTTGCTCATCACAAAATGTGCGACGGCACTTGGGTTGCTCCCACCGATGATCTGGCGAAGTTCAGATTTGATTTGCTCCATCTGCTCGGGAGTTTTGTCGTCGGACGTTGAAAACCTCATCAGGTTCTCGTAAACCAGCTTGTTGTGCGGATCGTAGTTCAAACCGCGAACGAGCAAGCTCAATTGTTGTTCTGTGTCCTTGCCATCAAACCTGGCTTGCTCATAGCGTAGGGAATAAAACGAAGCCAACGCTCGACGAATTTCCGGTCCGTCTTTGAGATCGAGTCCTCTGGTCAGCACCTGTTCGGCTTCACCAATTCGATCAAGGCGAGTCAAGATATTGGCCAGAGCAATTCTGGCAAAATGATTCGTTGGTTTTTCCAAAACGATGTCTCGGAACTTGGTCGCCGCTTCCTGCAACACGACACGATTCTCATTGGGTCGGTTTAGCTGAATCAGGTAATTGGAGAGCCCCAGAAACAACGCCGGATTCTTACGGGCCGCATCAGTCATTTTTTGAATCGCTTTATCGTGTTGGCCCATCTTGCGATAATAAATGGTCCACGCCTGAAGTGTTTCTGGATCTTGCTGATCGGTTCGATTCAGATGCCGCCCCAATCGCTCCAGTGTGTCCGGCTTTCCCTGACCGCTGACCAATAGCCCGGCCAAACGAACCGCTTTGAGGGCATGAGCCGGGCCGTAGCCAAGGTTGTCTTCTGGAGCTAAATCATCCAGCACTTCCTCTGCCTTCTGAAACTCGCCGGTCTGAGTCAGCACAATGAACAACTGCAATTGATTCGGTCGAGAAAGCTCACCTTCTTGCAGCAAGCGATTGAAGTACGTTTTTGCTCGCTTGAAATCGTTCTTGGCCAATGCCTCCGTCACTCCTCTGGCGTAGCGATTCTGAATGACTTCAGCACGAGCAAACACTTGAGTGAACACGTAAGCAAAAAAGCAGACCATCAGCAGAGCCGGAATCGCGAACAGAATGTCCCAGCTATTGCTCAGCGACAAACCGCGAAAAAATCGAATCGGCGCCGTCAGGATCAGATACGGGAGTTTGATCATTCCCAACCCGAGCCACTTGGCCGCCCAACTGACTTTCCCAGACAACGACATCTCTTGATAGGCCTCTTCGAATTCGACGTCGACGCCCGAATTGTGAAAAAGCCCTAGTGCCTTTAATGGCAGAAAGAGAACCTGGAATGGGAACAGCAATACCGCCACCGCAAACCGGCCCAGCGGTCCCGTCGTCGAGCCCTCTAGATCTGGATCAGCAATCGAATCATCGTAGTCATCACCGATTTCACCGACCGATGGGCGACCCATTAGAGCGTTGAGCCGATTTTTGAATGTATCGAACCAGGACATGAGCTGAGCAAAAAGTAAGTCGAAAGAATCGAAGGATGGAGCTTCGATTATATCCATTCAACGAAATTATTTCGCGGTAGAGCGAGTCGGAGAACTTAATTCTACTGCCGATGCTCCAGATTGCACGATTAGTCCGGTTTTTGGGGACCCGATCGCTGTGATGACGATGAAAGTCATCAATCGACAAGCGTCACCAGCGCCCTCCCACTCTGGCGAAATGAGCTTTTGTTTCAGCGATGCAGTTGATTGATGTCCAATGCAAGCTGCGCCGCTCTACAAAAAAAAGCCGACTCAAATGAGTCGGCTTTGATTGAATTTTTTCATGCAAGCTTACGCTCGGCGACGCCGAACCATACCCAGCAGTCCGATCACAGATGCGAACATCAATCCGGAAGCAGGTTCGGGGTTGGCAAAGAGTGAATTACCACCACCTCCAAATGTTCCGCTTGGAAAAGACGCAATGCCGTTGTAACTAAATTGAAACGTAATTGAGGACGCATCTCCCAGTTGGATTGGATCGACGAACGTTGGGTTGTAGTTGTTTAGTGATCCTTGCCCAGCGAACTCTGTCGTGCTCCCATCCAGAAAGATGCTCATCTCCCAATCAGCAACATCAGCACCAAAATCATAAGGAATCGTGATCTTGTCAAAGTTGTAGTTTACGACGGAATCGGCATACGGATCAAAAGCACCGTAAGCTTCGGCGATCGTCATCGGACCATAATCGTATGTGATTTCCAGATCCTCACCCAAACTTGGGGCAAGGTCGTATCCAGAACCGTTGTAACTCATCCCTCCGCCAATGCCACCACCACCGCCAATGGTGATCGTCGCTCCGGAAACTGTAACCGCTCCGTTGCCGCCAGTTGAGAAATCGTCAATGACAAAATCAGCATGCGCAGATGAGCTCAGTACGAACGATAGGCCAACGGCCAAAACAAATAAGATGCGTTTCATCGAAGTGTCTCCAAGAAGTGGTAGTTAATTAGAATTAGCCAAACTCCCTAGGTCAATCAAAATCCCCACGTCTAAGGGGCATGTTAAGGAATAACAATTTGTTGACGGATAAAAAAGTTAGACGAAATACACTTCTCGCTCTAATAAGCGGTTTTTACGGGGTTTCTGTGAATCGCCTCGATTTCTGCAGGATACCCCGACAAGCAATAAATAAACCATCCAGCTCCGCTTTGTCGGCAATTGTTCGGCCACTGGTGTGCAGCAGCTGGACCTGCGTGATTGGCAACGGTTTCTTTGACAGTCGCGGATCATTGTCTTGATCCAAGGTTCCCATTGCCAGATTGATATGACGTTTAATCTGCATCAAACGAGTCGGTGCATAGTTCACTTCAAACGTCGGGCGAACTAACTGGCCTCGACGGTCGAACGCTGTGAACAGAACGACCCCATACTCGCTGGTCTTTTCCATCTTCAATTCTGTCAAATTGACTTTCGTATTCAGATCATTGTTCCCTTCGGGGTAGCTGTGTTCATAGTCCACATCCCAACCGAAACCTTCATAGCAATCGTTCAGGTTATGAAAGTCATAGTACGGGCTGTCCAACGAAATGGTGACTTTACGGCCCTCTTTCAGATATGTCCAAATGTAGGACTCAGGGGCAAGCAGGCGAGTGTCGTCACGTCGCTGATGGCTGAAAGATGATCGTTGCCAACCATTGATCGTTTCCGGTAGATCCGACTCAAGCAATACGATCAAGTCGTCATCGGAATAGTAGTTCAATTGATCTTCCGCAATCTTTGCGTAAGCCAATCGAGCACCAAACAAAGTGATCAATCCAAACACAGCGATCAACGCCCATTTGAATCCGGGAACCGAATCAGTTTGGCCCACGAGCACTTCTTTTTTGACTTGTCCTTCCACAACCGGTTCTTCAGTATCTGTCCGCAACGCGTCGTCGGTAAAATCGATCGTGGAAGCTTGCCAGGCATTGATCCCGCGATCGGTGCTCATCGCACACAAAAAGATAAACAGAAACGCGCCCAGTCCGAGCATCTCGTGGGTTGTGCCGGAGGCAAATGATTCGTTGACGTTATCGGCCAAGTAGACAACTCCAGCCACACGAATCGCGTTCCCCACAATCACCCACAGGACGGTTTGGACCAGATTGAACCCATGTCGCCAAAGCGGATAACGACGCATAACCCCGTAGATCGAAATGGCGGCAAGTGACGAAAACAGCGAGCGAATACCGCTACAAGCTTCCTCGGTGAAAAACTGTTTTTCTTCCGTGATCAACACCACGCCTTCACGGAAATGAACTTGCCCGAACGCATCGAGTATCCAGCTGGCAAGCTGGCTCGACATGAACTGCATCTTGTTGATGATTTTCAAGTCCAGATTCGAAGGGAGCGGGACAATGAACAACAGCAACAACCAAGCAGGCGCGGTATACCAAAGTCCCTTCGTTCCCCAGCGGTCATAAATGTAGACCAACAACAGGAACAGCAGCGAACCGATCCAGAAAAACGGAGCGTACAACAGAACAGCCACAGCGGAGAACACAGCACTCGCGGTCAACAACAAATAAGTGGTTGACGTGCGAGGTTTCCGTTTTACTTGATGGGCCAATCGATCGTAGATCAACCATCCGGCGGCGGCCGCCAGCAGTGGGAAGAATTGATAATGCCCGACAACCCACATCCGCTTACAGTACTCGATCCCGACAGGAATGTGGGCAGCGAACGCAGCGAGAAACAGGGCGTCGATCCAGTAAGCCGGATTCGATTGGGCTTGGGTCAGGTTGACCGTTGGTGAATCAGATTTTGAAGGAGAAGTAGCCATAGCAGTCTTGGAGCTTGGAGTGGAAGGCTTCATTATGACATAACGTCAAAACTCGCCAACCGAAGAATCAAAGGATCCAGTCGCTTTCCCGTCGTCACAATCCGAAAAACCGGATCCGGGCTTGGGCCGTTCCGCTTGTGATCGATAGATCGAATGCTGAGCGAAATGGGATGCGTTTGCATCCCGTAGGGATGGCATGTGGGTAGAAAAAGATCGACCCCACAACACCCCTCGTCCCGTCAAGGACGACACGTGTGAACAAGAAAGCGATTGCCCCGCGACGCCGGTGCCCGCGTCGTGTTGCGAATCGCGCAACGCATCCCGTAGGGATGAAATATGGGTAGAAAAAAAATCGACCCCACAACACCCCCCGTCCCGTCAGGGACGACATGTGGGAACAAGAAAAGCGACCGCCCCGACGCCGGTGTCCGCGTC
>JBCAWX010000015.1:0-156168 GCA_038534355.1 Planctomycetota bacterium
ATATCTGATCAGAACAAAAATAGCGCATTTGCATAAAGAATTGAATACCATTGGCCAGACTTTTGTCGGGCGCGTCAAGAGTGGCTATCCTACGGTTCGTGTGATCGCGGGACCGTAGCTTGGGCCGAAAGACTTACTTGTGTCGGCGGCGTGAACTGGCACCTGTCGAAGGCGACGTTTCCTCGGCCAAATGGCTGGTCGGTTGCACGGTGCTGTTGGAATCTGTCGCCTCTTCGGCTCGCCGGTCAAGCGGCCCACCGAATGAGTGATTCACGGGTACGTCAGAAATCTTCTCCGCTTTGTTGTCAGACAACTTGGCGACTTTGGAAACGTTCGAAGTTGATTGATTCGACCCAGTCGACAGGCCGTCAACTGTTGCGTCCGATTGAAACGAAACCGTTGCGCCAATATTGCTCGCCGAGGTGCCGGTGACCACTGGGGTATCGGCCAGCTTGGTGGTTCGACTCATCGGTCCGATCGAACTGGTCTGAATCCGTGTCGGTGGGAGTGCCGAATTGCTGCCATTCGGCGAACGAGGCTGTGGCTGGGCGGGTTGAATTGCCCCCCCAGGCAGGACACCGTTTGGCATGGTTCCACGCGGAGTTGCATCAACGGGCAGTTGCTGCGTTGGGACGAATGGCGATCGTGGCGTGCCGTTTTCAATCACCGTGGGATCGATGACTGGTTGGGCTTGCGAAGTTCCGATGGTTGCATTGTTCATCGGCGGCATGACCATTCCATCGATCATTTGATTCGGTAAAGTCTCGACAGGCATTCCGTTCTCATCAACGATTGCGCCGTCGGTCTCGATCATTTCTGCATCACCGCCAGGTTGTTGGCCGATCGCAGCATCGCGGACAACATAGTTCAGCATCGAGCTTCGTCGGCTGTAACGGTTCTGAGCATCTGCGTAGGCTTTGGCGTCTGACTGGCTTTCCTGCAACACGATACCGTGATACTGCAAGTAGGTCGCTCGCTCGAAGTGGACGTTCTTAATCGCTTGAGTGTATTCCACTTCAGCGTTGATGTATTGCAACTGAGCTTCAAGGATTCTTCGCTGGGCTTCGAGCAAGACATCCATCTGTGCCCGGTTGGTACTGACTCGCTCGGCTGCCTGATCTCGATATTGAACAGCGGCTTCAAATCGACGTTGAGCAATATCCATCGCTGAGTGAGCACGACGGGCTTCACCAATTGCGTTACTCAGGTCCAACAGGATTTTGCGCTCTTGTTCTTCAAGGACTTTTCGGGCACGTTGGACAGACAGTTCTGCATTGCGAACTGCTGCATTTGCCTGGCGATATCCGACGGGCATACGAAACTCACCGCCGATTTGAACTTCTTGAAAATCGCCGCTACCAAGATCTCGGAGTGCGCTGGATTCCTGTTCGTTTCTCAGAATGTCAAGTCGCAGTGGCTGGTCTCCACCCGCCAAGTCTTTTCCCAAACCACGGAAGCGATAGTTTCCAACGATATCCAAACGCGGCTTGAGGAAGTTCCGCGACGCCGTCAATTCAAGCTCTTTCTGTTTCAACAGCCAACGCTGTCGCAACGTTTCCGGACGACGCGTGACAGCTGACTGAACGGACTGATCCCAATCGAATACAATCGCGGCTTGGCTGGGCACTTCGTTGGGCTGCAGTAACGTTCCGTCGGTAATCGCCATCCCGACCAGGTATCGTAGTCGACGCTCGGCGACGCGAACGCCAACGGTGCGACGGAAACTTCCACCCGTCATCCCGCTGTTGGCTTGAGTGCCATCAATCGTCCGGCCTTCCAGTGACTCGATGATCGCGGCTTCGAAACGCAGGTACTGCTCCTTGGCACTCGCCAGTTCCAAACCAGGAATTCGCTGAGACTTGGCCAAAGCTTCGGTTCGTTTGTAGACTTCATAGGCAGCATCACGAGCGTCAGTTTGTGCGTCAAGTTCACGATAGGCGTAGTACAGATCCCAGTAGGCGTTTTCGACGTTGGCGATGAACTCGCGAACGGATTCCTGAAACTCTGCCATCCCAATTTCTGTATTGGTTCGAGCGATCAAGACGCCGTTGTATTGGCCCGGTGTTTGGCTGGGTCCTGCGATCCGATTGAACATCGTTCCGGAGCCTTGCAGCAACGGGTGTCGAAACCCTGCATCAACAATCGCTTCCCAAGCGGATCCTTGAAAACGATTCCCCGCTTGGTTGTTGTTGTCATAGTTGATCGTTTGGCGAGCCGTGAACAATGTTCCTGTTGCGGCAAGTTTATTGATCTCCATGCGGTACTCACCAAGATCCTGTTTGAGGAGCCCGTTAGTATCACCAGAGAACTGGTTGTTGAATGGACGATCGTTATTTTCAAAAAACAGACTTGCTGCCACGTTCGCATCAAATGCGCTCAGGGCTGCCTGTTCTCCAATTAACGGATCGGTGAAGGCGAGGGCAGGGTCGAGCGCTGTATCAACGCTTCCCGGTTGCGAGACGATGGTGCCGCCCAGTTTGCGGAACACTTCGGAATCCGCCAGAGCACGCTGGATACAATCGGCCAGTGAAATCGGCGAGTAAGAAATGCTCGAATAGTCAGCCAAAGCGTTTGGCGAAATCGAATCGAGATGAGCGGTGTCTTCCGGAAGGCAGTCCAGGTCACAGTCGGCTGGACTGGAAATTTTCAGGAAAGAATCTCCAAGTGTAGGAGTCGCGTCCAGGTCGGTCGGAAATGAAGTCATCAGTTGCTTGTTGGACTGACAGCCAATTGCCACACACAACAGGCACGTCAGTGTGACAGGCAGCAAAACCTTGAGCAGTTTCGTAGACATGACGGGGCCGAAAATTGGAAACAAACAACAATACCGGTACGATACGACTTTCTTTCGGACACCAGACGACTGGGGTGACAGTTATTTCTGGCATGACCCGTAAGTTTTCACATGTTTCTCAGTTTGACTTTTGGGTATTTATTGACGACTGGCGAGACTGGGCAAACAGACCGCCGCGAATTCTGCTTTGATAGCGTCAGATCTGACAGCACTTTGCCCTCCTTCAGGAGTAGCTGGTTAAACTGTAACCATGGATGCATGCGATTTCCGATAAATCAGAAACGTTTGGACAGGCTGTTTGCGAATTCAAGAAACTTGATTCGCGAGGTTTAGTCAAACACCGGCCGGCTCGCGCCGGATCCGCTACATGTTCACCAAATAGCGTTCGTGCGCAAGCCCTACGGTGTAATTTCCGCGAGGCTCGATTTTCGACAAACTTGATTCGCGAGGTTTAGTCCAACACCGGCCGGCTCGCGCCGGATCCGCTACATGTTCACCAAATAGCGTTCGGGCGCAAGCCCTACGGTATAATTTCCTCGAGGCTCGATTTTCGACAAACTTGATTCGCGAGGTTTAGTCAAACACCGGCCGGCTCGCGCCGGTCCGCTACATGTTCACCAAGTAGCGTTCGTGCGCAAGCCCTACGGTATAATTTCCTCGAGGCTCGATTTTCGACAAACTTGATCTGCGAGACTTAGTCCAACACCGGCCGACTCGCGCCGGATCCGCTACATGTTCTCCAAGTAGCGAAAGGGCGCAATACCGATGTCATGAGTTCAAAACCTGCCGACCAACCTGCCATCGATCTCAACGCGCTCGACGTTTTACTCGATTCGTTCACGCAGATGGGATCTGACCCAAGCACAGATCGGGTCAATTTTTACGCGACCGTCAATCGCCAACTCGCCGCGTGTACCGAATCAACTGCGGCTATCGTCGTTGTCAAAAACCAAACAGGACAAACACGCGTCGTTCACCAACATGGCTTCGATGCGTTTCCACCTCAAACGCGTTCGGCCCTCAACACGGCGATTCAACAAAACGTCAAAACCGCTTTGGCCGAGTCGAAGCATGGTTGCCAATCGGTCAGCGGATTGAAGTTGGTGTTCGCACGTTGTCGGTCCGCATCCGAACTGGAGTTTCTGTTTGGGTTGATTCGACCCGGTGACGAAAACGCGTTGGCCGAACAAGTCCATCGTGATCTGGCCGTTGAAATCGCGAGCCAGATCGAGATCTTTGAAAACAACAAGTCCGCTAACAAGAGTCCTCGCAGTGTTGCCCAGCTGACTCAGTTTTCCAGACTCGCTCAAAACCTTGGCAAGGCTTCGACGACTCACGAGTTAGCGTTTCACCTGGTCAATGATCTGGCCAAAATCACTCGCGCCGATCGCGTCACGTTCTTTTCCCCCTCCGGACGCATCCTGGCCATCAGTGGAGTTTCGCAAGTCTCGCAGAGAACCGAAGTTGCCAAGAAGTTGAGCAAGATCGCGCGTATCGCAATTCGCTCCGGTGGCATTGAGTGGCACGGGGAGACGCTGGAAGTCGATGCACCCAAACGACCTCGTGGTTTAACCTCGCTGATTGCCGATCTGCCCGCTGATGCTGGTTACGCTGTGCCCATCCGCCATCAATCTGCGGCATGTGGCGCCTTGCTGTTTGAGAAATTTGAAACGGATGAGGCGACTCGATTTGACGATCGAGAATTGATTAATGAAGCGGTAACGTTTGCGTCACCGGTGATCGACCGCAATCTTCGAACTCACGCGATTCCAGGATTCGCTGTTCTGGATTGGTTGTTCAACCGGATCGTGGTCCGCTCGGTAAGATCGGCCATCCTTTGGCTGACGTGCCTTGGCCTGATGATTGCAGCAGCCTATTGGTTGTTCGCGATGGAACGTCCGTTTGAGATTTACGGCGAAGGAACGCTGGAAACCGTTCAGCAACAGCACGTCTTTTCTCACAGCGATGGTGAAGTCGAACGTTTACTGGTGGACGATGGCGATGAAGTCCAAGCTGACCAGACGCTGCTGACGATCCGTTCCAAAGATCTTGAAAAAGAGATCGTCACCGTTCGCGGCAAGATTGAAGAAACGGAGACGGAACTTCGCACGCTCAAACTTTCAGGCTTCCGCGACCCATCGTCCGATGAGTTTGACGAAGCCAAAACGGCTTCCGATATTCAACGTCTCGAAATCCGACTAAAAACACTTCAGGCTCAACGAGACTTTTATATCATCAAGGAAAAGCAACTGGAGATTCGCGCCCCGATTTCTGGTTCTGTGACGACACAAAATATTCGTCAGAAACTGGTCGACCGCCCAATCAATCGCACCGACTTGCTACTCACGATCAGCAACACGCAAGGGGAGTGGGAACTGGAGTTGCAAATCCCGGACAACCGGATCGAATTCGTCAAACGTGCGATCGAAACCAATCCCGAACCTCTCGATGTGCTGTTTCGTTTGACGGCAGATTCCAGTCAGACGTTTACTGGCAAACTCGAACGCATCGACTACCGTGCCCAAATGGATCCCGAAAGTCAGATGCCGATCGTCGTTGCCTATGTTTCAATTGACGAAACCGAATTAGGCGACAGCCTGAGGTTGGGCACCCGTGTCTATGGAAAAATCGCCTGTGGCCAACGATCGAACGTATTTCTGCTGACCTATGAAGTTCGGAATCGAATCAATCAATGGCTCTTCCGATAGCGACGATGAACTGTACACCAATCAAACGACTCCCTGAGGCGGACTTTGTTGAGGAACACTCGATGAACATCAGAAAATCAAGACGCAATCTGGCAACACTTCTCGCGGCAATCTGCCTTGGAGTCGTCACCTTTTTCCCCAGTCTGCTTTGCGCACAACGAGACTCTGGCGGGGACAATTTGACACTGACTCGTTCGGAAGTTCCGACGCTTGCCCAACGGACCAGCGATTTGAAAGATGCTCGGTTCTCGACAGACAGTGTGGTTCTCAAAGTGATGGAACAAAGAAACATTCCCTGTCGGACACCCGGAATTGTCAATGTCAGCAAGATCAAAGAAGGGCAGTTGGTCAATGAAGACGATCTGTTGATGGCTTTGGACGACCGCAAGTCAAGACTTGATTCGGATCGACTGAAACAAGAGCATGCGAAAGCCAAAAAAGAGGCGTCGACTCGAGTCGAGCTGGAATTTCAAAAACGGTCGATTGAAGTCTCACAAGTGGAACTGAATCGCGCCCTCAACTCCAATCAGCGTGTCGACGGAGCGGTCGCACAAACTGAAATTGATCAATTGAACTTGATGGTCCAGAAAGCGATCGCTGAGAAAAACAAAATCGAATTTCAGATTGGACTCAAAGAGATGGCGGCGGAGATTCGTGGCGCCGAGTATGCCATCGGTCAACAGAAGGTTGAAGAACACCAAATCTATTCACCGATTCGCGGTATGGTCGTGGAAATCTTCAAGTACCCCGGCGAGTGGGTAGAGATGAGCGAACCAGTTTGTCGAATCATTCGGTTGGACAAACTCCGAGCCGAAGTCAAAGTCCCTGCCGAGATCGCGTTAAACGACCTGGTTGGCAGTGAAGCGGTGTTCATTCCCAAATTGCCGTCGTTAAATGGCAAGTCGTTCCCGGCAAAAGTCATTTTTGTTGTTCCCGAAGCGAATCCCGTCAACAGCGAGATGCGTGTGTGGGTCGAGATTGCAAACATTGACCTCAAACTCGTTCCGGGTTTAACCGGACGTGTCACCATCGATTGATGAAACAAGAACACATCATCCCCTGGTTAACTCGACCTGATCTGGAATCGGTTCTGACAGGTGCGGCTGCTCAATCGCAGATCGTGGTCAAGGACCAAGTTCGCAACGAGTTTTTTCATTTTGGCGAAGTTGAGTTTTTCATTCTTGAATCACTCAAGCAGCGCACTTCTGCCGAGCGTCTCCAAGTGGCCGTCGAACGTCGATTTGGTGTTCGACTTTCGATCGATGAAATCGAAGCTTACGTCCATCGATTGGCTGGCGATAATTTGCTAGTGGCGATGCGACTTGGCGATGGCGAACGCTTGTACCATCAATTCGAAAAACTGCAACGAAGCCAATGGACGCAAGGCGCACTTGGAATTCTCAGCGTCAAGTTTCCTGGCTTCCATCCGGGTGGACTGCTGCGACTACTGAGTGTTCCCGGTTGGTTTTTGTTTCATCCAATCACCATTGCGTTGGTGATGGCAGCCGCTTTGGCAACGCTCGGATTTGCGCTGCTGTCATTGGATGTTCTATCGACCAAAGTTCCATCGTTCGCTGAGTTGACCGACCCGGTTTACCTGGCACTGATGTTGATTGGATTTGTAATGGTCAAGATCCTTCACGAACTGGGACACGGTCTGTCCTGCCAACGGAGCGGTCGCGAGTGTAATGAGATGGGTATTTTGTTGTTGGTCGGCATCCCCTGCATGTATTGCGACGTCTCAGATATGTGGACGCAGCCAAGTCGCTGGCAACGAATCATGGTCAGTCTGGCAGGCGTGTTTGTCGAAGTCGCGATTTCGGTCGTTTGCTTCTGGGGTTGGTATGGCTCGGTCGACGGGACACTGCACAGTCTTCTGTTTGGCATGATGTTGATCACTTCCGTGAACACACTTTTTGTTAACGGCAATCCTTTGATGCGCTACGATGGCTACTACGCGTTGTCGGATTTTCTGGAGATTCCCAACTTGGCGAACGCCGCCAAAGAACTGTTTCAGCAGCGGTTGTTGAATCTATTCGTCGTGTCCGAATCAACATTCCTGCTCAATCAGAAATCCAAGACATTGATGACGTACGCAACACTTGCCAATGTTTATCGAGTCATGATCATGTTTGCGATTGGCTGGGCCGCATGGACATTTTTCGAGGGCCAACAACTCAAATCGATCGGTTCGTCGTTGGTCATTCTGCTGGTCGTCTTGACGCTGGTACCAATCGCCATGAGCTTTCAAAAATTTGCCGGCGCGGCTTGGAAGCAAGGCTTGAGGATTTCAAACGTGACGATTGCGGTAGTACTGCTCGTCGTGATTTGGTTGTGTTTGGCCAACATTCAGTTCAGCTATCGAGTTTACGGGTCGGCAGAGATCGAATTGGCGGACGCAAAACACTTGTTTGCACCTGCTGATGGGCAGCTCAAAGTCGACGTGATGGATGGCCAGTCGATCGAATCTGGGGAACCGATCGCTGAAATCATTGACGATGAACTGCGATTGGAGATCGTCGTCGCACAAAATGAACTTGAAGAGATGGACGTACGGCTCCAAGCGTTGGCGGTATCTGAGCGAAACGATGCCGCCGGCGAAATTGAGTTTTGGAATCAACGCAAATCGACCTTGGTGGCTCGGCTGGAGAAACTTAAACAGCGATTTTCCGAGTTAAAAATCGTCTCTCCCAAAGACGGAATCATCATCGCACGAAAAATCCCTTTGATGCAACAATCAGCCGATGATGCGGCATTGCCAGTGCTCTCAGGAAGTCGTTTTGAGCCGCGAAATGCAGGAAGTCACGTAACGCGTGGAGAAACGTTATGCTATATCGCAGATCCTGGGCGATCCCGTGGCTATCTGAAGGTTGATGAATCTGAAATTGAATTCGTTAAAATCAATCAGACGGTCCGAATTTACGTTCCTCATACCGCACGTTCGATTGCGGGAACGGTGACCCGGATATCGCTCGAAAGCGAACAGGAGACGGAGGCGATCAACATGAACAGCTCCGGGGACCCGATACGCTTTTTTAGAGTCGAGTTCGACTTTGAAAGTGACTTTGCCGTTCGAGTTGGTGCGACTCACTGGGCGGTGATTGAATGCGAAACCATGACACCATTGGACTATCTGTCCCGTTGGTGGCAAACTTCATTCTGGTATTAAGACTATGCGAGTGGCAATCCTTGAGTATGAAAACCGAGATGGCTCCCGATCCTTCAAGGTTCGGCCGGGGCAGAGCTTGTTGATTGGTGCGTCGAACTCTTCCGACATACAACTCGCCAACGCTGATCACGTTGCGCCACAGCATTGCGAAGTCACGTTTGCCAGTGGAACGCTTGCCATCAAAAACCTGACCCATGGCCAACGTTCTGTTCATGTCAACGGAAGCTCAGTCAATCGGCAGCGTCTCAGTGATGGAGACCAGATTGACATCGGAGACAATCGGCTCCGTGTCGTTTTACGCGACGAACCCGAGGATCAACCGGCCACCGAACCAGTCGCCGCCCCCATCGCTGGGGCAACAGTCGTTGGCGCCGCCGGTGTTGCCGCGGCAACCAGTGCAACCAGCACCGCAGCGACGTCCGGGAAGGTTGAGTTCCCTGTCGATGATGACGATGATTTTCTGGATGATAATTCAACCGAATCATCCAATGATGTGCCTGAGCCGGAGCCCAAATCCGATTCCGATGATGACGAGCAAACCAAATTCGAGATTCTTGAAAATGGGGTTCGACGAATTTCTGTCGCCAGTTTTTTGGAAGAGTGGCAGCCGAAGCTGGAAGCAGCGAAACCGGCTTGGCGGTACGGACTGTTAATTAATCATCGATTGGCGAAGTTCACGTTCCCGGCTCCGGAAAGTCTAAATCTGTTAGCTGAGTTTCCAGAGAATCTTTCCAAGGACAACGACTTGTATCTGGTACTTCCCGAGGATCCGGTCGAATTCTGGAAAACGCATCGGGCGTACGATGAAGAAGATGCTTGTGTGCTTTTGATGTGCCGTGGTGATAAAGCGATCAGTGAAGATGACTTAAAGTTTCTGGCCGCCTGGTTTGCGACTCCTGCAAAGCTCATGTTTAATCTGGACAATGGAACCAACGTGTTGCTTGAAAAGATCTTTTCGTTGGTGGACTGGATTGTTTTCAGCGACCCAACTTCAAACAATGACGTAAATTATGTTGCCGACGCATTGGTCACTGATGAACAATCGTTTGCATCGTGGATAATCGGAACGAAGGAATGACCTTAATCGTTGACATCTCGTTTCAAAAATCAGATCGATCCCAGCGTGTGGTGCTGGAGGTCGATGATGAATTAGTGGTCGGTCGCCTCAACAAAAAAACACTGCTGTCTCCGGACCCACGTCTCTCGCGTCGTCACTTTATCATCCGACATGTGGACGGTGGGATTGAACTGGAACATCTCTCCAAGACCAATCCAACCTTGGTGGCTTCCGAAAACAGCAGCGACTTTCAGCCCATTCGATCTTCAGAAAATCTGTTTCAAAGCTGCCGCATCATTGCGGGTTTTCACCGATTTGTGTTGACGCTGGAACGTGCCGATACACAGGAACATTCCTCGATACCAGAATTTGGTGCCGCAGGTTCATGGACCGACGTCGATGATGATGATGAGGCACCGGCGGCACCTCCAAGGCCGATCCCAGCGAAACGAGCTACGAAACCCAACAGCGAGGCGAGATTTCGGTTCGACGACTCGCTGGACGAGGACGCGGCGACATTGCCGAAACACGCCGAGGCCCGGTCGCACGACGATCAGGATTCAAACGATAACGCTTATCGAACTCAATTTTTCGAATCCGAAGATATTCCGCATTCCGACGACGTCGCCAGCAAGACGTTCAAGTCACGCGACCCTGTCGAAACGGACTTCGAAGACGAAGAGCGTGTGGAGCGTCAGGCTGCCGAATCACCCAAAGCACCAGCTGCGAAAAAGAAAGACTTCATCAGCTTCGAAGACTCCGTCGTCGCCGATTCTTCTGCAAAGTCACCGCCAAAGCCTGCAAACCAACCACCGAAAGACCCTCCTTCGAAAGACTCGGATCGATCGTCTTCATCGAAGAAAAAACAAGAGGATGACCAGGACGACGACGGTTTCCCGCGGAAGATGATCTTCCCTGTCGCCGATAACTTTTTTGACGACTAGCTTCGCCATCGAGCAATGCTTCTCGTATCAATTGGCTGCTTGAATCAACTGGCAACCATTTGCACGCCTGCATTCCAGGTCAGCACGTGCATTCGGCTCCAGAAACTTCTTACCCCAACGGTTGCCTTCAACCAAAGATTGCCACAACCAAGGGTTTAGAAAACTCAAGAACTAAAGACCCAAAGACGCCGTAAATCGCGTTAACCAGGCAGGTTGCTCTGCCATTGATTCAAGTATTGCGTTGGATCGAGCAAGTCACTTCGTCGTTGGAACGAGACTCCATCGGAACGCTTGGCCGACGTCGACGAACGGTCGGTCAGTGATCCGCTCGCGGTCCCGGCGTACATTTCAAAATGCAACATGTCGCTCGGCACGCTGATCCCAACCAGATGGCCAACTTGGGCGATATGTTGACCAGCGGAAACCGTGTCACCCTGCCGGACTTGAGTATTCCGTTGGATCTCACCATATCGAGCAACGAAGGTACCGTGATCAACTTCCATCGCATACGTTTGTGCGTAGAAATCGTAGGGACCTCGGGTCACAGTCCCATCTTTAATCGCGTAGATCTTTGTTCCTTCGGGATAGTAAAGATCGCAACCCGCGTGGGCGCGACTGCCGTTGCTTCGATTGGAAGCAAATGCCCGATAACTCTCTGACCAATTCCACGAAGTGACGGTTTCGAATGGAAAATACTCCTGACCGGTGCCACTGGGCGGTTGCGGTGCCTGTGGCGTAGGATTCGGATTTACTGGAGCATTTCGCAACGCCGCCATGGTCTGCGAACCGACCAAGCCATCTGCAGGAATGTTGGCTTGCCGTTGAAATTGGATTACCGCCGCCTGTGTTTTGTTTCCATAATCGCCGTCGGGATTCAAACCCGGACTGGGGACCAGTTTTTGGTTGAGCAACTGCTGAACCTGTTTGACAGCGTCGCCACGACTCCCTTTACGGAGGACTTCGGTCTGGATCTGGCCAGCGGGACGTGCGTTGGCTAGTGCCGATTGGGTTTGTGGACCGGCAATTCCGTCTACCTTGATACCAGACTGTCGCTGAAACTGCATGAGGGCGTTTTTCGTATTCACTCCAAACGCACCGTCGGTTGCCAAGTTGGGACTGGGGAACAGTTTGTCGTTTAACCCCTTTTGAAGCAGCTGTACTTGCTGTCCTCGCGAACCCATTTGCAAAACGCTCATCGTCTTCCCCATGCGAAAATCGGTGTCTGAACTGATCGTTGAGTCCATCTACGATCGTTCTCCAGCGACTGTCGCAGGAATTTTTTCAGAAGTACGATTTATTCGTTTTTTGCGGGGAGGCTACATCGTTCCGAAAACTAAACCAAACGTTAGCAGTTGGTTAAAGAGCCCTCGTCGACTGAACTGTCGCGACGGTTTGTACGCCGGATTGCAATCGCCAGGCCGGTAGTAGCCCATTTCGTAGACGCACTCGTTCGGCGGTTGAGCACCAACGTGATAAGGCAGGAACATGGCCGTTGCAAAGAACTTCGCTCCCGAAACAACCGGCTGCCAGCGACTAACACCCAATCCGTATCGCTCCAGATTTTCATCTTCAAAATAGATTGGACGGTGAGACAGGTTAGGACTTCGCCACATTTTGACCGATCCAATCGCACCTGTGCGGTAATCCATCGCCAAGCTTGCCGAGGCTGCGTAACTTTGAAACGGCTGAGTGACCTGACGATAACTGGCTCGTTGCATTGACATGGAACGAACACCTGGGGCCAGCGAGGGTCGAGGCAGATTGTCGAGCCAGGAAGGACCGTCTTCCTGATCATCGCCGCCAAGGCTCGATGGAATCTTTCGGTTAAAACTTCCAATCTGGGGCTTGGCAGGATCTGCAGGTTTTTCCTGAAAGTCCTGATGAAATTTGCGTTCGGCTTCGGAAACACGAAATTGTTCAGGATTGGCAAGTTTTGGCAGCGGTTTTGCTCTTCGAACGGGCTCCAATCTCTTGGCGATCCGAGCTTGTGGTTTCTGCTCCCCTTTCACAGCTTGATCGTTGCTAGCAGTTTGCAACACCGACTGTTCGGTCAACTTCACTCTTGCTTGGGAATTGGAATTATCTCCGCCGATAGTTGACAAAGGAGGACTACCCGCCATGGCGATTGGCGTTCCGGTAGGAGTTGATTTGAACCTCGTCATCTGTTTGGCGTTTGGCTCGACAACTTGTGAGGCAATCCGCATCGATCGACGGGAACTTTCCTGTCCTGAAACTTGTGCGATTGTTGGGATCGGAATTGCAGTTGCTGGCGCAACGTTGTCTGATGTTTGAGGAACCTCGATAGGACCAACGGCTTTCGCCGGTAATTGCCGCTTCTGTTCGGCATCGTCTTTTTGGGTCCCGTCTTTCAGTTCAACTTTCGTTGCGACAACAGTTGAATCCTGCAACCGAACGACCTTCGGTTTGGTTTGACGACGACGAGAACTGAACTGGTCTTGAGCAACCAACGTGTGGTTGGGCAGAACGTAGATGGCAGCGACAGACGCCAAGGCGATAAACTTCAAGCCAATGTTTTGAAACATGCCAACCCCAAGGATGGAAAAAGTGCGGCAGAACCCGATTTATCACCATATTCGTGACAGCCGGCACCTCGGCTTGATGAATACTGACACAATCGTCGAGCTTCGCCTGGTTGAATTATTCTTCCTAAAGCTCCTATTTTCTTGGACCGGTCGCTTAGGCAATTACAATAACGGTTAACTTCTTCGAGGCTCACATGAATAAGAAAACCGATTCGAACCGACCGAGTCGAATTGCGGGGCACGTCAAACTGGAGACCCGCAGACTCCTCAATGCTGAATTTGACCTGTTCGGCGGTACCGCGCTAATCCTGGACGAGTTTGTCAACTCGGATGCCGGTGCTGATCAAGTCACGATCACTCAATCAGGAACGGTCTATTCGTTCGTGCTTGGCGATGGTGTTTGGTCTGGCGACGATTCGCCGCTGAACATCAGTGGCGACGGCACTGATACGCTGACCGTTGACACCGGCATTGGTGCGCTAAGCTCGATCCTGCTCAACAGCACGACGGCTGACCAATTTGACGTCAATTTTGGAGACTTCGATTTTGCACAACCGCTTTCGATTACCAACTCCGGTGGAAGCGCACTTTTTGGAACAGTCGATCAACAAGCACTCACGACGTTTGTCAGCTCAGGTACGCTGACGATTTCAGGTGCAGAGACGATCGATCTTCAAAACGGAACCAACAACTTTTCGATCGTCGACATCACCAATGCCACCGACGTCAGCTTGACAGACATCGATGGCATCCAGTTGACCTCGCTCGAGGCAACCAACGACGCGACGATTTTGGCGGGAAGTACGATCGATGTCTCCAATGCAGTCGTCGGTAACGATCTGACGATGACAGCGACGTTGGGAAACATCATCGACAATGGCACGATCGACGTCGATGGAAATGCTCAGTTCTCGGCAACGGGTGTTGGAGGTTCCATCACATTGGACCAACTCGATGTTGCTGGAACGATTGGCCTGGACTCGAATACCAGCGCGACAATCGTCAATACGACAGCGGTCGATTTGGCAACGTCGACGATTGGGACCGATCTGGATGTCACAGCAACCACTGGTGACGTGACCGACTCTGGCACGGTGACCGTCGGTGGAAATGCACAGTTCACTTCGACGGCTGGCGCAATCGATTTGGACGGGTTGGACGTCACTGGTTCCATTGGAGTAGCGTCATCGACTTCGTCGACGATCGTCAATGTCGGTGCCATCGATCTTTCGCTCTCAACGGTCGGTACCGATCTTAACGTGACGTCAACGACGGCCGGCATTTTAGACAGTGGTTCGGTGACTGTCGGCGGCGATGCATGTTTTGACTCTGCCGACTCGATCGTCCTCGATGATCTGAACGTGACAGGGTCAATCGGATTAACGGTCGTCAACAACGCGACCTTGGTCAATGCGACCACCATCGATTTTAAAGCCTCGACCGTCGGCGGAAATCTTGATGCAACTGCCACAACGGGCGATGTGACGGATTCCGCTGCGGTAATTGTTGGTGGCGATGCCTGTTTCGAAGCGACCGCTGGTTCAATCAATCTTGATCTGCTTGACGTGACTGGCTCGATCGGATTGGTCGCAGCAACGTCAGCAACCATCGTCAACACAACAGCGGTCGACCTCAAAGCAACAACCGTTGGCACCGACCTCGACGTGACGGCCACAACGGGCGATGTGACGGATTCCGCTGCGGTAATCGTCGGTGGTGACGCTTGCTTCGAAGCGACCGCCGGAGCAATCAATCTCGATCAACTCGACGTGACGGGCTCGATCGGTTTAGTCGCGGCAACTTCAGCAACCATCGTTAACACAACAGCGGTCGACCTCAAAGCAACTACCGTCGGAACCGATCTGGACGTGACGGCAACGACGGGCGACGTCACTGATTCCGCTGCTGTAATTGTTGGTGGCGATGCTTGTTTCGAAGCGACCGCAGGTGCAATCAATCTCGATCAACTCGACGTTACCGGCTCGATCGGTTTGGTCGCAGCAACTTCAGCAACCATCGTCAACACAACCGCGGTCGACCTCAAAGCAACAACCGTTGGCACCGACCTCGACGTGACTGCGACAACGGGCGACGTGACGGATTCCGCAGCGGTAATCGTTGGTGGTGATGCCTGTTTCGAAGCGACCGCTGGAGCGATCAATCTCGATCAGCTTGACGTTACCGGCTCGATCGGTTTAGTCGCGGCAACGTCAGCGACGATCGTTAACACAACAGCGGTTGACTTGAAAGCAACAACCGTTGGCACCGATCTGGACGTGACGGCAACAACGGGCGACGTGACGGATTCCGCTGCTGTAATTGTTGGTGGCGATGCTTGTTTCGAAGCGACCGCAGGTGCAATCAATCTCGATCAACTCGACGTGACGGGCTCGATCGGTTTAGTCGCGGCAACTTCAGCAACCATCGTTAACACAACAGCGGTCGACCTCAAAGCAACTACCGTCGGAACCGATCTGGACGTGACCGCAACGACTGGCGACGTGACGGATTCCGCTGCGGTAATCGTCGGTGGCGACGCTTGCTTCGAAGCGACCGCTGGTTCAATCAATCTCGATCAACTCGACGTGACGGGCTCGATCGGTTTGGTCGCAGCAACTTCAGCGACGATCGTCAACACAACCGCGGTCGACCTCAAAGCAACAACCGTTGGCACCGATCTGGACGTGACGGCCACAACGGGCGACGTGACGGATTCCGCAGCGGTAATCGTTGGTGGCGATGCCTGTTTCGAAGCGACCGCCGGTGCAATCACACTGGACCAAGTCGTTGCCACAGGTTCCGTAGGACTTGTCTCCGCAAATGACAGTACCTTTACCGCCGCAACGGTCGATTTAAAGTCATCGACGGTCGGCGGCAACTTAATTGTGACCGCGACCGCAGGGAATATAACTCAGTCCGCAGCGATTTCCGTCACAGGGACTTCAAACATCAACGCTTCGGGCGACATCTGCCTGACCGACATTAACAACGATTTTGGCGGCGCGGTCAGCGGCACCGGAATTGTCGTCGAATTCGTTGACCAGAATGACTTGACGGCCGGAATCATCACTGCCACAGACAACATCTTCCTCCGGGCTGGCGCCACTGGCGCGGGAGGCTTGACACTCACTGGCAACCTGACGACGACCGCGTTAGCAGGACAAACGCTGTTACAAGCGAACACGGGCGTCATTCAGTCTGCCGGGATCATCACCACATCGCAGCTCATTCTCGGTGGAAACCTTCCAGCCGAAGGTGCAGGCGACTTTGACCTGATTCAATCCAATGTTGTGGGTGCGATCGCAGCCGACATCGACGGTTCGCTTGATTTTATCAACTCGGCCCCAATTGTTGTCGACAACCTCACCTACAGTTCTACCTGCGGAACAACCGAAGCCATTATTGGACTCGACGTTACCACCAAGATTCGGTTGCGAGCGCTGGGTGGGAATCCGATAACGCTGAATGAAGCGATCAATTCGCAAACGATTTTTCTGGAATCCGACGGCGGAATCACGCAAGCGGCGACCGCAACGATCACCGGCGAAAACTTGATGTTGTCCGGGATCGGTTTGTTTGATCTCGATGATGCAACGAATGATGTCGATAACCTCGCCGCACTTTTGACCGGCACGCTCAACTTTTTTGACGACGACGAAATCACCGTGGCTCGGCTGGATTGCGATGGCGTCATCATCTGTGGTTTGAACATAACCACTGACTGGAACCTGACGACGAACGATGGCGATCTTTTCCAGGATCCAGATGCGGCTGTGATCATTGGAGGAAACACGATCATCAACACCGGAACGGGCGATGTCTGTTTGACAGGTGGAGACTGTACTGGCGACGGTCTCAACGACAACGTTTTCACGGGTACCTTGACGATTGTCAGCACTGGCGATGTCGTGATTGCTGAAGACGACGACATCAACATTGATTCAGTGACCAGCACAGGCAGCCTGCGCTTTATTGGAAACAATATCCAGATCAACACGGCGATCACGGCTGATCAATTACTCCTGGAGGCCTCCAACGGCGTCAGCTACAACAACAATTTGATCGATGTAACGGACCTGTTATTGAGCGGGCAGGGGACATTTGATTTTGGTGGTGTCGGCGACACCGTTAACGTGATCGACAATCTGGCGACAGACATCGATGGCAACCTCGAATTGATTTCATCGGTCAATTTGAACATTGGTGATTTGACGTTGATCTCAGATTGTGGAAACGTCAACATCTGCGGCCTCAATGTCGATGCTGGCGGCGGCTTGGCAGGCGATGTCAACCTACAGTTAGTCAATGCTGACCTTACTCAGTCGGCAACGTTTGCGGTAGAAGGAAACACGACGCTTTCTACCGGCACTGGCGACATTTGCTTGACAGGCGGAAGTTGTACCATTGGTGTCGCGAATGAAAATGACCTGAACACATTAGTCATCGAACTGGCGGATGATGTCTCGGTCGTCGACAGTAATTCAATGACGGTGACTTCAGCATTCGCAACGCGTCGACTCCATTTGTTTGCAGGAGATATTTCGCCGGGCGATCTAACGATCGCAGGCAACTTGACTGCGGGCGAGCAAGTCTTGCTCCAATCGAGCGGCGACACACTCCAGACCGCGGGAATCATCAGCACGACCGATCTTTTACTGGGCAGCAATGCCAATACCGATGCTGATGGCGGCAACTTTACCTTGACCAACGCCAACACGGTGAGCAATTTGGCAGCGTTTGTCGCAGGCAATTTGAGTTTCAACAACGTCAACAGTCTCGACATCGCCGACCTGACCTTTGCCAATGATTGCGGGATCAACGAAACGATCTGTGGCGTTGAAACGGGAGGTGACCTGACACTTTCCATCGGTGACGCTGGCATTCCGATCATTGCTGATTTGACGCAAACGGCATCGGTTCGAGTCGGCGGTGCAACAGATCTGACCGCGACTGGCACGATCTGCTTGACAGGTGCTGACTGTGTGACGCTTCCTGGTGTCGGCAACGACAATGACTTTGTTGGAACGGTTACGGCCAGTGCAACGACAGTTGAGATCGTTGATATCAACGGATTGACGGTTGGCGACATTTCGGCGACCAACGACATTCGACTTGAAGCGGGAGATGGCGACGGGGATTCCAGTCTCAATGGTGTCATTGATGGCGCTGAAATCCTGCAGTCGGGCTTGCTCCAGATTGATGGTGATTTGACGACGACCGCAGCGGATGGTCAGGTTCTTTTGCAATCGGATGGCGGCATCACCCAGTTGGCGACTTCCACGATTACGGCACTCGACTTATTGGTCTTTTCGGATCACGAAGCAACGTCGCTGGGCGGCGACATGATGTTAAGCGGCACCAATGCAGTGTCGCGGCTCGCAGGAGAAATTGGTCTGGACGGCCAAACTTTTGCGGACGCTCAGACGATCGACAACTTCGGCGATACCGCCTTCAGTTTCAACAACTTGATCGATCTGGAAATTGCTGACCTGACGTACGACTCCGCATGCGGAACGAATGTTGCCGCTTGCGGATTGACCGTCGATGGCAACCTGACCTTGGACGTCGGCGATGGTGCGTTGGCGATTCTTACTCAGTCGGCAGCCGTTCGAGTCACGGGAGATGCGGATCTGAATTCCAATTCCATCATCTGTTTTACGGGCGCCGATTGCGCGACACTCCCGGCAATTGGAAATGACAATGACTTTGTCGGTACGGTCTCCGGTTCAGCAGTGGCTGCCTTTGAAGTTTTTGACATTAACGACCTCACGGTTGGAGATATCACAGCGGCAGATCGCATCCGATTGGTCGCCGGGAATTTCGACGGAGATTTGAACAACAACAACGTCATCGATGGTGGAGAGATACTTCAATCGGGCACGCTCAATCTCACTGGAAACTTAACGACGACCAATGCCAACAGTCAGATCTTGTTGCAAGCGGACAATGGAGCGACGCAGGATGCCGCCAGCGTCATTACGACGAACGACTTGGTTTTGCTGGCGATACATGAGTCGACGTCGCTGATCGGTGATTTTGTTCTGACTGGAAACAACGACATCGATCGCTTGGCAGCCGACCTTGGATTTGACGGACAGACATTGGTCGATGCCACGGGTGCCGATAACTTTGGCGATGTCTCGCTCAACTTCGTCAACGTCGATAGTGTTGAGATTGCAGAAATCGATTACGTTTCGATCTGCAGCTCGGATTCGGTTTGCGGTGTCAACGTTGATGGAGACTTGACGTTGGATGTTACGGGTGACATCTCGCAAACCGCTTCGGTTCGAGTGACCGGCGATTCTGATTTGACCGCCTCCGGAGTGATTTGTTTGACCGGTGCCGACTGTGCAAGCTTGCCTGGCATTGGTAACGACAACGACTTTGTCGGAACGGTCACAGCCAGCGGAACGACGGTCGAAATTGTCGACATCAACGCGTTAGTTGTCGGCCAAGTCGATGCCGATGCCGACGTAAGATTGGTTGCTGGCGATGGTGATGGTGACGCCGGCGGAAACGGGATCATCGATGGAACAGAAATCCTGCAGAGCGGTGTGCTTCAGCTTGATGGAAACATCACGACCAATTCAGGTCAGGTGTCGCTTGAATCCGATGGTGGCATCGTTCAGGCAGCGGGAGTCGGAATCATTGCCGACGAACTATTGATCCAAACCAACCTGGAAGCGACTTCGATCGGGGGCGACGTGAACCTGATTGGCGTCAATGATGTCGTTCGCGTAGCTGCCGAAATTGGACTCGATGGACAAACGTTTGAACAAGCTCAAACGATTGACAATTTTGGTGACACCAACCTGACTCTGAACAACATCTCCAGTCTGGAACTGGCTGACCTCAATTACAGCTCAGCTTGTGGAACGGTCGTTGCCATTTGCGGTTTTGATGTCGACGGCACATTGACACTGACAGTTGAAGGTGACTTGACGCAAACGGCTCCCATTCGCGTCACTCAAACCAGTTCGATCACGGCCACAGGTACCATCTGCCTAACAGGCGCTAGCTGCGACCCGGCCGTCGCGAATCAGAATGATTTTGTTGGTGAAGTGACCGCGACAGGTACCACAGTGGAGTTGGTGGACATCAACGAATTGATCGTTGGCGACATCACGGCAATTGACGATATTCGGTTGACCTCGGGCGACGGAAATGGAGATTTAAATAGCAACAACGTTATCGATGGAACAGAAGTACTGCAGTCAGGTGCCTTGCTAATTAACGGCGATCTGACCACCACCGCTGCCGACGGGCAAGTCCTCTTGCAAACCGATGGTGGCATTGAACAGCTGGCAACATCAACCATTGAATCCAACGAACTGTTGGTGGAAACACTGCACGAATCGACATCGTTAGTTGGCGATGTAAACTTGATCGGCACCAACCAGGTTTCGCAACTTGCCGCCGATATTGCCATGGATGGTCAATCGCTGGCGGACGCCACGAATGCGATCACCGACAACTTTGGCAATGCCAACTTTACGCTCAACAATACGCTGGCACTGAATGTTGCAGATCTGAATTACCTGTCAGCCTGTGGAACAAATGTCGCGATCTGCGGTGTTTCGATCGATGGCGATCTCAGTTTGACCAACGATGGCGACGTTACTCAGACTGCTTCGATCCGCGTGACCGGCGACAGCCTGCTAACTTCGACTGCTACGATCTGTTTCACGGGCGCCGACTGCCCGACGCTTCCGGGGATCGGAAACGACAACGACTTTGTCGGGACAGTCACGGCGTCAGGTACCACTGTCGAATTGGTCGACATCAACGATCTGACGGTTGGAACAATTGATGCAATTGACGACGTTTATCTTCGCGCTGGCGATGGCGAAACAGGAACGCTTCTTCTCACAGGCAACGTGACGACGACCGCCATGGTCATGGCGGCAAGAACGGGTCAAGTTCTTTTGCAGGCAGATACAGCGATTGTTCAGGGCGTCGGCAGCGTGATCACCGCAGGCGACCTGTTCGTCGGCAGCGAGACAGAAGCGGACGTTCTGACTGCCCTTACGACACTCGATGGAGACAACGTCGTCGACCGTCTTTCCGTCCGCCTCAACAACAACTTTTCGTTGACCAACACCGTCAACCTGGAGATTGCGGAACGCACTTATAGCTCCAGCTGTGGAACGATGGAAACCATTTGTGGCGTCGACCTACAGAGTGACGTTTCCTTGACGTTGGTCGATGCGTCGCTGACTCAATCGGCCGCCATCACGGTGACTGGGACGACGACACTCGCCGTCATTGACGGAGGAGATCTAAATTTGACGGCCGATGGCGATATTTGTTTGACAGGAGGAGAATGCTCCGATTTGGCAACGATCGGTAACGACAACGATTTTGGTGGAGCGATCATCGCCACAGGTCGCACAGTCGAGTTGGTTGATATCAACGATCTGAATATTACCAGCATCGACGCCATCGACGACATTCGACTGGAGTCAGGTAGTTTTGCAGGTGCAACTCAAACCGGTGCCATCAATCTGAATGGAAACCTGACCACCGTCAACGGACAAGTCTTGTTGCAATCTGATGGCGGCATCGAACAAATCGCGACCAGCGTCATCACGGCACAGGATCTCATCGTCCAATCGACAACCGATGCCGACTCGGTGGTCGCCGACTTCAACTTGATCGGAAACAACCAAGTCGCTCGACTCGCTGGAGCCGTTGACGTTTCACTGGTTATTGAGAATCGTCAAGCGTTGGAAATCGCAGAAATCGACTACAGCTCTAGCTGTGGCACCATGGTTTCAGTTACCGGCTTGGACGTTGACACAAACTTTACGGCGTACGTCAATGGGAACCTAACCCAGACGGCTGTCGTCTTAATCGATGGCACGACGACACTGGCGGCAACTGGCAACGTCGTCTTGTTTGATGGTGCAAATAATTTTGTTGGCGAAATCAACGTCAACCGTGCTGCAGACTTGTTGGCTGGCGACCTTGCTGCCGGCGGGGACTTTGTAGAAATTCAGGACGTCGATGCGATGACCGTCAACGATGCCACTGCCAATCGAGGCATCCATCTAAGAAGCGGCGACGCGTTGTCTTTGACAGGAAACCTGACGGCGGACGAAGTCTTGTTGCAAAGCCAAAACGGCATTGACCAAGATGCGGCTGCTCAAATCAACACGCGCCAATTGATGCTCGGCGGAGACTCAGCGGACGAAGGAACCGGGAAATTTGTTCTGGACTCCAACTTGAACAACATCGGCACCCTGGCCGCGGAATTAGTGGACGGCACGCTGCAACTACGCAACAACGGTTCGCTGACCATTCTCGCCTTGGCTGACCACACCGCATCCGATCTGACGACCACTGAATCGATCAGCGGCATCAGTGTCACCAACGCGACTGTCGGCAATCGCGAACTTGAAGGCACATTTGAAAACCCCAACACCACGTTGATCGATACGATTCAAGGTGACAATGGAAACGATGGCGATCGTTTCAATCCGAATGCGGACTTTACAAATTTCCTTAATGTGAACGATGTCGGTCTGGCCATTCGAAATGCGGGAAATATGGCATCACAAGTGGGTGCCCAGGTGTTGGCGACCGACACGGATATCATGCTCAAGACCGGTGCCAATGGTGTGCTGACGATCGGCGATCTTGTTCAGGTCAGCAATGCAGACAATCGAATCGTCGTCATCGCTGGCGGCGATCTGGTGATCGGAGCCAATGGCGAGCTACGTCGCGGCGGGACTGGATTGGTCACCACTGAATTCGTCGATTTGATTCTGAAGAATCCGGGCATCGACAGCATGACGAACGCGCAAGTGGACGCCGCATTGTTGAATCAGAATCTGGAGTTTCTCGCCGGTACCCCGTTTGAACAGATTTTTCACACGTCCGTGTTTTGGGGAATCGAAGGGGCTGAGGACGATACTTTTGACTTGGCCAGCCTCGACTCGGCCCAATTAACGTTGCTGACCGACCTGCTGTTCGATCCGATGTCAACCAATTTTGAATCGCGCTCGTTCTATGGTGCTCCGTTCAACGGGATTGCTGACGGAATTGACGATGAGGTCACCAGTCAACCCATTGGCAATGCGTTTGACAATGGACTTAAGGTCAACGACAGCGGCCGCCCCACCGCATCGTTTACTCGAGACTTCCTGCGAACGAATCCTGAGTTCCGAAATGTTCAGGTCATGTTCAACGATGTCGGCATCAACATTTTTGAGAACGCTGATTCCAACTTGACCGACTTGAATGTCGCGACTGCTGACTTCGCGGGATTGGCTCGAATTGGTGCGTCACCCGTGATCGTGACGGAGCGAGTCGAATTCCAATTGCCCGAACGAGTTGAGATCACGCGTGCAGAGAATGTCGCGTTTTTTGAAACAGCGATCATTGAAGAACAGGTCCCACTGGTACAACAAGTCAACGAAAACTTTGTTGTGGTCGTCTACTTTGAAAGCCAATACGAAGCAGACCTTTTCGAAGCTCGGTTTGAGAAATTGGCCGGTGAAAATGAGACCGGTGAAATCGACTTCGAACAGGTTCGTGAGTTGCTGGAGAAAAACGGACTGGAATCGCTGGAGTGGACCTCAGACAACGCTGAGTCTGCTGCCGATGTCAACCGGATTCGCGAGATTCTGGAACGAGCCGGATTGGACCTTGGCGAAGAAGATGATGATACATGGACCAAGCGTTATGGCGAATGGCTCCGACAATCACAGGAAGGGTCAAACGCACCCGAAGTTCCCCGAGGTGTTTTCAAAATCATCGAGGTCGATGGCGGCAAGGCAGTCATCCAGGGCGACGATGTCGATCGCCGGTTTGTGCCCGAACCCTCCAACGAGTCTGACCTGAAAGACTATCCGTTCGATCCTGAAGCGGCCGACAAACCGCCTGTCCCAGAGCCAAACGAACCGGGCGACCAGTCCTATCGTGTTGACGAGGGCAATTCGGATCGTGTCGCGCAATGGTCATCGATGCTCGGTCAACCAACGTCCGACGCGTCAGCTGTCCATGACGTCGCTCCCGCGGCAACCACCGCCAGCACTTTGAGCGTGTTAGCAACTTTGGTTCGTCGACAATCGAAAGCGTCTGGATCCACACCAGCAATCGATTCACTACAACAAGAAAAAGCTCAATCACCATCGAGAAACATCTTCTCCCGCGCTGCACGATTCCTACGTCGCGCCGCGTCGAAGATGAACAACGGAAACGTAAACAATTAACGTTTTCCGTTCAACGGACACCAGATTTTCATCAACAAGATTCAACCACACTTCATGACCTGATTCATTCAGGAGAACATCATGGCTAAAAAACAGAATGGCAACGGCGACGATTCTCTCAACGATCTGCCACCAACAGAGAATCCCTATGGCGGAAGCCTGCTACCGGACGACATGATGTCCATCGATCCGTCCCAGATCGTTGACTATACCGGCACCATCGGTTCCATGCCCGGAGCGATGGAATCGGAGATGGTTTCCATGTCCGTGAACGGTGATGGCAATGGAGACCAAGCTGTCACCCGAATGGTCGATGACGATTTCTACAAACAGATTCAAACGTTTTTTCCAGCATCCGGCAGCGGCAGTGGCAGCCGCGGAGACTCTGGAGCCGGCTCGACGGGTGAAGTCATCGTTGAAGACGACGTCAGTGGTCCCGATCAACACCCCGACGGTGCGCCATCGCTGAGCGTTCGTGGCGTCAAGAATGACTTTTCGCATTCCGATTTTGTTCCACCGGTCCGCGACATTCGCTTTCCGACGGACACGACATCGCTGGAGCAGGCCCGCGCGACCGATCCAAGTTCGATACTGACTGACGAGTATGGCGTCGTCGCAAAATTGGGAGAAGGTGGTTACGGGGTCGTCTATGAGGCAGACCAATTGGCGCTCAATCGTCCTGTCGCCGTCAAGGTTCTCAAACCCAAACGCCAACAGTCGCCATCCAAATCCCCTCGAACCGGAACTGGATCTGGCGAGCTTCAACGTCGGCGTGATCAGTTTCTGCACGAAGCAAAGATCACTGCCCGATTGCAACACCCAAACATCGTGCCTCTGTACGATTTCGGTATCAATAAAAATGGCCAGCTGTTTTACTCGATGAAAAAAGTCGAGCGGCGTCCCTGGTCTTCCATCTTGCACAACACTGCCAAACTGCTGGGAATCGAAGACGGTCAACTTGACGAAACCGCTGACCGCGAAGCCATCAAAAAGAACGTTGAAATTTTTGAACGTGTTTGCGACGCGATGGCTTACTCCCACGCGCAAAAGATCATCCATCGCGATCTCAAACCTGACAACATCATGATTGGGGACTACGGGGAAGTCCTGTTGATTGACTTTGGGATGGCACTCGACATGGCATCTGAGTCTCGCGAGTTCAGTGCCGGTGGAACACTGGTCTACATGGCTCCTGAAATGGCTCGCCATTTTGCCAAACAGAAAGAGATTCAAGTTGCCGCAAGACGAACGGCAAAGAAGTTGGGCGTCGAGCAAGGTTCGGTTTTTCTGGACAAGAGTAATTTGATGGGCATTGGCAAACTCGCCAATGAATTGATCCAGCAATCCAAAGACCAAGGTGTCATCGAGCTGGCCGAAACGTTGATTCGACTGGACTCGGAAGAAAAAGAATTGGCAACCCACATCGGTTTTGCCAGCGACATCTATCTGTTGGGAGCAATTCTTTATCAAGTCGCAGTCGGACACCCACCTCACTACTACCCGGTCGCTCACTGCAAAAACGGCAAGAAGGAAAAGTTCCAACGAGAACTCTGGCTGGCACTTCGCAATGGTTGTCAGCAGTACTCCAAAATCACCGATCCACTGAGGCTGTCGCTGCGTAGCATTGCAGTCCGAGCCATGAAGACCGATCCGGCGGAACGATTCCGATCGGTCGAAGATCTGAAAACAGCGATCAAGAATTTTCAGCTTCAGGTCCAGAGTCTGGAGTTGGTCGAAACGGGTAAAGAAGGGCTTGCCAAGGCGGAAGGCGGAACAGGCTACCAACACTTGCTCCCGGCTCTTGAATCGTTCCGCGGTGCTACCGAGATATGGCCACATGGGAACGACGCCCCTGAAATGCAAGTCAAGGCGGCCTGCGAATTCGCTGATCGAGCTTATAAGCAGAAAGACTTCGACGCTGGCCTTTCGATCCTTGATGAGTACGTTGCGGACGAACGGCAAAATGAAGTTTCTGTCAAAGACGCGCGTCGAAAACTGGTCGACGGAAAGAAACGACGTGGACGCAATCGTTTGATCGCGACGGTCGGCTGGATCGCTGCGGTTGCCTTGCCGTTTGGCGTCTGGGCGATCTTTACGCCGATGCTCAATGAGATGAACACCAAACTGGCCAATCAAGATACGATTCTCCAAGAGAATGCCGACGCGATTGAACAAGCCAGCACGAACCTCGCCGCTGCCGAAGCCAAAGCCGCCAATGCCGACAAACTGGCCCAGGCAAAGATTGACGAAGCGGACAAGGTTAGTAAGGCGAGAGTCGCGGAGATTGAAAAGACAACAAACAAGTTGATCGCCGATGCAGAAAAAGACGCTGCGAAACTTATTGCCGACGAACAGAACAAAGCCCTTAAACTAATTGAAGACGAGAAAGAAAAAGCCCAGAAGCAGATTGCCAAAGAACAGCAAGAAGCCCAGAAACAAGTTAACGCTGCCAAAGCTTTGGCAAACCAGCAGATCAAAGAGAGTCAAAAGATTGCGGCCGAGTTCCAGTTCGACGCCAACTTCGGTGAATACAACGCCAATGTATTGACTGTGCCACTGGATCTTAGAACAGGAAAACTGGATGAAGCCGCGAAAAAGTTGAGTGAGCTCAAAACGTCTTCCGCCAAGCCAAGTTTTGTCAACGGCTGGGCTGTCGCTCACTTTACAAAACGTGCTGCGCCCAATGACGTCGACTTTCAGTTACCGGCAAAGCCCCCCGTTAAACGAATCATGACCGATGCCAGCGGCACGAATTGGCTGATGTCAGCTGGAAATTCCGCCACGTTGTATCGTTCCACCGACGCCGGCCTGATGACCGTCCCGATCGCAATTCCTGAATACGGCATCGTCGCCGACAGTGCGATTTCCAGCGATGGTAAGTGGGCCGCTTTGGCGATGGACAATCTCAAAGATGATGCGCAACAAAATCACTTGATGGTGTTTAACACCGAAACCGGTCAAGCGATTCCGCTTTCGACCGACCCAACCGCCGTCGATACACGTGGTGGCGTCATTGGTTGCCGCAGCATTGCGTTCGGCCCTGACAATCAGATTCTGACAATTGAAGAACTGGTAGGTAGCCGCGGACTCATAGAGCGGCTGCAAGTGGTTGTGCGATCCTTTGATGGAACGTCGATCACACCAGGCGAGCCCGTCGCGATCAAAGCGACAACGCGTGACGAAAGTCGACCAACGTATCGTGGAGTCGCACAATGGATTGACGGTCAACCCGTCGTCGGACTGGCCTACCAAAGTCTCGACGAGGAACGCCGTGACATCTTTGAGCTGGAAACTCTGGTTGGAGAACGTGGGCAGTTCCTTTCTTCGTCGATTGAAACCACCAATTTCCCAACAGCACTTCACTTTGGTAATGTTGACACCTTCTATTGCGGGTTCGCTGATGGCGATGTCGATTGCTACGATGCAAAACAACTGACCGCCAAGCCGTTGGTCTCTGTGAATGAGAACGAGAACAGCATTATCAAATTCGCGTCCACGAAGTATGGCCAACTGATTAGTGGTTCCTCCAACGGCACGATCGTGCTTTGGAACCGAGGTCTGAAGTTCGTCAAACGTCTTAATCATCAGCCTGGCGATTTGACAGAATTAATTGTCGGCAGTGAGTCCGATGTTGATGGATTCTCGATGTGGACGGGAGATAACCTTGGGAACGTGAGTCTGTGGTATCCGGAAACAGGCAAGCACGATGCGATTGTTCGCCACGAGTCTGATATTTCTGTAACTTGTGGTGCCGTCGACGTCAGCAATGATGCCGCGGCAGTTCCGGCAACTGCGTACGGAACTCGAACGGGCCAAGTCTACTTCTACGATTCCGAATCAATGCTTCGTCGAACCGCAACAGAAACCATTGACTATGACCGCGAGTTTTCCGATGCCAAGTTCCAATTCAAGTCTCCCTTTGAGCGATTCGGAACGACATTTGATGACTTTGATTCGATGGGCATCATTGATGATTACTTCGTGTTGATGAAGGACAATGGAACGTTCTACAGCAACTTTATCGAACGCGACTCAGATCAGTCATCGGCACGCGCTAAAACAATTGACTTGACCAACGGACAAGAAGTATTTGGCAAATTCTCGCCGCTTTTGGCCTCCGTTCCGAACCGTGATTATTTCTTTACGACCAACCCACTCGACGGCAGCGGCATTCTCGCGTGGCAGCGACAAGGTGCTTCGTTTACGCGAACGCCACTCAACTTGCCTGCGACCACCGAGGGACAAATCAAACGGATCGCATTGTCCGATAACGGGCAGTGGCTTGCCTTGGTTCGCGCCGTAGGTCGAACTCGACTCTCCGGAATCTATGTCGTTGAAATTTTTGATGTGCAGTCGATGGCCGCCGGGATCGAAGCCAGTGACGTTCGCTTGGCCGGTCGCACAGGTCGTTTTCAGGTGGGTGATCCAGCGTTTGTTGATTTCTCACCCAACAACAATGAGATGATCTTGCACTTTCACAAACGCGGTATCGATCGCGAAACGTGGGTCGAACGATGGCAACTCACTGGCAACCAATGGACGCAAAAGGGCAAAGAAGAAAAGGTTGACAATCGTAAAGTTGCTTTGATCGAATGGGACTACGACGGCGACGTCGAAAAACTGATCACGAAGATCAACCGCAACTACTTCCTTGCCGGCAAACAGGGTCAAGATTATCAACGTGACTCATTCCAGTACGTATCCGCCAATCGTCGCGATCGTTTGAGAAGCGTTCGAGCGGCGGGGCAGGGCAATGACCAGTATTTTGTTCTCTCGACCAACGAGCTGTGCATCTACCGTGGAACCGAAAAATCCATGTCAGCCAGCTTCAACGACAAGATCACCAACGCCCGCGACATGCGAGTGTTTGGAGATCAAGCCGTTCTGCTGGACGAGACCGGTTTCCATTTAGTCGATTCGAAATTGGACTACGTCACGATGCTGGCTGAGCGTGAAGTCGAAGTTGAATCGGTAGCTGTTTCGGACAATCGGTTGGCGATCCTCTATTCGAACAAACTGTGTCGGATCTGGGATGTGGGCGGCGACACGCCCGTCGGCATCGGTCAAGTCGAAAACGCATCATCCGTTTCGCTGAGCCCCAACTCCATGTGGGCCACGATCGAAGTCGACAATCGAGTTGGCGTTTACGACATTGGTTCTCGTTTCGAAGCTCCAAAGTTCAATCTTGCCCTTGAAGCTGGCGCGACCAAGTGGACAGGAACCGAAGCGTCGCAACTGTTGATCGCCAGAACCAACAATGGCAAGACCAGCTGGGAGTCGTTTGACCCGACCAACGGCAACTCTCAGGTTCGCAACGACCTGCCCACGGATGTATCAGTGGATGCATTTGCACTGGCGCCGCGAACCGAGAAGTATCTTGCGATCGTCAAAGACAGCAAGCTCTCGTTGTGGGTCACAGGAGAAACTCCTTTGCAACTGGGTGATGAGCATGAATTTGATCGTTCGCAATTAGAAAAGACTTTGGAGTTTTCGTTCTCGGAAATCGAACAGACCAACCTTGAAGATATCGGTACGCGTCTTGCGGTGCTGGCTGAAGTTGGCACAGAACTGGGAGAACCTGATTCTGAACCACTGCTGTTCCTGTTGGCCAGTGATACCGTCGAAGTCCCCGGTGATGGTGACGGCGAGATCAAAAAGGAGTCGATCAAGCACAAAGTGGTTGAAATCAAGGGCGCTTTGGAAAAACGACAAGGTTTCAAACTGCTGGACCTCGAATTCTCGGGAGATGGTCGTTCATTGATCCAGGTTGATGAAAAAGGGACATCAACGTTGCTGGGGCGTTAACGGAAGCGTTTTCGAAAGCCGGAGTCGTTTTCGAAAGCGTTTTTTGCACGCAGGCGATGTTGTTGTTGTTTGCGATGACTCGCAGGAAACCGAAGGACAGCTGCTTTAGAAGGTCAGTCGTTAAACAGGGTAATTCGACGTTCTGCTAGCGTGGTCGCTGTTGTTGGTTTCCAAGGCCAACTTTAAACTGGAGGTTTATCCAAACCAGTTTTTCGGGCGAAATGCCTACCGGTCCGTTTGCCCATGAAGCTTGACGAGCGAATACAGCCGATTCGATTGATCCTGTCTGATGTTGATGGTGTGTTAACTGACGGCTCGATCACCTTTGACAATCAGGGGATCGAGTCGAAAACATTCCATGTTCGAGATGGGCTCGGGATCAAACTTTGGCAGCGTGCGGGCCACCAGTTTGGCATCATCACGGCACGATCTTCGCATATTGTCAAAGTTCGAATGAACGAACTTGGCGTGGAGACCGTACGGCAGGGGTCTCAGAATAAACTTTCGGTTGCCATGAAGCTGGCCGAAGAGTTTCAACTGGAGTTGAGCGAAATCTGCTACATCGGCGATGACTTGACGGACCTCGGCTTGCTGCAACATGTCGGATTGGCAGCGACGGTCGCCGACGGCGTCGACGAAGTCAAGTCAATCGCGCATGTGACAACGCGTGCCACCGGAGGCCAAGGAGCGATCCGTGAATTGGTTGAAACGATTTTGAAAGCGCAGAATCGTTGGTCGGAAGTGATCGAGTCGTACTCGCATCGTTGAGCTTTGAGCACCATCATCACCAACCTCGAAAAGGAATTCGAGCTTGTCAACGCAAACAGACCGATCGAACGTAAGCACGAAGTCTTCGCGACCATTGAATGGGATCGCCCACTATCTGTTTGCACTCACCGTGGTCGTCTCCTGTTACTTTGGCTACCTCAAATTGCTGGTCCCCACGATTGAAGGCCCGCAGATTGCTGCTGCGTCACCGCCAGTGATTCCGACGGTCGACATGATCACTCCACCGATTGATAAAAATCGGCTGATCCCGTTGCTCCCCGAAGGCGCCTGGGAGTTGGACGAATGCAAGACGGTCATGACACCGACGGGCACCATCTTGTTTAAAACGTTTGAGCCGCAAGAAAACGGAACGTTGAAGGTCTCGCCATTCACTTTGATTTCTGGACTCGGTGAAGATGGACTGGTCACGACCGCCAATCAACAACCTCAAGACGGCAACCCTAAAAAGCCAATCGTCTTGAGATGCCTTGCCGGTGCCAACCTGAAATTTGATCGTCCGATCAAACGAAGTCTTGAGTCGGGTGCCAAGCTGGAACTGGCCAGGTTGACGGGCGAAGTCGACATCTATCGTCCGCCTTCACAACCCGATCGTTCCGACATGCTTCATGTGCTAACCAGAAATGTTCAAGTCGATCAACAACGGATCTACACGCTGGAACGCGTCGCGTTTTCGCTGGGACGGCATCGTGGACGTGGTCGAAATCTCATCATTGACCTCCAGCACAACTTCGACGTATTGCCCGGAGAACGTGACTTCTCCAGCATCGATGGTATCACTCGATTGGAACTGGCGTTTCTCGAACAATTGCGCATCCATCCCGATGAAAAAGATTCAGGGGCGGTGAGTTTGACTGCCAACGCATCAACACAATCAACCAATACTCCGGTTTTCAACAAAAACAGTCCGCTGGAGATCGCCTGCACCGGTCCTTTCGTGTTTGACTTGCAACGAGATGTTGTGACTTTGTCTGAAAACGTTGTTGCCACTCAAATTGATGAACACCGCAACTCGATTCAGTGTGATCAACTGTCACTCTACCTGAAAGAAAAACCTTCGGCGGCCCCACTGGAGCCTGCGACTCGTTCTGAACAATCCAAACTCGGATTGAACATGGGCAAACTGGAACTGCAACGTTTTGTCGCCAAAGGATCGCCCGCCGTGGTCATCGCCAACTCCCATCCTGCCAAGTTCACTGCGGATGAACTCAGCTATGACGCCGTGAGCAATGAAATCACTGGGCGATGCAGGCAAGAACGCAACGTGACGGTCATCACACCCGACCACCAAGTCGTCACCAAACACATCGCCTACACCATGAAACAAAAGGGGATGCCCGGTGACTTCGTGTCGCAGGGGCCAGGCAGACTGTTGCAGCTGGGCGACGAACAGTCGGATGAGCTGTTTGTGACTTGGCAAAGGGGACTCGAATCCAGCACCGACCCTGCCAATCCGAGAACTCGTTCCATCACCATCCGAGGGGCGGCGAGTGTCAAATCGAATGACGAGTTTGAAATCGCAGCCGAGTCGATCGAATTCGAGGTGGACCAACAAAAAAATCGAAAAGGCAAGTGGATCTACTCTCCGCTTTCAATCACCGCATCGGATCAAGTCGTCTTTCATACCAGCAAACTCGATGGTTCCACGGACCAACTGACTGCGACTTGGGTTTGGCCGACTGCCGAGGCTGGGAACCGTACCGCAGGCCAGCGATTTCGAGCCGGCAAACCCGTTTTGAAGTTTCAAGAAACCGATGGACAACCATTCGGCTCGAACCGGTTTGTCACCGATCGCAACCGCTTCGTCGAAGTTGCTCCTCAGAATCAACTTGGCGATCGTCAACCCAGCCAGCAACCCAATCGTGGTGTCCGACTGGCGAACTTTCAGGAACCGCAGAAGCCAGACCAAGTTCCAACATTGCCCCAACCAGCCAAAACCAAAAAACGTACCCGCCTGAAGTTTCATGGTCGTGAAGTCCGTCTGACATTGCAACAAGTGCAGACCATGAAGTTGGGAAAACCCACCGAGACGACTCGGCTCGTCGACTTGGTGGTTTCCAGAGATGTCGAAGTTGAGCAACGAGAGATCGACGCCGAACCGACGGACGAGCCACTGTTCAAAATGAGTGGTGACAAGCTTCGAGTGAAACCACAATTGCAGCCGGGCCAGGCAACCGACGAGACCGAAACGCCATTCCGAGCCGTCATCTCGTCACAAATCGAACTGGCCCAAGTGGTGACCAAAGACTTTCAAATCGCAGGCAGCCAGATCAACCTCGATCAAATCGAAAATAAAATCTGGGTCTCCGGTCGAGGCAACTGCAAGTTTTCCAACATCCAACCCACCCCTGAAAACCCGACATCATCCTCACCGTTTACGGCAGATGTTGAGACACCAACCGCGTCCATTGCCAACCGCGGCAAAGCAGACACCGACATGAAGATTAGTTGGACCGGCGGCATGATTTTTGACGGCCAATCGATCTACTTTGAGAACGACGTCCTCCTTGAGTCCACGCAGATCAAAGATGGTGAGCGTACCGAACTTCGTGGCAACAGCGAAGCACTGAAAGCAAAACTGGACCGGGTCGTTAAACTGGACCAACTGGAGAATGACCAGGAACTAACGGGCGTGCAAGCCGTTGAACTGGTTTTCGTCGACTGGATTGAAGACAAAGAACGTGCCTTTCCAGGGACCGAACCGCAACAGGACAACCCACTACAAACCGAGCGAACGGGACTTGAGATCGCGACAACCACATTTGACGTCAACAATCGGCAAACGATGCAACAATCGATTTGGTCAAGACAGGCCACCGTCGATGTTGTCAACGAAAGAGTCGTCGCTGAGGGTCCCGGTACGATCGCAACCCATCAACTGGGCAAACCCAAAACAGCCAACTCGCCGACTGTCAATCAGAATCCGCTTGCGCGTTTTTCCAAACGCAAATCAGGGCATCCGATTTCGTTTATTCAGATCAATTTTGATGGCAAGATGATCGTTGATGGAAAACGAAATACGGTCGATGTTTTCGATCGAATTCGATCCGCTTACGTGGATGTTCAATCTTGGGATCAAGGAATCAATCCAGATGAAGCGCTCAAGCGATCTGCTGAGGGAGTCGTCCTGCTGACGTGTGAAAAACTGCAGGTCGCTCAGTGGCAACCTCGAGACAGCGCCGAACCGATCCATGAACTGATCGCCTCCGGCAATGTACGCATCGACGGTGAAGAGCTTGAGTCGACGGCGGAACGCGTCAGCTACAGTCAAGGCAACGACACCTTGGTGATTGAAGGGACGCCCCGCTCGGACGCGCATATCTGGTTCCGCAAAGCGAACTCGTCTCAAGTGCAACATTTGGTTGCCCAAAAACTCTCCTATCGAATCGCCGATCAGTCTTACGAAACGACGGTAAAGTCGATTAGCAGCCGCAAGTAGGCCGGCTCTCTTTCCTGACTCCATCTTTTCAGCGTGTAGAATGGGAACAAATCGATCGCATTGGGAATTCCGGTGTCCGTTCAATGTGCGATTCCGTCTGAAGATCATATGGATGAATCAACTTGTCCCCTGCGCCAAACCAATCTCCTACCGAGCAACACTCGTCGAGCAATCCGCCGAATCGAGCGCAGTTGACGATCGGGAGGCTGATGCTTTGGACGGCTGGAATTGCAATATTTTTCGCTCTGTTGAACGTGCCGATCTTGTTCATGTTTGTGATTCCGGCAGGCATCCTTGCGACCTGCGCCTGTTTCGCATACGCCGCTGGAAAATTTCGTTGGTTTTTTGTTTCCCTTGTCGCTTGGGGAATTTTTCTGGTGCTCTATGGATCTTTGGGTCAGCCGTATTTTTCGTGGTTGAGTGATCGAGAAATCGTAGTTCAGTCGATCCTGTTTGGCTTTGGATTGTGGTGTGCATTTAACGCCTATCGTTGGGGGCATGGCAGCACCAGATGGCTCACCTTCATCCCGTTGTTTTTCTATCTCGCGTGCTTGTTTTATGTATTGGCTGCGGGATTTCTTAGCTGGAACGACGTCTGGAAATACTGGATATTGGGCGATTGAGAACGCCTCCAAACTTTGAAGCGAGAAAAAATCTGATTTTCTTGAGACAAACCGGGACACGATTCCGCATGGTAGGAAACATCCAACGGAGGCATCCATGAATATTGAAATGACCAAGCAGATCGAAGCGCCAATTTCACAAGTGTTCGAAGTCTTTTCGGACTTTCCCAATTGCCACCAACATATCGATGGCATTGAACGCATTGAAATGTTGACCGCAGGCCCGGTCGGCGTGGGCACGACGTTCAAAGAAACTCGCGTCATGTTTGGTCGGGAATCCACCGAAGAAATGACGGTCACTGCATTCCAACCCGATCAGCACTATGTCGTAGAAGCGGACTCCTGTGGAGCCCATTTCGTTTCAAAGTTCCAGTTTTCCAAAACGGATACGGGGACGATGGTCACTGTCAGATTGCACACAACCGCTCTCACGCTATTCGCCAAATTGATGAGCCCAATCAGCCGAATGATGGCCGGAACGATGAAGAAGATGATCATGGCAGATGTCGACCAGCTAAAAACTCGTTGCGAGTCCAATTGATTGTGACCATGAATGAGATCACCAAAATTCTGAATCAGATGGTAACTGGGCAACTCGACCGAACCGATCAATTGCTCCCTTTGGTCTACAACGAACTACGGGCGATGGCGTCCGCCAAAATGGCACATGAGCGGCCCGGACAGTTGTTGGACGCTACCGGATTGGTCAACGAGGCGTATTTGCGACTACGCCAAAGCGATCACTTTGAATCTAGAAAACATTTTTTTGGTGCCGCAGCAGAAGCGATGCGCAGAATCCTCATCGACCAAGCTCGTTCGGAACATTCGAACAAGCGTGGTGGTGGGATCGTCAAGATTCAACTCGAAGATGCCAACGTCGGCGATGCGACGACAAGTGAACCACGGTTGGAGGCACTTAACGTCGCGCTAGATCGATTTGAGGAAGTTGCACCGGACAAAGCGGAGCTGGTCAAGTTGCGATACTTTGTTGGTCTGACGATTCGCGAAGCGGCAGAAATCATCGGCATCTCGGTTGCAACGGCCAATCGACATTGGGCGTTTGCCAAAGCGTGGCTTCAACGCGAACTCCAATGATGAGGGCTGAACCGCAAGAACACGTTTCGACCCTCCAGGACGAAAGGGTGTTGGGGTGGACTGGTTTTTTCTACCCATTTGTCGTCCCTCCGGGACGCGTGGCGTCGCCACGTTGCAGAAAACAGAACAGTGTTTCGTCCCTCCAGGACGAAAGGGTGTTGGGGTGGGATGGTTTTTTCTACCCAGCTGTCGTCCCTCCGGGACGCGTGGCGTCGCCACGTTGTAGAAAACAGAACAGTGTTTCGTCCCTTCAGGACGAAAGGGGTTTGAGGTGGGATGGTTTTTCTACCCAGATTTCGTCCCTCCGGGACGCGTGGCGTCGCCACGTTGCAGAAAACAGAACACCGTTTCGTCCCTCCAGGACGAAAGGGGTTTGGGGTGGGATGGTTTTTTCTACCCATCTGTCGTCCCTCCGGGACGCGTGGCGTCGCCACGACGAACCCAAAACGATTGACACCAACGCGACGCCACTAGGCGACGAATAGCCAAACCGACATTTCCCATTCGGAACCCTCCAATGCGCGAATCTGAAATCTTTGAAGCTTTGATCGAAATCAACGACCCTGAGACCCGGCAACAAAAACTGGTGGAACTCTGCGGCGATGATCTTGATCAACAGCAGAAAATCCAACAACTGATCGACGCACATGATGCGCCGACCAATTTCGTCGACGACCCGGTTGGACTGGGCGTCCAACGAACGGGGCTTGAAACGCATTTACACTCTCGTGTCGCAGCGGTTGGCAGCACGATTGGACCTTACAAACTGCTTCAACAAATTGGCGAAGGCGGCATGGGTGTCGTCTATATGGCGGAACAATCGGAACCGATTCGTCGACGCGTCGCACTCAAGATTATCAAGCCGGGGATGGACTCGCGTCAGGTGATCGCTCGATTTGAAGCCGAGCGACAAGCCCTCGCGATGATGGATCATCCAAACATCGCCAAGGTGCTCGATGCCGGCACGACGGAATTTGGATATCCATTTTTTGTCATGGAATTGGTCAACGGAATTCCAATCACCGACTATTGCGATCAGGAACAGTTAACACCTGGCCAGCGATTACAACTCTTTCTCGCTGTTTGCCAAGGAGTTCAGCATGCTCATCAAAAAGGGATCATCCATCGAGACCTGAAGCCGAGCAACATTCTGGTAACTGAATACGACGGTGCGCCTGCGGCAAAAATCATTGACTTTGGTGTCGCCAAAGCTTTGGCATCACCGTTGACCGAAAAAACATTGTTCACTGAATTTGGTCAGGTGATCGGAACGATTGAATATATGAGCCCCGAACAGGCCCGTCGAAATCAATTGGACATCGACACTCGCTCCGACATCTACTCTCTGGGGATCGTGCTCTATCAATTGTTAACCGGAGAGACACCATTTGGTAAAGAACGGTTTCAAAAAGCAGCATGGGAGGAGATGCTCAAAATCATTTTGGACGAACAACCACCGATGCCAAGTCTGAAGATCAACAGCAGTGCCGTACGGCAACAGATCGCCAAACAACGTGGAATCGAAGCCGGCAAACTGGCATCCCAAGTCAAAGGAGACCTCGACTGGATCGTTCTGAAGTCACTGGAGAAAGATCGAGCAGCACGTTATGCCACGGTGCAAGCCTTGGCCGATGACATTCGTTCCCATTTGCACAGCGAACCGATCAAGGCTGGCCCACATACCTGGCGTGACCGGACGAGTCGTTTTCTCAAACGAAACTGGCGCTATGTGTTGTTGGGTCTCGTCTTTCTTGCCATCGCCATCTATTTGGGCAACCTTGCGGAAGATGCACTCGATGAACGAAACAATCGGGTCATCAATGCATCGACGGCAGGCAACATCGCTTTGGAAAATGCCATTCGTTCACCAATTGGAAATGAGGCCAATTGGGACACCGCCGCTCTTCAAGGTGGTCGCGTAAGTGACGCGCTCGAGAGCGGCATCGTGAGCGGCGATGTCCGTCGGCAAGGAGAAGCGTTTCTCAATCACTTGAAACTCAAGAAAGCCGAACGTGAGATTGCGATTCAAATCGAAGAAGTGATCATGCATGGCGCGTCGGAACCAGACCTGGCCAGCTGGCAACAAATGGAACAGGACATTCGCGACTTCTTTCGCAAACACGGTTTTGACCTGGACCAGGAAGAACCGCTCGCGATTGGCGAACGAATCCGAGACGATCCTTACGCGGTGATGTGGTCTGATCTTTTGGAACTTTGGATCGGTACGCGTGGACAAATGGCAACGATCGGCGGCCCCAAGATCACTGCCGCAACAATGCAACCTTGGGCGGAGGCCATTTATGTTGCCGACACCGATCCCGTTCGAACCGCCATTCGCAAATTCATCTATCAACAGCAAGGAGACATCAGCACTTTGCAAATGGCGACCAAAGATGTCGAGCTGGAAACATTGAGCCCGCGGACACTTTCGTGGCTGGCGTCATGTTATGCGATGGTGCAAGATACCGACGAAGCTGAAGAGATCTACCGCACCGCGCTACGGGTTTACCCGCAAGACGTGATGCTGAACTTTGATTTCGGTTACCTTCTCGCCAGTCAGAATCGACATGTTGAGGCCACACGAATCATTCATCGCTGTCTCGTTTTACGTGGCAATGTGCCTGGCTTTTGGAAGCGACTTGCCACTTCTCTGACGGCGTTGGGTGAAACTCAAAATGCAAAACGAGCAATGGACGAATACAACCGTCTCAAACGTGCACAAGATTCTGACGAGCTAAGCGAGCCCGAATGATGCAAGTCAGCAACAACTGATCTGATTCAACGCAATCCGTCGATTTTTCATGGTTTTTCTTAAGACCAACTCGAGTGCGATCAATCCCACTCAGGCGTGCTTTGTGTCGCTACTGGAATCGAAATTGGCCCAGTCGATTGAGTGGTCCACCGCGAAAACGATCAATATGTCGCCCCTCCCAAGCTGCAGTAAAATTCGGCCAGACCGATACGCCGGTTTGGCTTGGGAAGTCTGGTAAATTTGTTGAACTTGGGTCCCAGTGCAAACGTAGCAAAGATGGACCGGTTCCTGCGAAGTTGACTGGATGCACGTCGCTGCGGCATTCTGCTTGACATTCATCAAAAACTCACCATCGACGGCGGACTAGCGTCCTCGACAATTGAGGCGGTAGGAACCAAAATGGTTGCACCTGTTGTTGCCATCAACGACGTTTGCCCGCGAAGTCTATCCTGCACTTGCCATGTCGACCGCTACCGACCCTCACGACACCGAAACTGACCAGCCAAAACCGGAGTCTCATCAAGGGACGCCGATGATTGAGGCGGACCGGTTGTCCAAGTTCTACGGAATCTTTGCCGCCACGCGTGAGATCTCATTCAAGGTTTACGAAGGCGAAGTCGTCGCTTTCCTGGGCCCCAATGGTGCGGGCAAAAGCACGACGATGAAGATTCTCACCGGCTACCTTTCGCCTTCGCAGGGTAAAGCAAGAATCGCCGGCTACGACATGAGTACTCAGCGTCTCGAAGGTTCCCGTCGACTTGGCTATCTTCCAGAAACAGGGCCACTCTATCCAGAAATGACTCCCTACAGCTTGCTTGACTTCTTTGCCGAAGCACGGGGGATGAACAAGAAAACCAAATTGGAACGAATTGCAGCGGCCGTCGAAATCTGTGCTCTCGGCAGCGTGATTTACAAACCGATCAACAAACTCTCCAAAGGCTATCGTCAACGTGTTGGCATGGCTCAAGCATTGATCCATGAACCTGATGTTTTGATTTTGGACGAACCGACTTCCGGATTGGATCCCAACCAGATCCGCGGCGTTCGACAAACCATGAAACGTCTCGGCGAAAACAAAACCATTTTGCTCTCGACGCATATCCTCCAAGAAGTTGAAGCGATGGCCGATCGCGTGATCCTGATCAACGAAGGACGCAAAGTCTACGACGGGAAACTGGAAGACATCGACCCTAAAGGCGTCGGTCTGGATCATGTTTTTGCCGACCTCACTGGTCACGATCCATACACCGGCGTCAAGTTAAAAGAGACGATGGATCAGGACGAGGATGCCGTGTCGTCAACGGTCTCAAGACCATCGACCGAGTTGCCATACGATGGGGAGCCCCCTGAAAACGAAAACGTTGATGATCCGGAAACCGATCACCCTGATTCGAGCGACGACTGATCTGCTCGCATTTCTTTGCGTTACCTTGCCCTCGATACCGTTCCCACTGAATCCCCAAACGCCTCAAAGCAAACGAATCACTCATGGATCCCGAAGTAGATTTTTCTCAAGTCGACATTAACCTGCAAATTGCTGAATTCGTTTATATGCTGGTCGTCGACTTGATGTTTCTGGTCGCGTTGGTGTTTTTGATGCTGCCGCTGGGGATTTGGCGTCAGGCTGCGTTTGCTGTGATGAAACGCAACTTCGTTGGCTATTTCAGTAACCCAACCGGTTATGTCTTTCTGTGTCTGTTTGTCCTGCTGACTTCCTTCGCTGCCTTTTGGCCGCATGAGTTCTTTACGACCAACCTCGCCAACTTTGATCAACTCAACCAGTACTTGCCGTACATCATGTTGATCTTTATTCCGGCGATCACGATGAGCATCTGGGCAGAGGAACGTCGTCAAGGAACGGATGAACTTTTGTTGACGCTGCCGGCCAAGGACTTTGATATCGTCATTGGAAAATACTTTGCAGCCGTATTGGTTTTTACCGTCTCGCTCCTGTTTTCCCAGCTTTCAAACTACACCGTGTTGTTATGGATGACCGGTGGCGAGTTGGACAACTTGTTGCTTTTTTCGACGTATCTTGGCTACTGGTTCATGGGGATCGCAATGATCTCATTGGGGATGGTCGCGTCCTTTTTGACCAATAACTTGACGGTCGGTTTCATTTTTGGCGCGGCGTTCAATGCACCGCTGGCATTCTTTTCGGATTCCGATGTGATCTTGTCCGATGGCATTTGGATTCAACGACTGTTCGACTGGTCATTGCTTCAACGATTTGAGCCGTTTGGGCGAGGACTGATCAGCATGCCTTCGATCTTCTACTTTTTGGGGATCGTCGTAATTGGAGTTTATCTCAGTTTGATTTTGATCGGACGGCGGCACTGGCTCGGTGGTCGCGACGGCACGTCGTTATTCTGGCATTTCATCGTTCGCGCCGGGTTGGTTGTGGTCATGACGATCGCCGCTGTATTGATCGTCCAGCACAGTCCCTTGAATCAGGTACGCGTAGATATTTCCGATCAAAAGATCAACACGCTCGCGCCGGCAACGATCGCAATGCTCGATCGTTTGAAATCAGAAGATCCCGAATCGACACAACCAATCAACGTTGAGGCATTCATCAGCAACAACATTCCGCCTGAATTTGTGCGAATGAAATATGACCTCGTGAATCTGTTACGCGAGTTCGATGCCCTGGGCGGCAACCGTGTAAATGTCAACTTGCGCCAGGAGATCGGCCCATTTTCCGAAGAAGCGAATCAAGCTGAAAAGAAATATGGCATCCGTCCGGTCACCGTCCGCAGTGAACAACGTGGTGCCGTTCGAGAAGAAGACATCGTTTTGGGCATCGCCTTTTCAGGCGGGATCGAACGAATCGTCATCCCATTCATGAACTACGGCGTGCCCGTCGAGTACGAACTGATGCGTTCGATCAATACAGTTTCGCAGTCGGAACGCAAGAAGATCGGGATCGTGCAAACAGACATCTTGCCGTTTGGCGGAACCATCGTGCAAGAAGACGAGCAGCCTGTTGCCATACGAAAACTGCGAATCATCGAAGAGCTGGAAAAACAGTACGACGTGCAACCAGTCGATGCGATGTCCCCGATTCCCCTGTTTGAGGAAGATGAAAACGGAAAACCGATCGGTCGACGATTCGACGTACTGATGGTGTTTCAACCTTCGATGACCACTTCAACGGAGATGACCAATATTCTTGACGCGATGCGTTCGGGGCAACCAACGGCCATTTTTGAGGACCCACTTCCAAACCAGTTTCGACAGGTCCGTGGTTCCATGATGCCGCGGTTGCTCACTCGCAACGGCAACGATCCTGCCGAAATCCAGAATCTTTGGAATGTACTCGACTTGCGCGTCGCTCGTGATGCCACGCCGATCGTCAATCCGAACACAAATCAACCTGTCCTGCTTCCAAGAGTCGCTTGGCAATTGCCTGACCGAAACCCCTATCCGCGAAATCAAACGTTGTCACAGCCGGAACACTTGGTCATCCAACAAACCAGCCAACGGGACGCTCGTTTTTCGATCACTCACCCGGCGACACAAGGCATCGATCAGCTGTATTTTCAGTTCGCTGGTTTCGTCGAGCCAGAGCCCAGCTCGAAATTGACATTTGAAGAGCTTGTCAACTCAGGACAAGCGGGAACGGTAAGAACATTCGATTTGATGAGCGAACGCGATCCAACCCAACTGATGGAAAAACGCCGGCAAGCCAACACATTGGTTTCGATTGCTGTCGCCATCAAGGGCCCCAATGCGGATGGGTCGCTGCCTGAGTCCACCGACGACGTTGAGAAAACAAAAAACAACCTCGACGTGATTTACGTTGCCGATGTCGACACGATCGCTGATTCCTACATGGCCACTCGTGATGCACCCGTGCGTAATGGAGTCGAGTATCGCTACCAGAATGTCAACTTTGTGTTGAACGTCGTCGATGCACTTGCCGGCGTTGACACCTATCTGGAATTGCGAAACCGGCGTGTCAAACACGTCACCCTGGAAAAACTGGAACAGACTTACAACACTGCCATGCAGAAAGTTTCGAATCTGGATCAGGAGCTTCAAAAAGACTATACAACGGCACTCGCGGCAGCTGAAAAGTCGATTCGCGAATCGACTGAGGACCTCGAGGAACGCATCAAACGGGCACTCCAAGCAAAGACTGCCAAAAGGAAATACGATCCACGACGACTCGCTGCCGAGCAAAACCTGTTACAGCAACGTCGGCGCGAACAGGCCACCAAGTTCACGAACAAGCGTCAGGAACTGGAGAACAAGCGGCAAGAAGAAAAGCGAAAAATCGACCTGGAAGCAGAACAGACGATTCAGGAAGCTCAACGGTACTACAAACTTGCCGCCGTGATCATCCCGCCCATCCCGCCTTTGCTGGTTGGACTGTTCGTGTTCGCGCGTGGACGCTTACGTGAACGAGAAGGCATCTCCAAAGCGCGACGATTGAAATAATTACAACGATCAACCAAAGACTACGATGAGTCAAAATCTGAAAACGATCATAATGGCGTTGTTCACTGTCGGTTTGGCAATGACGGCTGCCTACTACTACCCTTGGCCAGAAGCGATCGCTGAATCCGAGGTCGTCGGTCAACCGCTGTTCAAGGACTATGAGATCCAGAAGGCGCGGAAACTCAAGATCATCAGCTTCAACGAAGACACGAGCAAATTGGAAAGTGTCGAGATCCGTTGGAAGGGTGATACTTGGGTGTTGCCCGATCATAAATATTTCCCGGTGACCAACGCCGGGCAGAACAGTGTCGCCGTTAGCGCGATGGTCGAACGCGAAATTCTCCAAGAGGTAACGGACGAGCAGGAGATGCATCGTGAATACGGCGTCGTTGACCCCGCTATGTTTTCAACCATTGCCGACAAATCCGCACTCGGTACCAAAGTGATCGTGGAAGACGGAACTGGCGATATCCTGGCCAATGTGATCGTAGGAAAACCACTCAAGGAATCCAACATTAATCAGCTGGGTGAAATCCAGCATTACGTTTCGATTCCGGGCCAACCGAAAGTCTACGTTATCAACCTTAACCCCCGTGCGTTTCCGACTGACTTTTCTCGATGGGTCGATCCAAATCTGTTCGGTTTGCGCGACATACCGTTGCCGTTGAATATCGAAGTCACCAGCGAGCGGATTGCTCCCGATGATTTTGGCAAAGAACCGGAACGAATCTATCGTGTCAGCCTGCAGGGACCAACGCAAGAACCACTGAACGTCACGTCGTTTGAAGTCGCCAACAAAGATGGCCAGTTTGTCGACGCCGTGCCAATCGACACTTATGTCCCTCAATGGAAACTGTTGGGTGATACGATTCGGCGAGTTTCGTTCAGTGATGTTCGCAAGAAAACAAAAGCGCTGGCCAAAAAGTTCCTTGATGAATCAGAATCCGGTCAAGCGGACGACTTTGAAGGACTTAAAGAAGTCGGTTTTATGTTCACCGGAATCAACAATGGCATGCCTCAGTTTCAATCTTCCGATGGACGGATGGAATTGAAATTCGAGAGCGGCGTACGGTTTAAATTGCTGCTTGGCTCGATTGCGGCCGAGACCACTGCCGATCAAACGGAACTGAATCGGTATGTGATGTTGCTGGGTGAGTTTGATGAGTCTCTGTTGCCGGAGTTGCCCGAAAAACCAGATGCTGCTGACGAGTCGGAGACCAAAGTATATTTGCGCAAAGTCAAGGACCGCGAAGAGATGAGTGTAGAAAGTAAAAATCTGATCGCAAGTTTCAATGAACGTCATGCCGACTGGGTATACCTGGTCTCCGAATCGGTTTGCAATCAACTGGTTCCCGATTTGGACATCTCGACAGTGAAACCTGTCGTCGAAACAGCATCCGAAAACGACGAAGATCAAACGGCCGATCCGGGCGAATCCGAGAAACAGGATTCACCTGAGGCCGACGCACCCAAAGATCAAGATGAATCAGGTCCTGCTGGAGATCAATCGTCAAACGACGAAGCTGCGAAGAAGGACTAATTCTGCTTTTGTCCATCCATTTCAATCCTACCAATCTGAGTGAACTCCATGAGCAACCCATCTTCCACAAACCGGCGACAATTTGCCAAACAGTCGTTATTGATCGCGGGTGCTGTTGCCGGGACCCAACTTGGATTGCCAAAAACGACTCTATCGCAGGAGCAGGAAACCGCGCCAGACGTTTCGTTGAGTGGTCGGATTTTCAAGACGTTGAAGATCAATATGGTTAAAGTCCCTGGAACGTTGACCGACAAGTTCAATGCTGCGAAAGCCGCAGGATTTGCCGGTATCGAAATGAACTCGCCAGGAATGGATGTGGAGGCGACCCGGAAAGCGATCGAGGAATCGGGCCTTCCGGTTGATGGGACCGTTTGTTCAACGCATTGGAACGTTCGACATTCCAGCCCGGATGCCAAAGTTCGCCAGCAAGCGTTAGCCGACTTGCAAACCGCAATCCGGGACACTCATGCCGTCGATGGCAACACCGCACTGTTGGTCATCGGGCACGGACAAGACGGACCTGAGGAGGAGATTTGGAAACGGTCGATGGAAAATATCGCCAAAGCACTTCCGCTGTGTGCTGAATTGGGCGTTTACATTGCGATTGAAAACGTCTGGAATCATTTCCTTTACGATCACAAAGGTGACGCCGGGCAAACGGCCGACCGTTTCGTAAAGTATGTCGATGAACTGAACTCGCCGTGGGTTGGCATGCAGTTTGATATTGGCAACCATTGGAAATACGGCAGCATGGGGGACTGGATCCGCCAGTTGGGAAAACGGATCGTCAAACTGGACCTGAAAGGATTTTCGCGAGCCAAAAACAAGTTCACCAAGATCGGCGAAGGAGATCTTGACTGGGCGGATGTTCGCAAAGCGTTGTCGGAGATCAACTATGTCGGTTGGGCCGCAGCGGAAGTCGGTGGTGGCGACATGAATCGCCTCAAAGAGATCTCCGCGAACATGGACAAGGCGTTTGGTCTGTAGTCAAACAACGCCGAACATCGCCATCCCTTTGCTATCGCATGTCTTCGGCCGGGTGATTGTGAAACAACGCTCGCCTTTCACAAACGGACTGGCGAAGCCACGTCCCGTAGGGAAAACGAACTGGCGAAGCCATGTCCCGTAGAGAAAAAATGCTGGCGAAGCCATGTCCCGTAGGGACAACATGTTGGTAGAAACAACAGCCCCCCATTCACCCTCGTCCCGTAGGGACACAACGTTCGCCATTCCCAAACATGTTGGCGAAGCCATGTCCCGTAGGGACAACATGCTGGCGAAGCCATGCCCCGTAGGGACAACATGTTGGTAGAAACAACAGCCCCCTACAAACCTTCGTCCCGTAGGGACACAACGCTCACCATTCCCAAACATGTTGGCGAAGCCATGTCCCGTAGAGAAAACATGCTGGCGAAGCCACGTCCCGTAGGGACGACATGTTGGTAGAAAACAACAGCCCCCTACAAACCTTCGTCCCGTAGGGACGACACGTGGTTTGCTCGGCGGCAACCGCGACTCGCCCCGAAATCCCGCACGTCTCGGGTTGGCCTGATCACGAGGGCTGCGTCAGAACTTTCCAGATTTCAAACGGTCCGGGACGTTTTCCCTGCATCAACGTACCGACGCGGAAAAGCTTCGCGGCGATCTTGATCGCGAAATAAATACTGGCCAACAGAATCGCAAACGACAACCCGACTTCCCACCAAGGGACATCGCCACAACCGAGCCGGCCCATCATGGCAACCGGTGAAAACAAGGGCACCATCGACAGCACTTGGGCGACCAGCCCATTTGAATTATTGATAAACACAGTTGGCACCATGAAGGGCACACAAGCGCACAAAATGACGGCCACCGAAAGTTGCTGGCAGTCTTTGTAATTTGAACCGAGCGAACCAAGTCCAGCCAGCAGACATCCGTAGAACACGAACCCGGCCAACACAAACACACCGCCGACCAGCAAATTGACAACATTGAACTCAACTTCAAATGTCTCTTGTAAAACACTCATCGAAAGCATCGGCACAAACGAGACCATCGCCATCCAGACCGTGATTTGTAACAGGCCCGCCATCACGATCCCTAACACCTTCCCCAATAGCAGGTGATCCGCCGAAACGGACGAGACGATGACCTCCATGACTTTGTTCTCTTTCTCTTCGGCGATCGACGCCAAGAGTAAACCTGCGTTCATCATCAATGCGATGACCAATAACCCGGCGATCGCCAGCGGCATCCCCAGAGAAAAAGCTTTCGTCAGTCGATTGACTTCGACAAACTCACCGTTGTCGCCGATCTCATGTTCGACCGAGGCAGCACTTTTTCGAATTCGGTCGACCTGATTGCCGTCAAGCTCAGTGCCATCGAGGATCTGTTTGGCGATACTTTCAGCGATCCATCGATTCTGAAACGAGGCACCCAACAACTGGCTTCGTTTCACAAACACCTGGAATTGACCCGACTCAAGATAGTCTTGGGGAACGACTGTCACGTGTTGGACTTCTTCATTTTCCAGAGCTGATTTTGCAGCATCAAGATCACCCAACAGCATGACCTTTCGTTTGGAAAGAAACTCGAACTGGTCGATATCGACCTGCAACTGCTCGAGTTCAGGAACAGCATCCAATTCCGAACCAGCTTCCGTCTCCATCTCGATCGTTTCCCCCACCTCGGCACCGGCAAGCGGTCCTTCGGCCGACGTCAGGAATCCCGAGTGGTCAATGACGCCGACCGGCTTGGACATTTTGGAAATCTCAGACGGAACACTGGCCAGCACGATCAACATGATCAACCCAAAATAGGCCAAGGCGATCAGCGGCATCCCAAAGGTCAACAAATAGTAGGACGGGCGTTTGATCGCAAACAGGAATTCATAGATCGCTATGGTCTTGATCATTTGGACTCCTGTTCTCCGCCCACCAGAGAATCCTCGACCGACGCTTCGGCTGATTCTGATTCGAGCGATTCAGCTTTCGACGTTTCTGATTCCGCTTCCAACGATCCTGAACCGTTGGGACCATCCTTTTGAACGACGGAAACAAAAATATCTTCAATGGGTGTACTGGCTTCCTCAAATCGTTTGAAGGCCCGTTGTTCGGCAGCCATTTCTGCCATCAGGTCATGAGGCGTCTTACCCGGCTGGAGAAATACACACTTGCCGATTCGTGACGTTTTGATCGAGGCGACACAGCTGAGCCCTTCTGGTTCCGCGTCATGATCTACAACGACTTCATGTTCGGTGAATGACTTTTTGATTTCTTCCAGACTTCCGTAAAGAACCTGACGCCCCTGGTTGATCATAAAGATTCGATCACAAAGTGCTTCGACTTCGGACATCATGTGAGTTGAAAGAAAGACCAGCTTGTCTTTGCCTTTGAGATCGTGAATTGTTTCGCGAACCAATCGGACATTGACGGGATCGAGTCCTGAAAACGGTTCATCCAAAACCACGATATCGGGATTGTGCAACACGCACGTGGCAATCTGGATTTTTTGGCTCATCCCTTTTGAAAGGTCTTCAATTTTTTTGTAAGCCCAATCGGTTAGCTCAAACCGCTCCAGCATTTCAAAGGCGCGTTTTTTTGCGGTCGAACGATCGATCCCCTTGAGGGCCGCAAAGTAAATCATCACATCGAGGACTTTACGTTTTTTGTAGAGCCCACGTTCTTCGGGAAGGTATCCGATTCGTTGTTTGAATTCGATCGTCCGATTGCCTTCGGGGTGACCATCTAACAAGATCTCGCCTTGGTCGGGTCGAATGATGTCCAGCATCATGCGGATCATCGTTGTTTTTCCGGCGCCATTGGGACCCAGAAGCCCAAAAATCTCACCGCCCTCCGCCTCCCAGGAAACCGAGTCCACCGCGGTTTTGAGGTTGGCGGCTCGACCGTAAGTCTTGGTCACATTGCGCAGCTCAATTTTCATAAATGGCCAAACACGAGAAGGGTAACGGGCGAAGCTGGAGCTTAGTCGCCGTGTTCAATTTTTGGCCAATAGCGGTCAAAACCACCTTCGACGAGAAAATCTGGACTGTTGTCCAAATCGTGGCATTCTTTGCAAGCGTTGCTGCGAGCTTGCTCGAGCGTGACGACCATCTGTTTTCGCATGGCCGCAAGTTGATCTTGGTCGACGGGGCCTTTGGCAGCAGCCTCTTCCATTTCTACGTGTGCCGACCCGGGGCCGTGACAGTTTTCACAACCATTGCCATACAAGTGCTCTTGCGCTTTGACGTCTACCAAACCAGTCTTGTAGGGATAGAAATTTTGTGGATTCCATCCGGTCGCGTGGCAACTCATGCATTCAGGATCGTAATGACGCTGCACCCAGACTCGATCATCGTTTGGATTCTCTTTCAAGCTGTCGGTTGCTTCGATATGTGGTCCGCCATCGCCATCGACGCCATCTTCCCAGATCGCATACTCTTCGTCATGACAATCGGCACACGCGGCAGAACCAACAAATGAATATCCTGTTGGATGTTCACGAGGCGTAATGTCTTTGAGTGCTCCTGTCAGCCAGAGATTCTTCAGCTCTTTCTGGTACGACAGGAAGACTTCTTTCATCGGTTCGGTATCCGTGAACTTGTGCGTCAGCGGCACTCGTTTGTATTTGATTTTCGTCTTACCATTCGCTTGGTAGACACCGACCAAACCAACGTACATCCCTTTGACGCCGACCTGAATCATCGGCGTGACATGCGTGTTTGATTCGATCAACTCCGGTTCCATGGTTGGATCACCAGCGCCACCGGCGGTTACGACGAGGTTGAACAACGAATGTTTTTTGGCGAAATCACGGCATTGCTTGAGTCCGGCGAATGCGACCAACACGTTGAAATCGCACTTGGCTGCTCGCATCTGAGGCACGACTTCCTGAAGGCCCTGGTCGGCGGGGATGACTTGAATCTCGTCCGGATTCTTATCAAACTTTTCGCGGTGTTCGTCACCGACGACCATCGTTACGCCGATCCGTTTGCCACCTCGATTGATGACAACAAATCGGTTGGAGAACATTTGGTCGATGACAACGACATTTGCACATGTGAAAGGATTCTTACTGACGGAAACATTGTCGATCTGTTGAGCGACATCGAGAGCTGGCAGTTTCAGATCGTCAGGCCCCAGACCGATCATGTCGTAGTTCATTACTCGACAAAGGCCAAAGGCTGTCTTGGCAAACTTGATCACTGGCTGTTGGGCGAAACATCGTCGCACCTGGTTACCTGCATCAATCGAGACTAAATCCCAGCCGCGTTCTTGCAACGTCGTCTGAACTCGATGACGACGCATCAAGCCGCCTTTTTGCCGCTCCAGAGTGATGCATCCGCAAGGCTCCATATATCCATGCTGGCGACCGGTGACAAACAGCGCAAAGTCGGGCTTTTCCCAATCCTTGACCAACGTCTCGGGGTCAAGCTTGTCGTCGTCCAGACTCCCAGCAACCGGATCCTTCTCTTGCTTGGCCTGGTTGGCTAGCGGAAGAGCTGTGCCCGTTTCTTGATAAAAACGACTTTCGTTTTCCAGCGAATCAGACACTGAGTTTGCTGACGAATGCCACCCCAACGAGAGGGCGACGCCAAGTAGTACGAATCCAGCGACAAGTAAACGTCCACTGATCCAGATCATATTCATTGCTTTCACGCTCACAGGGGTCAACTGTGCCAGAAATACAATTTGCGATCCGCGACCCTGAATCACCAACGGAGCAGAATCACGGGATGTAATTAACGAGCATGGCTGACGGGCGATGTCAGTCCAGGAAGGCGAGGGGTGCCTGCAGGAAGGATACCCAGCTTACCTAAATGGGTAAATGGCAACCTTACCGTTTACCTTGAAAACAATGACCTTTCATTCGTCGCCAGCCAGCTATCTTCGTCGACGTTCACGAGCTTCACGACCAGAGAAATTACGATTCCGAGTGAATTTTCTTCCTCAGCTGGTCTCGGCAGTTGGTCAAAAATTCGATGTTCTGGTCCAACAGATAATCGGGATACGTCCAGCGACTGCTATTCCATTGTTTGTTGTGATACGACAACGTCACTTCGGCATAAATCCCATCTCGCAAATAGATGCGATGGTCACGGTTTTTGACCGTTGCCAAGACCAGTTTGGCTTCCGTTACGTATCCAGGGTCCAGATTGATCGAACGCGAACAGGGGTGATCATGTGAATCGATATACGTTTGCTCAAGACAATTGGTCTGATTTTTGACGTCAGCCAAATCTGCCGGATCGATTAACTGCTCAAAGGCGACCATTTGTTTTTCAATACGATTCCCCATTGTCGATTGATAAAAACGAGTTTGATCAAACAGAAATCGTTCACCCACCAAACCGATCGGTCCGAAGTGTTTCGGCAGTTCTTCGATCGCCCAATCGATGGCGGCCGGGTAGCTGCTGGAGATGGCCGTCATCAACATGACCGGTTTCGCTGGTCGCGTTTGCCCCATAGTTGTCTCTCGATCTTGTTGCGACGATCAATAAGATTTCCCAAACACGCCGCGGCAGGTCGTCTTCTGCCCGGTGAAAAGACAGGTTCCTTCGACCGGTTCTTGATCCAGCGGAATACATCGAGGTGTAACTTTCAGCGGCTTGAGGATCTCTTCCGTTTCATCACAATCTACGAAGTGACATTCGACAAAGCCGCCATGAATCTCTGGGCGATCCTGGTTCTTGGGAGTGAAGAACTGTTTAAATTCGCCCAGGGAATCAAACGCGCGAGTGTTACTTTCGCGCATCTGGAGCGCTCGATCGAATAAGCCTTGCTGGATCTCCGCCAAGATAGTGGGAAGCTGTGCGATAAATTCAGCTCGCGGGACCCCAGTCGATTTCGGTTGATCTCGTCTCCCGACAAAGACACCGTCATTTTTAATATCCCGCGGGCCAACTTCGAGCCGAACAGGAACACCTCGTTTGACGTGATACCATTTCTTCTCGCCGCCGCGCATGTCACGATCATCAATAAAGACTTCAACTGGACGATCGTCGTAACGGACGGCCGCAATCTCCTGTTTCAGTTTTTCGCAATACTCCATCACGGTGGTTCGGTCTTCGTCTTTACGAAGCACAGGACAGATCACAACGTGCTTTGGTGCCAAGCGAGGCGGTAATACCAATCCGTCGTCATCGCTGTGCGTCATGATCAACGCTCCGATCATGCGAGTTGAGAGTCCCCACGAAGTCGTCCAGGCAAACGATTCGCCACCTTCTGCGTTTTGAAATTTGATCTCCTGTGCTTTGGAGAAATTTTGACCAAGGAAGTGAGAGGTTCCTGCTTGAAGTGCTTTGCGGTCCTGCATCATGGATTCGATACAGAGCGTCGATTCAGCGCCAGGAAATCGTTCCCCTTTGGTCTTTTCTCCTTTGAGCACTGGCATCGCCATAAAGTTTTCGGCGAAGTCGGCGTAGACGTCCAACATCAAACGAGTCTCTTCCAAAGCTTCTTCTTTTGTCGCGTGCGCGGTATGTCCCTCCTGCCAAAGAAACTCGGCGGTTCGCAAAAACAGTCGCACGCGCATCTCCCAACGCACGACGTTCGCCCACTGATTGATCTTCAGCGGCAGATCCCGATAGGAATCGATCCACTTGGCAAACATATGGCCGATGATCGTTTCGCTGGTCGGACGGACAACCAACGGTTCGTCCAGTGGTCCGGCGGGGATCAGTCCACCATCAGGACCCGGTTCAAGTCGGTGGTGAGTGACGATTGCGCACTCTTTGGCAAAACCTTCGACGTGCTCCGCCTCTTTTTCAAGAAAGCTTTTGGGGATGAACAGCGGAAAGTAGGCGTTCTCGTGGCCCGTGTCCTTGAACATCCGATCGAGAACGCGTTGCATATTTTCCCAGATACCATAGCCCCATGGCTTGATCACCATGCAACCGCGAACCGGGGAGTTTTCTGCCAGATCAGCAGCTTTGACGACTTGTTGGTACCACTCTGGGTAGTCCTCTTCGCGAGTGGGGGTGATTGCAGTTTTGGCCATTGCAACTTCGATTTTGAGACGGTTTGTAAACAGATTTTCTGGAATTGGGACAGTTTAGAGTTTCCGTGGCGTCGGAGAAACCGGGGAATCATCGTCTTGAAAGGGTCGATTGCAGGAAAACGTCGCCGCTCCTAAAATTCGGCTGCCGTTCGGTTGAAATCGTGTTCATCTGAATTGGCCTTCCCAAGTTCGCCATCCGCACTTTCTGCGTCGAGTTCGCCAGCGAGCAGCGGTCAACCAAATGGAATCGCCATGAGTCGCCGTTTTGTCAATCAATTGTCCGATGGTGAAACCGTCGATCAGATCTTTCTGGCTTCTGAAAAACAGTTAAGAACCAATCGAAACGGCAACCTTTATTTGCAAGTTCGACTGAGTGATAAAACCGGCTCAGTGACCGCGATGCTCTGGAATGCTCATCAAAGTCATTTTGATGGATTTGACAACGGTGACTACGTCCATGTTCAGGGCGCCTCTCAGCTTTACAACGGCAACATGCAGATTTTGGCTAAACAAGTCAAAAAGTCGACAGACCCAAATATCGACGAAGCCGATTTCCTGACGCTGTCCAACACCGAACTTGAAACGATGCTGGCACGTATCGTTGAGATCCTTCGCGGCGTCAGCGATCCACATTTGCAAAATCTTGTCGACGCGTTTCTGATCGACGAAGCATTCATGAAGCAGTTTCGCGCTGCACCTGCAGGCATCAAAAATCATCACGCTTACCTGGGAGGGCTCGCCGAACACGTGCTCTCTTTGCTCGAACTTTGCCTGGTAGTGGGACCAAGGTACCCCAAACTCAACCTCGATCTGTTGCTCGTCGGCGCGTTTGTTCACGACATTGGCAAGATCCGCGAGCTGACTTACTCGCCTGATTTGGGCTACAGCACATCCGGTCAGTTGATTGGGCATCTGGTTCAAGGCGTCCAGGTTGTCGATGAGATGATTTCCAAAGTGGAATCTCAAACGGGTGAGTCCTTTCCGGCGGATCTGGCCGATCAAATTCGACACATGGTCGTCTCGCATCATGGGACGCTGGAATTTGGCAGTCCGAAAATGCCAATGACGCTCGAAGCGTTGGCGCTGCACTATTTGGACACGCTGGACGCGAAGGTTCACCACTTTGAAAAATTAATTGAAGAAGACCCGAACAAAGAGAGTCGCTGGACTGTCTATCATCCAAACATCGGCCGAAAAATCTTCAAGGGTTAGCCGATCGAAGTGCTCCATGGGCCGGGTTGTTAGCGTTGACGTTCGTCACCGAGAGCATGTAGCGCTTGGGCGCAAGCCCTCCGGTGAAATTTCCGAGAACATGTAGCGTTAGGGCGCAAGCCCTCCGGTGAAATTTCCGAGAGGCGATGCACTTGGAAGAAATCTAGACGAACCCTTGGATTCGAATTGTTCCACGGGCCGGGTGGTCGACGTCGAGGTTCGTCGCCGGACGGCTTGCGCCGTGCCGCTACATGGGAAAGCATGTAGCGTTAGGGCGCGAGCCCTCCGATGAAATTTCCCAAAAGCGATGCACTTGGAAGAAATCTAGACAAACCCTTGGATTCGATTTGTTCCACGGGCCGGGTTGTCGACGTCGAGGCTCGTCACCGGACGGCTTGCGCCGTGCCGCTACAAGGGAAAGCATGTAGCGCTTGGGCGCAAGCCCTCCGGTGAAATTTCCCAAAGGCGATGCACTTGGAAGAAATCTAGACAAACCCTTGGATTCGAAGTGCTCCACGGGCCGGGTTGTCGACATCGAGGTTCATCACCGGACGGCTTGCGCCGAGCCGCTACTTGGGAGTCACCGGACGGCTTGCGCCGTGCCGCTACTTGCGACCTTTCGATTCGCCACGATTGCACCTAAACTAAACCTATGAAAGAAAAACTGAATTTGGAAAAACGCATCCTTGATCTCATTCTCCATGAGAATTACCAACCTCTAAAACCAAAAGCAATTGCCAAAAAACTGAAGCTGCTCGGCGAAGAACGTGAAGTCAAACGTTGCATCAAACGCCTGATCAAAAAAGGTCGACTTCGATACGGCCCCAAACATCTCGTCATGAAACCGGAATCTGAATCCGGCAAAAAATCAAAATCAAAATCTAAACCGGATAACAAAAAGTCTGGCAAATCGGGAAAGCCCAAGAAGAACAACAAACTGAAAGACAATGAAGTCATTGGCGTCTTCCGCCGCGCTTCAGGTGGCTTTGGTTTTGTAACACCGCTGGACTCCGTCGTCACCGATCGCTCAGAAGACGTCTTTGTCCCTCAACTTAAAACACTCGACGCTGCCGACCGTGACACAGTGAAAGTTCGCGTCTCCAAAAGCCGCGGCCCTTCGCCTCGCACGTCCGGTCGCATCCTTGAAGTCATTGAACGATACACGCATCGGTTTGTTGGTACCTATGCAGAGTCGAACGGGCTGGGCATGGTCAAAGTCGATGGCGGCCGATTCGATTCGGCGATCCTGGTCGGTGACGCTGGCGCCAAGAATGGCCGCGTTGGCGATAAAGTTGTCATCGAGATGGCTAACTTTCCTTCGGAGTATGATCCGGGAGAGGGCGTCATCGTTGAGATCCTTGGCGACCGGGGGCAACCGGGAGTCGACACGACCACCGTCATTCGACAATACGGTTTGCCGGAAGCATTTCCCGAACGCGTCCTCGAAGACGCCCGTCGGCAAGCGGAGGCGTTTGATGAAAATGAGATCGGCAATCGAACGGACTTTACGAAAAAGACCGTCATCACCATTGACCCAAAAACTGCCCGCGATTTTGATGATGCGATTTCGTTGGAACAACTTGAGAATGGACACTGGGAATTGGGCGTTCATATCGCCGACGTTTCACATTTCGTCCCGTACCGATCCGACTTGGACAACGAAGCGTTCGCGCGGGCGACGAGTGTCTATCTGCCTGACAAAGTCATCCCTATGCTTCCGGAGATCATCTCCAACAACCTTGCCAGCCTGCAGCCGAATCGCATTCGCTATTGCATGACGGCAATCATTGAGTTTACCGACGAAGGGATTCCCGTTCACACCGAACTCCACCGAGGCGCGATCCAATCGGTTCACCGATTCAACTACGAGGAGATTGATGACTATCTCGAAAACGATCGACCGTGGAAAAAGAAGCTGACGCCGCAAGTATTCTCGCTCGTTCGCGACATGCACACGCTGGCGATGAAGCTGCGAGAACGTCGCATGACGGGTGGGGCAATCAACTTGATTCTCCCGGAAGTCAAAATTGACCTCGATGATGATGGACGGGTATCCGGCGCACATACCGTCGACCACACCGAGAGCCATCAAGTGATTGAGGAATTCATGCTGGCGGCCAATGAGGCTGTCGCCCGCTATCTGGATGACATGGAATTGACCTATCTGCGTCGAATCCACGCGTCGCCTTCGGAAATGAAGCTGACACAACTCACTTCCTTCGTACAAGCACTGGGCATCGAATGCCGCTCGTTGCAAGATCGTTTTGAAGTCAAACGCGTTGTTGAAGAATCGGAGGACATGCCAGAGTCGCATGCGATCCACTACGCTGTCTTGCGGAGCATGCAGAAGGCGGTCTACAGCCCTGAAGAGATCGGGCACTACGCGCTTAACAGCAACAACTATTGCCATTTCACCTCGCCGATTCGACGTTACCCGGACTTGATCATCCACCGCATGGTCGGCGATATCATCGATGGAAAGCGTCCCGATTCGAATTTTGAACGCCTGGCCATGTTGGGCAAGCATTGTAGCGATCTGGAAAAAAGGGCCAGCGATGCCGAACGTGACTTGATCAAGCTCAAACTGCTCAACTTTATGGCGGATCAAGTCGGCAAGAAGATGGACGCGGTGATCACCGGCGTCGAATCGTTCGGCATTTTTGCTCAAGGGATCGAGATCCCTGCCGAAGGCTTGATTCCGCTTGAGAACTTGCCATCCGATTCATATCGATTCGAAAAAGAGACCCGCACCATGTCGGGGCACAAAGAGAACAATTTGTTTCGGCTTGGCGACGTGGTTACCATTCGAGTGGCCGTCGTTGATCCGGACGAACGAATTTTGGAATTCGAATTCGAAAATCACAGCCAACGTCGTCGGCCCCAGAGCGCCGGCTCGTCACGCAAGCGGAAGGATGACACACGAAAAGGATCTCGTTCAGGAAAACCTGCCTCGCGTCGAGGTGCGTCTGCGTCCAGCGATCGCCAATCAAGCAAATCCCAAAACAAGCGATCAACTAAAAAGGGGAGCGGCAAAAAGAAGACAACGAAAGCCAGTCAGAAGTCGTCGGCCAATACAAGTGCCTCGAAAACGGCTCAATCCAAGTCAGCCACCAAAAAACGAAAATCAAGTGGCAAGTCATCCAAAGCAAAATCGAAACCAAACTCAACGACCAAGTCCAAGCGGTCAAAAAAACGGTCTACGACGAAACGAAAATCCAGTAAACGCAAATAGACAACGATGAGCAACAATCCGTATAGCAACAACCCCTACAATTCTCCGCAAAAAAACGTGTCACCGTATGCGCCCACCAAATATGGTAGTGGGCGTCCTGATCCAAACCCGTTGAAGCGATTGCGACCGGTTGCAATCTGCCTGATCGTGGTGACCATCATCGGCTTTGCCAACATTTTCGGTGGCATTATTTTGCGAGTCACCATGGGACTGATGACATTCGACTTAAACGACCCGCGGTTCATTGGAAACATTTTCGGGCTGGTCATCATTTCCGCAATCCACTTGGCCATGTTGCTTGGCGCGATCAACATGATTCGAGGGGTTAGCTATTCCAGCTGTTACACTGCAGCAGTGCTGGCCTGCATCCCCATTTGTTCGCCAGTGTTGATTTTGGGAATCCCGTTTGGAATTTGGGCAATCGTCGTGTTGAATCAATCAGACGTCAAAAGCGCTTTTCAGTAGCAATCGTTTTCAGTACCAATCCGTTAGCAATTCGGTAGCGATTCGACCGAGCTCCACACCCAAGGATTTCTGCGACGGCCAACTTGGGTTCGCGTGTTTTTACATTCAGTTTTGATAAGCGACATGTTGCAGGATATCGCTGAGTCCGCTGTCAGTTAGTTCTCGCTGAATCCGACACGAGAAATTGCTTCAACGGCCAACGGGTTTTTGAGGTATTCACGCTGACAATCGGAGCACAAATCATACTGACGTCGTTGGTAGGCGAACTGGGTGATCTCTTCGCGTTCTTCTTCGTCGAACTGTTGCAGAATTTCTTCCAGCTCAATCAACTGATCCGCCGTTGATTCAAATGGAAAGGCATCGTTTTCAATGGCGACCTGAACTTCTATGGTTACCGAGAATCGCAGCTCGTCATCTTCAATCGATCTGCGGCATCGATCGCAAGTAAAGTGAATCATGTGGCCCCTTCGTTGACATCCTGTTCTAATGAATGTGCCCTGCTCAAACGAAACGCGTTCAATTTTGAATGCGTTGTCGCGAGCAAACCAGCGACTCAGGCGACGGCGAACATGCCCGACGTCACTTGTTCATCGTAATGGTTTGAGAAACGGGGTTGCAACAAGTTTCCAGAATTAATTTTTGCTGCTTGCAATCCTAACCAGCTCTTTACTTGTAGAAATCAGGTTTTAACTGGCAGCACGCGATGCTCGGCGGCGATTCATACACCTGCTCCCATGTCGTTTGGCTTGCATGAAAGCGCCGCGTCGGCGAAACGTAGAAAACGATCACTGACAGCAAAGTGTCATCCGAGAATTAGGGGAATAGCGGAACGAGCAACGTCCCAGACGCTGCGATTGACCAACGCTCTGTCGTTTACTCGTGACGCAATGCTTCGATTGGATCGAGTTTTGCCGCACGTATGGCGGGGTAGATGCCGAACACGATGCCGACGATCAATGCGATTCCAAATGCGATCGGGATAGAAATTGGCACGATGATCGGTGTCATTTCCCGAACCGCCTCAGGCAGCGCATTCATCGTGTCGGGAAACCCCGCCGCGGTTAATTCTCGAATCCAGGTAACGACCCACGGACAGAGCAAACCGCCGATGATTCCGGTGACGCCACCGACCGTCGAAAGCACGACCGTTTCGACCAGAAACTGTCGGATAATGTCGGAACGATTGGCACCGAGTGCTCGTCGAATGCCGATCTCGCGAGTTCGTTCGGTAACCGTCGCCAGCATGATATTCATGATTCCGATGCCTCCGACGACTAAAGAAATGGCCGCAATCAATCCCATGAACGCCATGAACATCAGTCGAGTCGTCCTGGCCTGTTCCAACAACTCCAACGGCGTCACGATCGCAAAGTCTTTCTCGTCGTGCCGATCACTCATGATCGATTCGATCGCAGCCGAGGTCGTCATCACGTCTTTCATGTCTTTCACGCGAAAGGTGATCTGTGAGATTTGCACGACTTCGTTGGTCCGCGAACCGGCACTTCGCTCCATTGTCCAATCGCCAATTCGACGCCAGAACGTCGTCAACGGAGCGTAGACGTCATCAGTAAAGTCTTGTGCTTCGAGCGAGTTGCCAACCGCAGCTCGCATGCCACGAGGTTTCATGACGCCAACGACTCGATAGGGCATACTGCGTATTAAAATCACAATGCCAAGGCACGAATCGATCGGTCGAATCGATTTGGCAACTTCATAGCTCAGGACGCAAACGTTGTCATCGTTGAGCACGTCCTGCGTTTCAATGAACCTGCCTTCAAACAACTCCAGGTTCATCACATCGTCGTATTCAGGTGTGCAACCAATAAAATGAATCGCACGATCCGTTTCACCATAATACAGTTCCCGATTTGCGTCTCGAATCCGTAAGGCTCGGTCAATCGTAGGCACCGTTTGCATCAACACGTCGTAATCGTCGCGGGTGATTCCGTAGACAGCCATCGACTCCTGAGAGAGCTCTTCGGTCACCGGTTTGACGCTACGAAGAATGATGTTATTCGTCCCCAGTTCTTCAATCTGCTTCTGGACGGTCTGGCTGATCCCTTCGCCGATCGCCAAAAGCCAGACCACACTGGCGATGCCGATGAAGATACCGAGTACCGTCAATCCGCTGCGCATTGGGTGCAAGGCAAGGCTCTTGATGCCCAGTTTCCAAATTGAGAGCTGAAAAAGTTCCATGATCTGAGTTACCCGTTGATCACGGAATCGAAGTCGATGTCGTCTCGGTAGTTGTCCGCATCGACCAGTACATTTTCACCTGGTTGAATACCCTGTTTGATAATCACAAACCGTTCGTTGTTGGAACCAATTTCAACAGGTCGTGGTTCAACGCCTGCGTCGTCTTTGACCAACACGAAATATCGGTCGTTGCGGCGTACCAAACTGGACACGGGCACTTGCGTCACGTCATCGAATCGCTCGACAAAAATTTCAACTTTGCCCCGCAAGCCGCTGCGGATCAAAGGGCTCGTTTCGACAATGTCGACAAACACTTCGTATTCGATCGGAGCTTGATAATAACGGCGTGGCAAAGGAAACGGGCTGACGCGTCGAACGCGGCCTTCAATCGATTCTTCGGGATTGGTATCGACACGAACGGCGACTCGTTGCCCCTCTTTGACTTGATTAATTTTCGAATCGTTGACCTTGGCAGCAACTTGCATGCGAGTCGGATCGGGCAAGTAAAAGATTGGCTGACCATCTCGCAACTCGGCGCCCTCTTCAATGATGACTGAGTTGTCGCGATCATTCTCATTCGCATAAACGACGGTTCCTGCCTGAGGTGCCGTCACGCGGCAATTGGCGACCTGTTTTTCGTATTCAGCTTGTCGTTGTCGACTGAGCTCCAAGGTGTAGTTTGACGCTTCGAGCTGTGCTTTTTGCTGCTCGATCTCGGACTTCAATTCAGAGAGAATCCGGTCTCGGGTGAAGCGTTGATAGACGTCTTTGTTTTGAATCGCCAACTCGAGGTCCTTCTCAGCGGTTTCCGAGGCGAACCGATCAGCGCGAAGTTGCGTCAACGTCAAGTAACCTTTCAGATTGAGCGTGGCACTATGACGGGCAACTTCATCGGCTCGCTCTTTGCGTTCTTTGGCCAGTTTGATCGCCGCGTCGAAGGTGCTGATCTCCTGCGCGAAACTACCTTTTTCATATTCCTCAAGTTTTCGCTGAGCCGCGTCGAGCTGGCTTTCGGCTTGAATGACCATCGACTTGTCACGAGCGACCTGGATCTTTCGTTCCGTTAATTCTTCGCGCAACAACGAATCGTCGAGCTGGCAGAGGAAGTCACCTATTTCAACAATCGTTCCTTCAGGGACCAACTCGAGAATTGCGGTTCCGGCTCGGCCTCGTGATTTGACACGACACTTGATCTCAAAGTTACTGGAACTTTCGATATCGCCGACTTCATTGACCGAAGAAATGTACTCACCGCGAAACGCCGAGAACGTAATCGCATCGGAACCAATGCGGTCCGGCCCTGACGTTTTCCAGAGCAGCGATCCGATTCCGACGGATGCACACAACAGGACCGCAACTGCGATCGTGACTTTAATAAAACCGGAGCTTCGTTTCATGGCGGAGAACTAGTATCGAAAGGGTGACTTAGCAGACCATTTTTATTATTGCCGCGAGATGAAATTTCGTCAGCGGGAAACCATTGGTTTCCTTATCGATTCGGCAAAAACCATGGGTTGAACCGTGTTCTTGTGGGTTGAACAACCGTTTTTTGATCGACATCACTCACGATCGGAATAACCTTCCCGCTCCGCCGTGGAACGATCCGTCGCTTCGCTCGCATCCTCCGGTGTCCAACCACCTCCGTGCACGAGGATTTGCCGGCCTACGAATGCCGCGTCAGGTCAAGTGAGGGTATTGTCGGTCATCGGTGCCCGAGTTGAGCAGCAAAAAGTTGGCATGAGTCGAAAGTCGAACTTCGAACAATCAGCGAATCGTGAAGATTCGACGTGACAACCGTGTTCACGATGGGTGCAGACGGCTACTCGGCAAATATTGATTTTTGTATGATGTCTTTCATGACCACCAAGAAAGAAAATACCTTGCCGCCGCTCCGCGTCCTCTTGGTCGACAATGACAAGGACCATGTTCGAGCGATGCACGAGAGCGTTGAACGAGTTGGCTACGATTGCACCAGCGCCTCATCCGGCCCCGAAGGGGCCAGAATGCTGGAGGCCAACACCTATGAGATCGTCGTGACTGACTTGATGATGAACGACGTCGACGGGATGGAGATTCTCAAGAAAGCGAAGGACTTGCAGCCGGAATGTGAAGTGATCCTCGTCACGGGTCATGCGACCGTTCCCCGTGCCGTCGAAGCGATGCGTGAACGCGCGTTTAACTTCTTGGAAAAACCGATCACTCCGAAGCGCTTGCAAGCGATTGTCAACAAGGCTGCCGATTCGATCCGCCTGCAACAACAGAACTCGTTGTTGCATTCTCGATTGGACGAACGCTTCGGTTTTGAAAACTTGATTTATGCCAGTGAGTCAATGAAAGCCGTCGTCGATCGGTTGCGCCGGATCGCGCCGACGGATGCCGGAGTTTTGATTACGGGCGAAACTGGTGTGGGCAAAGATGTCGTTGCTCAGGCAATTCATCAGAACAGCCCGCGCAAGAAAAAGCCGTTTGTCGGAATCAATACTGCCGCGGTTGCCGAGCACTTGGTTGAAAGCGAGCTTTTCGGTCACGTAAAAGGGGCATTTACGGACGCGATTTCAGATCGGATTGGACGCTTTGAATACGCCAATGGCGGCACGCTGTTTCTGGATGAGATCGGTGACATGCCGATGCCGACACAGATCAAACTGTTGCGGGTTTTGGAAGAACGTGAAATCACACGTGTGGGCGATAACAAATCGATTCCGGTCAACGTCCGAGTGCTTGCCGCGACCAACAAAAACCTGGAACAGGAAATTGAAGAGGGCCGATTCCGCAGTGACCTGTTCTTTCGGCTAAACATGTTCTCTGTACACATCGATCCACTGAGTCAACGCCGCGATGACATTCAACCGTTAGCCGATCACTTTCGCAAACATGCGAACAAGACGCATAAACGGAACGCGAAAGGATTCACGCCTGAACTGCGAAAATGGCTGCTCAAATTCGACTGGAAAGGGAATGTTCGCCAATTAAAAAATGTGGTTGAGAGCATGGTGGTCATGGACCTCGACGACATGCTCGACCTCGACGACCTTTCTCCCGATTTACAGGATCGCTCGAACAATAACGCTACGACCGGTTCAAAAAACGGTTCTAATCAGGACTCCGATTTGATTGGCAAGACGCTCAAGGAAATTGAAAAATGGGCGACTGAAGAAACCTTGAAGATGGCCAACTTCAACCGCAAGGAAACCGCTGCGATTCTTGGAATCAGTGAACGCAACCTTTACCGGTTAATCGATAAGTACGAATTAAAGTGAGACGGACCGGACATGCGTAACCCCATTCAACAACTCTCCGCCAGCGTGATCAACAAAATCGCTGCTGGCGAAGTGATCGAGCGACCTGCAAGCGTCGTCAAGGAACTGCTGGAAAACTCCGTTGACGCCGGCGCAACTCAGATTGAACTTTCCATCGAAAAGGGTGGGATCGAACTGATCCGGGTCACCGACAATGGCGTTGGTATACCCACGGAACAACTGACGTTGGCGGTCACTTCGCATGCGACCAGCAAGATCGTCGACGCCGACGACCTCTTTAAAGTTGGCACGTTTGGGTTCCGCGGTGAAGCGTTGGCTTCGATTACAGAGATCAGTCAAACGCTCATTCGGTCGCGAACCGCCGACCAAGACTGCGGTTTTGAGATGGTCGTCAACGGCGGCCATCGTGAGCCCGTTGCCCCAGTCGGCTGTCCAGTCGGAACCACGATCGAGGTCCGTCAACTGTTTTACAACACACCCGTTCGCCAAAAGTTTTTACGCACGCCTCAGACAGAAAAAGGTCATATCAGCGAAGCCTTTACCCGTGTAGCGCTGGCGCACCCTGAAATCCAGATGACACTGGTTAACAATGGCAAAGTACAACATCAACTCCCGGCGACCGATTCATGGCGAGATCGAATCGACGCGTTTTTTGGTCCGGAAATCTCTAACAACCTGATCTCGGTTTCAAACGAAGCTGGTGAAATCGTCGTCTCCGGATTTGTTGTCGACCCTTCCGTCAGTCGAGCCAACAACCGGATGCAGTACCTGTTTCTCAATGGGCGTTACATTCGAGATCGATCGCTGCAGCACGCATTGTCGGAATCCTACCGCGGGTTGCTGATGGTAGGTCGATTTCCGATCTGCTTTTTGAAACTTGAGATGCCTTTTGACTTGGTCGATGTGAATGTTCACCCAGCCAAGCTGGAAGTTCGGTTTCAAAACGGAGGTCAAGTTTACAGTCAACTGCTGGGGACAGTTCGCAATCGTTTTTTGACGACCGATCTGACTTCGAAAGTTCAACTGACACGAGGCGTTGAAGGCGCTGACCAATTCAAACCGTTTCCGGGGGGAGCATCGGCGACCAGCGTCGCGGGTCAAGCCACAATGGCACCCGAGAACCAATCTCAGATTTCATTTGCGCCGGCACCCGTTCGCGACTGGACCCAGGCTCCTCGGGATCCGTTCGCCTCGTCACCGCTGCGGCAACCTTCGGCAAGTGGAAATCCATCGATGCATTCGGATCAAACCGATCCATTTGTCAGACCCCAACCGGCGTATCCTCCGGGCAACGAAACGACAGGGCAGGGGAGTTTTACGCGTCATGATTCCGGCGAAGCACCCTTTCGATCGGCACCGACTCAAACCTATTCAGCGTTGCAGGTCCATAATACGTATCTGATTTCAGAGACCGAAGAAGGGATGATCGTTATCGATCAACATGCATTGCACGAGCGAGTCATCTATGAACAGATTCGTGACAAGGTTCTGGCCGGGAAGCTTGAGTCACAAAAACTTTTGGTTCCCGAACCAGTGACCCTGCCACCAGCCGAAGCGGGATTGATCCTTGAACATGCGGAGTTATTGTCCCGCATTGGCGTCGATGTCGAGCCGTTTGGAGGCGACACCGTCTTGATCACTGCCTACCCGGCGATGCTGGCCAACCACAATCCAGCGGAGATGCTGCGAGGAATCATCGATCAATTGGTCAATGGAAAAAAGGAGATTGACCAGCGTGATCTGGTCGACGAGTTGTTGCACATGATCTCTTGCAAAGCTGCGGTCAAAGCGGGGGACAAACTGACTCCCGAAGAAATTACTGCACTCCTGGAACACCGAGACCTTTGCCAAGACGCACATCATTGTCCTCACGGTCGCCCAACCTCGTTAGTGTTTTCTCGGGAAGAACTGGATCGGCGGTTCAAGCGGATCTAGCCAAACCATGGCGAATTTTCCTGTAGCGAGCAGTTGCGCGACGACTTATTCGCCAAATCGTAGACTTTAGGGCTTGGCTCAAGTTGCCCAATTGGTTGTTACGATCAGTTACAATGATGGTTTGGGGAAATGAGACGAACCACGGTCGGGCCGAGGCATCCCTTGTTTTTTGAAAGTCACTGACTCGATGATTTGCGTTAGCGTTGGCCGCGGCCGACACAAAATGATGATCGCTGAACATCGTCACCTTGCCGAACAGGGTGCCGAATTGGTGGAGTTGCGCTTGGACTATATTCGGCGTGCAGTCAATTTGCGTCGCCTTCTCGACGATCGCCAATGCCCGGTTGTGGCGACGTGTCGGCGAAAAAAGGAACATGGACGCTGGGAAGGCTCGGAATCCGATCGCCAGATGCTGTTGCGTGCGGCCATTGCCGATGGGGCAGACTATGTCGATCTTGAGATGGATATTGCCGACAAAATTCCTCGATACGGCAACACTCAACGAATCATCAGTTATCACAATTTCGAGCAGACTCCGGACAACATCGAAGAGATTCATCATCGAATCTCGCAACTCGATCCGGACATCATCAAAATTGCCACAATGGCCAATAATCCAATCGACAACATCAAGTTGTTGCGATTGTGCCGCGATTCTGATATCCCCACGACCGCCTTTTGCATGGGAGACATGGGGTTAACGTCGCGCGTGCTGTGCGGCCGCGCCGGAGCACCGATGACCTACGCGACGTTCAGTTCCGATCGCAAGATGGCACCGGGACAACTCTCGTTCAAGGAGATGCGTGAGGATTATTGCTACGATTCAATCAACGAAGACACCGTCATTTTGGGCGTCATTGCGGACCCGGTCGCCCACAGCCTTAGCCCAGTCGTGCACAACGCAGTGATTCGCGAACTCGGATTGAACATGTTGTACATGCCCTTCCGCGTTCCCAAAGAATACCTGGATGAATTCATCAAGATCTGTCCGGAAATGGGAATCAAGGGACTGAGCGTAACGATTCCACACAAAGAGCGTTGCCTGAAAAGCATCAATGTTCTCGACGACAACGTCGCCGGAATCAAAGCCGCCAACACAATCGTTTTTGAAGATGTCAACGCATTCGGGTTCAACACCGACTGTAGCGCCGCGATGACCAGCATCGAAAACAAGCTCGTAGAAGTTCGCCCCGATGAGGAGCCGTTTGCCAATCGAAAATTTACGCTGCTAGGAAGCGGCGGTGTCGCTCGTGCGATCGCCTTTGGACTTAAACGACGCAACGCTCAGGTTTTCATCTGCGGTCGCGACTATCGAAAATCAGAAGCGTTGGCGGATTCATTGAAATGCGATTCGATCGACTGGACCACGCGCGCGAACTTTGAAACATCCGTGTTAGTCAATTGCACGCCTGTGGGCATGCATCCCAACATGGACGAGTCGCCATTTGACGCAGAGTGGTTTGACAAAAACACGATCGCGTTTGACACGATTTACAATCCGGAGCAAACGCTGTTTATCAAAGAAGCGCGGAAAGCCGGATGCGAAACGATCACCGGTGTTGATATGTTTGTGCGACAGGCGGGAGAACAATTCGAACTGTTTACCGGAAAACCTGCAGACCTCGACAAATTCCGTTACGAATTGAAACGTGCGACCAGCCCGGCGAAGTACTATCGCGGTCAACAGGACAAAGAAAAAGGCGCTGTCAGACAACAACGTGTCTTCCTGATTGGTTATCGCGGGGCCGGCAAATCTTCGGTGGCGAAAGTGCTGGCCAAGTCGCTGGGTTGGAAAGTTTATGACACTGATGACTTGATTGAAAAATCAACTGGAAAAACCATCGCTGATATTTTTGAAGAGCAGGGCGAGGAATACTTCCGCAGACTCGAGGCCAGCGCAGTCAAAGAAATTTGCCAGAAGAAAGACAAAGTCGTGGTCGCCCTTGGTGGTGGTGCACCGACGGTCGAAAAGATTCGCACGCTGATTAAACGAAAAGGAAATGTCATCTGGTTGCGGGCGACCGATGACACTTTGATTGAGCGGATTGAGTCGGATCCAAAATCTTCCAATCAACGTCCCAACTTGACTCCCCAAGGCGGACGCGATGAGGTCCAAACCATGCTCAGAAAACGCTCGACCGTCTATGAATCGTGTGCGGAAATGACAGTCGATGTCGACATGGTCAAACCTTCTGGAGTTGCCAGGATCATTGCGCAGTGGTTGGCCGATGATCAAGGGAACGGTTGATTCTTTGAATGCTTCGCCACTGCCAACTGTAATCAAGATTCATGTTTGAAAACCTTCCGTTTGCCATTCAGCTGTTCGTTCTTGGATTGCTTGGCTTGGCCACGGGTATCTTTGCCAATTGGGCGATTTACAGTTGGACTTGGATTCTCTTTCGTCCCATCAGTCCGTGGCAACCACCCCATGCAGAGGAATCGCCACGACAATCGACAGATCGTATCCCAATTGTCGGATGGATCGGACGGCGACGTGACGAGTCGCTTTACGGGCGTTTCTTTTGGCTCCGCCCGATGCTCATCGAAATCGGACTGACAATTTTTGTGCCGTTCTTCTATTTCTGGTTAGCTGATGGAGGCTTGATCTCACACCCTTCGGCGCCGGACATCGAACCGTTGCTGACTTACACTTGGTTCGGACTGTTAACTCCGATCATTGTGTTGATGTGTATCGCCACGTTTATCGATTTTGACGAGCACACAATCCCTGACATGATCACGGTGCCCGGTACGCTGTTCGCATTGACGTTTGCCGCGCTGGCTCCCGCGTCACGTCTTCCGGAAGTGGTCAGTCTGAACCTTCAGTGGGCCCTCCGCCCGATCGATTACCTATCACCCAACATCGATGAAGTCACCCTGCCGGGCAAGGAACTGATCGTCTTGGCCATTGCGCTGGTCATATTTGCGATTTGGATTTGGGCATTGCTGCCGAAACTTTCTCCCTTTGACGTTGGCTGGATTAAAGCGACACGTCTGATGTGCGCGCATATTGTTCGACCCCGTCGCAAGACGACTTGCGCCGTCCGAACGACCCCGCGATCGATGCCGATGATTTCCAGAGCCCTGTTGGCACTGTTGGTGGTTGGCTGGTTGGCGATCGTCACAGGCTGGAGCTTTTTGGCCGACGAAAACTGGCAATCGCTTTGCGGATCTTTGGTCGGTCTCGCATTTGGTGGCGGAATGATCTGGTCCATCCGGATCGTTGGCACGATGGCCATGGGCCGACAAGCGATGGGGTTTGGCGATGTCACGTTGATGGCGATGATCGGCGCGACGTTGGGCTGGCAAGCAACCTTGTTGGCGTTTGTTTACACGGTCGTGTTGATCGTCGTCATGTTAGTCATTCAGATCATCGCCACGGGCAGCCAGGAATTACCATTTGGGCCCTACCTCTGTGGCGGGGCGATTCTGTTGATTTTTCGTTGGGGCACAACTTGGCCAGCTGCTGCCCAAGGGCTGTTTTCCCTGGGTGTGATTCTGTTGTATATCCTGTTGGCATGCACGGCGCTGTTAGGCGTCATGCTGCTGGGACTTCAGTGGATCAAAGGGCTGTTCGGCGGTGCAGAGATTTCTGACGAGGATTAGGACGCCGAAATGTTGAGACGTTTCAAACCAAGTCGATCCAGATTCGGTTGGCTTGGCGCGTTGTACCTAGCGACCGTCAAACGTCTCCGGGTAAATGACCAATTCAACGCGACGATTGGGATGGATACCATTGACGACTTGCTGAGCATAACGGGGACGATTGCTCCCCATCGACATGGTGAACAGCTGATCTTTGGGGATTCCCATGGCGACCAACCTGTCGAAAACGGTGAGCGCCTGGCCTGAGGTCAACTGATGGTGCGACATACTCCCAGGATTTAAAGGTGTGTTGTCCCAGTGCGCTTCGATGCCGATGATCTGTTTCGAAAAGTTCTCCCGAACCGTCCCGACAATATTTTGCAGCAGCGGTAATTGAGCGGGTTGGATTTGCAGTTGCCCAGGAACCAATAATCGGTCGGAAGGGAACTCAATGCGAATCACGTCGCCATCGAGCCTTGCTTGTCCGCCCGGAATCTGAATGTCGGCCAATCGACGAGCCAACGAGTTGTTTGCATTGAGGGTTGCAGCAGGCAGTTGACTCGGCAAGCTTCCGCTGGAACTGGCAAACTGCCCACGCGGTTGGTTTGTCGTCCCGTTTTGACGAAGTTGAGCGATCGCCGACTGAGCTTCAGCAAGTTTCTGTGCAGAGGATTGCTGCGCGAGTTCCGCCTGTCGGGCTCGGGCTTCTGTGTCGGCCAGTTGTTGCTTTAACGTCGTGCTGTACTGGTCGGCCATTCCCAAACGCTGCTTCAAGGATGCAAGTTCGGTGTTCAGCAATTGGTTATCGGTATCGTAAGCCGTAATTCGCTGATTCAAATTGTTGAACTCAGAGGCAGCGGCCGCGTAAGCGTTGTTTGGATTCTTGTCATTGCCGTTGGGCAGCGAAAACGGCGAAGCGGGTTGGTTTGAGTTTCCTCCCAATCCAAACACATTGTTCCCACTGAAACCTGAGAAACCTGAGAAACCTGCGTTGGAGAATCCCGACGAGTTAGTGTTTGGTGACCGCCCGGCAAGACTGGGAAAACCTGAGAATGGATTGCTTCGATTGTTTTGAGCAACCTGGGATCCGTTACCGTTTCCAAATATTCGTGGCAGATTGAACCCGAAAGGCCCGCGTTGAGCTGGGGCATTGCTGACCGGCCGGCAACCAGAAAAGACCACACAAACAACGGCGCAGAAAATCAACAAACCTTGGAGCGGTTTACCCGACATCCGACTCAATTCGTTGGCATGCGGGCAACTTGGTTGGGGCGATGAGATAAGTTGGGATAGATGGCGATCGTCCATGGTTTCTCGATCGGGCTAATGATTCGAAAAAGTGATTTCGCGGTCGAAAGAAATCAACTCGAAATTGAAGAATTTCCGCGGACGGTAGAGATTTCGCTCAAGTCGGTAAATGTCAGTTTCGAAACTCAGTTGACTGACGTGGCGTTTTGGGCAAAACGCGCTACCTGGGGAACATTGTGCGACAACGATTCGTACCGAAGTTCGAACGAGTAAAGATCAGGCTGCATGGCTGAAGATTGTTTTCACCATCGCTCGCCAAAGTCAACAAGGTCAACAAAATGTCAAACTAATTCATCGCGGTCAATCAAATGCTTTTCTGGTACCGGGCAAGCAGAGTACGACAATTGCCCAAATCCCCACGATGGTCCCCAACGGAATTCCGATCGCGGAGAAGTACCCGACCGAGATGACCGCAGCAATAGCGCCAGCAATCGCCAATGAGTACCCCTTTCGAGTTGTCATGCAAATGCCGCCGATGAGCGCCAGCACAGACATAACGAGCGCGAACACAAGAATTCCGATCGCGACCATAATCGCACCGTTATACACCCGTTCATCACGGATCTCTTGCGGGACCTGATTCGAGCCAAGGATGGCAAATAGTCCAATCGAAATGACGAAGTTGCGAATCAAGCCAATCGCACCAACGACGATAAGCGCGACACCCGGAGCAATAATGGCCGCTGGATTTCCACTCGACCGACTTCGCTTGGATCGAGCTCCTTTTGATGAAGCAGCGGTCGTGCTGGGCGGCGAAGCATACGGATTATTTGTAATTGGAGGACCACTGGTCGCATAAGGGTTGCTGGTCGCTGCTGCGGTCCCTTGTGGATCAGGAATATAGGGCAGGCCGCCGGTAGCAGGATCGACTAACGGTTGCAAACCACTCTGGTCGGCGTTTCCCAATCCCGGCGTCGTCGGTACTGCTGGAGCAGCGGGCGCAACAGGAACCGCAGACCCAACCACGGGAGTTGCGGTCAAGACAGTCGGCTGAATCACGGTCGGTTGAACCGAGTTTGCTTGCATCACTGGTTCGATGATCGGATCGAGAATTTCAGGTTCAATGGCGTTATCAACGATCGGTGCCAGTTCATCGTCTGGAATCAAAGGTGCCAAGACATCTTCTTCATCATCGACCAGTGGTGCCAAGACGTCATCGTCATCTATCAGTGGCGCGAGCACTTCGTCATCATCGTTGAGACTCGTCGAGGCAGTGGCACCAATCAGATCATCCACCGAATGATCTTGAATCGGTTGCGCTTCGATGGTTGGGGATTGGACCGAGGAAGGAGGATTGTTTGTTCGTGCGTCACTGGCTAGTGGAGCGATCAGAGCATCGACATCATCGATGCTGGGAGGCACAGAAGCAGGCGTGGCCACTTCGTCGTTGGATTGTGCAATCAATTGATCCAACTCACCAGAATCTTCAAAATTGGCAAATGAATCCGATGCGTTATCGTCCTCCACGTCAGAAACTGACTGAATCAAACGATCGACATCATCGGTGCCGCTCGAATCAAGCTTGTTGGCTGGTGCTTGCTCTGGTTCCACCCGAAAACGGGCCTTTGCCTTTTGAGTCGCAGGACGTTGTTTTTCAGTTGTCGAATCTGCCGATGGGTTATGAGTCGGCTGTCTTGCAGTGACCGACTTGGATCCCGCCGGACGGGTTTCCAAAAGTGGATCGACAACAGGCTTTGCGGCAACGGAAGCCGCAGATGCACTTGGCGCAGCGGCTACTTGATCGCTTGCAGTTGTCGCCGGCAGGCTCGGGGCTGCAATGGGTTTTGCGACTACCGGTTTGGCAGCAACCGGTTTGGCAGCAGTAGGTTTGGCAGCAATGGGTTTCGCGCTGACAGGTTTCGCGCTGACAGGTTTGGCAGCAACCGGTTTGGCAACGGCGGGTTTCGCTTTGATCGATCGTGCGGTTTGCGGCTTCTCTTTTTTGGGGCCCAGTCGAAACACGTAGCCACATTTGCAGCGAACCTTGGAACCCGCCATTTCAGGTTTGACTCGATCGAATTTCCGATTGCACTTGGGGCAAGCAAAGGAGAGAGTTGCCATGGGTTGTTTGATAAGCCTCCGAGTTTCTGACTGCGGTCGATTGTAGACGAACTCTGACGAATTGCATCCATTTTCATCCTTGCGCCGACTGCCGAGAAGCTGAATAAAACACATGCGTCCCCTGTTCGGCAAAGTCGGGAAAATCTTGGCCGCTACCACCGTCAAAGTTCAACTTTGATTAGGCTTTTGGTACAGCCAATGACGTGCGTTGCCACACCGTTGCTGCTATAGTTCGAGTCTTGTTAAAATTTCCAAACAGGAGACCCTCGGTGGTTTTTGGAAAGAAGTCAAAGAAAAAGGCCAGCTTTCGTGAGGCCATTCATTACTACATCGACAACTATCTCGCCAAAGGTAGTTCCGCGCTCTTTCTGTCGCTGCTGGTCACGTTTCTGTCGGCTTTCATTTTGATTGGGTTGTTGCGTCTCGGTTTACTGTACTTGATTCCGCATGAAGCCGACCCCAATGATCCTTCCGGACTCACTTTCAGTGGGCAAGTTTGGCGTGCGTTTTTACAGCTGACCGCCCCTGGCAATATGAACCAGGACAACAAGTCTGATGTCGGTTTCAAAATCACCGCAATCCTTGCAGGGTTCACGGGCGTGGTGATTTTTTCGACGTTGATCGCAACGTTGACGACCGCTCTGAACAATGCCATTGCCAATCTAAAACAGGGGCACAGTCGTGTGCTCGAAGAAGATCACACGTTGATCGTCGGTTGGAATCAACGCGTCACCGAGATCCTCCGCGAACTTGTTGAAGCGAACGAAGCGGAAGAAAATGCTGTGGTTGTCATCATGGCCGATAAAGACAAGCCCTGGATGGATGAGTATTTGCGTTCAAACTTTCGCGATCGAGGCACGTTGCGAATCGTCACGCGAACGGGCAACCCTGCCTCGCCAGAAAGCTTGACTCATGTCAGTGTCGCAGATTGCAAGAGCGTAATCGTCTTGGCCAATTGCGACGACAATGCGACGCATGCCCAACAGGTGGCCAGCGATGCCCGCGGAATCAAAGTCGTGCTGGCACTCGAAACGACGGCTCCCGACGCTGACTTTCCGATTGTCTGTGAACTGTTCCTGGCGCGAAACCGCGAAGTGGTGCTCGGTGTCGTGCCGGGTCGCGTCAAGGTGATCGACTCCGAAGAGATCTTGGCAAAGGTGATGGTGCAAACGTCACGTACGTCGGGGCTGTCGGTGGTCTATGCAGAGTTGCTCAGCTTCGAAGGCTGTGAACTCTATTTTTATGAAGCTCAATGGAATGGAATTACGTTTGCTCAATCGCAGTTCCATTTTCCCGACGGCGTCCCGATCGGCATTCGCGATTCCGAAGGAATCGTACAAATCCGCCCCTCCTTGGACACCATCCTCGAAGATGGCTGTGAGATTCTGATCGTGGCTCAAGACGATTCGACGATCGATTTTGTCAAGGACCCGGTCGCCACCTCCCGCGACTTGTCGATCCCCGACTTACGCATCGAATTGGGACAGGAAAAAATGTTGATGCTGGGCTGGAGCTCCAAGGCCCCGATCATCATCTCGGAGTACGCCGAGTACGTTAATGAAGGATCGAAGGTGGTCATTGCTCTCCATGAACCGACCCCGAAAAAACGAGCCGAGATTGAAGCCCTTAATGAAGAGATTGACGATCTCGAGATTACTTTGGTAACGACCAATCCGTTCGACGGTAAAGAATTGGCGTTGTTGGAACCGTTCAACTACGACGACATCATTATTTTGCCACAGAATATTGGCACCGATGGCAATGCCGAGCGAATCGACTCTGAGACGATTGTCGTCCTGTTGCTGTTACGTCATATGAAGAATTCGTTGATTGCTGACGGCGCTAAAATCAAAACCAAAGTTGTTACTGAGGTGTTGGATTCGAATAATCAGACGTTGATTCATCAAGCGGGTGTCAACGACTTCATCATCTCCAATCGGCTTGTCTCCATGTTGCTGGCACAGATCAGCGAAGAGCCAGACATTCAGTTGGTCTACGACGACCTGTTCCAGGAGGATGGTTCAGAGATTTACGTCAAACCAATCGATTTGTATTTCGATTCGTTGCCGCAAACGGTTTCCTTTGCCGACTTGATGGGCGTCGCTCAAAAGCGTGACGAGGAAGTTTGCATTGGCATCAAAATTGGCAAGAAGTCAACCGAAGCCGATGAAAACTATGGCATTACCTTGATCCCGGAAAAGAATACCGTTTACACGATCGAAAAAGGTGATGCATTGGTCGTCGTTGCCGAAGACGAACGATAACGGACGACGAGTCATAAACACAAACAAGCGAACGAACTGTTGTCCGTTCGCTTGTAATCAATGAGTCACCAAGCAACGTCGCGTAAACGCTTGCAGCCGAATCAGAATCGAAAAATCCAGTCAACGGTGACTCTGTTTTCAAGAATATCTTCTCGTGCTGTCAGCGGGAACTCGTACGCCAGCCCGATTTCCTGATTGCCGCTTGGCTTCAATTTGATGCCAACGGCCGAAGTAACAATGTCGTTGCCCGCGACGCCAGGCGAGCCGAGGTTGATGACATCGAGCCCCTCAATTCCAGGTATTGGGCCATCTTGTCCTGACTTGGTCCAGTGATACCAGTTTCCTTCAACCAGAAAATAGACACCTCTGCGGATTTCGTAATCGAAGTGGTTTGACCAATAGACACTTTGCGACTCGTCGCTGGAGTTCAACGGAACTCGAAAACCGGCTGCAGAGAGCCAATGAGAACGACTGCCGAGCTGCGTCCCACCGGTCAGGAAAAGGTTTAGCTCGCCATCGCCATTGCCTTGCAACGCGCTGGCTTCACCTGTTGGAAATTCAAAAGTAAACCCACCGCTCAAAAGCTTCTGGTTTTGGACGTCGCGAAGAAGGTTGAACTTCAAACCTGCAGCCAAGTCAGCCCAACCATCATTCACCAGTGGGTTTGACGAAGTTACGTAGCCATCTTTGGTGGCAATCAAGGAGACGTTCTCACTCAATCTCGCTCGTAGTTGCAACGCATACAACTGGACATCACCTGCTCCCGCAGCGTCAGGAACTTCGTGTTGGAAGAAAATGCCCCTGGCTTCCGTGACGTTCCGGGGATCTTCGAAGAACACGGGGTTGGTCATCGGACTGATAAACCGATCAAATTCATGATCACTTCGCTTGAGAATGCCGTAGCCCAACAGGCCATCGTCGCAAGCCGTTGTTGATTGGCAACACGTTTGAGTAGTACCACAACCGTTGCCGCACGCGGATGAACTTGCAACCGAATCGAAGTAAGAAGGCGACGCAAAATGGGTCGTTGTGCCGGCATTGGTCGCTCCGATGTTGCTGCTTGAGCTCGAAACGATTGGGACTGCCGTTTGCTGTGCAGACAGATTACATGAGAGGGCAATAGCGCCAATGGTGGCTGCGGTTCGAATCACCCAAATGGGAAGTGAGTTGAAGGTGGTCTGGGACATGGGCTTTACATCACGAGAAAATGACGGAGACGATTTTTTTTAGTGAGACTTATTCACTGAAGTGATCGACGCAACGACCCAATTCGTTCAATTTTCGTGACAGCACCTTTAACGATCGCCGTTCCTACCCATCTTCAATTCCGAGCCGATCTCACGTAATCGTCAGGTTTTAATGTGCGAATCCGCACGCGTTGATTCAAAAGCAGCAGTGTCGCTGGTTGCTGATCGCATAAAAAAACCGCACCGACAGTGGTAACTGCGATGCGGTCGAAACTTGATGAACAACTTTCGAAAATGCTGTTCGTTTTGTCCAGCGATCAGATTGAGTCAATCAATGAGTGATCTTTTGAAACTTGGCGTACTTGTTGATCTGCTTTTCGATTTCAGCGCCTGTATCGACGTAGCTGATCCGTGCACCGGCATTGGCACTTGCCGTGAGCTTCTTCGTTGCATTGACTTCGGCGATTCCGCCACCATTAACATTGATGGAGGTGTTCGTGGAAACCAGATCTTTTCCTCGCAACACGGCGCCGCCGTTGACCCGAGCGACATGTTTGCCGACGGTACCTTCCAGTTGAGCAGTTCCGCCGCCTCCAATGGAAGTTTCAATTTCCTCGGCTTGGATATTGGTTAACCGGACGCTTCCCCCGCCAGTGACTCGGATTTTGATCTTGCGAGCGACGATGCCATCCCGACGGACAGGTGTTTTCCAATCGGCAGAGATCGTAATTTCGCGATCGTAATCAGTGGGTGGCATCAACACTTGGTCGATCGCGTGAATGATGCCGTTGTCGGTTGCGATGTCGTTTTTAATCACGTTGACCCCGTTAACTTGAAACTGGCCATCCTTGATACCAAACGCCAGTTTGTTTCCGAGCAACGTTTCTCCTTGCCCCGAACCAATCAATTTACTGGCTTCAAAACTTCCTGAGACCACGTGGTATTTGAGCAGGTTGGCCAACTGCTGTTTGTTCTCAGGTTTGAGCAGTTTTTCCAGCTTACCTTTGGGGAGTGCTTTGAAGGCTGCATCGGTCGGTGCAAACACCGTCAATGGTTGTTCGCCACCAAGTGCTTCGGCTAGCCCTGCAGCTTTGGCGGCAGCGAGCAACAGTTTAAAATCGCCAGCTGCGGAAGCCACGCCGACGATCGTGTTGTCTTTTTTGGGCGGCATCAGAACAGCGTCGATGACTTGAATGATGCCATTGGAACAACGGATGTTTCGCGTCACGATGTTGGCTTCATTGACTTTGACTTTGGTGCCTTCGCGATCAAACCGGACCAATTCGCCTTGGAGGGTTTTCGCCGACTTGAGTGGATGGTTGTTCCGTTTGGGAACTTCGAGCGTACGCGTCAAAACGTGGTACTTCAGAATGTCTTGAAGCTGCTCTGCGTTTTCTGATTTGAGAAGTGCTTCAATCGTCGCTTTGGGAAGATGCTTAAACGCTTCGTCGGTGGGAGCGAACACCGTAAAGTGTCCTTTGCCGCGAAGGTCATCGTCGAGCTCAGCTGCGACCAGCAGATTGACCAGCGTGTTAAACGATCCGTTTTTGGCAGCCGTCGTGACGATATCATCGTTTGCAGCGACGAAGTTCGGCATCAGGAGCGCGAACAGCAATGGCAATATGTGCAACAGGTTTATGGCTTTCATGACTTGACCCTTCATTGATCAGGTTGGTTGAATGGCAAATTCTCTTTTGACGATGGTGAACGCTGCGATCATCAATGGTTTCGAGGTGGATGACATGCTGGATTCATGGGTTCTGAAAAAATAAAAGAATCGTGATGACAGCGCGACCTTGTGCGGGCGTCGCGCCACAAGGCTGGTCCATTCAGTTGCAAATGCAAGCCTCTATTTAGAAACGCAAAGCTGCAGAGTTAACACAAAGCCGCAAGGTGGAGCGGGAGGAGCAGCGAAGCTGGAACCGATTCGCTTGCGCTCCAACTGAAATGGGTTGGCGACCATGGAATGGGTTGGCGACCATGGAGACCGCGATACCGATGAGCTGAGGCCGGTCCATGCAATGGACGGGCTGCCGATGGCTACACCGGCCGGTATCAATTTGGTGCGATCGCAAAAAATGGCTCAAGGTTTGGCATCAGAAGTCCCGATACTCCCTCGACTGTGTATCGGAAGGTACGTGGTGATGCGAATGAAGAGTGACGGGGTGACTGCGGGCAGCGGGTCATTTACCGTGAGCTTGGGTGGTACAGCCTTGAAGAACGTCTTTCGGATTCGGTCTCACTATTATTAATAGGGCGGCTGAATGGATCGATGCCGTTGGATCCACTGTTTCGTCCCCAATCGGTTGTCAAATCAATGGTTTTGGGCGAACCCTGCGCGTGAAAAAGTCTCTTTTCGTATTGCGGGGTCGACGGATTTCGATATATTTAGCGGCCCAAACATGCCGGTGTAGCTCAGTTGGTTAGAGCAGCTGTTTTGTAAACAGCAGGTCGTGGGTTCGAATCCCTCCACCGGCTCTTGCCATCCAAGGCGTGAACAATTGGGGGGGTACCGAAGCGGTCAAACGGGACAGACTGTAAATCTGTTGGCTCTGCCTTCGCAGGTTCGAATCCTGCTCCCCCCACTTTCTCTTCACCTGCCCGTTGGCTTGAGTTGCGGCTCAGATTCTCAAAGCGGCCTTGTTGAAGCCTGCCGACGGTGTCTTGGAGGTTGGTTTTGGCTAATTTTCACGACAAAAGCTCGTTGTGCTCGCTCCTTGAGGTGCTTGGCACCCTCTTTTTTGAATCGAAGATTTGATTGAAACGCGAGGGATTTGGATCATGAGAGTCGTCGACCAGGTCGATGGATTAGTGGCGATGAGGAAAAACCAGCGGAATTGCAAATTTTTTGACGGTTGTCATTGGGTAATTTTTCCAATTTGGTATTCTATTGAGCCACCACTTCAGGCGTGGTGGCACAGCTGAATTGTGAATTCCTGTTAACCGGCGTTTGATCAACAGCCTCAACTGTGGATCAACTTGCAAACCAATTGGCAAAACGTCCGGTTCAGTAAATACAATTTGAATGCGAAAACCAACACGCGGGTGTAGCTCAATGGCAGAGCTCCAGCCTTCCAAGCTGGTGGTGAGGGTTCGATTCCCTTCACCCGCTCTTGTTACGTTTTCGTGATGGCTGTTGCTGCTGTAGCTCAGTGGTAGAGCGCGTCCTTGGTAAGGACGAGGTCATGGGTTCAAATCCCATCAGCAGCTCTGATTATGGTTCGGCTTTGGCATTAGTTTGTCTGGTCGATTTTTAACTTGGTTATGAATTAAAAAAGAGACAGGTATTAAGAAAGTATGGCCAAGGAAGAATTTAAGCGGACTAAACCGCATGTGAACGTCGGAACCATTGGGCATATTGACCATGGTAAAACTACCACTACTGCAGCAATCCTGGCGGTTCAAGCCGCAAAAGGCTTGGCCGAGGCGAAGAACTATTCTGATATCGCCAAAGGGGGAACTGTACGTGATGAGACCAAGACGGTAACCATCGCCGTGGCTCACGTGGAATATGAAACCGACAATCGTCACTACGCCCACATTGATTGCCCTGGTCACGCCGACTTTGTCAAGAACATGATTACTGGTGCTGCTCAGATGGACGGAGCGATTCTTGTCGTTTCGGCTGCTGACGGACCTATGCCACAAACCAAAGAACACGTCCTGTTGGCTCGTCAGGTTGACGTACCAGCGTTGGTCGTTTTCATGAACAAGTGCGATCTCGTCGATGACGAAGAATTGCTTGAACTGGTTGAGATGGAAGTTCGTGAACTGCTCAGCAAGTACGACTTCGATGGCGACAATGCTCCAATCGTTCGCGGTTCAGCATTGCCAGCGTTGCAAAACCCAAGCGACGAAGGTGCCAGCAAGTGTATTTCGGAATTGATGGACGCCATCGATGCCTACATCCCTGAGCCGAAGCGCGAAGAAGACAAGCCATTCCTGATGGCAATCGAAGACGTCTTCTCAATCGAAGGTCGTGGTACTGTTGCGACCGGTCGTATTGAGCGTGGCGTTCTCAAGACTGGTGAAGAAGTTGAAATCATCGGTCTGGAAGCTGAGCCTCGCAAAACGACTTGCACCGGAGTTGAGATGTTCCGTAAGATCCTCGATGAGGGTCGTGCTGGTGACAACGTCGGTTGCCTGCTGCGTGGTATCAAGCGTGAGGAAATCTCACGGGGTCAGGTATTGGCCAAGCCGGGGACCATTACGCCACACAGTAAGTTCGAAGCTGAAATTTACTGCTTGAGCAAAGAAGAAGGTGGCCGTCATACGCCATTCTTCAGCGGTTACCGACCACAGTTTTACTTCCGAACCACGGACGTAACGGGAACTGCAAACCTGGTTGACGCAGAGATGTGCATGCCAGGCGACAACGTCAAGTTGACCGTTGAGCTGCAAAAGCCAATCGCGATGGACGACGGCGTCCGATTTGCGATTCGTGAAGGCGGCCGGACCGTTGGCTCGGGTGTTGTCACCAAGATCGTTGATTGATCTCACGATCAAACAAACCAAATGAATTGCTGACCAAAGCGTCGTGGGAATTCCTGCGACGCTTTCCAGCAGTTAATGGGCGAGATATTTGTTGATTTGGGCTTGGCGATTTGCCATTTTTGCTTATCGTGTCAGGTTCGCTTCACCCGGTTTTTCGCTGGTTTGAATCAAATGTCAAACAAAGGGGTGTAGCTCAATCGGTAGAGCACTGGTTTCCAAAACCAGCGGTTGCGGGTTCAAGTCCCTCCGCCCCTGCCATTTGACTCGATTGGCTGGTTGGCAATCGGTTAAAACGACCTGTTCGAGTTGATTGATCGATCAGTCGAATGCACGAGAACAGATCCAAAACAATTGAGAAGCAAGTCGGTGTGGTCGCTGGATAGACCAGGTCGAGTTGCCAGAAATAGACGTTAGCGGTCGCTTGGTGCGGACGCTGACGAGAAACGTGGTCGCAAGTTGCGATCGGGGGCGCGAAGGAACATTGCCCGTTTAACCAGAGGTAGTCATGAGTTCGGTAACCAAAGATAAAAAATCGGAAGATCGGCCAAGCTTGCTTGCCGAGCTGTTTCGAGGTGGTTTGTATAAGCCGAATCAGGGCCGTATTGTCCGGCAAGTCACGATGTTTACCGTCGCGCTGTTGGGAATTTTGACGGCTTGGGAATTGCAGCGTTCCTCTCTGTTGGCGGGTACCGGTGGCGTGGGTTATGCCGTCATGGGTGCATTGTTTGTCGTATCCGGCTGGTTCGCCTTTCGCATCGTCAACTACTCCGTGTTCGCTGACTTCCTGATTGCCGTTGAAGCAGAAATGAGCAAAGTCTCATGGCCGTCTCGCTCAGAACTATGGCGAGCTTCGGTTGTGGTCATGTTTGTCATTTTCGCCCTCGCTTTGTTTTTGTTCGTCTTTGACGCCATCTGGACCATGACGTTTGAACTGTTAGGCATTCGCTATTCTGCCGAAGGTTCCATCGTTCGTCGGTGCTTGGAATGGATCGGGATCTGGTAAAGGGCGAGCATATGTCAATTGAAGAAAACAATTCAGGCCCGGAAGAAACGCCGGTCGTCGGCGACGCTCCCGAGTCTGAGCCTGCGACGAGCTCCGATGAATCGGTAACGACCGAGGAATCGGTCGAGTCCGCTGCTGCCGCCGAGTCAGATGGCCCAGGCGAGGATGCAGTGGAAGTTGCCGCAGAAGAAGTCGACGAGTTTGGCTTTACCGCCGACGAGTTAGTCGACGACGAAGATGAAGAAGACGATGACGATGAAGACGTTTCGCCGATCGAAGAGTTTGTCGATGAGTCTTCAGTTCCGGCTGAGGATGAGGAAATTGACATGCGGTGGTACATCCTCAAGGTTCAAGTGAACCGTGAGACGACCATCTGCGATCAACTCAAGCGTCGCGTCAAGGTTGCTGGGCTCGATCGCTACTTTGGCGACGTACTCGTTCCAACCGAAGACGTTCGAGAGTTTACCAAAGCTGGGAAGCAGCGGATCGTAAAACGCAAGCTGTATCCTGGGTATGTGGTTGTCAAAATGGCAATCAACGATGAGTCGTGGTTCCTCGTCCGTGAGACATCTGGGATTGGCGACTTTACCGGTGCCGCTGGAAAACCGGCTCCGCTTTCGCAAGAAGAAATCGACCGGATTCTGGCAACGACCCTGCCACCGGACGAAGAAGAAGGCGAAGAAAAAATCAAAACTGCGATCCCGTTCAAGATCGGACAGCGGGTTCGTGTCAAGGAAGGTTACTTCGAGAACAACGAAGGTGAAGTCTCGGCGATCGACGAACGCAATGGTCGAATCACCGTGATGATCAACATTTTTGGCCGCAACAACCCTGTCGAACTTGATCACTGGCACGCCGAAAAGATTTAACTTCCATGCTGTTGCTGGCCCCAATCGATGCCTCCGACAGCACCGTTTTACTATTAAAGACAATCGACAAGATTCGAACACATAGATCGTAGCCATGGCAAAACAAGTAACAGGTGAAGCAAAATTCCAGGTCCCCGGCGGCCAAGCGACTCCCGCACCACCGGTCGGTACTTCACTCGGTAAATTCGGAATCAACCTTGGTCAGTTTGTTCAACAGTTCAATGACCGCACCAAGGAGTACAACGGAACTCCGATTCCGGTGATCGTTACGGTCTACAACGACCGGTCGTTTGACTTTGTCACCAAGAGCCCACCTGCCGCTTCGATGCTCAAGCAAGCTGCCGGAATTGCCAAAGGGTCAGGTGTTCCCAACATGACCAAAGTCGGAACCGTCACGATGCAGCAAGTCGAAGAGATTTGCGAAAAGAAAATGGCTGACCTGAATGCCCGCGATCTCGAACATGCGACCCGCATGATCATGGGGACCGCTCGCAGCATGGGCATCGAAGTCGTCGACTAACATAAATCCGGCGACCATCATCAGACAATCAGTGCGACCATCCAACACAAGAGCACGGACATGAAACATTCCAAACGATACAACGAACTGGCTGCCAAAGTTCCTGAGAACCCAGTCTCACTGGAAGAAGCAGTGACGCTGCTCAAAGGCTTTGAGGGCACCAAGTTCGACCAGACTGTCGAGATTCACATGAACCTCGGCATTGACCCGAAGCAAGCGGACCAGATCATTCGTGGTTCTGTAGTCTTGCCACATGGGATTGGAAAAACTCAACGCGTCATCGTTTTCGCCAAAGACGCGGCAGCAGAAGCTGCAAAAGAAGCCGGTGCCGACGAAGTCGGCCAGGAAGAACTGGCGAAAAAGATCAGCGATGGCTGGCTCGAGTTTGACGTGTGTATCGCGTCGCCCGACATGATGGGCGTCGTCGGACCTCTCGGACGCGTGCTCGGTCCTCGTAGTTTGATGCCTTCGCCGCGAGCCGGAACTGTTACACCGGATGTTGCGAAAGCTGTTTCGGAATACAAGGCTGGTAAAGTCGAATTCCGAAATGATTCCGGTGGCAACGTCCATGCCGTGCTTGGACGCTTGAGCTTCACCCCGGAACAGCTCAAAGACAACATCAACGCGTTTTTGCAGTACATCGAATCGCTCAAACCGAACACGATCAAAGGGACGTACGTCAAGTCGATCTCGTTGACCGCGACCATGAGCCCCGGTGTCCTTTTGGCTGCTTGATCCGCAGTCGCATTGTCGTGCCAAGAGTCGTGAAAGCTGTCTTTCAGATTCAAGGCCCAGGAGTTTGAAGAATCAAACACGACAGGATCGACGATTCGGAATCGATCGGACCTGAACAACATAAAGTGAATTGCCATGAGTAAATTTGTAAAAGATCATTTATCGCGTGACCTCGCCCGCCGACTTGACGGCGTTGAGGATTGCGTTTTGGCGAATGTGATCGGAATGGACGCCAACACGACGTCGACCCTGCGAAAACGACTTCGCGAAAAAGGGATCGGCATGATGGTGGTCAAGAACAGCCTTGCCAGACGTGCGACAGACGGGACCTCGTTGGCTCCAGCCTTCGACGGAATCGAAGGCTGTCACGCCGTCCTTTGGGGCGCCGAAGACTTTGTCTCACTGGTCAAAGAAGTGACCCAGCTGGACAAGGACGAAGAGCAGTTTGAGGTTTTTGAAGCACGCGGCGGAGCGATGGACGGTGAACAACTGTCCCCCGAACGTGTTCTCGAGATCAGCAAATGGCCCAGTCGCTCAGAACAACTCAGCATGCTGGTCGGGCAACTGCTCGGTCCCGGCTCGCAGCTTGCCGCACAACTTGGTGGACCCGGTGGAACTCTCGTTTCACAGATCAAATCCAAGGGTGAAGAAGAAGATTAAGCGAACTCGTTCGCTGCAGTTTCGAAAACATCGGCGTGTCTCCCGAGCCCTTTCGAAGCTTACGTCATGGATGTCGTTAACATTTGAAACAGTGAAACGTCTTCAGGTTGCCGTACCAACCCACGCGATGAACCACTGATCATGATATCCGCCGGCGGCTCGATTTGTTTCGATCCACTGGCAACCGCAAAGCAGGCCGATGCCCGTTTTGCAACACGATGAAATCGGTTTGATTCCGAGAGCCATTCTCGGGTCAGTTTTTTTCAAAAACCAACATTTGAATATGATTTGAGTTCCGGATACCCAACCGGGCTCGCGATACGAAAGGGTGACTCCAATGTCCGAAGAAGCAACGATTGAATACTCGGCAGATACCAAAGAAATGGGCGACAAAATCGCCGGAATGACTTTGAAAGATGCCAAAGAACTAAGCGATTACCTTGAGAACGAGCACGGCATCAAAGCTGCTGCTGGCGGTGCCGTGATGGTTGCCGGTCCTGGCGGAGGTGGTGGCGACGACGGTGGTGGCGAAGCCCAAACCGAATTTGACGTCATCTTGACCGGATTTGGCGATAAGAAGCTGGACGTTGTGAAAGCTGTCAAAGCGATCACAGGCGCTTCGCTGATGGACGCCAAAAAGATGGTCGAAGGTTGCCCAGCACCGCTCAAAGAAGGTGTCTCCAAAGAAGACGCTGACAAAGTTAAAGCGGACATCGAAGCTGCCGGTGGCGCAGTCGAAGTCAAGTAAGTTGTCGATCGGTCGACCGCTTTTTCAAGTGGTTTGCCAGACATTGGAAGATCACAGGTTGGTAGCGTATTCGTTGCCAACCTTGGTTTTTACTTGCGAGAACGCTTGTTCGATTTGATTACAGCCAGAAGCCTGCCGCTGAACATGGACTAAAGGAAGAATCCGTCGCACTGTATGTCGACGGGTATTTACTGTGGTCGATGGTTAGAAAAAGCGGTCTTTTTTGTTGTGATCAAGAAAATCTTGATGTCCGGCGTCGTTGGCGCTGCAAAAAATCGAACATTGGGACATAATTTCGTCTCAATGGATTGACATCGATGGATCGAAAGAATTACCACCAATCGCATGCTTGCCCATCACCAATGAGCCCAGGTGTTGGCAAACGTGTTACGTCACTGTCATTTGCAACTGTACAGATCGCGCAATACTGATCGTAAGCGGATTTCGTTGTAACTGGCCCAAACAGGGAACTCCATGCTTTCCAACCGCAGGCTTGGTCTGTTTTTTTGGAACCAAGGAATGTGTGTGGAATCGTTGCGCGCCGGCCGCTTTAACCATCACGTTAATCGCGGTCTTTTTGCATTGAATCAACAATCGTTGTTCCAACATTGGCGACTTCCCAGGTTTCAGGTCAGTTCGACAAATTCAGCACTTACCCATCAGTCGGTCTGGCCGATTGCAGCTGACAACAAACATTCGATACGTGTCACGTCAGATCCGTATCAACATCGGATGAAAGAGTTCCGATTCCCACACCGCCAAAACCTGGGTTCCTTTGCGAACCCTGTCGTTGCGGCAACTGCGTTTCAAACTCCTGTGTTCCAGTAAATCAATAGCGGAGATCTTGCGCTTATGGCAACCCCAGTTGAGCGACGATTAGCACCCGAAAAGAAACGAGTCTTTGGTAGCGGACGAGATTATCGTACGCCACCAGATTTGACTCAGATTCAAACTCACAGCTACAAGGAGTTTCTTCAAAACGAAAATCCTGAGAAGCGCAAGGCCCAAGGTATCGAGGGCGTGCTTCAGGAAATTTTTCCGATTGAAAGTTACGACAAGAGTCTGAAGCTGAGCTACGTTCGGTATGAGTTGGGCAAACCCCGATACACACCCGAACAGTGCCGTCAACTTCGATTGACTTACGGTCAGCCGTTTCGGGTTTGGTTGCGTTTGGAAAAAGAGCAGCCGATCGAAGAAGAGGTTTTTCTCGGTGACATTCCCATCATGCTCGGTGGTGGTGAGTTCATCATCAATGGTGCCGAACGTGTCGTCGTCAGCCAGTTGCACCGAAGTCCCGGTATCGACTTTGTTCGAGAACCGGACACGACCTCCGATCGCAAGCTGGCCAGTTGCCGAGTGATCCCTGAGCGTGGTAGCTGGATCGAAATCAACGCAACCAAGAAAGATACGTTAACGGTTCGTATCGACCAGAGCGGTAAGTTTCCCGCGCTGACGTTGCTTCGCGCAATGGATGCCAAGTACAGCGAAGACTCGGATATCCTGCGAGCGTTTTACGAGACAAAGAAGGTTAAAGTTGTCGATGGTCGCAGCGCCGCCAAATTGGAAGGCAAAATTGCCGTCGATGATATCGTCTACCCAGGTTCCAGCAGTCGTGCCGGTGAAATCATCGTTGAAGTCGGACACCGGATCGGCAAAGACGCTGCAGAAACCATTTGCACGTCGGGCGTGAAGACCGTCGAGCTGATGCTGCCGCCAAAAACGCCACTGATCTTTAATTCGTTGATCGAGGACAACACGTCCAGTCACGAAGAAGCCATCTTGCGGATCTATCAACGACTGCGTCCTGGTAACCCACCGCAGCTCGAAAAAGCACGGACGTTGTTCCGTGAAAAATTCTTTGATGCCAATCGGTACCGTCTCGGACGGGTGGGTCGATTCCGCATCAACCGTAAACTTGGACTCGGTGTTTCCGAGAAAGAGATGACGCTGCGACCAGAGGACATCCTTGAGTCGATGCGATACATCCTGGAGTTGTCAACGCCCGGCGGAGATGCCGAAGTCGACGATATCGATCACTTGGGTAATCGACGTTTGCGAACGATTGACGAGTTGGCTTGCGATGAAATGCGTAAAGGATTTCTCAAGCTTCGCCGAACCGTCCAGGAACGCATGAGCCTGAGAGACCAGGAAGACATGACGCCTCGAAGCCTCGTGAATCCGAAGAGCATCTCGGCAGCGATCGAGTACTTCTTTGGTCGTGGTGAACTTTCGCAGGTGGTCGACCAGACGAACCCACTGTCTCAGCTGACTCACGAACGACGACTTTCGGCACTTGGCCCGGGTGGTTTGAACCGTAAACGTGCGGGTTTCGAAGTTCGCGACGTGCACATTTCTCACTACGGTCGTATCTGTCCAATTGAGACACCGGAAGGCACGAACATCGGATTGATCTCCAGCTTGGCAATCTATGCCAGCGTCGATGATTACGGATTCCTCGTGACTCCGTATTCGATGGTCAAGAAAGGTCGTGTCACCGACGAAGTTGCTTGGCTGCGAGCCGATGAAGAAACGGAAGTTTACGTCGCGCCGGCGGACACCAAAGTCGACGCCGATGGAAACATCGTTGGCCAAAAGGCTCTCGGTGGAAACATCATTGCTCGATTTAAAGCTGACTTTGAATTGGCTGATCCTCAAGAGGTCAAGTACATGGACATCGCGCCGGCCCAGATGGTCGGTGTCTCCGCTGGCTTGATCCCATTCCTTGAGCACGACGATGCGAACCGCGCGTTGATGGGCTCCAACATGCAACGACAAGCGGTGCCGCTGCTGGTCGCCGAGCCACCGATCGTTGGAACGGGGATGGAAGTCCAGGTCGCAGAGAATTCAAGCATGCTGATTCGTTCCAAACGTGCTGGCAAAGTCAAATACGTTGATTCGACACGTATCGAGGTCGGCAACGATATCTACCACTTGAAGAAGTACGTCGGGCTCAATGAGCGGACATGCCAAAACCAAAAGCCACTGGTTGTTCCGGGGCAGGAAGTCAAAAAGGACGAAGTCATCGCCGATGGTGCCGCGACCTACAAAGGTCAGCTGGCTCTTGGGCGAAACGTGCTGGTCGGCTTCATGTCGTTTGATGGTTGCAACTACGAAGATGCGATCATCATCAGTGAAGAACTGGTTCGCAATGACACCTACACCTCGATTCACATCGAAGAGTTTGACGTCGAAGTTCGCGAAACCAAACTTGGTCGTGAAGAGTTCACTCGCGATATTCCCAACGTCAGTGAAAAAGCACTTCGCAACCTTGATGAGAACGGCATCATTCGGGTCGGAACCTATGTCAAACCAGGAGACATCCTGGTCGGCAAAGTCTCTCCGAAATCAAAAACCGAACTGACTCCGGAAGAAAAATTGTTGCATGCGATCTTTGGTCGCGCTGGTGAAGATGTCAAAAACGACTCGCTGGAGGTCCAATCGGGCATCGAGGGAATCGTCATCGACGCCCAACGATTCTCACGTGCGATGAGCCTTTCGGAAGAAGAGCGGAAGGTCTTCAATGCCGATCAAAAGGCCGCCGAACAACAGGGCAACGAAAAAATTGCGGATATCTTCGGCGAGATGGTCGAACAGATGGAAAAAGTTGTCGGTCGTACATTGACTGACGAAGATGAAACGCCATTGGTTCGCGATCAAGACCTGAAGTTCATCGCTGAGAAGGCTGCGAATTTCCGCCTGTCATCGATCACCGATTCGATGCGCAGCGAGGACAAAATCAAACAGCTCGATGCGATCTTCAAGGAGTTCTATCCGGTCGTTGAAAACACCATCGATGCTCGCGATCGAATCGTCAACAGCATGAAGCTGGGCGATGAACTTCGCAGCGGCGTATTGCAGATGGTCAAAGTTTATATCGCGACCAAGCGTACGATTTCAGTCGGCGATAAAATGGCGGGCCGTCACGGTAACAAGGGTGTGATTTCCAAGATTTTGCCGATCGAAGATATGCCTTATCTCGAAGACGGCACACCGATCCAGATCATGCTCAACCCGCTGGGTGTTCCATCACGTATGAACGTCGGTCAGATCCTTGAAACGCACCTTGGTTGGGCTGGATCCAAACTTGGCTTCCAGGCGATCACACCTGTGTTTGATGGTGCCACCGAGTCAGAGATCAACGACTGTCTGGCCGAAGCGGGATTGCCGTCGCACGGAAAGCATACGCTTTACGATGGTCGAACTGGGGAAGCATGCACCCAGGAGACGACCGTTGGCTACATCTACATGTTGAAGTTGCATCACCTGGTTGATGACAAGGTCCACGCTCGAAGCACCGGCCCGTACTCATTGATCACGCAGCAGCCACTTGGTGGTAAAGCTCGCTTTGGTGGTCAGCGTTTTGGAGAGATGGAAGTTTGGGCACTGGAAGCTTATGGTGCCGCTTACATTCTTCAGGAATTGCTGACGGTCAAATCGGACGATGTTGAAGGCCGAACCAAGATCTACGAATCGATGGTCAAAGGTGAAAACACATTGGAGGCTGGCACGCCGGCGAGCTTCGATGTTTTGACCAACGAGATTCGCGGATTGGCTTTGAACATGCAGCTGGAAAAACGACGCAGTTAACACTGCGGTTCCGCGGTCGCCCGAATGACCGTGAACCTGTCAGCGATTGGCGCATCGTGTTGTTCGGCTTGCAATAACCGGCAACACGATCCCAGGCGGCAGAGTTCACCACCGGGCACCGAACCATTGCAGATCCATTGGCGAATTCGCCACCCATACATCAACGCACAACGATTTTCTTAACTGATAAAAGGAGCAGGTGAACTTTATGGCAACTGCCGACACCACCTACGATCGCGTCAACGATTATGCTTCCGTCAAAATCTCCCTGGCTCGCCCCCACGACATCCGCAGTTGGTCGATGGGCGAAGTCAAGAAGCCAGAGACGATCAACTACCGTACTTATCGCCCCGAAAAAGACGGTCTGTTTTGCGAGCGGATTTTTGGCCCTGAAAAGGACTGGGAATGTGCTTGTGGCAAGTACCGGGGAATGAAATACAAAGGGATGATCTGTGATCGCTGCGGCGTGAAGGTCACCCACTCACGTGTCCGTCGTAAACGAATGGGACACATTGAGCTGGCCGCACCCGTCGTCCATATCTGGTTCTTCAAAGCGACACCATCGCGGCTCGGCAATTTGCTGAGCATGAAAACCAGCAACCTTGAGAAAGTGATCTACTTCCAGGATTACGTGGTGACCGATGCGGGCGATACCACACTGGAAAAACAACAGCTGCTCACCGAGGACGAATACCGCGCCGCCAAAGCGGAATTTGGCGACGGCAGCTTCAAGGCGGCGATGGGCGCTGAAGCGATTCGCGATCTGTTGACAGACCTGGATCTGGTTCACTTGAGCGATGAACTACGTACCGATCTGGCTGAAACGGGCTCCAAGCAAAAGCGGAAGGATCTGACCAACCGTTTGAAGATTGTCGAGTCGATTCGTGACAGCGACAACAAACCGGAGTGGATGGTACTGGACGTGATCCCTGTGATCCCGCCCGACCTGCGACCACTCGTGTTGCTCGATTCGGGCAACTTTGCAACTTCCGATTTGAATGATCTTTATCGCCGGATCATCAACCGAAACAACCGATTGCGAAAATTGGTCGACTTGAATGCTCCAGAAGTCATCATCCGCAACGAGAAACGGATGTTGCAGCAATCGGTCGACGCGTTGTTTGACAACAACCGATGCAAGCGACCGGTTCTCGGCAGCAGTAATCGCCCGTTGAAATCATTGACTGACATGATCAAGGGTAAGCAGGGTCGTTTCCGCGAAAACCTGCTTGGAAAGCGTGTCGACTACTCGGCGCGATCCGTCATCGTTGTCGGTCCCCGTTTGAAATTGCATCAATGTGGCTTGCCCAAAAAGATCGCTCTGGAACTTTTTCAGCCGTTCATCATTCGCAAGCTCAAAGAACTTGGTCACGCGGACACGATTAAGAGCGCCAAGAAGATGCTCGAGCGCAAGGACGAAGAAGTTTGGGATATCCTCGAGCAAGTCATCCGCAATCACCCTGTCATGCTCAACCGTGCTCCAACCTTGCACCGGATGGGGATCCAGGCGTTCGAACCGACGCTGGTCGAAGGGAATGCGATTCACTTGCACCCATTGGTCTGCAAAGGATTCAACGCTGACTTCGACGGTGACCAGATGGCGGTTCACTTGCCGTTGTCGATTGAAGCTCAAGTCGAAGCCCACACGTTGATGCTTTCGACCAACAACATTTTTGCACCGTCCAATGGTCGTCCGATCATGAGTCCTTCGCAGGATACTGTGATGGGTTGCAACTATGTTTCGTTGATGCTGCCTAACCAGAAAGGTGAAGGCATGACCTTCGCCTCGCCGGATGAGGCTGACACGGCCTATTCGATGGGTGTCATTAACTTGCATGCCAGGATCAACGTCCGGATCCCCAAGAATCGATTTGTTCGAACCGACTCCAGCGATTCAACTCGGACCGAAGGTTCGATCATCGAGACCAGTTACGGTCGCGTGATGTTCAACATGATGCTGCCCGAGGGGATGGACTTTTATAACTATCCACTGAAGAGTGGTGACTTGGCGGTTGTCATTTCTGACTGCTACCAGACGCTGGGCCGTCGCGAGACGATCACCTTGCTCGACGATATGAACCAGCTTGGTTTCCGCGAGAGTACCCGCAGTGGACTTTCGTTTGCGACCGATGACTTGGTGACACCGGAAACCAAGGAAAAGATCGTTGCTGCCGCTGAAAAAGACGTCCTGAAACTGCGCAAGCACTACGAACGTGGTGTGATCACGGAGAAAGAGCGATACCAACGTGTGCTTGAGTCTTGGACGCATGCTCGTGAGCAGATTACGAACGAGATGATGGACGCGATGAAGGTCGACTTCCGTGGTGGAATGGGCTACGTCAACCCGGTCTTCCTGATGGCCGACTCGGGTGCTCGTGGTGGTAAAGAACAGATTCGCCAGCTCGCCGGAATGCGTGGTTTGATGGCGAAACCGACCGGTGAGATCATCGAAACTCCGATTAAGGCGAACTTCCGAGAAGGCCTTTCGGTTCTTGAATATTTCTCATCGACTCACGGTGCTCGAAAAGGTTTGGCCGATACCGCACTCAAGACCGCGGACTCTGGTTACCTGACACGTAAGCTCGCCGACGTTGCTCAAAACGTTGTGATCACGATGAAAGACTGTGGTACGACTCGCGGTATCACCAAAGGGAAAGTCGCTCGTGGTGAAAATGTTGAGGTACCGTTGGAAATTGCGATCAACGGTCGCGTTTCTCGACAAAATATCGTCAACCCCGTGACGGATGAAGTCGTTGTTCGCGAAAGCCAGATGATCACTCCTGAGATCGCCCGCAAGATCGCTGACATGGGCCTGGAAAAGATTCAGGTACGTAGCCCAATGACCTGTGATGCACCGCTGGGTGTTTGCCGTTGTTGTTACGGAATGGACATGTCGACCGGTGACCTGGTCGAAGAAGGTATGGCTGTCGGGATCATCGCGGCTCAGTCGATCGGAGAACCCGGTACTCAGCTGACGATGCGTACGTTCCACATCGGTGGTGTCGCCGGTGGTGAGATCGAAGAGAACGAAAAGAAATGTAACAAAGCGGGTGTGATTGCCTACAACCGCATGAAGCACGCGATCAACGACAGCGGCGACTCTGTGGTGTTGAATCGAAATAGTGAAATCCAGATCAACGATGCTCGTGGTCGTGAACTGGAAAAACACTCGGTTCCGCAAGGTGCTGTGCTTGCAGTTAAAGAAGGTGATGAGGTCAAACCAGGAGCTACTCTGTGTACCTGGAACCCACACATTAACCCGATTATCGCTGAAGTTGCCGGTAAGATTCGCTACGAAGATATCGTCGAAGGCGAAACAATGCAGTCGCAAGCCGAGGCGAGCGGTACGGTTCGTAAACGGATCATCGACTCGAAGAAAGACATGCATCCGCAGATCGTTATCGAAGACGAAACCGGTCGACCGTTGGACGTGTATTACTTGCCGGAGAAATCGACGATCACGGTCGACGAAGGTACCACCATTGCTGCCGGTACGACCGTTGCCGAAGCGGAACGAAAAGCAGCAGGTATCTCTGACATCACCGGTGGTCTACCGCGAGTGACCGAGATCTTTGAGGCTCGCAAGCCTAAGGATCCCGCGATCCTTGCCGAAGTCGACGGCGAAGTTGAAATCATGCCCGAAAAGAAACGTGGCAAGCTTTCGATGATCGTCCGCAACGAGAGTGGACTCGAAGTCGAGCACCTCGTACCTCCAGGAAAACCGCTTCGTGTACGCTCCGGCGATGAAGTCAGCTCTGGTGATCAACTGGTCGAAGGGCCGTTGGTACCCCACGACATCTTGCGGGTCTCCGGCGAAGAGGCCGTTCAAAATTACCTCTGTAACGAAATTCAGCAGGTCTATCGAAGTCAGCGAGTTGAAATCAATGACAAACACATTGAGATCATCATTGCTCGCATGCTTCGCAAAGTAAAAATCGATGCTGCAGGTGACACTCACATGCTGCCTGGTTTGATTTGCGATCGATTCGACTTCCAGTCTGTCAACGAAGAACTTGCCAAGTGTGTCAAAGTGACAGACCCTGGCGATAGCGATTTCACCAAGGCTCAAATCGTCCCCAAAATGGTGTTCGAAGAGACCAACGCGAAAATCGAAACGTTGGCAGGCAAGCCAGCGAAATCATCCAAACCGCGACCTGCCAAGTGCAGCACGCAATTGTTGGGAATTACCAAAGCAGCCGTCCAAAGTTCCAGCTTTATATCGGCCGCCAGTTTCCAGGAAACCACGAAAGTGCTCACCGAAGCAGCTCTGGCTGGTAAAGTCGACAACCTCGTTGGCCTTAAAGAGAACGTCATCCTGGGTCACTTGATCCCGGCAGGAACCGGATTCCGTACCTTCCAGGAATCAGAGGTTCAGTACAATCTCGAAGCGATGCGAGAAGTTGCGGCAACACCTTCGCAGACGCTTGAAGAGTCCTTCCCATTACTGGAATCACCTTCGCCAAGTGCGGGGCCTGCGACCACGTCGGTACCTTCACTCGATGAACCGACTCCCGGAATCATCGGACAGGACGTTCCATCGGAACCTGCCGCTCCAGTCGACGGGTTGGCTGCGTTACTCGATGGCGGACAAACCGCCACCGAAACCGTTGGCGATGACCTAAGTCGGATCGAAGGGATCGGCCCGAAGATCGCGGAACACCTGAGTGCAGCCGGGATCACGTCTTTCAACGAACTCGCGGTCACCAAGCCATCTCGAATTCGCGAGATCCTCGATGCCGCAGGCGGATTTGCTGCTCATGATCCTTCCACTTGGCCCGATCAAGCTCAACTCGCATCAGTTGGCGATTGGGAAGCGTTGAAGGAATGGCAAGACCAACTGGACGGTGGCCGAATGGTTAGTGGTGGAGAAGCGCTTGCCGCAACCGCGACGAGTGCTACACCGGCCGAGCCAACTGGGGCGACGGAAGTCACTCCTGACGACTTGACAAAAATCGAAGGGATTGGGCCGAAGATCGCTGAACATCTCAACGTCAACCATATCCACACTTATGCGGATTTGGCGAAAATGGATCCGAAAAAGGTTCACGAGATTCTGGTCTATGGCGGATTCGCTGCACATGACCCCGGCAGCTGGCCACAACAGGCAAGGATGGCGGCCGATGGCGATTGGGATAATTTGCAACGCTGGCAGGATCAGCTTGATGGCGGCAAAGAAGTCGCTGCCGATGACCTGACCAAAATCGAAGGCATCGGGCCGAAGGTTGCGGAAGTCCTGAATACCAATGGCATCGTGACCTATCGAAATCTGGCTGACACCAGTGCGGATCAACTCATGTCGATCCTTGCGGGTGCTGGTGGGATCTTGGCCAACATGAACCCGGGAACTTGGCCTGACCAAGCTCAACTCGCTGCCGCAGGCGACTGGGACAAGCTCAAAACTTGGCAAGACGAATTGGATGGAGGCGTTTAAGCGGCAAGGGCTTTCGGCCCGGCTCGCCTGAACTGACCAAGCCTGGATTGGAGATCGATGAACTCCGTCACCCAAGTTTGGATCGCAGATACCCTTAGTCTTGGCAATGATAAGGTCCCTGCTTTTGAACGACGAAAGTCCAAAAGCGGGGTTTTTCCCTTCCATTACCCGACCAGATCATGCCAACTGCAGATTTGTGGTTGACATTTTGCACAAAACTACTAATTTTACGGGCTTCCATCGACCGACCATCAGGAAATGGCCTGCCCGCAGGAAACAATTCCACTTGTGGATTAAAAAGAATGCCAACAATTAACCAGCTGCTTCGCAAGAAGCGGAAGAAAAAGCGAAAATTCACCAAAGCTCCCGTTCTTGAACGGTGCCCGCAAAAGCAAGGCGTATGTCTTCAAGTGCGGACCATGACCCCGAAGAAGCCAAACTCGGCCCTTCGCAAGATCACCCGTGTTCGTTTGAGCAATGGGAAAGAGGTCACCGTTTATATTCCGGGTGAAGGACACAATCTGCAGGAACACTCCATTGTGTTGGTCCGCGGCGGTCGTGTTCGTGACTTGCCTGGTGTCCGCTATCAGGTCGTGCGTGGTGCACAAGACACCTTGGGTGTCGAGAACCGCAAGCAATCTCGCAGCCGCTACGGTGCGAAGAAGTAACGCTCACGCCAATTTTCAATTTCACAAAATACCGCACATACTGACAACGCGAATCAGCGAATAGAACCATGGGAAGAATCACTGCCAGCCGCACTCAATTGAAGCCGGATCCAAAATTCGATTCAATTTTGGCCAGCAAGTTCATCAACTGTTTGATGTGGGATGGAAAAAAGACCATCGCACAGGCAGTCTTTTATAAAGCTCTCGAAGACTTGGGTAAGCGCCTCCCGGATGTCGCTCCAATCGAAGTTTTTGAGACAGCAGTTGAAAACGTCAAGCCACACATTGAAGTTCGCTCCAAGCGTGTCGGTGGTGCCTCTTATCAGGTCCCCATGCAAGTCAGTCGTTCGCGACAACAATCGTTGGCGATTCGATGGATCTTGAATGCCGTTCGCGACAAAAAAGGCCGGCCGACTCACTTGCGTCTGGCCGACGAACTGTTTGCCGCCTACAACCGTGAAGGCGCCGCCATGACGAAGCGTGAAAACACTCACCGCATGGCTGAAGCAAACAAAGCATTCGCTCACTTCGCCTGGTAGTTCGCCTTTTGATGATCACGCCGCTTTGTTTTTACAGAGCGGTTTTTTTATGCGCTTGCCTTTTGATTTTGTAAAACGATTTAACCCAGACGATTCAGCCTGGGCGTCAACTTCACGCTTCCGCGGGCTCTACGACCAACTGCCTCAAACGACAAACTGCCTCAAACGCTCGATGTTCTAAACCACCATGCCACGTAAACTCCAAAACCTTCGCAACATCGGCATCATTGCCCATATTGACGCCGGCAAAACGACCGTCACCGAGCGGATGTTGTTCATCAGTGGAGCCAAACATCGTGCCGGCAACGTCGACAGTGGCAACACGACCACGGACGACGATGAAGAGGAACAAAACCGCGGCATCACGATCTACTCCGCATGTGTAACGTTTGACTGGAAAGATGTTCACGTCAACTTGCTCGACACACCGGGACACGTCGACTTTACCGCTGAAGTTGAACGCAGCCTACGTGTGCTCGATGGCGCCGTCGTCGTCTTCAGCGCCCGAGAAGGAGTCGAAGCTCAATCGGAAACCGTTTGGCGACAAGCGGATCGTTACAACGTGCCGCGAATTGCATTCATCAATAAACTTGACCGCGAAGGAGCCAGCTTCGAACGCGTTTTCAGCGAAATCGAAAAACGGCTTGGCGCAACACCGGTAGCGATTCAAATGCCGGTCGGCATGGGTCCCGCTCATTCGGATGACCCATTTCGTGGCATCGTCGATCTGATCAAGATGCGGTACTACACGTATGAGGAAGATGGTCGCAAGCAAAAGGAAGGGCCGATTCCTGAAGACGTTGCCGACGAAGCCGCGTTCGCACGAGAGAACTTGCTGGAAACGCTGTACGACTACAGCGACAAGATGGCGGAACTTGCATTTGAAGGCGAATCGATTTCCAACGAGTTGATCCGTGAGACCATTCGGTCGGCGACATTGGCCCGGAAAATTCAACCTGTCGTTTGTGGCTCTGCACTCCACGGCATCGGCGTTCAGGGCGTGCTGGATAGCGTCAAACACTACCTTCCCAGTCCGCTTGATCGACCGCCAGTCGTTGGAACCAACCCTCGCAAACCGGAACAGGAAGAGATCCGCAAACCGGACCCGAAAGAGCCATTTTGCGGGCTCGTTTTTAAAATCTTGCCCGCCAAAACCGGTGACCTCTATTGGATCCGAGTCTACTCCGGTTCGCTCAAAGGTAACTCGCGAGTCTACTGCCCCTCCAAGGATAAAAAAGAGAACGCCGCGCAACTGTGGCAGATTCATGCGACCAAGAAAGATCGCGATGGACAAATCGATGCCGCCAATTGTGGCGAAATTGTTGGAGTCATCGGCCCTCGTTTCGCGGTCACCGGCGACACCCTGTGTGACCAGAAAGCTCCGGTACTGCTGGAGCCGATTGATTTTCCCGAAACCGTCATCGAAATGGCGATCGAGCCTGAGTCGACCGCCGATCGCAATAAACTGGGCGATGTCCTCGAGTTATTGAAACGCCAGGATCCAACCTTTAAGGCGAACGAAAACGAAGAGACCGGACAGACCTTGATTTCAGGTATGGGCGAGCTTCACCTCGAAGTCATCAAGAATCGATTGTTGCGCGATTTTAACTTGAACGTCAAAGTTCACAAACCGCGTGTGTCTTACCGTGAAACGATCAGCCAGTCGGTCGAAGTCATGGGAGAGTGCCACCGACTGGTTAATGGACAACAGCTTTTTGCGAAGATCAAAATTCGCATGGAGCCAGACGAGAAATCTGAAGCAGGTGTCTCCATTCGCAGTCGCTTGCCAGTTGACTCGATGCCCATGGAAATGGTGCAAAGCGTTAAAGATGAAATCAAAGCTCGCGGTGAGGGTGGTGGCGCGATTGGCAGTTTTCCATTGGCCAAAATTCGGGTGACGCTGATCAATGCCGAGGCGACCGAAGAATCAACTCCAATGGCGTTTTCGATTGCAGCAGGCGAAGCATTTGAAAGCGCGTTGCGAGAAGCGATTCCACAGCTGCTTGAACCCATTATGAAATTGACGATCACGACGCCAGAAGAGTACTATGGCGAGTTCGTCGGCGATCTTGCTCAACGTCGCGCCCAAATCGTCAGTACTGACACCCATATGGAAACGACAACCATTGTCGCGAACGCGCCGCTGGCGGAACTGTTTGGATATTCCAGTGCCATGCGGTCGTTGTCGCAGGGCAGGGCAGGTAGTTCGATGGAGCCCTTGGAATACGCCCCAGCACCCACCTCCGTCGCTGACGACTTCGCGTTGTAACTTCTGTTTCACCGCGACCGGCATCGCGGTCGTCAATATCCAGTGAATAAGCCGGCCTCGATAAAAGAACTCACTGCCCAATTCTGGGACGGCCAAAAACTTTCGAGTTTGTCTTTCCACCTGTCCAAGATTTCAGCCGACGGTGCGAATGGGTGGTGCGTTTCGGTTCTAGTCACGCTTTTCGTTCATGGAGTCTAAGATGCGGTATCTAGTATTAATCTGTATGCTTGGTTTGTTTGTGGGGTGCAGCTCCATCGAGGATCGCACGGCGAAACGGGCTGCCGAAAAGGACGCTAAACGCGTTGCGTCCTTCAAAGCTAAATTTTCTGAGGCCTATCAATTCTTCTCTGACGGGCTCGCCGAAGAGAATTTCATGAAGATTGAAACTTGCGGACGGTTGTTGGAAACGATTTCCATCCCCGAAGGTGTTAAAGATCAATCTGAGATGGACTCAGAGGTTTTAGTCAGGGACTTGGCGAAAACATTGGGGACGTTTGCCAGTACGTATCAACGCACATTAGCGGACCGCGTGAGTATCGAAGCGGGGGCAACGACTTACCTGAAAGAAGAAGACTTGAAACCGAAAATTGAAGAGATCATGAGTTCATTCAAAGAGCTAGACAAAGCATTTGATTTGGGTCTCAGTTTTTAACGAGACTCGATCGCACTGAGCCGTAGGATAGCCACTCTTGGCTGTCGCGAGTTTACCATTGAGTTTTTTGCGGCGACGTTGCGTGAATCGCGCTCGCATGTTTGAGCGTCGAGGAAATTTTCTCGGGCATGAGTGCCCAAGCTACGTTTCGATGGGCCACCGAGCCGTAGGATAGCCGCTCTTGGCTGTCATGACTTTGGTTAAAGTTGGTTAACCACTTTCTCGATTTGACTTGCGAATTCCAAGTGAGTCGTTGCGACAACCAACTCGGGCATGAGTGCCCAAGCTACGTTTCGATGGGCCACTGAGCCGTAGGATAGCCACTCTTGGCTGTCATGGCTTTAGTTAATGTTGGTTAACCACGTTCTCAATTTGACTTGCGAATTCCAAATGATTCGTTGCGACAACCAACTCGGGCATGAGTGCCCAAGCTACGTTTCGATGGGCCACTGAGCCGTAGGATAGCCACTCTTGGCTGTCATGGCTTTAGTTAAAGTTGGTTAACCACTTTCTCAATTTGACTTGCGAATTCCAAATGAGTCGTTGAGACGACCAACTCGGGAATGAGTGCCCAAGCTACGATTCGATGGGCCACCGAGCCGTAGGATAGCCGCTCTTGGCTGTCATGACTTTGGTTAAAGTTGGTTAACCACTTTCTCAATTTGACTTGCGAATTCCAAATGAGTCGTTGCGACAACCAACTCGGGCATGAGTGCCCAAGCTACGTTTCGATGAACTCTTCCGTTTGTCATCACTTCTCTCTCAAGGTATCCTGAACGGAGTCGTTTGGGCCTTTTCCGAATCTCCAAAAGCTTTTTGAGGATTACCGATGCGCATTGCTTTTCTCATACTCATCCTGCTCTGCACCCTCTGCAATACCCCATCCTTGATCGCTCAGGAAGCGCATGTTGATATCAACGACGTTGAGGCAGGTGACCACGTCGAGGTGAAGCAGTTCGACCAGTGGCAAAAAGGCGTGGTGACTGACGTCGTCAACAACCACCTGATCAAGGTTAAATACTATGACGAAAGATTTAACCGCGAGCGGGAGTCGTACTTCCCCGAAGACCGTGTTCGTTTCGCCGACGCCCCGGAACCGGACATTGCGTTGCCAAAAGAATCAAGAGCATGGAAAAGCGCCAATGGAAAGTTCACCATCGACGCCACGATCGAACAACTCGACAAAGAGAAAGTTCGACTCAAACGTGACGATGGGAAACTAATTGAGGTCAAGCTCGCAGACCTCTGCGAAGCGGACCAAAAATTTATTGCTGAGTGGCGCGATAACGCGAACCCGTTTGAAAATGTCATCGGTGATGCGAAAGAAAGCAAATCTCCAAGCTCCACGACCAGGAAAAAGCGGAACAAATCAGGGCCGTTCGACGGATACACGACCATCACCCCAGATCGAGGTGATTCAAAAACGCTTTCCAGTGACCTCGGCGAGTATCCCCTTGGCAACTACGAGTATCGCCCGCCGGTCCAACTGGAGACTGCGGTCGAGATCTCCAATCAAGCTCGAATTAACATGTTCAAACACATGGTCGTTATCCCTGGCGATCGGATGATTTTTTCGACGATCGAATTTTCCAACGACCCGCCGGAAATTTCGATTGTCGATATCACCAAGGGACGAGAAATCACAACGTTTAAGTTCCCGATGGGCAAGATTGAAGTGGGTGACATTAGCCCCGACGGAAAACAGGTGGTTACCTATCTCGACGACGTCAGATCCAACCGTGTTGACCTTTGGTCGATCGCTGAAAACAAGCTGGAGCATGTCAAAGGTTGGCAGCACCCGACGCCAGACAAACCGAATGGATTTCAACAGATCAATCGTGCTGTCTTCATCGGCAACAATCGCCTTGCGACAGCTGATCGCAAGAATCGTATGTTTGTGTGGGATTTGGAAAACGACACCATGTTATTGGAGTGCAACAGTGTCAGTCTAAATGGACAACCGTTCCGAGCGTCACCGGATGGCAAGCACTTGGTCTATGCGGCCAACAGAAAGGTCTTTATCGTCGACGTAGAACGCTGTGAAACAGTGAGCATACTGGATTCGCAGCAATCCGGCGGATCGATCGCCATCCATGAAAATGGCTGCCTCGCACACGTCGCCAATCGAGGCGTAACGGTCTTCGATAGTGATGGCGAACTCAAAAACCGGTTTACACTCCCGACCTCGATCGGCAGCGGACATCTCGCGTGGTTCAATGACCAGATCGTGATCGCGTCTGCGGGCAGCTCGATTTATGCGATCGACACAGAGAACCGGGTAATTTTGGCGCGGTACACCATCAATGGTGCATCACTTATCGACCATAAGGGCATCCTCTGGAATCTGGTTCGCAAGGGCGACAAATCACGAGTGGGAACTGTTCCATTGGATCCGTCAGTCTACGACGCGGCACTTCCTGCGTTAGGCGACGAGCTGTTGGTCTTTCGCAAAGGCGAAGCGGCCGCGTTCGATATTGACCTGCCATTTGCCGAAGATGAAATTGAAAAGATCAAAGACCATTTTAAGAATGAACTGGATAACTTGAATGTTGGCACTGCGCAAGAAAGCGACCTCGTCATCCGATTATCGATGACAACAGGAAAACCTCGAAAGATCAGTGTTCGATCCATTTTCGGCGGGTTCCCACAACCTGGATTCGGTCCGTTTGGTGGCCTGAATCGACCAAGAGGTGGCTCGGGAAGTGAGTTGGCCGAAGTGACGCCCAAGACCCTGAAGATGGAAATCCTACTCGAGGATGTCCGGGTGTACACATCGTCGCGCACGCTCGATATTCGCGGAGTCTTGCAGACCAAGCAAGACGAAACAACACAGCAGGCGATTGACCGACTGACCAAACCGAAACCGGAAACATTCACATCGATGCGGATTCGAAACGACGTCGCACGCCATCCCGCTGAAGGCGCTTACGCAATCATCCGAATTGGGCTCGACGGAATTGAATCAGAGAAGATTCCAACGATCGATTGATGGTTGTTTCATCGGATCGATGTTCAATGGCAAGTTGGAACAGCGAGTTACTATTTACGAACTGATCCAGCAGCAGAGGTCGTTGCTTGCGATTTTTTTTCAATGAGCTCAAACGCCAGCGGCAACTTAAACTCACGACTCAAGGCAATGTCGACTCCCCGACGTTTCATGTCATAGACAGCGGACCATTGCGTATTGGGCTGCTGCACACGTTGCAAAAGTTTCAACGTCGCGGCAGACGTCAAACCGCCTTCCTCGGCCTCCATTTTTGCTTCAATTGTCGCAAATCGTGGACACTGTCGCTTGGGCTGATCCTGGCCAGTGATGTAGAAGTTAGTGGCAGACTGCCATTTCCCGTTCCCTTTGATGATGTTGGTTTTTCCGTCCTTCAATTCAACCAACGCGCTTTCACCATGCCGGTCGGCAATCAAGTAATGGATATTCGGACCACCAATCATCTTGACGTTGTAGCGTTCGAACAACGTTAACGCTTCGTCTGTCGTTTTGGCCTGATCCAGCATCAAGCGAATCATTTGCAGACCGCCGACAGAACGTTTGCCGGGGGCAACTGGGATCTCGGTTTCGCCGACGGCGGCCATGGCAACCACCAACCCGCACTCATTCATTCCGTCAAATGGAATCAGCGGCGCGTACAGTAGGGCCTTTCGAGCATCCAGCGAATCAAATTTCGCATCATCTTTCTCGAAACCCAAATAACTGATATCAACCATGGAGATGGATGCGTAGCCATCACTCGGATTGGTTCTAAGCAGCATCGCGGCGTTGTGTTGCCAATCAAAATTGCGTCCATAAATTGCCGAACCGTTTTTGTTGTAGCTGACGAAAATGGAACACGCCCAACCACTCGTCCGATCGTTAAAGAGGAAGCCAGCCTGATCGGAATCATCATCGCCAGAATCAACCGTTTGTTCAGCGTTGTAGTCGCCAACATACGTCATTTCAAAAAACGGATGATCGTTCAGCTTTCTAAAACTTGCAACCGATTCGGCGACCTCATCGGTCGACTGCTCACTGATGGACTTCCAAAGCTCATCGACGGAAGACGACGCCGCCACTTCTGTTTGTTCGGTTGATTCTGAACGGGGACTCGAAGGCGATTCAGCGGTCCAGTTGTCCAGGTATGTGAACGCGACGAACAGCGTGACACCGATTGCCAGCAAAAACGAAATGGATTTCATCATGGTCTTTCACACCGAATGGGATTGGAATCAATCGAGTGCAACACAGCCCAGCGATCCCTGCCTTGTGAGCTCAGTTCAGTTTACCATGGCCGAGTATTACGCTCGTCGAAGATCTCTCAAAGCAAGAGAGCGAACATCAGAAGTGGCCAGACAATCGATGCTGGTTTTGGTAACGATATCGAAGAGAAACCGTTAAGTTCAGAGAACCATCGTTGGCGACAAGGTCTGGAAACAAAAGCGGGCCTGTGTGATCTCAATCACCAGGCCCGGTTCCTTTGTGGCAAATTCAACTTTCGATCGTACGATCTCGGTTGCCGATGCAGGTCATCCCATTTTTCGAACGACCCCGACGACAACACCGATCACCTTGGCATCTTTGCTGTAGATTGGTTTCATCCGTTTATTGGCAGGCTGCAAACGGATCCGATTCTTTTCAGGGATCCAGTATTTCAACGTCGCGTCACCGTCGGGAGTACGTGCGACGACGATATCTCCTTTGGATGCCGTGTGGCGTTTTTTGACGACAACGTAATCACCGGAAGCGATCTGGGCGTCGATCATCGAATTGCCTTCGACTTGCAAAACATAAGTCCCTTTTTGGGGCCACAACTTTGCCATATCGATGCGTTCGTGTTGTTCAATTGCCTCCATCATCGCGCCCGCCTGAACGCGACCGACCAATGGAAAACCGTTGACTTCTTCTGCCGCTTCGTCAGTCAAGACGATGGAACGCGACTTGTTGCTGGTCCGATGAATCAGACCTTTCTTCTGCAGTGCTCGCAGGTGACACATGACACCGTTGGGCGAGCGATAGCCCATTTGATCCGCGATCTCGCGAATGGTTGGACCGAATCCACTGCCATCAATCTTCTGGCGAATGAAATCAAAAATCAGCTGTTGACGTTTAGTAAGTTTTTCTTGAAGCATGGTATTTTCCTCCTGACGTTAATTTATACAAACGATCATTAAAGAAAAGTACAGTAAAGATATTTGTGCCATATTTTTGTCCACACCTGTCAATTTGTAAGGTATCGCGTTTTCCAGGCCTGTATTTTGCCGGTGAATTGCAAGGTCGAATGCTAGCGTCGCCGAAAAACGCATGCATTTCACGGGTCGAAACTTTGGCCGCGAACCCGGACGCGGCACCTGTGTCCCCAAAGCGACAGGGTCAACGTGGTTTGAACGCGACTTCAATTGACGCGGCCCTGAATCAGTTGTATCTCAATCCCCAAGGGTAGAGCAATGAAGAAGAAACGAAGACTTAGTGAGAGCAATCGGGCTTCTCAGGTGCAACGTGGCCCAACCTCGGTGTCCAACTGGCTTTAGCCGACAGCTTTCCGCCGCCAACGAAATTGTCCTTGAAGTAAAATCAGGAGAAGGTGGCGACGATGCGAAACTCTTTGTTCACGAGCTTTATACGGCGCTTGCCAAGTATGCAAAACGTCATGGCCTTTCGGTCTCCGTTGTTACAGAAGTAACTGGTCACGTGGTTGCCATCGTCAGAGGCCAGAACGTCTGGTCGCTCTTTCAAAACCAGATCGGGACGCACTGTGTGCAGAGAATCCCCCCGACGGAATCTCGAAACCGCCGCCACACGTCTTATGTAGCCGTCGGCGTGTTGCCACTGATTGAGACCAATTTGGCCCAATTGGACGCAAGTGAAATCGAGGTCAAAACTCAAGGCGGTCATGGTCCAGGAGGTCAGCACCAGAACAAATCGGACTCGGCAGTCAGAATGACACATCGTCCGACAGGGATTCAGGTGTATATCAATGGACGCAGCCAACATGCCAACCGCGCCGAAGCCCTGCGAGTCTTGACCGCGCGCGTGCACGACGCGCAAAAGCTGAAAGACGATGCGGCCTATCGCACTGAACGTCAAATGCAACTCGGACAGGCAGGGCGGGGCAAAAAGATCCGCACTTACAATTTCCTCAATGATCGTGCTGTCGACCATCGTACCGGGCGAAAGTCAAAGGTCAGAACGATCATTGAAAAGGGACAGTTTGAGCGGCTAACGTGATTCGGATTCTGTTCGTCGGTTGCTGTTGGCAGCATTCATTGCAGTTGCGGCCGGTCTTTGCGTTACGAATTTCAGACCTCGTGTCTGGTCGCTGAAGTCGGTCTCACGTATGATGTCGCGTTGTTTTTGTGCCACGACGCTGGCTGCTTTCATCGAACTTGCTGAACTCGAACCATGACCGTCCGAACCCGATTCGCTCCCAGCCCAACCGGCTATTTGCACATTGGTGGTGTCCGCACTGCACTCTTTAATTGGCTATTGGCGAAGCAAGCGGGCGGTCAATTCATTTTGCGAATCGACGACACCGATGCGAAGCGCAATGTTGCCGAAGCATTGCAGCCCATTTTGGATGGCTTTCGTTGGCTCGGTATCGACTGGGATGAGGGCCCAACCGATGATGGTGCTGATTCAGTCGGGCCTCAAGGTCCCTATTTTCAATCGCAACGATTGGAGCGATATCAGCAGGCTGCCATTCAGTTGCTCGAATCGGGCCTTGCCTATCGCGATTACTCGGGCGCCGATTTTGTCAAAGAACGCGAAGCGGCAGAGAAAGCAAAAACGAATTTCGTTTACAGTCGCAACTGGATGGCTGAATCAGACGAGCAGGCAGCCGCGTTTGAAGCAGAAGGCAGAACCGCCGTCGTGCGACTCAAGATGCCACGCGAGGGAAAATGCGAGTTCACTGACTTGATTCGTGGCGAGCAGTCTTACGATTGGGAGTTGGAGCCCGATCATGTGATCCAACGAGCCGATGGGACGTGTCTTTACCACCTGGCTAATGTCGTCGATGATCATGACTTTCAAATCACACATGTCGTTCGTGCCGTCGAACATCTTTCCAACACGCCGCGGCAGATCTTCATTGCTCAGTCGCTTGGATATCAGTTGCCACAATATGCGCATTTGCCTTACGTGGCCGAACCGGGCAGCAAGAAAAAACTATCCAAACGAAACATAGACAAATACCTTCACAACAAGGATTTCAAGCGGCTCTATCAAGCGGGCGTCGCGATTGGCGAACGGATCGGCATTCAGCCAGACCCTTCGACATTCAATCCGGTGCTCGTTGACTTTTATCGGGATATTGGTTTCCTGCCCGACGCCGTCGTGAATTACCTGTTGCTGCTTGGATGGTCACTGGACGACAAAACGGAGTTCTTTTCAAAAGACGAAATGCTCCAACAGTTTTCACTGGAACGGGTGGTGAAGGCAGCGGCAAGTTTTGACGCCCAAAAGCTGACGGCTTTTCAGCAGCACTACATGGACCAGCTGCCCGTCAAACAGAAAGTCAATCGTTGTCTCAAGTTCTTGCAGTCAGCCGATCTGGCGAGCACGCCTCCGGATTGTGACTTGGGTACCTATTTGCAGACCATCATCGTCGCAGCTGGTGATCGCATTTGCATGGCTGGTGACATTCTGAAGTTTGATTTCTTTTTTGTCGACGACGAAAAGTTGGTGTTTGAAGAGAAGCCATTTCAAAAACGAATGGTCAAACCGGAAGGGGCAGGGGAGCTGTTGTCGCAGTTTGCCGACGCGCTCCAAAATCTTCCTGACGATCAATGTGACGCTGAACAATTGGAAGCGTTCGTCAACACGTTCTGCGAATCGGCGTCGATTGGGTTGGGAGATATTATTCACGCGCTGCGAGTTGCGACGACCGGCAAGGCAGCTGGATTTGGTATGTTCGAAACAATGGCCATTCTTGGAAAACAACGCTGCTTGAATCGGATCGGGCTCGCACTGACGAAATTGCAAACGATCGTCGCCAATTAGTCCAAGTGCGGCGAAAAAGCTAACCGCTCAACCTTAAATTTGGTCACCAAAAGGACGCTTGACGTGAAACCACTAGACTCCGAAACGATTGAAACACCCTCACAGCTATTCAAACATGGCTTCGTACACTCGGTCTACTTTTGGCTCAAGCCGGAACTGGGAGAAGATGAAGTTGGAGAGTTTGAGTCAGCACTTCGACTGATGGTCGCCGAAAGTGAGTTTGCAACGACGGGGCATATTGGTCAACCGGCGGGGACGGATCGAGAAGTTGTCGACAACAGCTACGATTACTCGCTGATTGTGACCTTTGACAATGCAGCAGACCATCAAGCGTACCAGGACGAAGAACCTCACGATCGTTTTCGTGTGGTCGCAAAGAAGTTTGCCCTACGCGTGCTGATTTTCGACTCTCAAGCGTAGTGAACCCTGACCGATTGGTCTGTCAGCAACACCCGTTGCCGCTGCGAATCCTGACAGCACAGATTCCTTGCAGCACAAACTCATCGTGGCGAAACTATCGAGGTTTGTCTTCTGTCGCAGGTTCAATTCTGGCCAGTTCAGACGAATCGTCAGAGATCATGAAGTAACGCCGCAGCTCTGATAAAACAATGGGCGCCAGATCGGTTGCGTTGGTCGAGAACCAGCGTCGACGCCCTTCGCGAATCGTGACTCGTAGATAAGTATACTTGCGACGTCCAAATTGGTCGCTTTCGTCGCCTTCACCCATCTCCTGAAAATCAATTTCGATCTCGAATCGTCCTTTGCGAGTATAGTCTTCAGGATCTTCACACTCGACCAACATGCACGCGTAGTTCGATTCGACTCGGCGGATCTCAGCGTCCATTTCAATGATGTAACCGCGTAGTTTTTCAACCAGCACAGGAATCGGTGTGCGAGTGCGGAATTGGTGCGAGGACATCGTTTGTCCTTGAATCTTCCGCCACGTTACGCCTTCGATGAGACTGTTTTCGGCGGCGTCTTCAGGATCAGACTCTGGATTTTTTGACTCGGCGGCGATGACCCGGTTTCGTCCCAACTCTTTGGCTTTAAGCAACGCAGTATCAGCCCGCACGAAAAAATCCGTTGCTGTGTCCCGCTCGCGAAGCTGCGATACTCCGAAGCTGGCAGTAATGTATTTTCCGTCCAACATTGGCTGCGGTGTTTTGCGCAGTGTCGTGCGAATTTCTTCCGCGCGTTCGACCGCTGACGCTTGATCACAATTGGCACAGAGGATGACAAACTCTTCACCGCCATAGCGGGCAACGACATCCTGCGATCGTACAAATTGTTTCAACAACTCAGCAAATGCGACCAGCGCCTTGTCCCCAATGTGATGGTTGTAGTTATCGTTGATCTGTTTGAAGAAGTCGATGTCGCAGATGATTAAGCTACATTCAAAGTCCGATCGATCGCGAGCTCGGACAAACTCATCAATCGCCCGCTCAAACTCTGCCCGGTTGGCGACCTGCGTCAACGGGTCGAGCATCGAAAACTCATAGAGATCCTTCAACTGCCGCTGAAGATCCAATTGAATGGATGAGTCGTGAACCAAAACGACGGCACCTTGGCACTTACCGTCGCTCGCGATCACTGGCGAAAATTTCATTTCGACTTTGATTTCGCGGCCACTTCGACCCGTCAATTTGTAGTCGCCAGTTTTTGTTTTTCCAGTTCGAAGACACTCATCCAGCGGATCATGCTTGGGGCTAATTGCTGATCCGAATCCATCGGTCAATCCAAGCAGACTCGGCTCTAAAGCGAACGAAGTGACTTTCTTGGCGGAAAGCCCTGTCAGTTTCTCCATGGTCTGATTCCAAGCCAAAATTTTTCGCTGGGCATCGACGAAAATCACACCATCCGGCGTGTTTTCCAGGAGAACATCTCGGAACAGATTTTCATGAAAGGGGCGATCTTGTTGGGGTCCCGTTGTCATGGGAATGTGCACAGGGCTCGTGTCAGTGGTAGGCATGGGTCTCACTTCGATTCTATTCATTGGCCAAGTCCGCTCCGGAAATCATTGGCCGGGCTCTCCAGCTTGGTGATTGTCGACGTAGCAACACGCGGATTCAGACTGGACGGCGTGGCGGTATAATTTGGAAAACGTAGGTTGTGATTTAAACCACTGCGGCGCAGGCACCCATTGGTTGACATTCCGCCTCATTTGAAATCGAATGATGACGATTCTAAGGATTGAAACGGGTCGCACGACTCGTTTCTGATCGTTTCATTTCCTAATCGTCCAATTCGTGCTGCCATGCATCTATTCGCTTTGGCCAATCCTGATTCGATTGCCGTCGCATCCCGCCTGCACCCGGAACACCTGACGTTGCTCCGTGTCGCTGACGGCTGGCCGCGTGATCTGAAAACGCTGATTGAAGACTTTGCAAATTATCGCGACAGACTTTTGCAAATCATCGAAACCGTCGATCCGCCTCGAGCCGACTTGATGCTTGGTGACGCTGAGCTTAGAGCGCCGATTCGCAATTGTGAAAAACTGATTTGCGTCGGTAAAAACTACGCCGACCACGCTCGCGAGATGGGCGGTGAAGCCCCTGAGTTACCGGTAATTTTCAATAAGTTCGCCAGCGCCATCAATGATCCAGGAGGCGATGTCATTTTTCCAGCAATCAGTGATCAAGTTGACTTTGAAGCTGAATTGGTGGTCGTGATTGGCAAAACCGGACGATTCATTCCACGAGATCAGGCGTTCGAGTACGTTTTTGGCTATTGCTGTGGCAATGATATCTCAGCACGAGATTGGCAGAAGGGACGTCCAGGGGGACAGTGGTTGCTCGGGAAAACATTTGACACATTTGCTCCGTTGGGGCCGATGCTCGTGACTCGCGACGAGATTCCTGATCCTCACAATCTTTCAATTGAGCTACGGCTTAACGGGGAAACCATGCAATCGGCCCGGACATCAGATTTGATCTTTCCGATTGATGTCTTAATCGAGCACGTCTCTCGGTTTTTTACACTCCAGCCGGGAGATCTGATTTTCACTGGGACACCCGCTGGTGTGGGGGCTGGCCGCAAGCCGCCGCTGTTTCTAAAGCCTGGTGACCAACTCGAAGTTCAAATTGACGGTTTGGGGATCCTGGCAAATCAGGTAAACCTTGCCGCTAGCTAAACGATAAACCGCGATATTCTACTCAGCCTGAATCGCGAGAAACGCGCTAACCCAACAAGGCGACGTCGACGATGAACCAGTAGGGCTACGTTTTGGGTAGTCTTTGGCACTGTGGTAAAAAGTTGCGCGTTTCCATGGCATTGAGTAGAAAAAGTGACCGTCGTCGTCGGCTTTTGGTCGACGCCTCCACTCCGCTGGGCGAAGCCCCAGCCGCGCCTGCCGAACCGACATCACGCGCACAGCCCAAGGGCGGCGTTTCGGAAGCCCGAGCGTATACGATTGCTGCCGAACGGCGACATCAGCGCAAGACGACTGACTTGATTCCCAAACGGCGACTCGCGTACCTGTTGACCGTCGTCGTTTTCTGTTCTGCATTGGCCGTCATCAACCTTTGTGCCATTTACGCAACTTCCTGGGAATCGGTGATTGGATCCGAAGGCGTTGCGGCGTTACAAATTTGGGGCGCTGGAACGTTGGCCAGTTGGTTTGCCACGCTCTGCTGGATCCTGGCCGCTGCGCTCTGTTTACAAATCTTCGTCTTGCGCCGTCATCGCAACGACGACTACGACGGTACCTATCGGGTTTGGGGTTGGCTGACGATTGCTTGCTTGATTGCAAGTCTCATGTGCACTGTCAATGTAGCCTCGAGCGTCAGCAACATCGTCCGGTACTTGGCGTCGATGTCATTGACCGACCCAGCTTGGTTGCCCGTTGTGATCGTCGGCATGCTCTCAAGCCTGTTTGCGATTCGAGTGCTGGTCGAAGTTCGCGGTTCGTATGGAACCGCCGCCTGGGTCACCATTGCGTGGATCAGCTTTAACATCGGGACGTCACTGTCGCTAATGCATGACGCCACCGCTCAAACTGCCGGTGGTACGTTCTTTGGGTGGATCAGCATTTCACTGTTGACCGGGAACGCAATGTTATTATTGGCAACATCGGCGATCATGGCGAATCTGACGTACGCACGATATGTCTTTTTGAGAGCCAATGGCTTCATCCGCGTTGCTAACAAAGTTGCCAACGAGCAGGAAACATTGTCCGAAAGCAACACTAGAGCCACGCGTTCAAAACGAAAGAAAGCAACGACGAAATCGAAGGGCAAGACCGAAAAATCGACCACAACTAAAGCCAGGTCAACTGCTACTGCCAAAACCAGTTCGACCAAGACGTCCAAAGCAAAATCCAAGTCAACCGCTGCCTCTAAACCTGCTCAGACAGCCAAGTCAAAAGTCAAGCCTGAGCCGACCATCGCCGCCAAAACAAACCAGAGCGACGAACCAAAGATCATTCCCGTCTCTGCGGCTAAGTCTGAAACAAACGTCGAATCGGCAGATCAGGCAACAAGTTCCTCCAGCGTGTCTGCCTCTGAGAAGCTGCGACAATTGGCTGCTGCGTCGCGGGCGAAACAAGCCGCTCAATCTCAGACCAGCGCGACCAAAGAGACTCCTGCACCAACCGCTGCCGAGCGTAAAGCGTCAGCAAAGCTCAGCAAAGCCGAGCGGCGGAAACTACGCAAGAAGCAACGTCAAACAAAACGCGCTGCGTAGTTTTAAACGCTTCACGTTCGTGCACTTGACCGGCACCATCTGAGATTCGAAACCAATGAGAGGTCTCCTTCTCGCGATTGGGTCTTTGCGTGATTGTTTTGAAACCTGCACTGCGCGATCACAGTCGATCGCGAACACATCAGGCACAAACAATTCAAGTCATCCCTCGCCCAAAAAAAATACCGCCCCACTTTGAAACTGGGACGGCATTTCAGTTGTTCGCAAACTGTGGCCCGGACATGATCGTGATGCCAGGTTCAGTGTCGACAAAAACTACTTGGCAGCAGTGTACCGGTCGTTAACAGCGTTCCAATTAATCACGTTGAAGAACGCAGCGATGTAATCGGGGCGTCGGTTTTGGTAGTTCAAGTAGTACGCGTGCTCCCAAACATCGAGACCGAGAATGGGTGTGCGACCTTCCATCAGTGGGCTGTCCTGATTGGGTGTGCTTTCAACGACCAATTCACCATTGTCGACGGAAAGCCAAGCCCAACCGCTGCCGAAACGTGTGGCTGCGGCACCAGAAAATGCTTCTTTGAATGCGTCGTAGCTACCGAATTTGGCGTTGATGGCTTCGCCAAGTTCGCCAGTTGGAGCGCCACCACCTTCAGGCGAAAGAATGGACCAAAACAGGCTGTGGTTGGCATGGCCACCGCCGTTGTTTTGAACCGCGCCTCGCTTGTCATCTGGAACCGCACCGAGGTCAGAGATCAATTCCTCGATTGATTTCGAGCCCAAGTCAGTCCCTTCAATCGCCGCATTGACTTTTTTTACGTATCCAGCGTGGTGCTTTCCATGGTGAATTTCCATGGTTTTTGCGTCGATATGGGGCTCCAACGCGTCCAATGCAAACGTCAGTTCTGGTAAGGAATAGGCCATCAGTATTTTCTCGAAGATGATGTTGTGTAGCAAATTTTTTGGCCGGATTACCGGCAAGCCATCAGCATATCCGATCGACTTTATGCTCGCAATCAGGCCAAAATGTCGTCGTTGAGTAGACCGCGAAATTGAGCAAAGTTAACCACGAAAAGCGTATTCCGTTGGCGGATGTTTGCAATGTCGTCCCTACGGGACGGGGGGTTTCAGGGGCCGTGTGTTTCTACCAATATTTTGTCCCTACGGGACCCAAACGTTTTCGAATGCGCGTGCGAAGGATATCAGCCTTCAGTGGCGTTTTAGGCGTGCACGGATGTGTCGTCCCTACGGGACGGGGGGATTTTTGGGGCCGTGTGTTTCTACCGACATTTTGTCCCTACGGGACCCAAACGTTTTCGTTCGCCCGTTGCGAAGGATACCGGCCTTCAGTGGCGATAGACGTGCACGGATGTGTCGTCCCTACGGGACGGGGGATTTTTGGGGCCGTGTTTCTACCGACATTTTGTCCCTACGGGACAGCCGAAACGTTTTCGTTCGCCCGTTGCGAAGGAAACACGTTGCGAAGGATGCCAGCCTTCAGGAATTAAACAAACACGCAAAGCGAGCTGGTCAGACTTCAACGCTTCAGTCGATTCACACTTCCTGGGGCGTAGCTTCCGTCTCCGGTCAATATTGCAGCGGGCAGCTCAACTTCGCTGACATTACTCAAACCTCGCCCCTCAATCACGTGCGTGTCGATGCGAGCGGCTTGGTGCATTCCAGATGCTTCGATCGGTTGGAGCGCATCCGCTTGACGAACACCTGACGATGACGCACCCGATTCGAATCCGACTTGACGAACGTTTGAGCTTGCCGATGAAGCGCCGGGTAAATGAACCTTCAAATCTTCGATCGAGGGTTGCGAGTTTCCTCTACGAGAAAAGTTGTTGTGTGGCGTTGACGGAAACTGACCATTGTCTGGCGAAGTCGATTGGGGCTGAAACGAGTTACCAGACGCGCTGTTGGCCGGGTCCGAGTTGGGGGTCAAGTTTCCATAGACTGTTTTCTCTGACGTTGAATTGGCAGGTGTCGAACCAAATTCCTGGTTGCCTTGAATCGGTTGCAATTGGCTCAGTGCACCACCGGGCGAAAACGAATTCGATGACGTACTGCTAGACTTCGCCTGCGAGTTGCCTTGCGGTTGTGTGATGGGCATCAGGGAGTTGTTCGACTTCGAGTTGCCGACCATTGCGCTGTTGGCTGTCTTAAGCGGTTGCAATGAATTGTTGGCCGAGCGGTTGGCCAGTGGTTGTTTTGATTGGGCCAAAGGTTGCAGCTGGGCGTCAGCGAATCCAGGACTGGTTCCCGCAGCTTTTGCTGCTTTGTCGGCATTTACCTGCTGCCGCAACGCTTCGACTTGACGTCTACCTTCGGCGATTTCTGCCTGTAGTGCCTGCAAGCTTCGCATCTCATTGGAGTCCGTTGTGCCCGACTCAAACTTGGGGAACGGTTGGTTGATGGCGTCGCTGGCGGTCTTTGAAAGATTGGAGATTCGATCCCGAGTTGACGTCGCAGCACCAGCCGCAAAATCATTCGCTTGTTGCTGCATGTTGCCGACCCTGTTTTGAAACTGATCGGCGAGCGCACCCGTTGTGTTGTTGGCGGTATCGGCTGCACTTTTCAAACGACCATTGGCATCATACAGGGAGCTGTTGACTTGATAATTGGATTGATCAAACGCGTTTGATACTTGTCCTTTGGACTGATCAACCGCCGATGACATCGCTTCTTGAAAATCCTGTTGAGCACTGGTCAGTTGTGCTTTGGCGTCGCCAGCGGACTCGTCCAGTGAAGACTTGATTCGCCGCAGATTCAGATCCATCGTTTCATCGTTGCTGCGAGTTGTGGCCGAGAACGAGTTGTCCGATGCGTTGTTATTCCCAAGCAGCCCGTCTTTTGCCTTGTCCGCTTCACTATTTAGAGATGAGCGGGCAATCTCCAGCCGTTCTCGCAGAGTTGACGCGGATGCATCCGGAGCACCGATTTCTACGCTTGGATCTTTCTCCCCATACTCATTGGATGACTGGGCTAACATCTCGCTTTCAGCGTCCAGTCGGGCTGGGTCAAAATGCCGTGCCGGAGGTGGAGGTAATGGAAGCTCATTGTCCCGTTTCCAAAACGCGAGCTTGGAAAAATCTGGCTTGGTGAATCCCGCTGATTGACAACCGCAAAACGACGCGGTCAATACGGCGATGCAGATCAGGGAACTGGGAAGCATTCGTTTGGTCGTCATGGAACCACACCAACGAAAAAGACGGAGAATCGGTCGTAAAAATCCGCGGGATCGTAGAGAGGTTTCCGGTCGGCGTCAACGCGAATGCGCAAGCTGCCACTCGAAGGTTAAACTGTGCAATTGAGATAAACCAGGAAACCATCACTCACCTCCGCTTACCGTCAACAATGTCGCTTGACTTTGACACCATCCGCAAACTGCCGTGGCCGACGATCGAGCTGTATCAACAGCTCGATTCGACCAACGATCGCGCGCTGGAACTGGCGCGCGATCCAACGACAGAGGCACCTGGTTTGGTGGTTACCAGAGAGCAAACTCATGGGCGAGGACAACAAGGTCGAAGTTGGCAATCGACACAACAAAGTTTGACATTCTCGTGGTTTCATCAGATGAATGCCGACGCACGCTTATCGATAGCTCCGGGATTGATTCCAATCGCCGCCGGACTTTGTGTGCTGGATGCTTTGGGAAGCTTACTACCTGAGCTGTCAGAATCGATGACCCTCAAGTGGCCCAATGATGTTTTGATTTACGGCCGCAAAGTATCAGGCATTCTTGTTGAATCGGTTCCACTGCAGACGTCCCGACGAGTTGTGGTTGGGATTGGAGTCAACGTCAATCAAACAATGAAAACGATGGCGTCGTTTGTTCAAGAACCGAACTCGCTGATTGCAACCAGTCTGATTGCAGAGCGGACTCGAAAAAGTAACTCCTCTGAGTACACCAACATCTCCGGCAATACGCCCAACCGACCGCAGTTACCAATCGATTTGACGACGGTTTTAACAAAAATTGTTTCACGATTGGGCGCGTCCTTTGCGGACCAAGATCGATCCCTCGCAGGTTCCGACGAGATCGCTGCTCGGGCATTTTCAAGATTTTCGTACTTAAATGAAAAGATCGAAATCCTAGGTGCGAATAACGAAATCTCGGTCGGAGTTGTGGAATCCATTTTGCCAGATGGCGGACTGGTTTTACGGACAGACGAGGGGGGACAGAGCGGGAAACACACGGTTTATTCCGGTTCGATACGACGCTTGGACGGCTGACGGTTATCCGCGAGTTTCCTACGAGTTTCGGAAATTGCGGGTTTGGGGCGTTGGCCAGTGGTGATCGAAGTGTACTCACAACCACCTTACCGAGATCACGAACACAAAATGGACGTTGTCGAATCCAGACCTCACTAACTAAACTACGCATTCGAGATTCCTGATCATCCGTGAATCACCAATGCGTGGGATAAAACGATGCCTTTGTTCGAAGTAGAAACCGAAGCTCATATCATCATCATTTGGGCTGAAACTGAAGACGAGGCGAAAACGCAAGCTGCTGAAGCATACCCAACCGAGGACATCAAACGGCTGACCAAACGCCCGCGAAACAGCTGGGTGATTTCGAAAGCCGTTTTGGGAATCACAGTTGAAACCGATGTTTGCGGAGTGGCCCGAGAGTGTTTGGAAAGATCATCAGGTGACAAAGTTCATGCAATTCGACTTTACATGCAATCAACCGGCACAGACTTGGAACGAGCTCGTGTCGCCATCGAGTCCAACATGCTGATGGGTTGGTAGAGTTTTTTTGTGGCGGTTGAGTATCGCCTTTTCCAGTTACATCGACACCATCATTTAATTCGCTGACTCCGTGGCACCTCTGATCAAGCTTGAAAACATCACCAAAGATTACGCTACCAAGCGTGCTCTCAATGGGGTCGATCTGGAAATTCATTCAGGCATCACTGGGCTGCTAGGTCCCAATGGAGCCGGCAAGTCCACACTCATCAAACTGTTGCTCGGTTTGGTCAAGCTAACCTCTGGTCGTGGAATGGTGTTTGGGCATCATCTCGGCGTCGATGGTCGCTTGATTCGTGCCAACGTTGGATACATGCCAGAAGACGACTGCTACATTCCCGGCATGAAGGGAATCGAAGTGGTTCAGTTTTCTGCTTGTCTGGCGGGGCTTCCAGATATCGAAGCACTTCGCCGCGCTCACGAGATCCTGGATTTCTGCAACATGAAACAGGAACGTTATCGCGAGATCGATACTTATTCGACGGGGATGCGTCAGAAGATCAAGTTTGCGGCTGCCATCGTCCACGACCCGGGACTTTTGATTCTCGATGAACCAACATCGGGACTCGACCCCGAGGAGCGTGAATCTCTGTTGAGGCGCATTCAGTTGTTGTGTGAAGACCATGGAAAATCGGTTCTGATCTCCACACATATCCTTCCGGATGTTCAAGCGATTTGTGATCACGTGGTCATCATCGCAGATGGCCGAGTCCGCTTACAGGATTCCATGAGCAACCTCAGCAAGACCAGTGCGCCGTCGGTCAATGTACGGCTGTTGGGCGACTCAGATCCATTTCTTCAACGCCTCACAGCAAGCGATCTTCGATACGCGGCGGCTGAGAGCGGGGGCTGGGACATTACGGGTGTTCATGACGACCTGACATCCGTCATTTGGCAATGTGCGGAGCAATCGGGAACACGTATTCAATCTCTGACGCCTGCAAAAAATTCACTGGAAGAGATCTTCTTGTCCACTGTTCGCGAGACTGCTGATGCCACTTCATGATGTTGGTTACCGGGGCTGGGACGAACAACGCACACCCACCTTTATGCGTTGGTGGATCATCACAAAAACGGGCGTGCGTCTTGCGTTTCGCTCGCATTGGGTCAAACGAAGTTTGCTGGCCGCGTGGCTGCCCATTCTTTATTGGGGTGCGGTTTTTTTGATCGTTGAGAATGCGATCCTGCAAGACACCAGGCAAGAGGAGACGCTTCAACAACGTATCGAATACCTGAAAGAACAACTTGACAAATCGGATAGCCCGGAAGAGTCGGCTGAAATGATGCTGTCGGAAGCCCAAGACCAATTGATGCAGTTTCAATTGGGAAGCCAACAGACTTATGTCAGCAGAGTTTTAGGGAATTGGTTGGCTGCGGTGCCGCAAGCCAACAAGATCGCCGACGCGATTGCCTCTGGAGAATCACACGTGATTCGCCAGGAGACTTGGCGTTGGTTGTTCATGACCTTCTTTCGATACCCACAGGCATTGATGTTGATCTTTTTAATTGGTGCCGTCGCCCCGGGTCTGATCAGCCGCGACATTCGCTCACGTGCGTTTCTACTTTACTTTGCCAAGCCGATTGGACGTTGGGAATATATCGTCGGCAAGCTGATGATTCCCGCCGTGTTTTTGGTTGGGATGACCACGCTGCCTGCTTTAGTTCTGTTCCTGTTAGCGATTCTGGCGTCTCCTGACTTGAGTGTTCTTTATTCGACTTGGGACATTCCATTTCGAATTCTGTTGGCGTCGGTCTCGTTGGTGATCCCGACATGCTCAATCGCCTTGATGCTTTCGTCGTTGACCCAAGAAAGCCGGTTTGCCAGCTTCTCCTGGTTTGCCGTTTGGGTGCTGGGCCACGGTGCATATTTTGCAGTGATGTTGTCAGCAGTAATTCGACTGCGAAAGCCACCGTTCAGTCCTGAAGTCATGTCAAATTCGGCCGTCAAAAACTGGTCTTCGTTGTCGTTGTACAACTGTTTGGGAGACGCGCAGACCTTCCTGTTCGGATTTTCCAGTTTCGAAGAGAGCTGGAAGGGAATGCTGGTTTTGGTCGTTATCACGATCGTTTCACTGGGCATTCTTTATCGTCGTGTTTCTTCACCCGTGCGAGTTTGATTGGAGCCACCTCAAACATGATTGAACTTGCCGGAGTTACGAAGCTGTATAAAACAGTGATCGGTGTGAATGATATTCATCTCGATTTGCAACCGGGAACCTACGGTCTTTTGGGGCCCAACGGATCCGGAAAAACAACCCTGATCAATCTTATTCTGGGCCAGCTACGGCCGACATTGGGAGAGGTCAAACTGTTTGGTGAGGACCCTTGGCTCAACAGTTCACTGCTGCGACAAATCGGCCTTTGTCCGGCGCTGGAAGTCAGTTACCCGCGGGTGTCCGGACTGGAGTGGGTTACCTACATGGTTCAGCTGCACGGTTTCGGTTTTGCTGCAGCCAGGAAACGGGCCAAAGACTCGTTGGACCAACTGGGACTGACTCATGCAATGGATCGCGCGATGAGTTCCTACTCCCTGGGGATGCGGCAGAGGGCCAAGATTGCCCAAGCGATCGCGCACGATCCTGACTTGTTGATTCTTGATGAGCCATTTAATGGCTTGGATCCTGTGGGGCGTTTTGAAATGACCCGCTTCCTGAAAGAATGGGCTGACAAAAAGCGAAGTCTGATTCTGGCCAGCCATATCTTGCACGAAGTTGAAGCCGTCAACCCATCGTTCCTGTTAATTTCTGGCGGACGGTTATTGGCATCCGGCTCGCCACAAGAAGTTCGCGAAATTTTGGCCGATTCACCGTTCACACTGAGGATTGTTTCCAGTGATCCGAAGTTGCTGTCGAACCTGCTGATCCAGAACTGCGAACTTGAGTCGATTGAGTTTGAAGGCAATGACGCTTTTATTGCTGCGACCAAACGAGCGTCGGAAGTCTATGAACTGTTGCCGTCTATTACGCGGGAGTATGGAATCAAGATTCGTGAAGTCAGCTCGACTGACGATTCGTTGAACACGCTATTTTCAACGTTGATGCGGATGCACCGTGGGGAAATGAATCAGGGAGCCGTATCATGAATTATTTGAATCCCGCATTGGCAACCTGTCTTTTTGAATTGAAGCGTTCGTTTTCGTTTCAACGTATGGCCGTGACGGTCGTGCTCTGTTTGTTTCCACCGACGATGTTGTTGCTGTTAATCCTCGGATCCAAGTTCGCTGAGAATGGTCAAATCCCCACCGAGATGGTTGACTACTCGACGTTTCTGTCAGTGTTTCTGGTCGCTTTAGTCGTATTGTTGTCGCTGTTACTTTGGGCAACGCCAAACGTCTATTCGGAATTGGAAGGAAAGAGCTGGTCGTTCGTCGCCAGTCGCCCTGGCGGTCGGATCTCGGTCTACCTGGGCAAGTTTCTGGCCTCAGTTGTGGTTTCCTATGGCATTGCGTTTATTGCAGCCACGGCATGTGTAATTCTCCAGAAAGTGTTGCTCAACATTTTGGAGCCAATGAAGATCTGGCTTTCCATGAATCTGGTGTTCTTCCTCGCGTCATTGATTTATAGCGCGTTGTTTTCAACCATAGGAACGATTTTTATTAAACGAGCGATGTTGGTTGGCGCTGCGTTTCTGATCGGCTTTGATGTGATCCTTGGTTTAATGCCCAATGCGATTATCAACAAACTGACGGTCCGATTTCATTTGCAAGAGATCGGAGTCGGCACAATGGGTTGGTTTTTTCCAACAGATATTGGCCCGGAATCCGAGTATCGCCAGATCTTCGGTGAAGCTTGGCCAACCTGGGTTCACGTTTTGGTCGTCTTGGGTGCGACTGTCGCACTTATGGCGTTCGGGATCTATGTGATTGTCAAACGAGAATATGTTACTGCGGACGAAACTTAGTAAGTCTATTCGCCGGAGAACGAGTGCGATTTTCGGAAGAATGGCTTTTTAGCCCTCGTACCCAGCGAAGCGGGACTCGTATTTCTACGTCGCCAGCTTGCGAATCCCCAGCTTGCGAAAATGCCCGTTCGTTTCTCGGCGATCATGCAAGCTTTGGATCAACTCGGAACCCACCGGCGAGCGTCGCGAATCGAGTACGAGTACGAGTACGAGTAGGAGTACGAGTACGAGTAGGAGTACGAGTAGGATTTTCGATCATCGGGCCAGCGAAACTAAACTCCGAACTTTCTCGTACTCAGCGAAGCGGTACTCGTACTCAGCGCAGCGGTACACGTACTCGACTTCTCCAGCTTGAAACAACGCCCGTTCGTTTCTCGGCGATCATGCAAGCTTTGGATCAACTCGGAACCCACCGGCGAGCGTCGCGATTCGAGTACGAGTACGAGTACGAGTACGAGTACGAATAGGAGTAGGATTTTCGATCATCGGGCCAGCGAAACTAAACTCCGAACTTTCTCGTACTCAGCGAAGCGGGACTCGTACTCAGCGAAGCGGGACTCGTACTCAGCGAAGCGGTACTCGTACTCAGCGAAGCGGGACTCGTACTCGACAGTTCCAGCTTACGAATCCCCAGCTTGCGAAAATGCCCGTTCGTTTCTGGGCAATCAAGCAATCCGTGGATTAACTCGGAACCCACCGGCAAGCGTTGCGATTCGAGTACGAGTAGGAGGAAAGGGTGATCATTTTTCATCAAACGACACAATATTCGACAGAAGGTTCAGAAACATTTTCTGAACGAGCAATCAAACGAGTCAACATAGAAACAATTCGATAAAGCTTCTTTTTGAGATGGCAATGATCGCTCCGATCAATCGCATCGGTTCCTACCAAAATGTCTTGAATCGCAGCACATTCCAATGCTGAACCGCGAGCCATATCGAGAAACCGTGAACGGTCCTTCAGGCTCCGTTTGCCATTCCCCTCGGCGATATTCAGTGGAATCGATTGCGATGCTCGAAACCATTGATCTCGTGCATGTCGATGACTTCCTTTGAGTCCCTTCGCAAACTTGAATGACTCAGTGACATAGTCGATTGCCAGGCGATAGACATCAAGGCGATCGTGATCAAAGATTGGCTCTGACATGACTATCTTTCTAATCCAACAATACAAACGACTGCCCAATGAAGTCGTGTCATTCAACGCGCTTCGTCGGAGCACTCTAATTCCAACCAGTGGTTTCGGGTCCAGCGTTGCCACTGGATCACGCTTGGATCAATAATTGCGCGAATCGCTCCATCTCGGTCGGTGCGACTGACGATCCGGTTTTTGTTTCCGTCTCGAAATGCTTGTTCCATTGAATCGGAAACACGCTGAGCACCTCCGCTGATGGCAACATATTCTGGTGTCGCCCAAGCCACAAAACGATGCGGATTGCTGTGGGTTGAGCCATGATGAGGAGCCATCACGACATCAAAATCAATACCCTTCGATGCTGTCAGTGATTCCATCCCCGCTTTCTCCAGATCGCCAGGTAACAACACGTTTCGCTGGTAGCATTCGACTTGGAGAACGATACTGTCGGCATTGTCGTTTTGTCCAAACCCGTCTGGTGGTGGGCTTAGAACGGTTACAAGTGACTCGTCACCTAAAACAAACTGATCTCCCGCCTCGGTCGTTTCGATCACAATGTTCGCTTGATTCAGTCGCGTCAACAAATCAACGACAGCCGTGGATGAACTGTGACGCATGCGTTTCGAGATGATCACTCGCTGGATCGAAAACTTGTCGACCAGTTCGGCAACGGCGTTGAAATGATCCACATCGGCATGTGAGATTACGATCGCATCTAAACGATCGATGCCTTCATACCATAGAGTCGACGCGATGTTTCGACCGCCATATTCAGCGGCGTTGAGAGCGCCGGCATCGTACAGCCACGTCTCACCATTAGGAAACTGCAACAACACACTTGTGCCGTGTCCCACATCAATGAACGTACATCTCATGGGCGGAGGTGCGCTAGATTCTGACTTCCACTGACTGGGCAACCACCAGGCGAAAACGACCCAAGCCAAAAAAAGTGGGATCAACCATCGACCTCGGAGTCGTGTTGGTGGAAATGCGGCAAATAGGAACGCTCCCAAATAGAACACTGCAACTGCGATGTCGGATGGGCCCGATGTCCACAGATGCCCCCAAGGCATCGCATGAACTTGAAACACGAGCCACTCGACAATAGTCAAATTCCGTTCACAAACCCAACCAAACGCCTGAGCCAATCCGGGAAACCAGGTTCCCGTCAGCATCATTCCCAACCCGGCGTACAACGCGATGGAAATCGGCACAATCAAAAACGGATTGAGCAACAACCCTGAAAGAGAAACCAGATGGAAATGTCGCGCGACCATCGGCAACGCCAACACCCAGATCACTCCACTGACCAAAACTGCCGTGCGAAACTGCCTCCCGATCCAGAACAACCATTTGACAGGCGTTGAACGTGTGCTGAGCACCAATCGATCCAATGGATCACTCGATGGTGGCCAAAAAATCCACTCCCGTCCCAAAGTGATCGTTGCCACCGCAAGAAAAGACAGTTGAGGTCCAATCCCAAATAAATCGGTCGGGTTGATGACCAAAACAATGATCGCGGCGCACGCCAACAAGTTCATCGAAAACGTGCGCTCACCGAGTAGCCGACCACAACAAAAAAGCACAATCAGAATTGCGGCTCGAGTGGCTGGCGGTCGAAACTCAACCAACCACGCATAAAATAGAACAAACGCAATCGTCAACCAAAGGCACAGCTGCCGCCGAAAAAACGGGAACCGGGCAAGCAACAAAAACGCCCCCGCAAGAATCCCGACATGCAGTCCAGAAATCGCCAGCAGGTGAACCGTCCCCGTTTCGACAAATCGATCTCTTCTGGATTTGGAAAGTTGTTCACGATTTCCCAACAAGATCGCCGAAGCAAACGCTGCTTGAGAACGACCGATTGAATTCCAAGTCACATCGTTCAAATGATGACGAAGACTGGAAATCCAACGTGTCGTTGACCAATTCGAAGGCGCTAACAGCTCGACTGACTCTTCATGGTAAACATGAACAAGCGCCAACTTTCGTTTGCTCCGATAATGCAATCCAAAATCAAACTGACCCGGATTCGTTGGCGGCGAAATCCCAACCAGTCTTCCATAAATGCGAACTTGATCTCCTGACCTCAGTTCTGTTTTCGAGCCATGGAGAATCATCTCTGAAACTCCCGTTGCTCGACGCCAGTTCAGACCATCGCGAATCCGGTTCACCTTGATTGAAAAACGCGTCTCAACATCTAAGGACGCCCGATCATCCGCGCGGTGTCCTTGCGAATCGCTCGCGGCAACTTGACGAGCCTCCGAAGAAATGGTCGCCTCAATGCAACAAGGCAGGGCGGTGGGGCCCGCGAATCGGCCAATCTCGTGAGCCCCAAACCAATTCCAATATCCATGATGCCAAGCCGCTGCAGCAAATAACACTGCCGTCAACAGGACGATCGAGCGATTCCATCCTGAGGCCCCCTCGGAACGTTGATGCACATCGCGAGGCCCTAGCAATAGCCAACCAAGCAAGCTGACAAGAGACGCAATCGCACCGAGCCAAAACTGGATTCCCAACGTCCTGTCGAGAATAATGCCCAGGACCATCGCCAACGCCACCAACATCATTGGTTGATACGTCAAACGTGAATTCACCGCAAGCGAATCGGACGCCACCGTCAACGGACTTTGATGTTCCTCCCAATCGTCGCGATCGAGTAACTCAGAATCGTCGTCGCGCACGTCTCCCGCAGAACGACCTCCCGTCGCCCGACTCGACTCCTCCGAGTATTGACGCCTTTCCGTTTGCATCCGATCAATGTAACGCACGCCACTTGGAAATGCATTGTATGTCCTACAAACACTTCACTTTTCATAACACGTTTCTTGGGCGAGCTAGCATGATTGCCGACCCTTCAAAACGGTATCGACTCAAAAACAACACCGATCGCAAACATGCGGCTTTGGTTTATCATGGAAGCATCGCTCATTTGATCCAAATTATCCCCAGTCGACATCGCGTTTGATTCATGATCCCTGAAACTAAAGTCAGCTTGATTCTGCGGTTAGGCCAAACGGACGACCATGACGCGTGGAGTCAGTTTGCCAACGCGTATCAATCGGTGATCTTTTGGTCGGCCAAACGACAAGGGCTTCAACCCGCTGACGCTGATGACATTGTTCAGCAAGTGATGACATCGATCGCCAAAGCACTTCGAGAACGCCCGCATGATCACTCGCGTGCAAAGTTCCGAACTTGGTTGTATCGGGTCACCCAAAATGCCATCCTGAATTGTCTTGAGAGACAGAAACCTGATCGAGGAAGCGGCAAAGAGTCGACCTTCGATCTGTTGGCCAACGTCGCGGCAACGCCTGACGACATGGACCAATTTGATCGCGAGTATGAACGAGCGGTTTTTCACTGGGCTGCCAATTTGATCAAACCTGAATTCCAGGCAACGACTTGGCAGGCATTTTGGTTAACGATGGTGGAAGGCCAAAGTTGCGCGGCCGCAGCAAAGACGATTTCTGAAATCACTGGAGAGTCGCTTGGGATCGGCAGTGTTTACGCAGCGAGGAGCCGAGTGGTCAAACGATTGAGAAAAAAAGTCGAAGAATTTGATGATTCGTGTCAGATTTGAGATTTCGGCGTGTATCAACAGAGTCGCCAACATCATCCTGAATATTCCCTGAACGCGACAGACTCGACAAAAATCATGTTTTTGCCGAACCTCAGTTGATCACGTTCCTTAATTCACTCATTGACCACTTCCACGCCAATGCCGGAACCGACTTCGCAATGTGACCCCATGATGCTCGAGCGATTGCTGGAACAGGAATTGGATTCTGCGAAGACCAAACAGGTTGAGGCACACCTTTCCGATTGCGACTCGTGCCAGAACCTGATTCAGCAGCTTGCCGGTCCAACACGTTTTTGGAGCTCCATTGATTCCTGTTTGATGCCAGTGGATCCAGACGCTTCGCAATTGGAATCGATTGCGTCTGAGTTTGACCAACCGATCAATCAGCTCGCGCCGACAGCGTTTCTGAGGAACTTGCTCGCGCCGACCGACGACCCCAGCTCCATGGGGAGGTTAGGCAACTACGAAATCGTTGGCGTCATCGGAATCGGCGGGATGGCGATCGTCGTTAAAGGTTTTGACGCATCACTCAATCGAATTGTTGCGATCAAGTTACTTGCGCCAAACCTGGCCTTCAATGGAGTTGCCCGACAACGATTCGAGCGTGAGGCAAAAGCGGCGGCAGCGGTCGTTCATGAAAACGTTCTGGCCATTCATGCAATTGACTCTTGGCAGGGCATCCCATATCTGGTCATGCCCTACGTTCGTGGCCAGTCTTTGGAGAAACGGATTGCTTCACAGGGTGTTTTGCCGATTGAAGAGATCCTCCGCATCGCTCACCAGATCGCTTCTGGATTGGCTGAGGCGCACGCTCAAGGACTGGTCCACCGGGACATCAAGCCTGCCAATATTTTGCTTGGTGAAGGCTCCGAGCGAGTCAAGATTTCTGACTTTGGATTGGCTCGCGCATCGGATGATGGAAACCTGACACGGTCCGGAACGATTGCTGGGACGCCGCTGTACATGTCGCCGGAACAAGCGCGAGGAGAAGCTGTCGATTGTCGCTCGGACATCTTTAGTTTTGGCTCATTGCTCTATGAACTGTGTACGGGCTACGCACCATTTCAAGCAGAAACACCGTTTGGCATCATTCGACGAATTCAAGAAGATACGCCGAGACCGATTCGGGACGTGAATCATCTCGTTCCTCAGTGGCTCAGCCGATTGATTGAAATGATGCAGGAGAAAGCCCCCGCCAATCGGAACTTGGCCGCTGAGCAGTTGGCAAGTCTGTTCCGAGTTGGCTTAAACCACCTACAACTGCCTGTGGGGCATCCGTTGCCAACCGCGCTCCAGCAGTATAGCTCTACGAAATCGGCAGGTCGGCGGCTCCGACTATTTGGCTGGCTTACTGCGTCAGCCAGCGTCGCGGTCATCGTCTGGTTGACGATCACTTCTCTCAACGCACCCGATCGTGGTCGCGTTGCCGCGATGCCCTTTCAACTGGAAGTCGTCTCCCCCCAAGTGGCATCACCAAAACGATCCATTGACGACGTGGACCCGACGTTAGTCGTTGAAACAGATAGCAATCCGGTCGACCCGTTTGTGTATCAATTTCAAGTCGGTTCCCCAATCTATTATGGCGGCTCAATCGAGCTGCAACGTCCCGAAGCGAACCTCAGCATCGATGTCGCTTTGCGTCTGGATCCGGTCTCGGTTGAAGACGATGAGATTGAACTCAAGTACGACCTTCAGTTCGGCACCAAATTGCAATACCTCGATTTCATCAGAAGTCCTTTTGAACCTGCCCCGATCGCCAGCGAACTGCGTTTGCTGAGAGATTGCTCGAACCAGGGTCGCCTCAAGATTCGCAATGACGGGACCGTACTTGGACGCAGCCGCCAAAGCATCCTCCCCGGGCAGCTTGGACCACTGGCAGAGGTCCTGTTTGTCCAAAGCGGCAATCAACAAGCGGAACATGCACGCTTGCAACAGTTTGACTTGCAATGTTTGAACCAGGCTCAATTTCGCGGCCCACCCCCCACGACCGAAGAAACGGTTCTGCTAACTCGCTCGATCGTTACAGAGCCAGTGGACGACGAACAGACGATCCAACAGGTTTTTACCGACACCATTGAGAATCAAGAGCAACTTAAAACAACCGACAAAGATCCGTCCAAAATCGCTACTATTCAGGTCGTCAGTCACGCAAAGTACCGAGTCTCCACGGAATCAGGGGTTGTCGAATCGATCACCATTCGACGCGGGCTTGATCAACTCACCGATCAACAACGAGAATTCTATTCTGGACTATCGCTAAGATTGAGTTTGGTCGATGAAGCGAGTTTTGTCCGCTTACGAGAACGCTTAGCCTCTTCCAATCCACCAGACGATTCCGATTAGCCCGTTGCAAAGTCAAAATCATCCTCGTTCGTTTCAGTTTGTTTTAGTCTTGAATCAGCCTCAACTTTAACTCCGAGTTCGCGTTATGAATGCCAAATTGATCATTCAGTCAGTTGTCACGATCATCCTTCTGATCGTATCGTTGCCTCAAATCGCAACAGCCACGCCTCAAGACGTCCGCACATGGAAAGATGCGTCCGGCAAGTTTGAAGTGAAGGCCACATTTGTCCGCGTCGATGGAGACAACGTCGTCATCAAAAAAGAAGACGGAGGTGAACTGTCGGTGCCCCTAAACAAACTCAGCCCAATTGATCAAGGCTACGTGGAAGGACGCCGTAGTTCTTCGGCAACACCCAAAGACGACAATCCCTTTCAACCGATGACGAGCCAGCCCAAGTCGTCTGACACAGGGTCGAACTCAGCGGACACGTCAGATCCAACTGTACCCAAGTCGCTTTCCGTTGATTTTTCAGATTGTCCCGAGACGACGATTGCCATCTCCAGCTGGCAACCTGATCTGGAGGAACAACCGAAGCTGTCGCTCAAGCTCAAGCCGATTGCACTCAAGCCCAAAGCGGACTTCTTCGAGAAGTACGTTCGAACTGCCGTCAACCCGGTCGCTGGGAAAGCGGTTATCACGCATCATTTTTCACGGCATGGAAAACCAGCGACCACTCGGATGGAATTCATTGACCTTCAGACGGGCCAGTCGATTGCCAATGCATCGGGCGAAGGGCTCTGGACTGCGTTGGCAATCCATGACGACGGCGAGCGAATCGTTGTTCAAAATGTTGCTGACGAAGAATCGACAAAAGGACAACTCGGAACGGTTCGTTTGAGAGGCAAAAAGATTGTGCCGCTGGATCTGTGGAAGCCATACGAAACCATGAGCGACGCTGGCAAAGAAAAGATCGTACGATTCTGCCGATTCATCAACGATGGCAAACTGTTGACGCTCAGCCAAAATGGCCGCGTTGTCATCTGGGATTTTGAAAGCCGCAAACCTGTGCGTCGGTTCCAATATCATGGCGCTTGCCAACCCGCACTCACCAATGACCGCAAGCATCTGGCGATTTGTGGTGGTGATATCTTCGGCATCGTCAACCTGGAAAACCCCGAGGCAAATCCTTCCGTCAAAAAAGCACCGCTGATGAACTACTGGTTGAGTTCTGGCTTCAGCCCATCCTGCAAACGCTTCGCAGCCGCAACGATGCAGAAGCTGATGGTCTGGGATGTCGAATCAGGCGAGGTCCTGTTTGAAGGAAAAGTTCCCGGCATCGGCACCAATGGAAATCTCTACTTCCCACACGAAGACTTCGTAATGATCAACAACGACAAATTGGTCGAGTATTCGTCGGGAATCAAGTTGTGGCGATACCACGGCGCGGCCCCAGTCAACATTAGCGGCGAGATGGCCTTCGTCCATCTCGGTCGCGACGGAGGAAAAATGCTGCCCATGGAACTCCCTCACCCCAAAGCGATGGAACTGCTGGACGCTGCCAAGTCACAATCCGATTTGTTCGTTCTTAAAAAAGGATCCAAGATCGGCATCGACTTGAATGGCGTCCCCAGCCAGTATCGTGGCGATGTCGAACAATCGCTGAAGGAAAACATCGAACGAAAAGGATTTGTCTTTGGCAATGACGCAGACGTGGTTTTAAAAGCAGCGATCAGCGGACCGACGAACGAAGCGGTCAGCTACCACTTCGCTGGCAGCTTTGTTGTTCGTCAGTTTAACTCGACCTTGAGCATCGACTACAACGGCAAATCACTCTGGTCCAGCCGCGCCAACAATGTGCCAGGTGCCGTAAGTGGGCGTGGAAAAGATGTGATTAAAAAGCAACTCGACAAAGCGGGTCGCCAGCCGAACATCAAATTCTTTGCATCGGCTCAGTTGCCCGATTACCTGCAAAAACCGAGCGAGGGGAGCGGCTCCAATCGTGATGCCCAGATGTTGGGCTCATCTGCAATTGGCATCAATGGCATTCAGGACTAATGGCATTCAGGATTCATGAGTAGCGTTCATGGCTAGTTGTACTGTTTGCACAGCAAGAAACAAAACGCGATGAACACAACTATTTTTCCTTTGTCGAGGATTGGACTTGATCAAAATCGACACCTGAGTACTTCTGAATGAGTTGTTTTTGACGAGCAGTAAAAATCTTCGAGACCTTGCTACGACGTTCCGCCCGGATCTTTCGCATCTCTGCTTGATATTTTGCAATTACTATCTTGGCTTTTTCATCTGAATCAAGTTCAACTTCTTCAATTCTCGCCTTCTGGTCCTGGGTCAATCCAAACTTTTCACCAAAATACCGCTCAAAGACCAGCTCATAATTGCCGTCCAATGCTTGAAGCAAGTCGCTGAATTCTCTATGTAAAAGAATGATAGATTGGTGGGGCAGCAGGATGTCTTCCGTCAACTCTGACCTAAGCGATGTGAGTTTAGCCTTGATCACGCGAAGCAGTTCAACCCGCTCTTGAATACTCGACGCAACCGCCAAGCCATTCATGGTCTCATGAACAAACTCGCGTTTTTTCAACAGCTCTTTAAATTGCTCTGTCTGATTCTTTGTCACTTCAATCTGATCCGACGAGAAAAAATTGTCCTGAGCGATCATAAAGAATGTTTGAATCCGATTAACTTCATAAGATAGCTGCTTCTCCTTTTCAACGAGATTATCTTGCGCCGAAACTGTTGTGCATGTCGCCAACAATATGACTATCGACAAGAAACGGATATTCACGGCTTCTCCATAACTAAAATCCACGGACAGACAATACATTATCATCGCATCGTTGTGCTCGTTAATCAAACGATCAAGCGGCAAGGGATTCAGTCGACGAATAACTTGTATATGGCACTGTGTCCATCTCCTCTCGTTGGCCGACAAACGCCAACGGTCGCGAATAGATATTGTTGACCAGCCCTAACCAGAATAGAAACAGCATATGCATCTGGGGAACGATGGAGACATCATGAAACATGCCATTAATGACGTAACACGACAAAAGCACCAATCCGATCAATCCCATCTGCCGCGCCATCAAGTCCGTTGATCGTTGTGACCAAACCGTCCAGCAAACACGTGTCGCCTGAATTAGCAACAACAACAACAGGCTCAAACCGATTAAACCGGATTCCGTTAGATATGCCAAGAAAACGTTGTGCTGCATGAAGGAGCGAGTCAACGTCAACGGTTTACCTGTATCCGGATCTTTCAAATAGGGATACTTCGCTTTGGCATATTGACCGAACCCGACGCCGGCCAACGGACGATCCTGAAACATCTTCCAGGCAACGATCGCAAACAGTGGTCGCAGCTTGGCTGATTGCTCCATGTCCGCTTGAGAAACATCACGGTCGCGTTTAAACGAAAACAATTTGTCGGACAACATCGGTGCGAGAATGATCGCGGCCAATGTCACCAGAATCAACATCCCCCCTTTGACCCGCTGGGGTGACGGCAGAAACACGAACAGCCCACAAGCGGCGACGAGCGATAACCAGTTACTCCGAGTCAGTGTCGCATAGACGCCCATCGAAATCACCATCGCCAAAATCACCAACCCAAAACGAAGCCTGTTGTTGGAGCGAGGCCACCAAGCGAGAACACAACAAAAGCAGACAGTTAAAAATGTCCCATTGGCAATTGGGTTTAGAAATGGACCGCGACCACGACCAAAGAATTCTTGAAACTCCGACGTCAAAATGTACTTAGGAAAAATCAAGGCATCGTAAGATCGCATTTCAGCAACTGCGGTCAACGCGAGGTAGAGCCCGAAGAGACCCATCGAAACGGTAATCAACTTGAGTTCCCGAATTCCCATTCGGCACTGCCGCGTAACAAAGTACAAAATCGCTGGCATCCAATTGAAAAACAACAGCCGTGAAATCGGCATGTTCTCCATGATCGTGAACTTGGCCGAAAGCGTGCTGATGGTGATTAATGCCAACCAAATTAGTATCGCACCGTCGAGTCGATTGATGGGCTCAAGGTGCTCTTTGGAAATCAGAAATCGCCACGCGAAAAAGGCGCCTGCCATTCCCAGCAAAACTCGATCCGTCGTCAACGGAATTGGACCAATTGACAGATGAAAAAAATCATGCCCAAACACGCTGCCGACCAACAACACGGCCAGACAACAGGTCGGAATCAAAGCAAAATTCGGACGAGGTTGAAAGCGCAACCAGGCGCACACCAGCACGGCGATGACTGGAATGCCTATCGAGAGGAAGATAACGAGTTCGTCCATCGCCAATCCAATCCGGTCAGTGACTCAGCCACTAATTCACTGAAAAATGAAGACCAGAATCCAACGTCGCTGTCTTACTTCCATAGATATCTTCGATCATGAGCTCCAGACGGTACTCGCCCGACTCAAGCCCTCGTAACTGGACAGGGAAATACAAGTAGAAATCCCTGCGACGGTTTCGCGCGGTATCCAGAACCGGCTGAAACTTTTCCTGCTGGACGATATCGCCTTCGGCATCGTAAATCACGTAGCTGCCTTGCAGCTGAGTTCGATACTCTGAGTTGCCGATCCCGTTGGTCACTTCGCGCGTCGTTTGGTTTTCAACTTCGCAATAGATCAACATCTTTTGAGAGGAGGCAAACCTGGCAGTCATAAACGGATTAAATTTCCCGAAGCCCAAAATTTTAGTGCAGAACACACCGTTGGTGACTTTGAGCTCGGCCAGTGTTTCTAACTCTTCTACCGCATCTTTAAGGTTATCCAGCGTCTCCGAATTGCGCGTCTCCGAACGCACTTGTTGGCTGTCCAGCATCGCTGACAACGCAGCCAACTGATGCTCTAGCGAACGCCTTTGATCGTTATTGATCATTCGACCGCTGGCATCGAACTGTTGAGTCTGCTGTTGCAGGAGTTCCAACAGTTGGAAGTTGACTTCCAAACCATTCTTTGCAGCCGGATCTGTTTCAACTTCGATTGCCGACTTCACCTGGGCCATTAAAGCCGCGATTTGTTCTGTCAGGGTAACGGCTGTGGACGAAAACTCGGTGGCCTCTTGAGCCGCTGGTAGAGGCGAATACTCCGTTTGACCTCGCGTTCGTGCGATCGCCTGATCCAATTGATCAACGCTGGGAAGTTCGCTTTGCTTCGAATTCAACTGAAAAACGTTTGACGGATCGGGCTGTTCAGTTGGAGACTCAAGTTGTGCGCCAGGTACAGTTGGTACAGGTTGCGAAACGGACTCAACATCAACGGCCAGGTCAAACTGTGAATCTCGTGGTTGTGGCTGGAATGTGCCTGATGGTGCAACGTTAGTTGAAGTAACTTCGGCGGGTGCTTCAAACGTGTTCGAGTCATCAGATTCAGGAGGAGTAACTTGGGGCACGGACACGTTCTCGGGTCCCGCCCAAAATTCGTTGGAGGAGATACCGATCTGTTTCGCGGGAACCTCGGTTGCCGATTCGCACTGACAGTTCGCGTCGTCGCATTGGCAATCCATTGGAGAAAAGTTACCCGTGGTCGATTCCGAAGGGAACTCCAAGTCGTTCGATGGCTCCGACTTGCATCGGTCACACGACCCGTTTTCACACTCGCACGAATCAGCCGAGTTGCTTCCTGACACGTCTGAGACTGGCGAAGGGACATCGACGATCGTCTCAACGTCCTCTTCGTCCGGTTGCACAATGATCTTCGGCGTCACCGTCATCAACGGCAACTTATCAGAGTCATTTCTTCTCAGATCGTTGGCAACAGCCAGTGGTTTAACCTCTGGATTGAGTCGCGGTCCATCTGCAGCAGACGAATCGACTTGCGAATGATCGTCCTCAATATCAACAACTTGATTCGAATCGACGGGCGGAGTTGGGTTTGGCTGACTCACAGCCATCGCAGGATCAATTTCGCTTACGCGAATGTTGTTTAGCGAGTTGGCTTGATCAACTTTATCATCGACAGTTTTTTCCGTTGTCGCTGCCTTGGCAATGTCGCTTGGCGAATTCTGCAACTTGGCCGGAGGTTGCAGCGGCGTCCTCGCTTGCAACTGAACAAGCTTGGAGGCAACTTCGGTTGGCTTAGCCTTCAAAACCACTTGATCAGTTGCCTGATCCGATGCAGCGCCCATGGATCGGCTGGTTGCCTGCGAAGGCAATAACGGCTGGAGTGGCTTCAATGTCTTCCGGGGTGTTGCGGCTACCTGTCCGGTCGATTGACTCCGCAGTGGCACCGTGTCTCGAGTCTTGGGAAGTTCCTGCTGCCCCATACTGTTGCCTAAGAGAATCGGCGTCTTGTCGATCGAGTTATGAGTTGAGTTGTAAGCCAATCGCTCCGCAGGCTGCTTGGTTTTCGCCAAGTTGGAATCAGCAGCACTTTTGCTAATCGGTTGTTCAAGTGAAACGGTTGCGATCGTTGGAGCAACGGGCGTGGCCTTGGTTGGCTTTGCAGTCGACTTGGCAATCGTCGTTGGATCAATCATCACCATCTTTGGCAACTTGAGTGGCTTCACTTCTTGAGGACAATCACATTGTGCCAAGTGATCGCAGTCTGGGTCGGTTGCCTGGCGAGCGACAGGTTGACCATCAAATTCGTTGTTATTCTTGGCCGACGATGACTTGGCGGCTTGCATGAATGCATCGATCGAATCAGATGCCGATGCAATCGACGGCGCAGGTGATTCCGATTTGGTTTTGGCAGTTAGCTTGAAGCCAGTCTCACTGGCACTGTCGTAGGCTTTGACGATCCTTGCTTGAGGTTGTTGCTTAACATCAACCTTTTGACCGATATAGTTGCGGGTCGATTCAGCGTCTTGATCCAGAGCTTGGGCGATTGCTTGTTGGCTCGGTGGCACCAGCGATTCCTGGAGACTTGTGCTGGCCAGTTTGTTGCAACCAGTCGACAACGATGCGATCGCGAAGATCAGCAATAGGCGGCTGATTCTTTTATTCGAGCCTTCACCCGAACGACGAGATGCAATGGGAGAGAGCGGGGTAGTGGATTCCAGATTCCATTCTGGCATGACGACACCTTATCGAGTCGAGAAACGAGCGCGACGAACGAACCCGCGGCGTTCGAACATCCGAGTCCTCTGGCGCGGGCGGCGAATGGTAGTTCATTCACGATGAGAATGAAATAGCGAAAGCACATGCCGTCGGCTTGGCAACTTGGGCAAACCAGCAAGCTTTCGCAAACAAGTCAATCTTTTGTCGTTCAACTTCCAAAATGTCGGCCAGCGACGAAAAAAAGTGGCGTTGATACGTTTGATTCACCAAGCAAATCCTCGATGATCGACGAGAAAGCGGGAATTTCCAGTATCATCGTTTCGTAAGGTGCAATAGTAATATAAGGCGATGAATGCTCTGGCTGAGCTGTTCGACAATTCGCAGGTCTCCGACGCTCCCTTCTTATTCCGACCAATCTTCATGTCAAACAATCAAACGAATCCACGACGATCGGCTTTCACGCTGGTCGAGTTGTTGGTGACCATTGCCATCATCGGCATCTTGATCGGTATGCTCTTGCCTGCCGTCAACATGGTCCGTGAGGCTGCACGTCGAACGTCCTGCATGAACAACTTACGTCAGCTTGGGCTTGCGATGTTGAACTATGAATCGGGACAGATGAAGTTCCCTCCCGGAGTTGTTGACAACAACGATGACTTAACCGACGCGATGCATGCGGGCTGGGTTTTTATCCTGCCGCAGCTGGAACAGCAGAACATCTACGATCAATACGATTTCAATCAGGACTGGAAATCAACCAACAATCTGCAAGTCGCTAAATTCGCGGTACCCAACTTTCTCTGTCCGTCAAATGGAGTGCCTGTTTTACAAACCGGTGGCGTCGAAGGTGCACAAATCGATTATGCACTCTGCAAAGGTCCTTCGGCAGCGTTGTACAAAACTCGCAACGTCGGCATTTTCGATATCAACAGCCGAACGACGACCAGTGATATTCGGGATGGGATGTCGAACACGTTCATGATCGGGGAGGCGATCAGCAACCCTCGGATTGAAGCTCGATCGACCTGAGCTGGCTGACTGAATATTCAGTTGGGCCAGGTCTGGACCAAAGCAGATTTCGACGGGTTAGATACACAAGGATTCGAAGGAGGTCGCGGCAGTTGTTTAGCGGTCACGGCTCAAGGACCCGGGGCGGACGGGCAACTGTTTACCGCCGACGATGTTTACGAAGCCGATTTGAATCGATCGCCAGCATTTGTTTCATCCGACAGCCACGGTGGCGACGGCATTGCCAGTGCGATGGACCGAGTCCGACCGTTTTACAGCAACCACCCAAGCGGTGCAGTGTTTGTACACGCGGATGGATCAACGCATTTTGTGGCGGAGGACATTGAACGCCGAGCATACATCTTGCGAAGCCACATGAAGAGTGGCACTCGGTAAACTCGCCGAAGGCGTTTGCAACAATGCTTTTGAGGTAAACAACCGCGTTGAGGTAAACAACCAGCGTTGTCCTAACGGCTTTTGCAACAGTCTTTTGGACAGACGTCCCAGTTCGGCGGGTACTGGCCAATCGCTCGCTTTTCCAAACCCTCGGTTCGCTCCAACACAAGCTCACGAATCATTTGGATAAACAACGGGTGGACACCAACCGAACCCGCTCGAACCATCGTGATGGATAGCTCATCGCATAGCTCTTGTGCTTCGGTGTCCAGATCAAACATGACTTCCATATGGTCGGAAACAAAGCCAAGCGGCATGATGATCAGGTCGTCTCGAAATCCATCATCATGAATCGCCTGGATATGATCACAAATGTCGGGCTCAAGCCACGGCTGCATCGGCGGACCGCTGCGACTTTGATAAACCAGATCCCATGGTTGATCACCGATGCTCTCCATCACCAGCCGTGCCGACTCCTGAAGTTGCCGAGCGTAATGACTGGTCTCGGACATTGAAATCGGAATGCTGTGCGCCGTAAACGTAACTCTCGCTGCCGCGCGACGATCCGGTTCAACTCTTCCCAAAGCGTCTTTGACTCGATCCGCACACGCTTCGATAAACAGCGGGTGGTTATAGGCCATCCGAACTTTGTGCACTTCCGGTGCGTCTTCAAACTCGTTTTGGGCATCCGCAATATTTTCCCGGTACTGTCGGCACCCCGAGTAGCAACTGAACATGGACGTGAAAAAGGCGAGTGCCTTTTTGACGCCATCTTGGTTCATCTGTGTCAGTGCTTCGTCGATCATGGGGTGCCAGTTACGGTTGCCCCAGTAGATTGGCAAGTCGATACCATTTTTTGAGAAGTCGTCTTTGATCGCCGCGATCAATTCTTTGTTCTGAGCATTGATTGGACTGGCGCCACCAAAATGCTGGTAGTGCTCAGCGACTTCCAACATCCGTTCGCGCGGCACGCGACGTCCGCGCAACACGTTTTCAAGAAACGGCATCACATCATCGGGCCCATCAGGACCACCAAATGAAACTAAGATCAACGCGTCGAAGGGCTGGTTTTCTGGCATGGTGTCAACGAAATGGTGTTGGTTGAGTCGGAACTTCCCGAAGTGAACTGATCCAGGTGACCTTGAGTTAGGGCAAACATTACCGATTCGGGAATCAACATGGCGTAAGGAATGCCACGATCAGGAAAACGACAGAACGCAGCCGTAAACTTTCCTTCGACGGAAAGCACTTGCTGATCATCCATGACTTCGAATTGGTAAGCGATCTGTTTACCGTCTACGGAGACCAACGACAACCGAACCGTTACATGTTCGCCTAACGAGAGTGGACGATGAATCTCAATTTCGGCCGACAACCGCGGAAACCCCATGGTGCCACGAGCATCGTATAATACGACGCTCAATCCGCGACTGCGCAGGAACGCGTACTCCGTCTCCTCCATCATCCGCACATAGCTGGCAAAATGAGCAAACCCTGTCGCATCGGTATCGGCCATCCGAACGGACCGTGCAAACTCGTATCGGGCAATCGGTTCACTAATCTGATTGTTCTGTTTCACTTCACTTAACATGGCATTGCATGAAACCGTCAGATAATCACTGGCACAACAAAGCGGCATGGGACCGATTGGCGATCAACCAGGACCGTTTGGCCAAACCCGCACGAGACGTTGATTTTGCAGATCCGCTGGCGTCCGTCGATGGCCCCGGTTGGCTTGGAGGGAATATCCGCGGAAAAAGGGTCCTCTGTCTCGCGGCCGGTGGAGGACGCCAAGGACCGATTTACGCTTCCGCAGGCGGCATCGTTACGGTCGTTGATATCAGCCCCGCAATGCTAGAACTCGATCGAGAGGTCGCCAACCAACGAAAACTGAAACTGCAAACCGTCGAAGGCTCAATGGACAACCTTTCCATGTTCAACGAAGCGAGCTTCGATATCGTGATCCATCCGGTCAGCACCTGTTACGTGCCCGATATCAGCCAAGTCTATCGTGAGGTTGCTCGTGTGACGATCGCCAATGGCATCTACATCAGCCAGCACAAACAACCCAACAGCCTACAAACATCGCTCGACCCGATCCAAGGAAAGTATCAGCTGGAAGAACCGTACTACAAAAAGGACCCGTTGCCTCTTTCGCCCAAGCCCAATCTGATTCGTGAAGAGGGCACACTGGAGTACATTCACCGCTGGGAACAGTTGATCGGTAGCTTGTGTCGAGCTGGATTCACCATTGAAGACCTGACCGAGCCAAGGCATGCCAAAGCGAACTCGAATCCCGGTGACTTTGCTCATCGCAGCCAGTTTGTCGCTCCCTACGTCCGAATCAAGGCCCGTCGAATCGGAACTCGGCCCAGCCTGTTGGCTGTGGACTAAGAAGCTGGGCGGATGCGTGGAACTGGGTGGTCGCCAAGAGGCCGTGGCATCGCAACTGGCCTCGTTTTTCTGGAAAACTAAGGCAGACTGACCAAATCGAGTCGTTGAGCAAACCGCAGACTGTCGGTATACTGGCCGATTCGAAATCGAGGCAGAAAATCCGGATGCTTAATGCGGAATCGCTGACCACGTCTGGTCGGACAAACGCTGCTGACGTTTTTTTTGCAAACAGTAATGACGTTTTAGGAGAGTGCCGTGGGCTCTGGTAATTATCTTTTCACAAGTGAATCTGTCAGCATGGGCCACCCCGACAAACTGGCTGACCAAATTTCTGACAGCATTCTTGACGCAATGCTTGCACAGGATCCCAACAGCCGTGTCGCTTGTGAAACCATGGTTACCACCGGTTTGGCCGTCATCGCAGGTGAGATCACTTCGAAAGCGGATGTCGATATCGAATCCATCGTTCGTAACACCATTCGGGAAGTTGGATACACCGCCCCGGAAATCGGGATCGGCGCAGACGATTGCCAAGTGATCGTCAAACTTGACCAGCAGAGTCCCGATATCGCCATGGGTGTCGACCGTGACGGGGCAGGGGACCAAGGGTTGATGTTTGGTTTCGCATGTGATGACACCGAAGAACTGATGCCACTGCCAATCGCACTGTCGCACAAAATCCTCGCCCGCTTGAATCAAGCTCGATTTGAAAACGAAGTGACCTGGTTGCGTCCCGACAGCAAATCACAAGTGACCGTCGAATACGATGGCTTCACGCCGGTTCGCATCGACACCGTCGTCGTGTCAACTCAACATGACGAAGACGTCACCAACGAACAAATCAAAGACTTCATTCAAAACACAATCGTCGACCCCTTGCTGCCAGCCGAGCTGAACAAAGGCGACATCACTTACCACATCAACCCAACTGGCAAATTTGTCATCGGTGGACCCCATGGTGACTGTGGCTTGACCGGTCGCAAGATCATCGTTGACACGTATGGAGGTTGGGGACGTCACGGTGGTGGAGCGTTCAGCGGAAAAGACTCCACGAAAGTCGATCGCAGTGCTGCCTACATGGCACGACACGTTGCCAAAAACATTGTTGCCGCTGGACTGGCCAAACGATGTGAAGTTCAACTGGCCTATGCGATTGGCGTCGCCGATCCGGTCTCCGTTCACGTCGATACTCAAGGCACAGGCAACGTCTCAGACGACACGATTTGTGAAATCGTCAAAGAGGTCTTTCCATTGTCCACTCAAGGCATCATCAACCATCTTGAGTTGCGTCGTCCAATCTTCCGCAAAACCGCTGAAGGTGGGCACTTTGGCCGGAACGATCCCGACTTTACTTGGGAAAAAACTGACGCTGCTGCTACGCTGGCTGAGAAAGCAAAAGCAGAAGCCACTGCGTGATCTGAATTCGCTTCAGCGTTCGCAATGGCAAAGCAAACCACTTTTTGGCAAGCTGAGACCGTTCGATCGCATTGCGACTCTGTCTTTTAATCGCACCAAAACAATCGGCGAACCTCGCCACGTTGTTTCACTCAACGTGGCGCAGGTGAGTTGTTTTCTGCCCGTCTGGCAACTGATCTACGTCGGCCGCTGTTTCGCTGTTGTCAACAATTGGTGACTTGGCACCCGTGAATGCCCCTAGCGTTGCAGGGCCCTGAGGGCCCGGTCTCTATGGTAGGCCACGCCTGCTGAATTTCGTGTCGAGAACCACGTTCTGCAAAGGCTGTGCGCATTGGCTGTGCGCTCTCCAACGGCATATGAATTTGCTCAGAATCAGGCCACAAACCGGTGGCAACGTTGAGATCCCGTATTGTCTCTGAAATCAGTGAGAGATTCGTTTCACTGTCGCGTAGTTTAGGAAGTTAGTTAAAAGTTCCGGTTTCAAAGCTTTGCTTGACGCAGACTATTCGTATTGGTTGTGCTGGCAAATCGAATTCCAAGTCGAAATTGGAATTGGTGCGACTTGGTTTCAACCATGAGTGAGACATTCGATGGCAGATCATTACGCTTCCAGCCGTGAAAAGATTGCGGAGAAACTGACGTTTGCCTCCGAGCAATACAATCACCACACGGCGAATCTCAATTACACGTTGAAATGGCTTAACTGGTCAGACCTGGCGCAAGAAATTGCAATTCAAGCAGCATTACAGGCTGCCATGATGGGAGTGGCGTCCAAAGTTTGCGGTGCGATCGCTGCCAGCAACGAAGCAGCCGCATCAGCACAACTTGCCACAAGTTGGAAAGTCTTCGCGCCGTTGATCAAAGGGATCTACAAAGTTCAAACGATTGCCAGTCAAGTGGCCGTGAGAATCGCGATTGGCTGCACCGCTGTCGTGGTCAAGAAAGGATATGGCAAGTTTTATCGCGACGAAGACTTCTTTGATATGTCGCTCTTGAAAGGACTTGCGGTCGCATCACTTTGTGGCGTGATCGCAAATATTCCCGGAAAGACTGGGACTTCGTGGACGACGGGGGCGAAAGCTCCGCACCTCAAAAGTCTCCAGACACTCGTCCAGGGATTCGGCATCCAAGGTGCCGTCAATCATTGGAAATCGAATCCGCGAAACAAAGAACTGGTCAAGCTGATTCGTCAGAAAAAGTCCCAGATCGTCTCCGCCGCAACCGATGCGGCCGCCGAAATCGCAATGGAATGTGTCAATTGGGGGATTGAAGTCGAACCCGAATATTTGACGGACGCCAAAAGCAAGCTTTCCAAAGTCGACTTCAAAACGCAATTGAATCTGGCGACCAGATTCAACGATTGGTTTTCGGACGTCAAAATCGTCAACATCTTGAAGGATCAGTCCTTGAAGTGTGTGGAAGCCGACGCGCGATTGTCTCTTTGGTTGACCATTAGTCAATCGTTACGCGAGATTGAGAAAGAGCGAATGGCATTCGTCGAGCAACTTTCCGAGTTGGTCTAGTGGTTTGGTAATCTACTCTTTCGGTAGCGCTCGGGCGCGAGCCTACGGTGAAGATCCAAAACGCTAAATCCGTAGCGTTAGGGCGCGAGCCCTACGGTGAAGATCCAAAAAGCTTAACCATCGACACTTGGTCCAACAGCGCTTGCGAACTCTCTTGTCACCGGCCGCTTTCTTGTCACCGGCCACTCTCTCCGCCGGCCGGCTTGCGCCGGTCCGCTACATGATTTTTTCACCCAAGTAGCGTTAGGACGCGAGCCCTACGGTGAAGTTCCAAAAAGCTAAACCATCGACACTTGGTCAAACAACGCCTTGCGAACTCTCACAACACCATCCGCTCTCTCTCAACACCGGCCGGCTTGCGCCGGTCCGCTACATGATTTGTTCACCCAAGTAGCGTTAGGACGCGAGCCCTACGGTGAAGTTCCAAAAAGCTAAACCATCGACACTTGGTCCAACAGCGCTTGCGAACTCTTACAACACCGGCCAATTTCTTGTTACCGGCCACTCTCAACACCGGCCGGCTTGCGCCGGTCCGCTACATGATTTTTCACCCAAGTGGCCGGCTTGCGACGGTTCGCTAATTTTTCAATTCCATCAAACAACTCAAAACCAAAACATCAACTTGGTTTGCACCGTTTCAATCAACTCATGGAACATTACGTAGCCAATCGAACGCTGCCCACAATGGACCTTGGCGGTGACGCGTGTCTCGTTTCTCAAAAGTTCCTCATCAATGATTCCATTGTCGAACGCGACCCGCACCAACGCCGCGTTCCCGTCATCGGAATAGACGTCGAGCTTGCGGTCGACCGAGACCAGTTTCCCCTCGAATTCAACGCCAGGACTGGACATCAATGCAAACGTAACCGTGATCGGCTCATCACTTGTTTCGATCGCATCGAATAGATGCGCCAAGCGTCGTTCCGGCATCTCCAGCTCAACCAGCCAGATCGTGTTCGGCGGGACGACGGTCATCAAATTTTGTCCCAGTTTTACTGGTCGGTTTTGCAAGTTCTGTTTGGCGTTCCAGTTGACCACGACACCATCACTGGGGCTGACTACATTGAGCAGCTGTTTCTCTTGCTGGCGAATTTGCAGCTCGTTGTTCAAGCTGATGACCGTTTGCTGATCACGCGTCAGTTGACTATTGATTTCAAAGCGCTCGGCGACATCCAAATTTCCTGATGACAGTCGTTGCGAGGCGGTAGCGATCTGCGTTTTGGATTCGGCAATCTTTCCTTGAAGATCGGTAATCGCTAAATCGAGCGTATTGTTGCTGAGCGTTCCTAAAACTTCACCTTGACGAACGACCGTGTCACCTGTGTCCGACACGTTGATACTCTCCATCACTCCATCCGCCTGGGCAAAGACTTCAAACTGAGTCTCTGGCTTTAAACGGCCATTGGCAGCAAGCCCAAACTCGTATGGGAACAGACTGAGAAAAGCAAAGACGCTGGCAACACACGCCAACACCGCCAACGTTTTGATCCGTTTGCCGGGACCAAACAACCCAACGAGTTTCCCCAATGACTTCCATAAAGGCATCAAAAAGATACTGCCATGCTCGCGGCAATTTTCCAACGCGGTATATCCATGTTCGGCAACAACGTCCACGCGATGCCGTAACGCTGGCGTGATTCGTGAATCCGACAGTTGTTCGACAATCAACGCACCAATGGGCTTTGGTTTTTTCGCACGACTCTGTTGGTCCCGTGGATCATCGTCCGCCATACTGACCAGCGGGACGATCGCCAACATCGTCGTATGCGACCGGTCGACATAATCTTGAAGCTTTGATTCCAGTTGCGGCGGGAGTTGATCGACGTTGCCGTCGTACCAGAGTGGCTGTCCGGTCCGCACAACGGAACTGGCCAGCGCGCCCAACTTTTTAATCTGGTCCGCCCGACGTTCGATCGAGTCCAGTCCGCTGACCGACTCCACTTGGCAATGACGATCTCCAAGTGCCACGCTGACTCGATCGCATTCAATCAAGCGACGACCTTCATTGGCTAGTGTGAATGCGGTTTGCTTCGTATCAAGACTCTGATGGACAAGTCGAATAAACTGCTCCAGACGTTGCCAGATATGTTGCTGTTTGGCAAAGTCACGAATCCGATCATTTGCCAGATAGTCGCTGGCGATCTCGCCCATCTGGGCAACAAAACGTTGATAGCCTCGAATGGTCGTCGGTCCGGCGCCGGGACGCTGGAAGATTTCGACCAACCCGACAACTTCCTGGCTGATCACCAGTGGAGCCATCACCAGCAGATACTCGGTTGGGTTGCCAGATTCTTCGCCAGAATTGGATGATGATTCTGGATAAGTCAGCGTAGCCTGTGAGCGTTGCGCTGGGCTTGCGGAAGCAAACTGGTCTAGCTGTTGTTGCAACAATTGATGATGCAACTGTTGCGAGTCGGGGGCATCAACTAATCCTGTCTTTTTCAAGTTGATCTGATACTGAATCTGCAAGGGTTCGTTTGCAGCTTCGCGTATCCAGATCGCGCCACCGATCGAAGCCAATGCGGTCGTCGTTTTGGTCAAAAATCCAGCGAAGAATGTCTCGGTTGAACAGTCCGATTTTGCCAGTTCGGAGATCTCTTTAACGAGTGCTCGGATTTGCTGTTTAGTCTCATCAATAAGCTGTTCGTCGATTGTCGAACGAGATCGTTTGGAGGGACTCGCAGTCGCGACCGGAGATTGCTTGTCCGTCACCGGTCCGTTAACGTTTGCGGCGGCAAAGTGAGTTAAAGGTGAGGAGGGTTCTTGCGACATTGAAGACTTAGGCCAATCGTCGAATGAAACGGAGAATGAACGGATGTTCAAAGGTTGCTACCGAGGCGACTTTTACGGTTCGGTTTTCAAAAAGCCCGTTTACCATCACGTGTTGAGCGGCGATAATCGGTCGGTAGCGATGGGACTTTCTAGAAAAATGAGAATCTCCGCAAGTTCGATTTGTGTATGACTGCGCTGGTTTAACAACGAAAGCACCTATTTACGCCAAATTGACACGAACGATCAGCGAAACACTTGGCGTATTTACATCATCTGCTCTCAAGCGACACAATCCTGATCGCACTCCACAACTTTTAGTACCTTCGACGGCATATCAATGCGACACATCGGTGATCTCAAAACCAACTCACAAGCGGAAGCATTTTTGTCATTCCTTCTGGTTCAAGGAATCGAAGGACAATCGGATGCGTCAGGTAAAACCGTAGAGATCTGGATCAAAGAGGAGGACCACTTTGATCGAGCCGTCAAAGAACTGAACTCATTTAAAGAGAATCCAGACGCACCGAAGTATGCCGAAAGTATCGCTCCCGCACGGCAGATCGTGCAGCAGGAAGAGCGACGAAAACGTAAGATCCAAAAACGAATCATCTCACCAGCAGCTGGCGGCCGGATCGGACCTTCGGCGAGACTTACCCCCGCCTTGGTCATCATATGTGCGATCGTCGCAATCCTGACAAATTTCGGAGTTTCAAAGCCCGATAACGGAGTCCATCGAAGCTTGCAATACACTTGCGTCAGTTTTGATTCACCGAGGAGTGCAACTGAATTTGGCAAGACGTTGAACCAGGACAGTCTTCGAGCCAGGACGCTCAGCTTGCAGCGTGGTGAGATCTGGAGACTTGTGACACCAATTTTTATTCACTACGGTGTCTTTCATATCGTCTTCAACATGATGTGGCTGGTGATGCTGGGATCAGCAATCGAAAAACGATATGGCATCGTAAATTATGGGCTACTGGTTTTAGGTACGGCGATCATTTCGAATGTCATTCAATGCAGCGTCCCGGTCGAAGTTGGTGGGAGTCCGCCACAGATATACGGCAGCTATATCATGACGATGCTGGGAGGAATGTCGGGTGTGGTTTGTGGTCTGTTTGGATTTGTCTGGATGAAGTCCACTTACGATCCTGCGTCTCGATTGCGTATCCCTCAATCGACAGTGATCATCATGATGGTCTATCTGGTCGCCTGCATCTTCGGTCAAAGCTTGAACGATGCCGGGCTGACTTTCATTCCAACCAACGTTGCCAACTGGGCACACTTTGCCGGCCTCGGCGTGGGTTGTGCGGTTGGGTATTGGACGTCAATGAGACGTTAACAAACGAATCGGGGCCGGGGAGCGAAATCGCGAAACCGACGGGTGTCCCGGAGGGACAAAATGTTGGTAGAAAACGTCATCCCCAAAAAAACACCTTCGTCCTGTGTCCCGTAGGGACGGCACACCTATCAACGTGTAATGACACACGACAAATCTATTTTTTTCTGCGACTACCGCCAAAATGGCTGAGGTGTCCCGTAGGGACAAAATGTTGGTAGAAACGTTTTCCCAAAAAAACACCTTCGTCCCGTAGGGACGGCACAGAAACGCCTCACGTCAACTATCGGACACCACCACCCTGTTGGTTGGTTTTGGCGGATCGAGATCCACCGTACGTACGTTTGGCTTGCTCCCAACCGAGTGGCAACTTGGGGCGGACAAACACCTTGAAAAAGTTTTGAAACTTTTGCAGCTGCCCATTGGTTTGACGATCTTCGAAATAGAAGTATCGACTGGCGAAATTCTTCGATCCGTCATACTGCGTTGAATACATGTGCATCGCGACTGGCATGAAGTCTTTAGCAGCCAAAACGATTTCCAGCTTGGAATACATTTGAGCGTCGCTGATGGTTTTGGGATACGCTTCCAGCCAATACTGATCCTGAATCAGCTCTTTTTCCCCTTTGGCATTGGTTGTGTACTTGGGCACGTAGCGGACCCAATACCGTTTCATAATGTCTTGTTTGTTAGCACCAAACAAAAACGGAATTGGGCTCTCGACAACATTTCCCTGAAGATCACTTGGGATGGCTGTTTCGTACATTCGTTTTCCGACAAAGTCAAAGTCGTAAACGGAGGTTCCATCACAAACCCATCGTTCGTGAATCGTTTTTCCCCAAACCGAGTAGCCTTCGACGGGCTCCCATTCAACTTCACCACCGGGTTGTTTCGGCGGGTTTTTGAATTTGAACATCCTCGACGTTTCAAAACTCGCTTTATCTTTGGCCGCGTAACGGACTTCTCCGTATGCGATGTTGAAGGCAGCCAGTTGGTTCGATTTCGGATCACGATAGTTGACTTGTGCGTTGTCGTAATCGTATCGTTGAAAATTGCATTTGTACTCAGTGACTTGATCACTGACTTTCTGCCAATGATCGAGCAGTTGTTCAACATACTCAGCTTGATTGGCGGGCAGTGGAAATCCTGCAGGAGCTTGGGTGGCTCGTTCCAAGGCTTCTTGCTGTTGCCGTTGATGTTCAGCGTAAGCTTCTTGAGCCGCTTTGCGCTGCGCCGCTTGTTGTTCGGGCGTTAGCTGCGGCACGTAGGGCTGTTGACTTTGCTGGCCCTGAGCCGATTTCGCTGGGGTCACTTGGGCCATTAGCGTCGCTGGCAACAGGATTGTTGACGCCAGTAAAATGAACGCCAAGCGATAGAACTGCAAAATGCTGACGGAGCGACAATGATCGGGACAACAAGCGAGCATCTGATCTTCCTTGACTCGAAGCTTTTTTGAAAACGCGATAACCGCGTACGAATTTTGATATTACGTCGAAGGATTCTAACAGTTCGCAAAAACCGGACCTAGCCGAGAATTCGCTGCGGTTCGCTAGCAGTTTTAGCAGAACGGGTCCCAACAATACGGTTTGGCAAAGCTGGACTACCCAATGCCATCAATTAGCTAACACGTCCTGCTCCCGTCACGACGACGAGCTAGAATCTGTCCTGGTGCGTTCGTAGATTCGTGTAGAGGCTTATGGCTGGTCCTGATTTCAGTGGAATTGCGATGGTTCGTATTTCGGGACGCGTGGATGGCTGTTATCTTGAGCGAGCGACCCAGCGAGGGTCCCAATCTGAAGCTCACCTGCAACTTGATTCATGCAACAAACACTATTTATCCTGCCGCATTGGCTGTTTTCCGGCCCCTTGTTGATTGCCTGGTTAGTCATCGGACTGATCATCTTGATCGGCCTGTTTTACCGTCATGGCAACACCAATGAGGCTTGGAGCTTCGTACCGGTTTATGCCATCGTCGCGGCGGTCATCTACTGGATCATTCCAAACCTGGAGGTACCGGGCATTGACCCGAGCGATCCGACCGGTCCGATGATCCCATCAGGTTTGGCGATCCGTGGTTACGGATTGTTCCTGCTGACGGCGATCGTCTCTGGCGTCACATTGGCAGCCTGGCGAAGCTCAACGATTGGCGCGACCAGCGATCAGATCATGCAGTTGGCATTTTGGATGATGATTTGTGGTTTGGCCGGCGCTCGCGCGTTTTATGTTATTCAAAAGCCGGAAGAATTTTTCGTCGATGGTTTTTCGATGTCGACGCTTTCGCACGTGCTTAACATGACCAAAGGAGGGATGGTTGTTTACGGCAGTCTCATTGGTGGCTCACTGGCAGGGCTTGTGTTCCTTTGGTTCCAGAAGATGCCGCTATTAAAAACTGCTGACTTGATCGCCCCGGGGATGGTTTTGGGTTTGGCCATCGGTCGCATCGGTTGCTTGATGAACGGCTGTTGTTATGGCGGCGTCTGTGAACCACCTTATCCAGCGCTTCATTTTCCGGCCGGATCGCCACCTTATATGAGGCAGCTTGTCGAAGGAGACTTGCTGGGGATTGATGGATTGTTTGATGAATCGCCGGAGTCCGAGTTTCCACTTACGGTCGAATCGATTGACGCCAACAGCATTGCTCAACAATTCGGCCTGGTGGTTGGAGATCGAGTCGCGATCCGAGTCCCTTCGGCAGACTATTTTCGATTTCAAAAACAGAATCCAGAAAACCAACAAGCCGCAGAGATTCCGATTTTTATTGACACCGAACGGACGGGAAGAATTTCACTTACGCTGGACCAACTGCCTGCGCGGTCGCGACCGACGCATCCAACACAAGTCTATAGCTCGATCAATGCCTTGCTTCTCTGTTTGTTGCTCTGGTATTTCTGGACGGTGCGACGTCATGACGGCGAAGTCTTTGCGTTGATGTTGATCTTGTATTCGATCGCGCGATTCTTAATCGAAATCGTTCGCCAAGACGAACGTGGCCAGTTTGGAACGGAGCTGACGATCTCTCAATGGGTCAGCATCGCGATGATCGCAATTGGGTTTGCGTTGTTCGTTTATGCACGAATCGCCGGGCCTCAAAGTTCTCCTGAACCGGACAGTTCAGGCACTCTGTGAGTCGCGAAGAGTTCGAATACGGGGCATCCGCCGTGCGCCAATAAGTTGAATCTGTGAATGACGCAAGTTTCGTGTAGGATGGAGCTTTGTATTTGCGTCCTCAGCCTCTGAACGATTCCTGTTTGATGCCCGACCACCATTCAAATCTGAAAGACTCAGAATTGATTCGTCAGACATTGGATGGCGACAAGAGTGCCTTTGGCGTATTGATCCGGCGGTATCAGAACCGGCTGTTCAACAGCATGGTTCATATCTTGCGCAGCGAAACTGACGCGGAAGACGCCGTACAGGATGCCTTCGTTTTGGCGTTCACCAAGCTGAGTACGTTCAAGGGGAAAAGCCAACTCTTCACTTGGCTTTATCGGATCGCCTACAACGTAGCCGTCACGCGAATGCGGCAACGCAAGCCGGTTGTTTCATTAGATGGAAAACCAGACCAATCGCGGATGGATTTTCCCGATCCAGGTCCAGCGCCCGATGACCGGATGCACCGTGGCGAGCAGGTATCGGAATTGAATCGGGCGTTGGATCGATTGTCGGAGGAACACCGCTCGATCTTGATTCTTCGGGAGATGGACGAGCTCGATTATGACGCGATTTCGGAAATTCTTGATTTGCCGATTGGAACGGTCAGAAGCCGGCTTCATCGGGCCAGACATCAATTGCGGGAAATTCTGGAGGGGATGCTAGATCGCAGTGGATGACTGCATTTCGACCACGAAATCCGGTGTTTTTGACACTTTTTGACGGATTGGGGAACTAAACGCCAAGCGTTGCATCCAAGGAACCCAAACCACAAGCGACTGACGTTATGAAGCCAGATCCTGAAAATTTGAAATATGAACAGCTGAGTGCCTATCTCGATGGCGAACTCAACGGCGCAGAAAGTACGCAAATCGAGCGTCAGCTGGCAACCGATCCTGAGCTCCAACAAACCTTGGAAAGCTGGCGTGCATCGCGAGCCTCATTCAGCCAACTGCCTCAGTATCAACTGCCCAAGTCGTTCGCTGAAAACGTGATGGCAAAACTGGAAACGACACCCGTCCAGACAACTCCCGAAGCCATCGTTTCCAATTCGACCGGGCGATCACGAAATTGGGCGATTGGTTTAGTTGTGTCACTGGCCAGCATGCTGCTGGTTACCGTTTTGATTCCATCACTGTACGCACCTTCTTCAACAAACAGCGCGACCGCCACTGCAAACTCAACGCAAACGGAACCGGTCGATGAGGTGCCAACAAAATCCACGACCGAACCGTCTACGAAAGTGACGCCCGAGGAGAATGTTCGCCAACCACGAGACATGGTTCAGCCTGCCTTGGCGATGCGGACCGGCAGTCGTGATCAGAATTCAGGCGTCGTCGGTTCCGTCAAACTAGTACTCGATGAGATTTTGCTGATTGATTTTGCGACGGAAGCCAAGGACAAATCTCAACGACTCAAACGCGCGTTAATGGCGGCGTTTCAATCAGACCAAGCGGTCGGTATCCGAGTTCTCGAAGATCCGAAAGCAACGCCAGGGCTTCCTAACCAGTTTGCCACGAGCAAGTCGACGTCAGCGGCACTGATCGTGATTGCTCGACGTGGAGAAATGAAAGACGCACTCGCTCAACTGGCAGACTCCGAAGAGATCTCGATCTCCGCCATCTCGCTGGAGCCCGGTGCTCAAATGGTTGACGAAGTTTCCGTTTCGCAATCATTGGCCACTGCTCAATCCGTTCCCGTGTTTGACTTGAACAAGAAAGCACAGGATGCCGTCATCGACCCAGCTGATGAGAAGTTGCTGGACGATTGGTTCGGACTCTCAAGCGAACCCAACAACGATGCACTTGGTCGATTCTTGATTCTAGTCAAGTAAACATTCGTCGCTCAAAGACGCTGCCCAACGGATGCTCGTGAAACGAGTTGAAGCCACGTTATCGTTGGGCACTCTGTTCGTGAAATGCAAACCAAGCGATCACTGACAGCCCCACAATTCCGACGACATGGGGCAGAATCCCAATCAGCTGCGTCCCATACTTCAACACGATCAATGTGTCGGCCAGCGGTAGGATGATCATGATCAAAAAAAATATCGGCAACGTTGCTCGATGACGCAACAGCAGATAGATCGTCACCAGTCCGAGAACAAAATCTCGCATGCCGGTTGCCAGCAGGAACGCAGTCCCATTTGCGTCCAGCGGAGAAACGCCATATCCGTCGGCTGCACCGGGGTAGACCAAACATTGCAAGCCGAGCAAGATCAATCCAACGCCCGTCAGCCACGCTCCGATCGTAACAATCAAACTCCGTTTTGGCGGCACGCTGGTGATTGTATCGGCAACAGAATCAGAATCAGAAATCGGCTTGCCTTCGAAGTTGGTTTTGGTAGCAGAAGTACAATGCGAGCTGCATTGGCCTATTTGTTCTTGAGGGTTTTTACCTTCTGCTTGGCTTCTCGTTTGGCCTTTTCGGCAGCAATCGTTTTAATCAGCTTTTGCATCTCTGCGACTTGCCCCGTTGAAACAATTTGATCAACTGCATTCTTGATCTGTTCTTGATCTGGCCAAGGGTACTTCGCCTGAACTTTTCCCTGGGCATCGAGAACATAGACGGGACTGGGAAGATCCGTAAACAAAGCTCGACTTGAATCAGACATCGTATCGACCAACACGTCCATTGGCATTTCATACTCATCGATCATTCGTTGAGCCAAATCACAGCGTTCCTCGAAAGTCTCTGGCTGATTGATGTTGCCAAATGCCATCTGACCGGCATGGGGTTCTTTTTGATAGATGACCAACAGACGCGCTTGACCTGATGTTTCAAACGCATGATGAAGCCTCCGCAACCCGGCGGCGGCACGACGAATTGGCGGTCAGGTATAGCTTCCTTTGATGATGACCAATGGCTTTCCCAGGTAACTCGACAAGACCGCATCGTCTCCATCGAGCGTTTTCAAATTCAGTTCGGGAGAGAGCTCACCAATCTTGGGAGTCGTCGCGACAAACGCTTTTTGTCGGAACAACGCATCGATCCGTTTCTCCATTTGAGCATCGGTCGATGAAACCACCAACAACGCAGCGATCATTGCCAACAGGCTCGACAGCAAGAGCTTTTTCATTTTCAGATCCTGAATTTCATTCTGATTCGTCTTGATTCACTTCGCGTAGAACACGAAATCCAATATCGTCGGTCATGACGGAAGGGCTTTGTCGCATTCGAAAACTATTTCGCAAGTACATGCCATCGAGTACATAAGATCCGCCTCGTAACGACTGGTTCATCACCTTGTCCGGTTGCTTGGCGTCGTATCGATTGGACATCCACTCGAAAACGTTGCCTGTCATATCATACAGTCCCCAAGGCGAAGGACGAAATTTTCCTACGTCACCAATTGAGCCGCTCTCCTGATTTGCGAGGCCCTCAATGTATCGGTCACCATACGCGTAGACGGAAGAATTAGGGCCTCGAGCCGCTTTTTCCCACTCAACCTCGGTCGGCAAACGGTGTTTTTGACCGGTTTTCTCGGTCATCCATTGGCAATACGCTTGGGCGCCGGCCAAACTGATCATCACGACCGGCTGTTTTTCTTCATCGGTCGAAAACGTTTCTTCCGTCAGTTTTTTGATCCGACATTTTCGGCTGCCAAGGTCCAACCAATCGGCATCGCAACGTTTGACGTCATTTAAAAACTCAACGTACTGACCATTCGTGACTTCGTACTTTCCGATCCAATAATCACGCAGGTACTGAATCGAGAGGCGTTCGTCACCGGCTCCAACTCCGATTTCATCACCAATAAGCGCAGGACCGGCGGGGATTCTAACATAACCATTATCAACTTTCGCAGCCGCTCCGACTTCGACTCGAAGTGTTGTTTTCCCGACGGCTGACGCGATCGCCGGAATGGGCATTGAAAACTTGCTGGTCAAATCACGCGCAAGATATTTGCCTTCGGCCAGCTGCAGGTTCAAGTTGTCCGACTGATAGTTCCCCAGTTTTTCGGCAGGACCGGGCCCGACATACCAAAGGTCAAACGAATGCTTTTGCGGGTTCGTGATTTCAACATTGACCCATCGTGGTTTTGGAGCCAGCTGAATCGGTTGTTCGTTCGAGTCCGGTTGTGGACTGGCGATGCAGAGACTGGACCACGACAGACAAAGCGTTACCAAACAGAAGTGCAGTGGATGGGCGAAAGGAAGCATCGGTGAACCCTGTTAGGTTTAAGTCATTTACAATTCGTCTTTGATGATTCGATTGTCAATCAGTCGAGTGTCACCAACGTGGACGGCAATCAACGCAACTGCTGGAAGTGTAATCGGATCGCTTGTTTCCAAAGAAACGGGGTTCGCAATGACAGCATAGTCAATCGAATCGACACCTGCATCGATCAAGGCTTGTCGCATTTCCGTGATCACCTCAAATCCATCCCGCAAACCGCCAAGAATCAATTTTTCCACGTGGTCGAGCGTTTTGCTGATCGACAGTGCAATCTCCCGTTCGCTTGCTGACAGATACACGTTGCGCGAGCTCATGGCCAGTCCGTCTGGGTCCCGTGCGATTGGGCAGACGATAATTTTACAAGGCACGTTGAGGTCGTTCACCATCTGTTTGATGACTGCAACTTGTTGAAAATCCTTTTGTCCAAAAAACGCCAGGTCGGCCCGGGTCAGATTCAACAACTTTAAAACCACAAGCACCACGCCATCGAAATGGGTTGGGCGAAACTCGCCTTCCAGTTTTTTTGCGATCAGAGGCGCAGTCACTCTGGTCGTGCAATCGGCGGGGTACATCTGATCTTCTGCCGGCGCGAAAACAACAATCGATCCCGACGGATCCAGGCTGTCTAATCGTTCAACGTCAGAATCAAGTGTCCGGGGATAACTGCCGAGATCTTCACCGGCTGCGAATTGAGTCGGATTTACAAAGATGGTGACGATTGTTTCGTCAACCGAATTCAAGGACGCCCGAACCAAACTCAAATGTCCTTCGTGAAGCGCTCCCATTGTGGGGACCACACCGATGGACCGTCCGCTTGCTTTTTGCCGGACCACGTGATCCGTAAGTTCCTCAATGGTTCGGAGGATCGAGATAGCCAATTTTCCCTCGTGATTGAAATCTATACGATGTTGATCAATGGATCGCTGATGCGTCCTTGCGAAAGGTCGCTTAGTGAAATCTCAAAAACCACGCTTAATCGAAGTTTTTCAGGGTCGTGGCTTCAGATGTTCTGCCAAACATCGGGCCATTACAATGCGTCAAAACTTGAATTCGCTGGTTTTTGGTTAAAATGAATTCGATATCGTATATATTCTGCCAAACCAAGTTTTGATCATTCAACCGTGACAAAACACACGAAGTGGTGACCAACGATTGCACATCGCAGTGAGAGGGTCAATCGAAACTGCCAGATGACCTGCCGCCAGCCAGCCATTGCGGCAAGCCCTTGGACGCTTGATTTGGTCGACGACAAGAGGTGACGATTCTGCACACTTGGGCAAGAGTGCAGACTAACGAATCGATGCATGGAGTTTGACAAAAATGAACCAGCCTCAACATCCTCACCCAGCCAAAGCTCGCCCCGTCAATGCCAAGCAATCTCCTCAACCGGCTCATGAGGGAGACGAAGAGGGTGAAGATGAACTGGACAATGGGAATCGGTTCCTGTTCTTCAATGTCATGCCCAGCTGGATGGTCAGCTTCTTGACGCACATCGCAGTGATTTTGATTCTGGCACTTCTCGTATTGCCCGCGCCTCAGTCAAAGACGATTACCGTCGACTCGGGCCAGGAAGGTCCGACGGCGATCGATGACGTCGAAATGAATTTGGACTCGCTGCAAATGGAGACGTCGGATGCGCTGGAGTCCGACGAAATGAATGACATGACCGCTCCAGAATTGACGGAACAAATGGAGTTTCAACTACCGGAGCAAGAAGTCTTTTCGGATATCGGTACTGTGCTTTCAGGGGAAGACGCATTTGCTGCAGCGGAAACGCTGGGTGACTTGACGATGGCAAATGAGACTTCCGCGAGATCGGGTGAAGGGAAGAAGCAAGCGCTTCTAAAAAATGGTGGTACTCAGGGTTCCGAAGACGCCGTTCAACTGGCCCTTAGATGGATCGTTGATCACCAACTCGAAGATGGAGGCTGGGATCTGGATCACACGATTGGCCCAGGCAACCACCGCGATAGCCCTAACCCGGGCACCCGGGCAGGCACGCGCAATGGAGCCACGGCACTCGCGCTGTTACCGTTGTTGGGTGCGGGAAACACTCACATCACCGGTCAATACAAAAAACAAGTCCGCTATGGTTTGGAGTATCTTAAAAGCCAAGCCAAGCAGTCCAGAGGCGCGATCTCGTTCATGGATTCAGGCGGCGAAATGTACTCGCATGGTTTGTGCGCCATCGTTTTCAACGAAGCGTATGCCATGACTCAGGATCCCGACTTGAGAGTCTATGCCCAAGGATCGATCTGGTTTACAGAACAAGCACAGGATCGCCGTGGTGGTGGTTGGCGGTACAAGCCAAACGAACGTGGAGATACCTCGGCCGTCGGGTGGCAATTGATGGCCGTCAAAAGTGGCAAGATCTCGGGTTTGGAAATACGGCCGCAAACCTACAAGCGAGCTGCCAAGTTTTTGGATAGTGTCTCCGACAGCACCGGAGCGTATTACGGTTACATGGATCCGCCACGAGCAGGCTCGCAACCGGCGAATGCACGAACAGCCGTTGGCTTGCTTTGCCGCATGTACATGGGTTGGGATCGCAACGTGCCGGGACTGGTCGATGGCATGGAAGCGATTGCCGACCAAGGTCCGTCAACGGGTCCGACGACAAACATGTACTACAACTACTACGCAACTCAAGCGATCAAGCACATGTATTCGGGCAAGGACGAATGGAAGACGTGGAACGGTAAAATGCGTGAGTACCTGATTCGGACGCAAGAAAAAGATGGCAACGCGGCAGGCAGTTGGCACTTTGGTCGCGATCATGCTTCCGTTGTCGGCGGCCGCTTGTACAACACGTCGATGGCATGCATGACGCTTGAAGTTTACTACCGATTTCTACCGCTCTATGGTGACAACGCCGCCAATGATCAGTTTGAATTGATCGACGAATAAGAATCCAAAAAAAAACGTGCATTTCGATCAATTTTTTCTTGGAGTGTTGACAAAAACGCGATATCTTCATGCTTGAGAAATTTCGCGGCCCTTTGATTCGTTGACAGGGGTTGGTGAAATGAGACTATTTTTTGGATTGAGTTATGGCTGAAGGTACTATCAAGCGTTTGATGGACAAAGGATTCGGGTTCATTGACACCGGAACAAACAAGGATATGTTTTTTCATTCATCAAACGTCGAAGGTGTTCGTTTTGACGACCTTCGTGAGGGACAGCAGGTGACCTACACCGAGGGAGTGGGACCTAAAGGGCCACGTGCTGAAAATGTAAAGCCTGTCGAATGAGTTTTTCGTCGCTGCACCGATGAGACAAATCAGATTCGTCACCAAGCCGACAGCCATGTCGGCTTTTTTCATGCGCGATCAGAGCCGTAGCTTGGGCACTCTTGCTCGAGAAAATCCCTCCTCGAAGCTCAAACATGCGGGCGAGAAACTCAACGCTGTGAGCGAGAAACTCAAACATGCGAGCGCGGTCCAAGCGAAATCGCAACAAGAAAACCCAATGGCAAACTCGTGACAGCCAAGAGTGGCTATCCTACGACCAAGTGATCCACACAACCGTAGCTTGGGCACTCCTGCCCGAGAAAATCCCTCCTCGAAGCTCAAACATGCGAGCGAGAATCTCAACAATGTGAGCGCGGTTCAAGCGAAATCCAAGCAATAGAATCTAATGGCAAACTCGTGACAGCCAAGAGTGGCTATCCTACGGCCAAGTGATCCACACGACCGTAGCTTGGGCACTCTTGCCCGAGAAAATCCCTCCTCGAAGCTCAAACATGCGAGCGAGAATCTCAACAATGTGAGCGCGGTTCAAGCGAAATCGCAACAATAGAATCTAATGGCAAACTCGTGACAGCCAAGAGTGACGCGCCCGACATTAACCGGGCTTAAGCGAGTTGATTTTTTGGTTGGTGGACGCCAATTTTGTTGTTGGGCGAGA
>JBCAWX010000016.1:0-152736 GCA_038534355.1 Planctomycetota bacterium
AGGGTCGACAATTGTTTACTCACCCCATGGGGGTATCGCATGAACGGCGCCACTTTAGATGGCTGCCGGGCTTTCTGCTGCGCCGATACTGCTTTAAGCGGCCTGTTAGTACCCGAATCTTGTCAGCGACCGAGACAAAGCTCTCAGCCAAGGCTCCAATTCTTCAAATCGTGGCTTTTTCGCGCAGACACACTGCGCAAATCGACAGATCGCGATGAAATTGCAAAGTGTGTCTTTACAAAAAAGAGTCGAACGACGTACGGCAACTTTAAGCGAGCGAAATCGCGCGCTCGGAATCCATCGAGCGATCGCTACTCATGCGAAACTCCACCATCGGCTGATTGGCATTCCGGTTGCACTAGAGATCTACAACTCAATAAAGTCTTTACCCCCAGTCGCGTCGTCATTTAATTCTCCAACCACCGCTGGCTTCTCGATGTACCAACACACGCAAAAGTCCCCACTCAATCTGTTGCTTTACCTGCCTGCCATCTTCCTCTTCTTTGTCGCTTGGCAGATTCGAGAGAATGCACCTCCAAGTGTTACCGTGGCAATCATTGCGATCGTACTAATAGTATTGGCGTTGAGTTTTCAATCACTCACAATTAGAGATGATGAAGACGCTTTAGACATCCGATATGGGCCACTCAACTTCTTCGGATTGCGGATTCCCTATGATCAAATCACCCACGCTCAGCCGTCAAACTCCAGCTTGATCGATGGCTGGGGGATTCACTTCATCCCGCTACGAGGCTGGACGGTCAACTTGTGGGGTTTCGAATGTGTCTTGATCAGTCGAAAAGACAAAAAGGACATTCGAATAGGCACTGACGATTCGGAAAACCTAGTGGCGTTTCTTCAAAGCCGCAGTCGAACCATCGATACTGCTACGGAGCCAAAGCAGTGAAAGATCCAATCCGTGTGACCAGTGCCACACGAATCTGGAAGTCGTTTCGGAGACTAATAACTCGCAATGAGTGGATCGTTTGGCTGTTGGGCCTTAAACGTTCTGAATCGAAGCCAGTAGAACCTGGACTCATCCTGATTCAAATCGACGGGCTTTCACAATCACAGTTAAAGCATGCGATCCGCGAAGGTCGCATGCCGTTCCTAAAATCTCTCATTGACAAAGAAAGCTATATAAATCATTCGCTGTATTCTGGACTGCCTTCCAGTACTCCAGCAGTGCAAGCAGAGCTATTCTATGGTGTTCGAACAGCTGTTCCCGCTTTCGGTTTTCGCGATCATCGAAATGGAACGCTAGTTCGTATGTTTGCCAATCAGATTGCCAGTGAGGTTGAATCGAACATCAGCCAAATAAACACCGGTTTGCTCACTAACGGCAGTTCCTATGCAAATATCTATAGCGGGGGCGCAAAGGAAGTTCATTTCTGCGCCACAAGTTTTGGCTGGAATGAATTTCTCAACACCGTCAACCCGCTGAAAATCTTTCTCGTGCTGCTTTTGAACTTCTTCATGTTTGTTCGAGTCGCGGGCTTGATTTTGGTCGAAGCGATTCTGGCGACGCTCGAGTTTATCCGAGGTGTCATTTCCGGCAAAGAGTTCTGGCAAGAACTGATGATGATCCCCGCTCGAGTCGTCGTGGTCGTTCTCCTGCGAGAACTGGTGACCGTTGGTGCCAGCTATGATGCCGCCAGGGGCCTGCCAATCATTCATCTAAACCTGCTCGGCTATGATGAACAAGCTCACCGCCGCGGACCAAAATCAAAGTTTGCACACTGGACGCTGCAAGGTATTGACTCAGCAATTCGAAAAATCTGGAATGCCGCCCATCAAGGCGCCGGCCGGGAATACGACTTCTGGATTTTCTCGGACCATGGACAAGAAACAACAATTCCTTATCAGCACCAACACGGCAAATTGATCCAAGAAGTTGTCGCGTCCGTCGTCGAAAAACTTCACAAAAATGAACTCAAGACAACCATTGAAAAAGTCAAAAGCAAATTCGAAAGGGTTCCTTCCCGAGCCAACTGGCTAGGAATCAGTTGGATGGTCTCGGTGCTTTTTGGAGAACAAGATCACGATATCCAGACACGTTCACCTTGGGTGCAAACCGTGACCTCCGGACCCGTGGGATTTGTTTATCTATTGAGCGATGTTTCCATTGCCAATCGCGAGCAAATCGCTGTCCAGCTTGTCAATGAACATCACGTTCCCATCTGTGCAATCCAAGATGATTCCGGAAATGTACTGGTTTTCAAAAAAGGCAAACAACTGGAATTACCAAGTGAAGCAGATCAAGTTTTTCCTGGCCATCCATTCATTGACGATCTTCTTGATGACTTCATGCGGATGGTCAGACACATCGACTCAGGTAACATCCTGATTATTGGATGGGATGGCGAACAACCGGCAAGTAGCTTTGTTTTACAGAACGGAGCACACGCAGGGCCAGGCCACGAAGAGACACATGCTTTCGCCCTGCTCCCATCCGATACGCTCTTGCCAGTCCGAAAGCACAATTACTTGAGGCCTGACGACCTGCGATTGGCAGCCCTACGGTTCCTTGGACGTGATGAACATGGTGAACTCGTTCGACGAAACCGCCAACGGACCACACCCATCCGTGTACTCACTTACAACGTTCATGCTTGCGTCGGCATGGATGGGCAGCTTTCGCCCGAACGAATTGCGCGCGTTGTCGATCAGTCTGAAGCAGATATTATCTGCCTCCAAGAGCTTGATGTCTCAAGACAAAGATCTGAACACCGCGATCAAGCGCAAGTCATCGCCCAGTGGCTTGAAATGTCCCACCAGTTTCATCCAGCTTGGCACTTTCAAGAAGAACAGTTCGGTAACGCCGTCCTTACCCGAATGCCGATGCGAGTCATCAAACAGGAAGGACTACACCATCACAAAGACGACCGTTCGCGGCGAAGTGCACTTTGGGTGGAAGTTAACATTGGCGATCAAGTCTCCTTGCAAATCATTAACACTCACTTGAGCATCTACCCACAAGAACAAAAAATTCAGGCGCAACAACTCATCACTGAATGGATCGAACCCGCAAGCCTCCTCGGACCTGTTATTCTGTGCGGAGATTTCAACGCCTCCACTCACTCGAAAACCTACAAAATTCTGTCTAAGGCACTTCGTGATATCGAATCATTCGATGATCGCCCGACTCGCCGAACCCTGTTCAGCCCATTTCCGATTGCCAGAGTTGACCACGGGTTTATATCAAGTGAACTCGTTTGCTCCAAAGTTCGTGTAGTTGACTCAAGACTCGCCAAAGTTGCATCAGACCATCTCCCGCTTTGGTTTGATATCGAGCCACCCTCAATCAACTCGTTCAAATCTCAACCGTCCAAAGCTGAAATACCTCTCAGCCATGACTCATCCGGAACACGCACAGTTTGAATCTTGCGTTGCTTTTCTGCACAAACATTCTCTCAAAACATGTTCTCTGTTCCCGACGTTAGTGACCAATTCACCAATTGCCAGCCAACACATCCGCCCCGCTCAACCACCGCTTGCCTCCAGCGCAAGCGGTCCGGGTGAATCGCCGCAGCGTTAGCCGACTATCCATCCACGTTTGACTCGCCAAGTATGTCGTTGGAGTAAGTGCCAATGCGCTCGTAGACTTTTTTGGCGTTCTCTTCTGTAATGCCGACCTCCATTAGCGTCTCCATCAACAACTCAGTAAATCTCGTCAGATGCTTCGACTCAATCCCCCTGCCAGCATGTACTTTTCGCAACGATGACATTTCTGCAGGTTCACCACCCCCAAGCGCAATTGAAAAAAAGGCGACTTGCATCTTTTTCAGTTTCTCGATTTCCGTGTACTCAAAAAAAGGAGCCAGCAACGGGTCCGCAAGGACTCGCTGATAAAAAGCAGTGACCATCAGCTCAACGTTTTCTCGACCGCCAATCATCTCGTAAAGTGTCATGTTTTAATCCTGTAGCATTTTTTGCGACTGGGCATCTCTAAGTCCTGATGAGTTTCATTCAGGCGCCCCCTAGCACTCGATGCAAAACATGTTCCACGCTACAAAAACAAGACTGGTCCTGCTTTTGTTACGTGCAGACGAGCGGTTTCGCACGCCTGGCAGATTCCAATTGGTCGCACATCGACCCGCGTTCCGCGTCGTGGGCTACGGCACGCACCTTGCAAAAGCTCAATCGTACAAGATTTGAACCGACTTCTTATGGCACCATTCCGTTTTGAGAGCTGCATCAGATGGATGAAACCTTTCGATCGCTGCCACCTGTCCTTCAGGCATTCATTGGAGGTTTGTTGACCTGGCTGTGTACTGCTTTGGGTGCAGCAATTGTGTTCGTAACTCGTACCGTTAATCAAAAGCTGCTTGACGCCATGCTTGGCTTTGCTGCAGGTGTCATGTTGGCGGCCAGCTACTGGTCTTTGCTCGCGCCGGCCATTGAAATCTCGGAACATGGCCCATTGCCAAGTTGGCTGGTACCGACACTCGGATTCGTTTCCGGTGGTCTTATGATATGGCTACTCGACCGAACCATCCCTCACCTACACCCAGACAAACCCATTGAAGAAGCGGAAGGCCCAAAGACGTCATGGCATCGGTCAGTGCTGCTGGTCTCGGTCATTACGCTGCACAACATTCCCGAAGGTCTTGCCGTCGGTGTCGCATTCGGGGGTATTATCGCCGGTGTTCCCGAAGCAAGCCTGGGAGCCGCAGTGGCCTTGTCGATCGGCATTGCAATTCAAAACTTCCCCGAAGGCATCGCGGTGGCAATGCCGCTTCGCGCCGAACGAATGCCAGCTGGAAAGTGCTTTTGGTATGGTCAACTCTCAGCAATTGTCGAACCGATTGCTGCCATCATCGGCGCTGCCGCGGTCACAATCGCGGCCCCTTTTCTGCCATTCGCGCTGTCACTAGCAGCCGGCGCCATGGTCTTTGTCGTTGTCGAAGAACTCATCCCAGGATCGCAACGCAATAACCATGTCGATCTCGCCACATGCTCATTGATGGCTGGATTTGCATTCATGATGGTGTTAGATGTGGCACTTTCCTGATCCAGGTTATTCATCCACCAGTCTCACGCCAAACAGATCCAACATGATCGTAAGTTGTGACTCTCACACCATTTGATTCAGTCGCTTCCATTTGCCTTTCCTAAATCACGACGAAATCGTAACATAGACAAAACTAATGAAAACAGACCACCGCAAGAAAAAAGCGATATCATGAATTTGGACTGGCTGAACTACCATCACCTTTTCTACTTCTGGACGGTTGCCAAAGAAGGAGGAGTTTCGAAAGCCGCTGACAAACTTCACCTCGCTCAACCGACGCTCAGCAGTCAGATCAAGAAGTTGGAGAAGTCGCTGGGACACGACTTATTCGACCGTTCGGGACGCTCGTTGTCATTGACCGAGATGGGACAATTGGTTTTTCGATACGCCGAAGAAATCTTTCGACTCGGACATGAACTGACTGATGTCCTTCAAAATCGCACCGACGAAGACACTTCCCGATTTCTGGTCGGTGTCCAAGGTGCACTGCCAAAACTGGTTGTATACGAGTTGCTTCGTCCCGCACTCGAATCCACCGGCGAACAGTTTCATGTTGTTTGCTTTGAAGGAAAGATCAACGAGTTGCTTGGTGAATTGGCAATGCATCGACTCGATGTCGTGATCGCTGATCGACCGCTTACTCCCGACACCCACGTTCGAGCCTTCAACCACTTGCTCGGAAAATGTGGCGTGACGGTCTACGGTACACCTCAACTGGTCCGCAAGTACAAACGGAATTTCCCAGAGTCGCTCGATTGTGCTCCCATGCTATTGCCAACTCAAAATACATCGCTCAGAAGACTCCTCGAACAATGGTTTGACCAACAAAATATTCACCCGAGTATCACTCACGAGTTTGAAGATAGTGCCGTTCTCAAAGTCTTCGGACAAGAGGGACACGGGCTGTTCTTTACACCAACCGCCATCGAAGAAGACGTTTGCAAACAATACTCCGTGAAGATCCTTGGTCGGATCCCAGAAATCGTCGAGCGCTTCTACGCAATCTCGATCGAAAAAAGACTAAAGCACCCCGGCGTCGTTAAGATTTCTGAATCCGCTAGAGAAAGCCTGTTCGGCGTGTAACGATCGATGCTCATCCCGTAATGGACACGATCAGCAAAATCCGACGCATTGCTGGCTTTAAGCGAAACAGCTTGAACACGGGAAACCAGCATCTATTTGTTTTTTGAATGCATGCGAGTCGAAATATCTATTGGACCAATACATGAGGTTGGTCGTATAAGTATCTGTATGAAAAGTGCGTGCGGATCATTCCGCAACATTGTGTCGTCGTCAATATGACTACGATTCCAGTTGAATCCGAATCAACGTTAAGTCTGTGCATCAGATGCGGAGAAATTGATGAGCAACAAAAATGAGAACACTCAGGACAACCAGCCGGCAACCAGCCACTGGCGTTCCAAACGGTTCATCAAATTTATCGCCTTGTACGTCACGATGGTGCTGGTAAGTACAGTCGCAATCTACTGGTTGGAACATTCCACGTTTATCAATGCCCTACGAACCGCATTCGTCGCTGCCATCGGGAAAACGGTTGCGGCCAACTGGGTATCTGGAATTTTTGATGTCTAGTCATCACGGTCCATTTCGAGCGAGCTACACTGACGAACATATTGTTAGGAACCGAATACGCAAACATTCATGAGCACTGTACAGGTTGCACCGGACGACCGGATCGCCCGAGGCGATGTCGCTTCAGTTTTGCGACGCCTATGCGAACACCTTGGAATTGCATTCTCGGCAAACAAAATCTTTCCGAGCCTTGCAGATTTACAGAGTGACGATGGTAACTCGCTCGATGTCGATCAATTAAATTCGGTCGGCAAGCACTTCGGAGTGCGCTTTCGAGAGATGTCGGGTACAGCTCGTGATATCTTGAACGCGGTCAATGATTCTGGGCCCGTCATTGTTCGGCGTCAACAAGGACTCATGGATGATGACCAGCCATCGGTGACTCTTATCCTCGGAACCTCGCTTCGTGGCAAACTCCTCATCAACGAGTCGGGAGAGGATCGAGTCGAACCGGCACGGTGGGTTCGCCAAAACCTTCGTCAGGATGATAGCGGGCAGTATCGATGGCTCTTGGTGCAACCGATTCTGGCAGCCGAACACGCTTCCCGATTTCACTACCTACGAAACGAGCAACCCGGCCCACTGACTCCGCTTCAACGATTTCTCGGTTTCCTGAAACCCGAAGCGCAAGATGTTCGAACCATTTTTATCTTCTCAGTAATCATCGGGATTCTGAGTTTGACAACGCCGTTGGCTGTCGAAGCTGTGGTCAACACGATCGCTTTCGGCAGGTATCTCCAACCACTCATCGTTCTTTCATTGATCGTGCTGGTGTTTCTGGGATTCCGTGCGGCACTCAATGTCCTGATGACCATCGTGACCGAGGTCATCCAACGAAAGCTTTTCGTTAGAACCGTCGAAGATCTGGCATACCGACTAACGCGAGTCCCACTTGCAACGTGGAAAAACCGACATGGGCCTGAACTTGTCAATCGATTTTTCGACATCGTCACGGTGCAAAAAGTTACTTCAAAACTTTTGCTTGAAACGCTAATGTTGGCCCTTCAAACCGTGATCGGTTTGTCAGTCCTTGCGTTTTACCACCCTTTCTTACTCGGATATGACATCGGTCTGCTGATCATGATGACCGTGATTCTCTGGTTCATTGGACGTAAGGCGATTCAAACGGCAAAAGATGAATCACAGCTAAAATATGAAACAGCTGCTTGGCTTCAAGAGATTGTTCGCCACCCAACAACTTTCAAATTCAATGGTGGGCTCGGCTATGCAATCAATCGATCAGACGAATTAACCGCACAATACATCAACAGTCGACAACAACACTTTTCGATTCTGATCCGCCAGATTTCATTTGCTATGGCGATGCAGGTTATCGCCGCTACGGTCCTGCTTGCATTGGGCGGCTACCTGGTCATTGTTGGAGAAATGACGCTCGGTCAGCTGGTCGCTGCTGAGTTGATTGTGACGGTCATCCTCGGTTCATTCGCCAAGATCGGGAAGGACCTGGAGAGCTTCTACGATTTGATGGCATCTATCGACAAGCTGGGAACACTGTTTGACCTCCCAGTCGAACCCATCGACAAACTTCAATCCATCCGACGCCCCGGGGCATACGATCTTCAGCTGATTGGCGTTCAACTGAACTCCGCTGTTAACTCGACCTGCAATCTGACGTTTTCAGCAAATGAGACCCACGCGATCTATGGAAACTCGGAACTCTTGCGACGACGTTTGATCGATTCATTGATTGGACAAGACAAACCGGATCAAGGTTACATTTTGGTTGACGATTATCGAATCGACGCCATCGCAGCGGAGTCCCTCCAACGCAAAATTAGCCTGGTTCGCGAAATCGAATTGTTCGAAGCAACCGTTGCCGAAAATCTAAGGATGGGGCGTAAAGATATCGGTTCGTCGCAGATCAACGAAATCGTCGAAAAACTTGGGATGCGAAAGACGCTAGCCACTCTTCCAGATGACTTCAACACAAGCATCAACATCAATGGATATCCGCTTTCGCAAGGCCAAGCCGTTCGGCTGGTGCTCGCTAGAGCAATCGTCTCCAAACCGGGAGTTTTGATTATTGACAGCTTGCTCGATCGACTCAGCGATGACGACATTGAAGACCTCCTGCCAAGACTAAACTCAGTCTTGCACAACACCACGATCATCGTTGCCACCGGACGTCGCAGCATCGCAACATGGGCAATGAATTGCCTCGAAGTCGATCAACCAACATGGACGCTGTCAAAGTTTAACGATTAGATCAGCCATCGCGCCAAGGATAGTTAATCCTTAACGAAAGAACGAGTCAAGCCGATGTTTACGAACACGACAAACAATCGAGTTGGAACGGTTTTTCCAGACAAAAAACGATCTGCAACCGTCCATCTCGTGCAGTCCTCCCGGTTTGCACGCAAACTTGCCAAGCTGCTTGTTTACGGATTGGGATTGTCGATCGTCGGTATGATCTTTTTACCATGGCAACAAACATCTCGAGGAACAGGGGAAGTCGTCGCTCTCTCCCCTCAGGAAAGACCTCAAACCGTCAAAGCGACTGCCAAGGGAGTCGTCAAACGAATTGCGGTCGGTTTGGTCGAAGGTTCAAAAGTCCGCAAAGGCGATTTTTTGCTGGAGATCCAACCCTTCGCTGGTGACCTCGTCGAACAACTCAATCAGCAAATTGAAGAACTCAGAAATAAAGAAGAAACAGCCCGAATCAAAGACACTGCCTACGGGCAAAACGTACAAGGCTTTACTGAAGCCCGTGACTTTGCAGTTAGCGCGGCCGATGAACTGATCGGAGCTGCTGAAGCAAAACTACAAAGTAAAAAGAACCAAGTCGCTGCTTATGTCGCCAAAGAACTTCAGGCACGGCTCAACTATGAACGACAAAAAGGACTCTTCGATCAAGGTATCAAACCGCAAAAAGAAATCGAGAAACTGAAGAAGGAATTGGACGTCTCACTTTCCGATCTCGATTCGGTTCGAGAGGATGTTGCCGCTTTGGAAAAGGAGGTCAAAGCCAAGCAAGACGAACGCCAAGAAAAACAACGTGTCTCACAAACCAAAATCGATTACGCACGTGCGATGCAACAAGATGCCAAAGGCTCGATTGCAAGCATCCGTAAAGAGATTTCCGAACTAAAAGTCAAATTACAGGAGACAGCTCGACTCGAAATTTTCGCACCTCGGGATGGAACCATATTCCGGCTAGCCGTCAACGAACTTGGCGATTCCGTCAAAGAAGGCGACCCGTTATTGACGATCGTTCCAGAAGTCACGCAGAAAGCAGTTGAACTGTTTGTCAACGGCAATGACATGCCGCTGATTCAATCCGGTCAGGAAGTTCGATTGCAATTTGAAGGTTGGCCCGCCGTCCAGTTCACTGGATGGCCGTCCGTTGCGGTAGGAACGTTTAGTGGTCGAGTTTCCAATGTCGATGCTACGGACAATGGCAAAGGCGAATTCCGAATCCTGATCATCCCAAGTGAAATCGAACAAAAATGGCCATCCGATCGATATCTCAGACAAGGCGTACGCGCAAACGGGTGGGTTATGTTGCGCCGAGTCTCGCTTGGCTACGAAATCTGGCGTCAACTCAATGGATTTCCAGTGATCATCGCCGACGAAGAACCCAAAAAAGGGAAAACCAAACCGCCCAAGATTCCCAAGTAGTCTCTCGTCTTGCAGCCGTTTGTTTGCTGATTGCAATGATCGTCGTTTCCGGTTGCCGCACAACGCAACCGCAACCAAACTTTCGATCCAGTCGAAGCCTCCCCACACATTTAAGCTTTGACCAGTCAGCAAACCAAGCTGAAGGTGATTCAATCCAGCCAGAGAATCCAGTTTCGCTGGCCAGCTTTCAACAGGACACCGACCAACGGAACGTGCCTGGCGAATCCGATCCAATCGATCAATCTGGAACGCTTCCCGCAATCGAGCCTGCGACCGCAACTCTCCCCAATCGCAGTTCCCTCGGCGAATCATCCATCGAGCTAGGCCAAGTCTTGGACTCGGTGAAACAATGCTATCCCGAAATCAATATTGTCATTGGCGAGATCCAATCCGCTCAGGGTAAAGTCCTTGCTTCATGGGGTGAATTTGACCAAATGCTATCTGCCCACAGTATTTCACAACCGTTGGGCTTTTATCAAACCTATCAAAACCAGGTCGGGATCAACCAACCGCTCTATCAAGGTGGCGAACTCTATGGAACTTACCGTATGGGTGATGGAAATTTTGAACCATGGTTTGGCGAACGTGAAACCAATGAAGGTGGTGAACTCAAGGCAGGCTTTTCGCTGCCGCTGCTAAAAGATCGAGCCATCGATCAACGGCGAGCGGACTTGATCTCGTCAGGATTCCAACGAGACCAGGTCGAAGCCAACACCGAGTCGAGGCTTTTACACTTGCAACGTATAGCCACGCTCACCTATTGGGGTTGGGTCGCGTCAGGACAAAGCGTTCAGATTCAAGATCGACTGCTGAAACTGGCCGACATCCGAATTGATCAAATTCAAAAACGCGTCGTTGCTGGTGACCTCGCCGAAATCGCGCAAATTGACAATGACCGTTTGATTGCCAAGCGAAAAAACGACTTGATCAAAGCACGACGAGGACTAGCGGAATCCGCGATTAAGTTGTCGCTGTTCTGGCGCGATGCTGCCTGCCTACCTGTCATCGCCAGCGAAGAACAACTCCCGGCGGGCTTTCCAGATCCCATTCGTATTTCCGATCAACAACTTGCCGCCGATATTCAACGTGCGTTCGAAGTGCGACCTGAACTGGTCGAGCTTTCAGCATCACGCCAGGAAGCACTCAACGATCTCAATTACGCGAGAAACTTGACGATGCCGAAAGTCGATCTGAAGGGTTTCGCAGGACAGGATCTCGGGGGCGAGACCAGCAGCAAGGGTGACAAAACACCGTTTGAGTTGCAGATTGGCGTGTTAGCTGAAGTACCTATTCAAAGACGAGAAGGGCTAGGTAAACTGATGGTCGCTCGAGGCAAGTTGACACAGGTCGACGCCAAACTCAAATTGACTGCTGACAAAATCAGGAGCGCGATTCAAGATGCAGCTTCCGGCATCAACGCCGCCTTTGATCAAATCAATCAATCCACCGAAAACCTCCAGTTGACACGTAAGTCTCTTGAATTGGGAAGAATCGCTTTCGAAGAAGGCGATATCGATCTGCTTCTGCTGAACATCTACGAGACAGCGGTCGCCGATGCCGAACTGCAGCTGCTCGACGCCCAATACAAACACTTCTTTTTTCGCACAGTATACGAAACAGCCATCCTGGGCAGATTTGAATAACCTCGAGTCATCGTCAGACAAGACTCTCGTCCAAAAAACAATTGGCGAAACGTTCCACTTCGTCCCAGTCTGTGTACTCGTAGTCGCGTGAAGTATCCGTGTCACCTCCATCTCGACTGACGATCCATTTCATCAACATGCGAACGAACCAGTTGTACTTGCTGTACGGTAAACTGCCGGGCAGGATCGTTCTGAAATCGGGTTGAAATTGACACTGCTCCAGAAACTGATCCATACACTGGGTCGCGTTGGCTCGTTGTTCTTCACCGCCAGCAGCAGAAGCACTCACCGAGAAAAACGCGGTTTGCTTTTCAGATAGTTTCGATTTGAACCGACTAATGAACTTTTTCACTTGTCGCGAATGACTGCCAGAATAAATCGGGCTGCCAATCAATACCCGTTCAAAACCATCGATGGAATCCACGCTTTTCTGTTGATTCGCATCGACGATTTGGACCTGTTCGCCATGTTGTTCCAACACCGTCGCAATCCGCTTGGCAATCTTCTCGGTCTGCCCATATTTCGAATAGTAAACAATCAACGTTTTCATTTCAGTTTCCCCGTGATGGAAGTTGCAACGAACATTAGTCGAGTTTCGGTCGTTTACGTTTGGGTTTTTTCTTTTCAAATACACTTCCCAACGGACTGGCCAACAGTGCCGGCAGCATCACCAACTCCGCTACGACGCCAGCGATCAGGATCGTGAGCATCAGCAAACCAAACTGCTTGGTCGAGTTAAAGTTGCTAAAGCCAAATACTGCCAAACCGAGCCCGCTGATCATGGCCGCTTGCAGGGTAGGAAATGCACAAACGCGATAGGCGGCAAGTGATGCAGATTTACGATCAGGCAAGACTTTCAGTTTTTCTCGAAACCAAACGAGATAGTGAATCGTGTCATCAACGGCAACACCCAACGCGATACTTGCCGACATCATCGATCCGATCGTGACGGATATGTCCAACCAACCCAGGCCACCAAACACAACCAACACGGGCAATGTGTTGGGGATCATCGCCACAAGCCCACGCAGGATGCCCCGCGAAACAACAATCAACAAGGGCGTGATGGTGACAAACGACAAAAATGCCGACTCCATTAAACTATCCAAAAGCGCCCGTTGAGCCTTATAGATAATTGGGATCACTCCCGTGTAAACCACGCTGATCGAATCGTGATCTGAGGGACTAGCCGATGGACTGCGTAAAACCAAATGTTGATTGAACTGTTCAACGACCGGCTCAATAGTGTTCCGCAAATCGTTGGTAAACAACGCGTAATCAACATCTTCAAACGCAGCAACACGAATGCTGATGCGCCATAGTTCCGACCCATCGGGCTCACGGGCAAGGTAGCCCGCCGACTCCAGCGCTTGGAAACTCTGTTCCAGTTTTGAGTTAAATGCAGATTGCTCAACGCGCGACCGCATCGTTCCTCGAATTCGCGGAGCAGTCGGTAAAAACGTGACCGGTGAAATTGGCTGGCCAATGACATCGGTTCCCCGTGGCCCGAACGTTTCGACAATGACTTGCTGAAGCCTGCGAACGACTTTGGATCGCTCCAACATGGTATAGCCTTCAAGGGTCAATCCATCGCGGTCTCGTTGAGTTGGCGGAGGAAACTTGACGACGACCTCAATGGGAACAATTCGCCCAACGCGGGACTCGATCCAACGATAGTCCTGGCGAACGCGAGCCTGATCATCAAACAGTTTCATGATGTCGACATTGGAAGTCGTTCGCGTTACACCCACGCCAATCAGCAAGATAAATAGCAGACAGCAGCTGGACACCGCAACGTACCGTTTGACAATCCAAGCACCAACCCTCTCCCACAAACGATCCAGATGCTCTTCAAACGTCGCCGGACTTCTGCTGCCAACGACAAACCGTTCTCCCGTTGCCGCCTCAGGGATGCAGGCTTCTGCGAACCGACGAACCGGCCACAAATACAATGCTGCCGGCAGAAACAAAAACAGCGTCGACAGCATGAGCATGACCCCTGCTGACGAGTACATTCCAAACTTGCGAATCGGTGTCAAATCGCTGGTACACAACGCCAACAGCCCGATCGCTGTGGTTACGCTACAAAGCAAAGTCGGTTTCCAGCCGTGCAGTATCGCTTTGATCGGGGCTTGCTCCAGTCCGACACGCTTGGCGGAATCACGGTAATACTTGATCAAGTGCACCGCCCCAGAAACAGCCAGGACATAAACCAACGAAGGCATCGATAACAAAAAAGCATCCGTTGTTCCGCCAGTCACCCAAACGACAGCCAGACTTGCGATGGCGCTCCAAACGCCACAAAAGAAGACGACCAACGTCAACGAAAGACTACGCAACGACCACCAAGCCAGCCCCAGTCCAACCAGCGCTGCCAAAGAAGCCAGCCGATAGAGAGACTTTTCCCCCTCTTCATCAATCGAGACCGCGTCGACAGGCGGACCTCCCAGATAAACCTTGTCTGGATCGATTCCACAGGCGTCGAGCGCGTCTTGTAGTGCTCCCCGCTGATGACCAAACTGAACCCAGCCACCAATCCCTCGACCAACGACTTCACGAAGCTTCGGAATCGCTTTATCCGAAAGGCCAATGATCAGACACGTCTGCTTTCCATCGCGACCAATTAGCGCCCCTTTAAGACGATCGACGGCTTCCGCGTATTTCACCTCTGACGGCTGACTGGTCAGTCGATTGAGGATGCGTCGGCCAGTTGTTACTGATTCAAAGTAAACAGCACCTTCTTGATTTTTCTCTTCCGAAACCAAAAAGTTGGCCAGTCGTTCAATCCGAGGATCGTCTGGCTCAGCACCCAATCGCCTTGGGTCACCACCCAACGTGCAACCTTCCCAGCTGACGATCACAAATTGATCGCCTCGAAAGTACTGCCGAAACCACTTAAGTTCCGTCGTCTCTTGATAACTGGGTGGCAGCCAATCTTCAACCTTGTTCGTCTTGTTCTGAACTCCCATGTAGGCCGCGAACACCAAGAAGGGGCCTGCTAAAAAAAAGCAGAGCACGACTGCTAGCGCGCGCCAACGGTTCAGAATTTGAGCTGCGTTCATCATGGCTATGGACCAAAGCAAAGCATGTGCCACTGGCCTGTTGACACGTTAATAAAAACTAACTCGCGCATCCCGATGGGCGAACTCGCACATTCTGTGCACGACCGGAAGCCAACTGACCAAGCCTGGCCGAGCTTCGATCACTAGTTGCAAATTGGCACTGGTTTTGCAAACCCATAGATTGCACTTTGTCGCTCCGCGTCACATCTATCGAGGAACCAAACAATGACTACAAAATCACCAGCTCAAACCGAGTCTGTTCAGTCGATCATGTCTGCCAGCGTCCAAACCATTGACTACCGTTCGACGGTCGCCGATGCGGTTCAGTTGATGGCAGAAGACCAGTTCAATGCCATTCCAGTCGTCGATGGTGATGGGAAATGCGTTGGCATGTTGTCACGAAGTGATCTGACAGAGACCTTTCTGGCCGAAGATCAGGAACTGGCCAACGTACTTGACGCCGGCGCTTTCGGGCGACTAAGCAACCGATTCATTGAAACGTGCGATGAAAAATCAGTTGTTGAAGTGATGACTCATGACGTGATGTCGGTATCTCCAACCACGGCCATCAAAGCTGCCTGTGAGATCATGACCAATCATCAGATCCACCATCTGCCTGTCATTTCAGACCGCGGGTTCGTTGAAGGAATCGTCTCATCGTTCGACGTCATCCGCTGGCTTGCAAACGATTCAGCATAAAACAACGTTTCCAGGAAAACCGTTTCTGAACGAGCCCAATCGCGATGTCCAAGATGCCCATGCTCGAACCAGAGCACCAACTCGCCGGCCTCAACTTACTTGAGAAGGCAATCTTTCCGCACCCCGTTCAACAACTCGAGCGGATCGATACCCATATCTCAATCGTTATCCTCACCGGCGATTTTGCATACAAGCTCAAGAAGCCAGTTGATATGGGATTCGTCGACTACACCTCCCTGGAGAAACGGAAACACTTTTGCGAGTTGGAGATCGATCTCAACCAACGATTCGCGCCAGCTCTCTACCTGGGCGTTGTTCCCGTGATCAAGACCAAGGACGGAATCCGTTTTGGCTGCCTACCAGATCCGCACCACAAGTCACTCGAATCCGCCCAGGAAGACATCATCGACTACGCGGTCCTGATGCGACAGTTTTCCCAAAGTGCCATCGTTGCCAATCGATTGACAAATGCAGAACTAACGTTCGACGCAGTCGAATCGTTTGGTCGTGAACTCGCGGCAAAGCATGATACGTTCGAGGCGATTCGTCCCGATGATTCATTCGCCCAGCCTCAGCAAATTGTTAACGATGCGATTGAAAACTTTTCTCTATTGATCAATCCGCTCGAAAACGACCGTCGCTCAGAACCGTTGCGAAAACTGGAGCAATGGACTGCCTTGGAGGGCGCCGAGCTCCAGAAGAAATTTGAATCTCGACTGGAAAAGGGCAAGGTCAAACGATGCCATGGTGACTTGCATCTGAAAAACATCATTCAACTTGATGGAGAGCTCATCGCATTTGACGGAATTGAATTTAATGAGTCGTTTCAGTGTATCGACGTGTTTAGCGAAGTCGCTTTTCCGGTGATGGATTTTATGGCCCGAGGCCGTCATGAACTCGGATGGCGATTGTTAAACGCCTATCTGGAATGGAGCGGAGACTATGCGGATCTCGAGGTGCTCCGTTTCTATCTGGTTTACCGCGCAATGGTTCGCGTTAAAGTTGCTTGGCTCAATCCAGCAAATCACTCGGAATCGCGAAGACTTGAATATGCGACAGAAGCATTCCCCGATGACCCTCATGCCGGCCCCTGGGACAAGTTCATCACGATCGCCAGTTTCTTCGCCTTTGGAATGAAACCCAAACTCGCCATCACTCACGGTTTCTCTGGAAGCGGAAAATCGACAGTGGCAATGCGGATCATTGATGACGAAGGTGGCATCCGAATCCGCTCCGATGTCTTGCGGCACCAACTCGCTGATCAACTTTCGATCGACGACAAATACTCACCAGAAATGAGTGACATCGTTTACAACGAACTCGCCCGACTCGCCAAGTCAGGACTAAACGCGCACTTCCCAATGATCGCTGACGCCACGTTCCTAAAGCGTAAGCGCAGGGAAGCCTTTCAATCGCTTGCAAACGAGTTCTCGATAACGTTTGAGATCATTGATTGCGTCGCACCATTCGACGAACTATGCCAACGTCTCGAACTTCGAACTTCAGATCCATCAGAGGCGGATGTGAATGTGTTGAAGAAGCAGATGAAAAATCATGATCCGATTAGTGTCAGCGAAAAAGGCTTTGTAAAGACTGAATCAATTTGACCGCCGAACAGCCTTGTTATGCGCTCAGCAATCTCAGCAGTGTTTCGATCGCGTGCAGGAAAGGATCATTTAGATGAAACTCTCCATCAGATGGAAATGAAAGTGAGCCCGCCGTTCTACGTTTCGTTGGCAGCGACGGGAGCAAGGTGCGTCGAATCAAGAAGTCCAACCGGCCGATCGTCATCGTCCAGGACAACCAGGTGATGGATATCCGGATGGGCTTCAAACTGTTCCATGGCATCTTGAATCGAGTGATTCGTTCGAACTGAGATTACCTGCTCTGTCATGTGCCGTTTAACACTTTCGAAATCCTGATTGTCACATCGAACGTTTCCGTACTTGTTGGTTTCAAACATCTCTTCCACGACCGTAGGATCATTGGCGTTATAGCGCGCCTTTAGTGATCGATATCGATCGATGTCCGTCGTCGTCAAGATTCCGATGCATCGGTTGAGATCATCGATCACCGGTACTCCGGTTTCGTTGGCTCGCTTCAACTGCGCGATTACGTCTTCGATCTTCTCGAAACTGTGAACTGGAGCCACTTGATGCATAACTTCGGTTACAAACTGACGAGCCGCTTGATTTTCTGTGGAGGGACTAATCTGCGGACCTAATCCACGGGTGAGAATCACGGGACACTTCGCGTACCTCAAAACGTATTGGGCGACACTTCCCATCAGGAGCCGCATGATGCCACTGCGACCATGTGTGCTCATCACACACAGCATTGCGGAGGCCGAGGCACTTACGATCATCGGTCCCGGATTGCCTTGCAGAAACAGATGTTCATAGGTAACCGTGTCATCGGTTGGACGAACTTGTTCGAACTGTTTCCGAATCTCAAGATCCTGCTGGCTTTCAAAATCGCCTCCATACATTGCCTCTTCCGGAAGCGGAGGCGACGTAACATAGACAAAACTCAACAACGCGTCGTGTTGTTTAGCCAAATTGGTCGCCATATCGAGTGCCGACAGGCTGTTTTCTGAAAGGTCAGTCGGAAACAGGACTCGTCGTGATTGGGACATAACGAACTCCCTTGCGAGATTCTAAACGGAGCAAACACAAATTCTGTGCTCAACTACATTGCAATCGCCATGCCACTGATGGTTCGTCACAACACACGCTTGCGCAGTCCTATTCCTGCATGTTGAGTTGACGCGATTCACGGATCGCGCGCGTTATCGCTCACTCGCGCTACGCTTCCGATATCGGTTGCCGAAACGTCCAATAGACAATCGCTGTATAAGAAGCGATCAGCGGCACACCAATCATCGCAAAAATCGTCATCAACCAAAGCGTCCCCTGGCTGGATGCAGCGTTGTAAATCGTCAACGAACTTGAGTCGCTGATCGAGTAAACCAGATTAGGGAATGTCGAGATGCTGAACAGCGCAACCAGACAGAAAATGTTGACACATGATGAAACAAACGCTTTACCGTATGCCTCGTTTTGAACTGCACGCGGGATATTTGCCACGCACAAAACATTGATGATCACAATCGGAATCGCCCACGGCATTCTTTTCACGGTCGCGACAACGTGAGGATTTTCAATCAAAGTCATCATGGAGACCAATACATACGCGATCAGAAACAGACCCCACGTATGCCAGATCCAACGACCCAAACGCTGTCTGACTTGACCCGTCGTTTTCAAATAAAGAAACATGGTTCCGTGCATGGCAAAAACGGTAACCGCCAGTCCGCCAGTGGCCAGACTGTACGGCGTGACCAACTCCATCAGGCTTCCCGAATACACGCCTCGTTCATCCAGTGGAATTCCCTGGATCAAGATGCCCGCAGCAACGCCAAATACGATCGTGGCACCGAGACTTGAAATGGTGAAACCGCAATCCCAGATCAACTTCCAGAAACGCGATTCCACTTTGCTGTAAAAATCGATGCTGACAGCGCGCAAGATCAAGCAGAACAACAGCAACATGATCGGCAGGTATAACGAGGAGAGAATCGTGGCGTACGCTTCGGGAAACGCCGCAAACAACGCGCCTCCAAACGTGACCAACCAGACTTCGTTCCCATCCCAGAGCGGCCCGATCGCCTTGATGGCAATTGATCGCTCACGTTCACCACCAAGAATTGGATGGATGATCCCCACTCCAAGGTCAAAACCATCCAAGATCGCATACCCTGCCAACAGTACGCCGAGCAAGACAAACCATGTGAGATTCAAATCCATCGACTACGATCCCTCTGTTAACGAATGACCACCAGTCAACGCGTTTGCCAAACCCTGGTCTTCACCGTCGTCCAATTCTTCGATTGGTTGAGGAGGACCCGCTTGAATCTTTCGGTTTAATACAAAGATCCAAAGGATTCCCAACAGAAAATAGATGCCACCAAACATGATGATCGATGTCAGCACCTGCTCAGATGTGATCGCCTTGGAAACCGCATCGTTTGTTTTTAGTCCCAGCCGTTCGTCGTAAACATAGTGTCCGTTCTTATCTTCAATCCGCTGACCATCGCTATCCACTTGAAACGGTGCGTGCACAATCCATGGTTGACGTCCCACTTCCGTCGCCACCCAACCTGCCTCGTTGCCCGCGATCGCTGGAACAATGGATATCACCATTAACCAGAGTAGCCACCGTTTATCGAAAAGTGTACCTCGCCACAAAAACCACGTTGCCACGACCATCAGTCCGGTCAAACCAACACCAGTCCCAATCATGATGTGATACGCGAAATAGGGAATCCTCACCGGAGGGCGATCTTCCGGTCTAAATTTGTCCAACCCAATCACTTCCTCGGTGAAATTGTCATGCACCAAAAAACTTAGCCCGCCAGGAATGGATACGTTGAAGTCAACCGATTCCGTTTGATCATTTGGTATCCCGATCAGACTCAAGTCCGCACGACCCGTTTCGTAATGGGCTTCGAAGGCCGCCAGTTTCGCCGGTTGATGTTCATAAACCATCCTCGCTTGAAAATGTCCGCTGACAAACATCGCCAAACAACTGAACAAGCAAAGCATCAATCCACCTTGGATCGATTTTTGGGCAAACTCCTGATGCTTGCCGCGAATCAAATACCATGCCGAGATGCTTAGAACCAAACATCCGCCCATGATGAAACACCCAAGCCAAACATGAATTAATCGATGCACCGTGGAAGGGTTGAACACCATCGCCCAAAAATCCACAATCTCCGCCCTCAAAACCGGCTGACCATCGATAAACCATGGCTCACCGTTGCGAGTCATCTGAACAATCTCATGCCCTGCCGGTGTCTGTTGCCAACTGTTGGCGATCGTGATCCAGATGCTACTGAAGATCGAACCTATCGCGACCATGCACGCTGAAAAGAAATGAAACGCTGGACTCACCTTGTCATGGCCGTAAACCAGAATGGCCAAAAAACCGGACTCCAGAAAAAACGCAAAGATCCCTTCCGCCGCCAACGCTGACCCAAATACGTCACCCACAAAACGCGAGTACATCGCCCAATTCGTTCCAAACTCGAATTCCATGACGATGCCTGTGGCGACACCGATGGCGAAATTCACTCCAAAGATACCGGTCCAAAACTTCGCCGCATCAATATAGACCTGCTCCTTTTTCCAAAGAAACATCCCCTCGAGATAGGCGATGATGACTCCCAATCCGATGGTCAACGGTGGGAACAGATAATGAAACATGATGGTCAACGCAAATTGAATGCGCGACAGCGTCACCACATCGTACTCGGCAAGCATACCCACCTACTCCAGTCAACTTGTGCGTTCCAAAATCGTTCCCAACTCAAACAACTTGCCACTCGGATGATCAAATCGCTTCAATGGAGTGTCTGACCAACGCCATCGTGGCTCAGAAAACAACGTTCGCATCTCTTTTAAGTCGCAATGAAACGGAGGATGATCACCCGCGTTCTCCGTTTGAGCAAACAATACCAAAAGCTTGCCGCCTGGCTTCAACCAATCATACAGCTTTGACTCATACGGTTTTCGCAACGCAGGTTCGATGGCACAAAGGCACGTTTGTTCGTAAGCCAGACTCAATGGACGAAGTGGTTGATAGTCGAAGATACTCTGCTGGCGAACGTCTGCCTCCAGTGATCTGGAAGCGAGCTGCTGTTGAAGATAACGAATCGGTTCACTGGCCAAGTCAATCGCCGTGACTTCGAATCCGTTAGACGCAAGATGCACGACTTCGTGACCACGACCACATCCGGGTACAACGATCGGACCAGGTTGAATCGATCCGCCGCTTAACCAATCAATTAGTGCCGGATGCACTTCACCACGATCCCAACCGGTTTTTTGATCGGCGTAGCACTGGTTCCAAAAATCATCGTTGGTATCCATGGTCCCGGTTTTACAACCTGCCCACCATCGAATCAACTCATTTGGCTGTGACAAACTGTTGCAGGCAAGTCCATCAAGCGTGGAAACAAACAAAAAGAAGTTTGATATCCGTCGTTGCGGTGTCGTGTCATCGATGCTGGCGATTGAAAACTCCCAAAGCCTATCGATTTGCGCGGTCCCAGCAGATGCTCAAGAATTCTGGTTATTCAAACACCGCTTCAGACTTTTAGGGATCTTCTTGTCTTCTATTTTCCTGTCGCCAGCGATTCTTCAGCTACAAATTCGACAGAAGATTGCTTCGCGTGGCATCCTGTCCGTTTCGGCGATTGCTGCGATTGACCAATCTGAGACAACGCATTCGGTTTTCAAACACCGTTTCGAACTTTTATTAATCTTCCTGTCATTCTATTTTCCTGTCGCCAACGAACCTTCAGCCACAATCTCGACAGAAATATTTGAGACAGAAAGATCGCTTCGCATGGCATCCTGCCCGTTTCGGCGATTGCTGCGGTTGACCAATCTGAGGCAACGCATTCGGTTTTTTCAGAAAACTGTTTCAGACTCTTAGTGATCTTCTTGTCTTCTATTTTCCTGTCGTAAGCGATTCTTCAGCTAACAACTCGACAGAAATATTTGAGACAGAAAGATCGCTTCGCGTAGCATCCTGCCACGTTTCGGCGATTGCTGCGGTTGACCAATCTGAGGCAACGCATTCGGTTTTCAAACTCCGTTTCGGACTTTTAGTAATCTTCCTGTCATTCTATTTTCCTGTCGCCAGCGAATCTTCAACTACAAACTCGACAGACATATTTAAGACAGAAAGATCGCTTCGCATGGCACCCTGCCCCGGCCGGCGATAGCTGCGATCACTCGAGTGACTGTCTGAACTTGACCGCCGTCCGTTACTATTTCAATGCGCGTTGGACTGAAGCAACAACATCCGTTTCGCTTGGCCAAGGCTTTCGTGTCAACAAGGCGATCAATCCACCCTTGCGGTCGGCAACTGACTGGCCGTTGACTTCGACAAGAAACTGCCCACGATCACCCTTGGTCAGTTCAGGCTCGATTCCTGTGGCATCAAAAATGGCGGCAGCGTAACTCGCTACTCGAGGTCGATAAGACGCTCATTTGTGACAGTATGTGATACGTATCGATGATTCAGTTGGCTGGCTCATAAAACGAATGGCTCCGAACAGCCGCGTTGATTGCGGCTCGCTTAATGCGGCTCTCAGAAGTAACCGCTGATATCAAATGGCTCGGCTCGCCGTGAACCGTTTGATCCACGACGAAAGCGAGTTAAAAAGTCACTGGTTCGGTCAAATAACGACGGGTTTATCAAGTGAACGCCGAACCGGTACAAATTGACCTGCATGCATCATCGGATGAGTCGCGATCAAGATCGCCAAATCACCGTTGGTTGGACAAAACTCACGAAAGTGTTCTGGCGTCTCAGCACTCAACTGTTCTTCCGTCAACTCACCGATCACTGCCAACGAATTTTGGCGAGTCTTGTTGTACAGTTCCAGATATTCATCCTTGGATTGAAACTGAGACGCTTCGTTGTTGTCGATCGCAGTCTTATCGTGTGCTTCGACAAACCCAGCCGGCAACTCGACGGCACTTCCGTCTTTAAGCATATTCACCAAATTGGCTTCCGAGCTGATCAAATGACCCAGCTGCCACGCAATGTGATTACAACCCTTGCCGGGGCGGCTCATTAACTCCGCGTCTGACAAATCGCCAATGTAGCTTTGCAGCACCATATCGCTGACGTTAAACGCAGATCGAATCGCTTCTTTTGCATTCATAAGTACTTTCTATTCACTTTTGGTTTCAATGAAACTGACGGTAGCGTCGCCAAGTCGTTAACGACGCAGGTCGCCGGCCAACCTTTCATACGCCTGAAACTATTTTCCGAAATTTGGATCCTTTAACTCCAAGTGTTTCGCCAGGAACGCCCACTGGTCCGCGACTTCTTCAATAATTTTGGATGTGGGCTTACCTGCTCCGTGTCCAGCTTTGGTTTCAATCCGAATCAATACTGGATTGGAGCCCTGATGAGCTTCCTGCAACCGCGCGGCAAACTTAAAACTGTGTCCTGGCACGACGCGATCGTCGGTATCAGCTGTTGTCACCATCGTGGGTGGATACTCCGTTCCATCGACCAGGTTGTGGTATGGAGAGTATTTTCGCAAAGCTTCAAATTCCTCGGCACTTGCTTTGGAACTGCCGTAATCGTCAACCCAAAACCGACCCGCCGTAAACTCTTGAAAACGAAGCATGTCCATCACACCCACCGCTGGCAAACAGGCTCCGTAAAGATCTGGACGTTGCGTCATGCAGGCCCCCACCAACAGCCCACCGTTGCTGCCGCCTTGGATGCCGAGATGTTTCGACGAGGTGTAATTGTTTTCGATAAGGTACTCCGCGGCGCCAATAAAGTCATCGAACACGTTTTGCTTGTTGGTTTTGGTTCCGGCTTGATGCCAGTCTTTTCCATATTCACCGCCACCTCGAAGATTGGCCAAAGCATAGATGCCTCCCATCTCCATCCATTGCAATCGGGAGATCGAAAAGCTGGGCGTCAGCGAAATGTTGAAACCCCCATAGCCATACAGCAAGGTTGGATTGGTTCCGTCAAATTTGAGACCTTTTTTGTGGCAGATAAACATCGGAACCTTGGTTCCATCTTTGCTGGTAAAGAAAACCTGATTCACAACATAATCGGCTGGATTGCAATCGACATCCGCCGAACGGATCAACTTGCTGTCCCCCGTCGCCAAGTCATAACGAAAACTACTGGGCGGACGATTGAAACTGGAAAACGTGTAAAACGTTTCGGTATGGTCTCGACGACCACCGAAACCACCGGCAGTTCCAATGCCAGGCAATTCAACATCGCGAACCCAATTGCCATTGAGATCAAACACTTTGATCAACGACTTTGCGTCTTGTAGATAACTGACGATCAATGAATCGCCAACCATGCTTGCAGTCTGCATCGCCTCTTCTGCTTCAACGACAATCACGTTTCGCTGGATTCCGGGCTGTGAGACATCGATCGTGAGGATGCACTTTCGCGGAGCTTTGAAGTCTGACTTGAAGTAGAAGACAGAACCTTCGTTTCCGAGAAAACTGTACTCATTCGAAAAATCATCAATCAGCACCTTCAGTTTCGGGCTGTCTGAATTGAGGTCGCGATAGAGAATTCGATAACGGTCGTCCGTCCCTTGCCAGACTGTTACCACGAGATAGTTGCCATCTTCAGTAACCCCAGGCAAGAATCCGTACTCCGGATGCTCGTCGTCCCGATAGATCAATTGATCATCGGTTTGTGCCGTACCTCGTTTGTGGTAGTAGATCTTCTGCCCGAGGTTCAAGCCTTGAAATTTTTCATCGTCTGATGGCTTGTCATAGCGAGAGTAGTAAAACCCTTCGTTGTCTTTGGTCCAGGATACGCCACCAAACTTGAGCCAGTTCAATTCGTCGTCAAGCGACTCACCCGTCTCGACATTCATGATCTTCCAGGTTCGCCAATCTGAGCCAGCTTTCTGAATACCATATGCCATCCATTCGCCATTGTCACTGAATGACGTCCCACCCAGTGCGTCGGTGCCATCTTCGGACCATTGGTTGGGATCCACCAGAATCGACGGATCACCATCGAGCTTTGACATCTTATAAAGCACGGCATGATTCTGGAGGCCATCATTCTTGTAATAAAAGTAGCGATCACCGCGACGAAACGGCGCGCTGTATTTGGCATAATTCCAAAGCTTGGTTAGTCGCTGTTCAATTTGATCGCGAAACGGGAGTGACTCGATATACGAGAAAGTAACTTTGTTTTGAGCCTCGACCCAGGACTCAACTGCTTTTGACTTTCGAACATCATCTTCGAGCCAACGGTACGGGTCCGCCACCGGAACGCCAAAGTACTGATCGACTTGCTCCACGCGGCGAGTTTCTGGATACGTCATTTTCTCTTGAGCCAATCCCTGGACCTGGATCATGGCAACTACAGCAACCACGAGCGAAATCTTGAAGGTGTCTTTCATGTTTGAATTTCCACGTGCTGGCGAACGTTCCGAATTGAATCAAGTTACCTGTCATCCGCAGCTTGCCAGCGATGCGCGAATCAACAACCGGGCTGCCAATTTAAGCGAAGAAACAGGGCGTTAGGAAGCAGCCGCCACTTGCATGGTAAATTTTAAGGAATATTCCGGATTTGCTAAACAGGCAAACCTTAATCGCCGATGATCCAAACGAGTCGCCACGTTCGTGGTGTCGTTGATATGAGTCAAATTAGGCGATGTGGAGTTACTTCATGCTTTTCCAATCACTAAAAAAAGTCCCAGTTGTTTTTGCCGCTGCGGCTTTTCTATGCCCATTGGCACAATCAACCGTCGCCCAAGACCACTTTATTGGCGAAAACCAGCCAGTTAAACGCGTCATCCAATTGCAACCGCAAACGGGTGCTCCAATCGCTCAAAAAGTGGACAATACCGTTTCGCGAGTCCTGCGAAATGAGTTTCAACCAACAACTCCAAAAGTTGGTTTCGAAGAAATCAAAGTCCCCGATGTGCTGCAAAAGGCACCTGCCAAACAAGCCGACAATACGCTTCAGCCCATCCCGGTGAGCAAGACTAATCTGCCGCAAGCTGCAATCTCCACGCAACAGCTTTCGTCAGGCCAGACTTCTGCGACACCCACCAGCTCACCAATTCAAATTCAAGGCAACGTCGCACCGATTCAAAAATCGTACACGCCAGCGATGCCTGCCAAGTACACCAACAAGCCGGCTTCGGTAACACCTGCACAGCCCGGAACCAAGTCTCCGAGTACGTTGACCAGCAAAGCAGAATCGCTGATCAAAACAACGATTCAATCGCCCAAATTCATTAACGTTAATAAACAGGCACCGATCAAGATTACGGTTTCCAACGCGGGCCAAACCGATGTCGAGAATGTCAAGTTCCAAGCGATGCTGCCGACGCATACCAAGTTGGTCTCAGCGTCGCCACAACCCGTCGCTGTTGATGGGCAAATCGTCCAGTTTCAACTCGACCGTATCGGTGGACGAGATACGCGTGAGATCATCTTGCAGTTGATCCCAACGACTCGTAAGGCCATCGATATCGCAACCTCAGTGCGTACCGAAAACAATCAGAAAGTCCTGATCGCCGTTCGCCAACCACAGTTGTCACTGGTCATCAACGGGCCACGTCAAGCAAACATCGGCGAAAAAATTACGCACGAAGTTATCGTCTCCAATATGGGTGACGGTGTCGCTGAAAATGTTCAACTCAACACACTCTTCCCACCCTCTCTGATTGAACTCAATTCGACATTGACCGAGTCGATCAAAGCGATTGAGCCTGGCAAATCCGTCAAAGTAAAATACGTTTCGCAAGCCGTCGCTGCTGGGCCGATCGCACTTAAGACATCCGCGCAGTCAGACGATGGCACCGAACCAAAACTTGCTTCCATCGACATGAATGTGTTCGAACCGAAGTTACAGATTTCGGCGATCGGACCAAAAATCAACTTCGTCGATCGAAACGGAATCTACACGATCAAACTGGAAAACCCTGGCAAAGTCGACATCACCGACGTTCGCGTTGCTCTCGGAGTGCCGACTGGAATGAAGATCACCACGATCAGTCGCGAAGCCAACGTGGACGCATCCAAGGGAATCCTTCGCTGGAACTTTGACAAAATTCCTGCGGGAAGTACTGAACAGATTCAAATGATGGCTGTGGTTACTGAAGAAGGTGCTCAAGTCTGTCACATCCTTGTCGATAGCCACGAAACCTCTGAGAAAGAAATTCAACTCTCGACACAAGTCACCACTCGAGCAGATGTTGCTGTCCAGATCAAAAACGATTCTGGTCCAGTACAAGTTGGCGGCAAAGCAACTTTCACAGTTGAAGTTTCCAATCGTGGCAGCCGCAAAGCGATGGACGTCAATGTTCGTGTCGACCTCCCAGCGTCGCTCAAGGCCGTTCCACTGGATAGCCAAAAAGTTGTCATCGATGGCAACTCCATCCTGTTTACCGAACCTCAAATTGCCTCGGGCAAAAAAGTTTCCTTTCAGTTCTCAGCAATCGGTCAAGTGAGCGGTGAACACCTTGTTCGCAGCATGACTCAGATCGAAGGTTCGGAGCGAACGACAACCGCTGAAGACACAGTTTTTGTTTACGAAGTCGACGAAGCTCGAGTCAGCGAATCACTTACACCAGAGATTCCGCGACGATAAACAACGTGATCTGATCACTTGGTGGATACTAACCCGTCTGCCCAATCAAAACTTCGATCAAGCCACGTTGCACCAACGTGGCTTGTTTTTTTACTGCTCCTAAAACTCAATTCTGAGCCTTCAATGAATGATAACCCAACCATCTCGGACGCCGAGTGGCGTGTCATGCATGAGGTCTGGCAAAGTGAACCCATTACGTCGACCCAAATCATTGATCGGTTGTCAGGCACGACCGATTGGACGCCCGGAACGATCAAGACGCTATTGCATCGATTGGTGCAAAAAGAAGTTCTAAGCTTTCAACGAAAAGGGAATCGGTATCTGTATCGATCCAATCTCAGCGAAAACGAATGCATCGACCTCGCCAGTAATCAGATGTTGCATACGATCTTCCAAGGCCGCCCGGTCCCAATGTTGGCATACATGGTTCAGTCAGCAAGGTTAAGCGGACAGGAAGTTGAAACGCTGCAAAATATGCTGCGAGCCATTCAAGATGAACTGCCCCAAGTCACTTGATCACCATATCGCGATTCGGGCACGAGTATCGGACAACTGAACCGTTTCAACGCTCCCCGCGGTTGAACCTGACTCGACGCCATGCAATTGATCCCGAGTCATCAACGCGATGGAACAGCTGGCTTACTTTTCATCTTGATCCCATAGACGATACGGATCGTCCAGTCGTTTCATCTCCTTCAACAACAACGCTTCCATCTCCTTGCGTTGTGTCGCGTATTCTGGATCGTCGGCCAAGTTGACCTGTTTTGAAGTTGCACCATTCTTGATCAACTTCTGTAGACCAACCGCCTGGTGCTCAACGATGAACTCATATGGATTCTCGTCCAAATGAAACAACTGAGTCTTTCGCACACTTCCATCGAGCACGTCGTATTTGATCAGCTTCCAATCACCTTGCTTGACACATCGCATGCCCGGTTTGGTGCCTCCGGAGTATGCACCATACAGGACGTCGCGAACCGTCGATTTTTCACCAGCGAGTACTGGCTTAAAGCTCAACCCCTCGTTGGTCTGCGGCGGATCGACATCCGCGAAATCGCACAACGTCGCTAACACATCTGTCAAATAGACGTTCCCAACAGCGCGGTTGCCGGCCTCTATACCCGGACCGGCGACAATCATCGGCACGCGAAACGTATGCTCGTAAAGATTTTGTTTTCCTTGAAGGCCATGTCGTCCAATAGCCATCCCGTGGTCCGACGTGTAGAAAATCACGGTGTTGTCCAACTCGCCCATCGCTTCAAGTTTGTCGATGACGCGGCCGATCTGAATGTCGATATTTTCGGAACAAGCAAACTGCCGCCCAATCTCATTTCGAATCGTCGCTTCATCGCGATTTTCCCAAACGCCCGGCACGGCAACTTCATCTCGCAACCCTGGTTGTCCATGGTGGAATGGGTGAGCGGGCAGGTAGTTAATGGGGAGTACAGGCTGCCGATCGTTTAATGGCGGCAAGCTGCCTTTGTCGTCATGATTGATCGCCCCATATTTTTTGAGCAACTCCGGAGTACCCATCCGCGGGTCATGTGGATGTGAAAATCCAAAGTAAATCAAAAATGGATCGTCATCCTTCTGAATGGAACGCTGATCTAGATACTCCAACACCTGTTCTGCATGCCATGCACTGCCGGTCTCAGCGGTCCCACCGCGCTTGGACGCGTCACGAACGACCGTGAACTTTGCGTTCGCCTTGTCATAGCTGTTTCCCTTTTTACACGTTCGCATCGTATCGTAACCTGCACGATTAAACACTGCAGCCATCGTGTATTCTGCCAGATCCGGCGGCACCAGTTTGGGGTCGGAGCTATTGGGGTTGGATCGACGTTTGGCAAACCGGTCAGGGATATGCCAAAGCGTCCGACCACTCATCACCATGTGCCGTGACGACGTACAAACTGCACCGACCCAAGCACCCATATGGTGGGCACCATCAATCACCATTCCTCGTTTTGCAAGACGATCAATGTTGGGCGTATCTAGCGTTGAGCGCTCGTTGTAAACCTTCAAGTCAAATGGGGATTGATCATCGACGATAATGAACAACAGATTCGGTCGTTTCTCGTTCTGCGCGTCAGCAGGTCGCTCCTTCGCAAATGACGAGGAAGTACCAAACGCCAGCAACATCAACGTGGCAGCAACCAAGGCGAGTTGAAGGAATCGCAAACACCAGCAAGGTGATTTAGGTCTGAGGACGAAATTTTGACGCATATGATGTCCCATACGGATTTAACGTTTGTTGTGATCAATCGTAAGCCATCTTAGCTTCATTTGGTTACACGATCTACAAACCGTCGAATCTGCGAAGAACAGAAATGATAAAACAAGTTCCTCATTCGACTGTTCCCGCGCGGTTGGCATTGAATCACTGAATCTTTGTAATAACAATCGTGCAGTTGCGTCCAAATCGCAACTCGTGCTTGATCGCACAAGCAACTTACCACTCTGGAAACTTAATGAACGCAAAAACGTCGCTCAAGCACCAAGGCAATCCGCTGGCCCAGGCAAGCGAACAATTGCGTATCCTTCAAAAGCCCGTCGCTGGCTCTCGCTTCGAAGATCGATTGGCAGAGTCTGGACAGATGCCGCTGACGCCAGGCGAAATTGAGATTCTGCAAATCAATCTCGGCAAGATGTGCAACATGACCTGTGCCCATTGTCATGTGGATGCCGGACCCGATCGACGCGAGATCATGCAGCAACGCGAAATCGACGCCTGCATTGCCATCCTCAAAAAACATCCTTCGATCACAACGGTTGACTTGACCGGTGGCGCGCCAGAGATGAATCCGCATTTTCGCGAACTGGTCATCGCTGCTCGTCAACTGGATCGACATGTCATCGATCGCTGTAACTTGACCATCCTGCTGGCAAATGGCTATGACGATTTGCCAGAATTTTTGGCTGAAAACCAGGTAGAAATTGTCGCCTCGCTCCCGTGCTACCTCGAAGAAAACACAGATGCCCAACGCGGTTCGGGTGCCTACAACCAATCGATCCAAGCCCTTCGAAAATTGAACGAACTCGGTTACGGTCATCCCGGCTCCAATCTGACCCTGACCCTGGTTTTTAATCCAGTCGGCCAATCACTGCCCCCCGATCAAGCACAATTGGAGGCGGCTTACCGAACCGAACTACAACAACGATTCGGGATTGTGTTCAACCGTTTGTTCACGATTACCAACATGCCGGTCAGCCGATACCTTGACTACCTACTGAGAATTGACGAATACGAATCGTATATGGAGTTGTTGACTTCCACGTTTAACCCGGCGGCGATCGATGGGTTAATGTGCCGAAATACGTTGTCGGTCAGCTGGGATGGGCGACTGTTTGACTGCGATTTCAATCAAATGTTGGAGTTGCCGGTTCAAACGCAAGAAGTACAAACCGTTCATGACTTCGACCTCACAAAGCTGTCCCAACGGGAAATTTGCGTCGGTCAGCACTGTTTTGGCTGTACCGCGGGAAGTGGCTCGAGTTGCCAAGGGTCGACCATTGAATAGCAACCAATCACCAAATTTGATTTTTGATGTAAGCTATCACTTGCCTGGGCGTCCAAAAATACTGCTACCCAGCCGTTAATTTGCCGGTTTGCTTTATGTCAGAACCACAATCACCTTCCGCTCTCCAGATCGCGCTCGATTTTACGGTCATTCGACGCGCGCTGATCATGGCGTTGATTGTGGGAACCGTCCTCGTGACAATCAACCATTGCAACTGCTGTTTCATGCATGGAACGTTCAGCAAGGTATGTCTCATCAAATCAGTGATGACGTTTTTTGTGCCCTACGCAGTCTCGACCATCTCCAGTGTCCAGGCCATCAAGTGCAAAACGTACCGGGCAACACACCAAATAGATTCCACAACAACTTGAACACGACGACGTACGCATTTTCAAATGGTTCGCTCCGGAAGAAACTCGTCGGCTCATTGGGACTTCCAATAAACGGTCGCAGCACGTAGGCCGCCTGAATTCCTACGAACGCATAGATCAAGATCCAGAGACGCAACATCATCCGCTGCCTCGGAGACCGCTTGATCAACGGCGCGTAGTATCGACGCAACATGACTTGAGCCGAGACACTGGCGATACCAAAGACCAAGGCGTTAAACATGACGCCTTGCGAATAGCCGCGCGACGATACCGACAGCGAAACATAAACGAAAATGGTGATCGGCAGGAGCGACACCAAAATGATCGCCAAACCTGCTTGAGCGGAAATGATCGCCCGCAACGCTTCGCCAAATTGGTTTCGCAAACCAAACAACGTGTTGATGACAAAGAAGCTCGGTATCGCAATGGCAACCGTCATCGTCAACAACAACGGAACTTTGATGGCGGAATAGACCATCTGCAACGACTGCTCTGTCCAACTCCGCTGGCCCGCTACCGCTGCGTAACTTCCCATGGCAACGCCGTAAATCGGCGCCAATACCAGCATCAACACGATCACCGTCTTGATAGAAACTGGCTTTGCCAACGCCGAGCCAGCGTCCGCCGGCGAACCGGCCTCGCGGCCACGCAAAATGCGGTCGAGTGTGTCAAACCCTCGACCCACATTTTGCAGATGCCGCAACAGCACTCGCTTCCAATTCCATGATGATTCAGACATCGTTGATGTTTGGCCGTTAAAGGAAACCCAGCTCTGCTGATCCGAGGACCAACACGTGCGACCTTGACGTCGCAATCTCAGCACACACCTCAACTCAATACACTGAACAGGTTCCAGAACGTATCGAAGACCGCTTGAAAGAAGTTCGATTGACGCGACCGAAACCAGGTAAAGGGCATGTCAGGCGAACCGATAAAAGGACGCAGAATCCAACCAAGCTGGGCACCCACCATCCCAAAGACAATCAACCAACAAACAAATACTTTCTTGACATGACCGCTCAACATCATCGAGCGGGGACGATCCAAAGGCCCCGCAACCGGGCCGTGCGGAGACGCCTTCGGGGATGTCACTGCCGTTGCGACGATCGTGATCCCCTCAGCTGAGGCTTCCGGGTTCGCCTCGTCCGTATCAAACGTTGTCTCGAGTTTCGTTGTTGATGCAGCAGGTGAATCCGATGACAGACCGACGGTTGCCGAAAGTCGATTGAGCGATTGCAACAAGAATCCCAACCCCAACGCTCCGGCGATCGCAAACAAAACCACATTTAGCAAAACAATAAAGGGATAATTGGGTGTACTGGCGGAAAAGAAAGCCAGGATCGGTCCCATTGAAGCCAGAACCGCAAGATTGACGGCCAGCGAAGCCACCAACAACTTGAGCACCGCGAACACTCGCAATTGGGATCCCAGCAACGCATTAAAAACATACAGCGATGGAAATGTGATGACCAACGTCAACGAAAACAACAATGGAACTTTGCACATCGAAGCAAACGTCTGCATCAACGCGCGGTGATAAGCGCTGATCTCCACACCATGAATCAATGCGAAGACTCCCATACAGAATCCATAGGCAACCCCCAACAGAATCACGACGACCGAGACCCCGACCACGGGAATATTGATTTCAACTCGGTTGTCGCCATCTGGTCGCGTGACATCTCCACGCAGAATCCGATCGACCTGAATGAGCCACGAGACCAGTCGCATCCAAAACGTTTGATTCGTTGTCGTTTTCATGTTGTCATTTCGTGAATAGAAGCTTGTCGTTTCCAGTATCGGCACTTTTTACTTTGCGATACAGAGTATAAAGACAAAATTTTTGCTTTGATTGAAGTGTTGTGTTTCTCAAGAAGTGAAGCCCAAGCCGCTGGATTTTTGGGGATCGGCGGGAGCTTTTTCGGTCGCCAATTTGGCCGCCAGCAAAACCTGCTCGAGTGCATCGAGGTACTTTGTGAACGCTCGTTGACCTTTCTTGGTCAGCCGATAATGCGAATGAGTTGTGCGACCTTGACCCGTTTTTTTGACCGACAACACGTTGCTTTCAACCAACACTTTAAGGTGCCGGTTCAAGTTTCCATCTGTCAGCTCGCACATCGCTTTGAGTTCATTGAACCCAAGCCCCTCAGGAGCTGCCACCAACGTCGTCAGAATGCCCAACCGAGCTTTCTCATGAAACAATCGATCAATATCCTCCAATGCCGATTGGTGCGCCATCGGTTTTTTGGATCTGGACTTGTTTGCTTTGGCCATCAGTGGTCCTTCCGATTCAGTTCACGATCCATATTGAAATAGAGCACTGTCGCCAGTCCTGTTTGTCCTACTCCAAACGTTGCCAACATCTGCCACGGTGCCGGCTGGCGACCAGACAGCCACGCTGCCACCATGACCAACGCGCCGGCGGCGAGGAAATAGCACGCGACGCCGTTGGAGTATCGCGGCAAACATCGCGAACAATGTAAAAGCCCCAGTCCGTAAATCATTGACCAGATACCAGGTAGTGCCCAAATCATCCCTACGGTAGGAGACTCCCTGGCCTCCCACGCTTGGACGCCAATCATCAACGTGATTACGAATCCAACCAACAACGACGGCAATATCCTGATCGCCAGCTGTCGATGCAGATTCCAAACGGCCGGCTCTTCGCTTCGCATCCCACGGACCACCATCTCGATGCCCGCCGTCGTTGCACTGGCCAACGCAACCACCAACCAGAGGCCCAAATAAACCTCAACGGATCGATTGGCATCCACGATCAACAGTCGCTGAACGAGATAGCCGATGATCAAAATCACGACCGAAAACCCAACCGCAGCCGAACGAAATCCGCGCAACGCCTCCGTCCGCTCCAGCTGAGCTCGAATACTGGCGACATCGGCGAGAGCGCGGTGGATGTTCATCGATCTTCCGTTTCCATTTAACTTTGCAATACAAAGTAAACAGATCAATCGATGGTGTCAAGAGAATAATGGAACCTTCGTTGGAATCAAAAAGGGCCCTCGTTTACCTGTTCGAGCCAATCATCAGCTCGGCCTTGGCACCCTCTGCAACAGCCGACAAGTTGCTGATCGATGATTGGTTGGGTCGATCGCGGCCAGATTTGACCGTGTAAGTTGCATCTCGGTCGTAAACAGGTGGTTCAAACCGGGACGTTGCCGTACGCACCGTATAAAGCACCTCATTCGTCGTCTCATTGATCACTTGAACTACTCGAGTTTGCCCGTCGCCAAAAACCAAAGCTGGGAGTTTACCTGCCGGCTTGCGACCATCGTTGTCACGATAGTCGATGGTCATCGGCCAACCAGCGAACTGTGCTTGATCACCATCAGCGACGTCGGCAAAACGGGGCCAACACTCAAACGTGATCTTTCGTGTCTTCTTGTTGAAACGTGCGACACCAAAACCATCTGCTCGTTTCGTTTCGTCTTTGCGATCCGGCGGATTTGCATATGCCATCATCGATATTTTGTTCCCCAGACCGTCGAGAAAATCTCCCGTCCAAGGCAATGGGCTATTGGGTACAGGATTAGGACCCGCCTTCTCTTCTTCTGGCCACCACCATCGACCATAAATCGTATTCACGATCGCGGGACTGGTGAATCCATAGGGTCCATCTCCAAACTCGTCGATGCCATGTTTGACGACAACGGCAAGATGTTGATCGCCGCAAAGATGCGGAGCCCATGCGCGACGGATTGCTGCCAGTGCCTTGTTGCGGCCTGTTTGCGGCCAAGCGTTGGAATCGAGATCTGCCAGCAGACGATTGGTTTCCTGGCCATGCAAATGAACGGCACCACAAAACGCTGTTTGCGAAAGCACGCATTTCATATCGGCCCCTGACCAGTCCTGGCTCCACTCATTGAGGAACTTCAACTGCCGGTCACCGAGTAGTTTCAAGTTGGGAAGATCGACTGCAGAACGATCGTATTTGGGATCGTTGATGTGATCGGGCCGCGGCCCCATCTTTGGAATCTTGCCCTCAGGTCCACTCTTGAATTTTCGATCTTCAATAATCGCAAAGTTAATCCCGCCGACTGTCAGATCGGTATAGTAAACGCTGATTCCTCGCTCAATTGGCTGAGCATCAAATGGATCAGGAAGGTGCCACGTTTGGCAACGCTGGACCATGTTGACGTATTTTGAGGGATAGAAAAAACCGCCACTTGGTCCAGCCGGATTGGTCGCTTTTTTGCCGTTCTCTCCCCAGATGTTGGCTTGCCCAACATCGTGGTCATCCGGGATCGTAACCACAGGGCGATCTTTGAGCACATCCCGAAACTGCATACCAAATTCCAACCAGCCATACGTGTGTTCGGTGTGGTGATACGATTGGTCGCCAGCAAAAAACAACAGGTCGGGGTCAAGCTTGATCAGGTTTTCGATCATCTTGGGTCGCGGACCGGGTGTCCGAGAACTGTTGCACGAGAGGTTGCCGATCACAATGGTTTCTTTATCAATCGGATCCTTCCGAATGGTTCCAGCAAACATCGCTTCGTTTCCATGGCGGACTCGATAGTTGACATCTTTCGAGTTGTCCCATTGGTCCATACGAAAATGGGAACTCCATCCCAGTTCGAAGATCTTTTGTTTGGCGACTTCCTTCCAACTGCCGTCGGCCTGTTGAAACTCCAACCTCGCGACTTTGACTTCATCGGGCATCAATGGAAAAAACTGTGCCGTCAGCTTGAGCGTACCGTTGTGATGCGCGTACACAGCAAACGCGACGACCTCGTTTCGCGGCACATTCAGATTCATCGAACGGCGTTTGTTAGGTTTGACTTTCCACCATTCACCGGTCGACATCGACTCCAGATTTTTGAACTTTTCGCCAAACGCTGGAGAAGCAACTTGAGCTTGCGTCGAACCCATCGACAATGCCCAAGCCACGACCACCAACGCAACGAAGGACTTGGAGAATGGCACCAGCCGGTCTGCGTGAAAACGTATCATCGTAAATTCCATAAAAAAACGTTCTGCCAATATCGATCCCTTGATCGTTTGGCAGAACGTGATTTTGAAGAACCAACGGCACGTCGTCAAATGAATCGACCGCGGATTCAGGATTTGTCAACGAATTTCAATCGGTAAGTGGTCAGACAATAACGGACGGAGAACCCGCCGGTGGGAGGCTGTCATGGTCTAAGGAGATGAATTCGAAGTGTTGCGAAGCGATTCGATTAACGTTTAAGACTGATAAACTGCCAACCGGAAAAGTACCATTCTTCCCCGTACGCTTTGCACCAGCGACACTCGGCAAGAATCGACACATCTGTCCCATGAAGTCGATTGACTCGAATCACGGCAACTTTTTTGTTGGTGACCGGCTCATTCGTGATCAGGCCGATACCTGTCGCCGAAATGTTTCTCGAAAATGCGGCGACCGTTTCTTCAGAATCGCGATACTCAATGATTACTGGTCGAACCAGTGAGTCTCGAATCGCAGATCGATTTTCGCTGCGATCGAAGTTTGAATTTTCGCGTAACAGTTCCTCAACCGCTCGCTGAATGTCCGGCTTCACCGGACCGGTGGCTGTTCGTAGCATGACGTAAGCTCCCATATTGAAAAGAATTGACCTTTCAAACTTAGCTCTAAAAACGCCTTCACGACCGACTAAACTGGGCCCGGATCGTCGACGAACGTCAAACCCAAAACTCGATCGCCCAACCTCCCTACGTTCGTTGCAACCGGAACAATCCTGCGCTCGATTCATTCACCCGATGACCTGGATTCAGTGATACGGCAGACAGAAGTCAGCGGCGTTTCGTCATTTCTTCGCTACTCTTTCGAGAAAGCCAGCTGACTCGTTTCCTGTAAGGCAAATTCAAATTACCCTGATACGATCGCGATTAACTTGACGCACCAACCGGAGCCCCCAAAAAATGCGAACTGACCTTTGTCTCACTTTGTTTCGTTTTTCCACACGGTCGATCGCAACCTGGTGTTTGCTGTTGCTCGCGACCCTTTCGTTTGCACAACACGCCCAGGCTCAAACGGACAAACGGGAACTCGACCACTCCGATTACGATCTCTGGAATTCGATCGGCTCAACTCAGTTGTCCAACGATGGCAAATGGGCCGCGTTTTCCATCTCGAGCGCCAAAAAAGACTCCGAATCAACACTCTATGTGCGAAATACGGGATCGACCAAACAGTACGTGATTCCCCGAGCCGCCAGCGCTCGGTTCACTTACGATGCAAAACACATCGCATACCGCGTTACGCCTGAAAAGAAACGCATCGAGGAACTCAAGAAAGCGAAACTGAAATCGGATGAACTACCGACTGGTAAGTTGGAGATTTTGCATTTGGCAACTGGCCAACGATCAACGTTCGATCGTGTCTCTTCATTTTCGGTTCCACAGAAAAATGGTCGTTGGGTAGCCTTCCTCGATCAGGACGGCGCAGACAAGAAATTGACGCAAGCAACTTCGAAAGTGAACGAGTCATTAGAAGTCACACCTGCGGGACTGAAAGAACGCTCGAAGAAACAAAAGCTCAAACCGCGGCGCGAAGACCCGACCAAAATGCCAGAGCCCAAGTCGGGCGAGGCCAAAAAAACAACCAAGAAGCCGGCCAAACCACAACCCGATGAAAAGAAGACGGATGACGTCAAACCGGAAGTCAAGAAGAAGTCGATTGGGAAAACGCTCGTGCTTCGCGACCTCGAAACCGGACTGCAGAAAACCTATCCTTATGTGGTTCGGTTTTCATTCGACAAACATGGCACGCGGTTGGCGTTCGTAACTTCGGTCATCGACGATTCGTCGAAAGTGAAGAAGCAGGACGACAAAACCAAAGAAAACACTGACGACTCGCAAGCAATTACCGATGGTATTCACGTCGTCGATCTTGCCAAGATGGAACTACATACGATCCTTTCCGGGATGGGTGAGTACAGCGGTGTTCGCTTCAACGAAGCGGGAGACCAACTCGCATTTCTCTCCAACAAGGACGACTATCTGGTCAAGTCACCCAGCTGGTCGATCTACCACTGGAAAGCTGGAAAGAAAGAAGCGACCCAAGTTGCTACCGAATCATCGGCAGGGATTCCGGAAGGTTGGTGGATCTCTCCCAACGCTTCGATTTCATTCTCCGAAGATGACAAGCGTTTCTATTTCAACACCGCTCCCGTTCCAGAAAAAGTCGCAAAGGAGCGAAAGGAAGCCGCCAACCGAAAGGCTGGCAAAGAATCAGAAAAAGAAGAAGCCAAAGCCAAACTTGATCTCTGGCATTGGCAAGACCCCCGTCTGCAGCCCCAACAGTTGTTGCAGGCTGCCTCCGATCGCAATCGAAGTTATCGAGCCGCGATGGATCTGAAAACCAAAAAGATTGTTCAGTTGGCAACCAAGTTGGTTCCGTTCCTCCGCATCGACACACGGTCGCCATCCTCGATGGTCGTTGCCTCAACCGATGTGCCCTATCGAAAAATGATGTCCTGGGATATCCCCGGTTTTCGAGATACCTACTTGGTTGATCTGACTACTGGCGACCGCGAGGTCATTATCAAAAAGAGCAAAGCAGCAGGTTCACTTTCGCCCAACGGCAAATTTGTCACCTGGTTTGATGCCGAGCAAAAAAAATGGTACGCCATCTCCACAGGCAAAAACAGAGAGCCTGTTGAAATCAGCAAAGGGATCCAACACCCACTGTTTAATGTACTTCACGACACTCCTTCATTGCCGCCCAGCTATGGCTCTGCCGGTTGGCTTGACGATGACGCCGGTTTCCTGATCTACGATCGCTACGACCTTTGGCAGCTTGACCCCACAGGCAACGAACCACCAATCTGCCTCACAGAAGGATTCGGGCGTGAAAACAAGATTCGTTTTCGAGCACAACGGCTTGACCGCGAAGCACGCTCCTTCAATCCTGAAGAACCGATCTACATGACCGCGTTTGATGACACCTCCAAATCGAGCGGCTTCTATCGATTGAACCTCAACGATGAAACCGAAAACGTTGGCAAGACGTCGAATGACAAGAAAAAGTCGGATCAGGCGAAAAGCAAATCGAAGGAATCGAACGACTCGAAAGTTGCCAAGTTGAACCAGCGCGGGCTGCACAAACTGATGATGGTCGACGAAAACATCGGCAGACTTTCCAAAGCCGAGAACGACGATCAAGTCATGTTTACACGCAGCACGTTCGAGATGTCTCCGGATCTTTGGACCAGCACGTTGGACTTCAAGAAAGTCTCACGACTCAGTGACGCCAACCCACAACAGAAAGACTACCTCTGGGGATCGGCGGAATTGGTGCATTGGGATGCGGCAGATGGTCAGAAACTGGACGGGTTGCTCTACAAGCCCGAAGGGTTCGATCCGAACAAAAAGTATCCTTTGATGGTTTATTTCTATGAACGAAACTCGGACAACCTGCACCGCTACTATGCACCAGCGGCCGGTCGCTCGATCATCAACTTCAGTTTTTACGTCAGTCGTGGGTACGTAATTTTCGTTCCCGATATTCCTTATCGAACCGGTGAGCCGGGCCCCAGTGCGGCCAACGCCATTCTACCCGGAGTCGAGCATTTGATTGAAAAAGGGTTTGTCGACAAAGACAAAATTGGCATGCAAGGTCACAGCTGGGGTGGTTACCAAACCGCATATTTGGTGACACAAACCGACATGTTTGCCTGTGCTGAATCGGGCGCACCTGTCAGCAATATGACCAGTGCTTACGGCGGTATTCGCTGGGGCAGCGGGATGAGCCGAATGTTCCAATACGAGCGCACGCAATCGCGAATTGGTGATGATTTGTGGTCCGCTCGCGACAAGTACATTGCCAACTCGCCGGTATTTTTTGCAGACAAAGTCAACACGCCATTGTTGATTTTGCACAACGATGAAGATGGTGCGGTTCCGTGGTACCAAGGGATTGAACTGTTCGTCGCGCTTCGACGACTCGAGAAACCGGCATGGCTGTTGAATTACAACGGCGATCCACACTGGGTCATGGGCGATGCCAATCGAATCGACTTTGCGAAACGGATGCAGCAGTTTTTCGATCACTATTTGAAAGATCAACCTGAACCTGAGTGGATGGCTTATGGAATTCCCGCCGTCGACAAAGGGAAGGAGTTTGGCTTCGATCTGCTCGAACCACCAAAGATGGAAAACGAAGAAGTCGAAGAGAAAACCGAGACTGAGAACGAGGAGTGAGTTCGTCTCGAAAGGAGTGAGTTTGTTTCAAGAGCGAGGCGCTTCGGCGCCTCGCTTGTCTTGACCCTTCAAAGCGCACCCTTCAAAGTTTTTGCCGGATTGGACAGGCAATGCAACGGCTTCAATAGCTGATGCAAACGTTTTTTGGCTCCGTGAAGAATCGCAACGAGTCAACGCCACCTTCGCGACCGACACCCGATGACTTCATGCCGCCAAACGGAGTCCGCAAGTCACGCATCAGCCAAGTGTTCACCCAAACGACACCCGCGTCCACGGCGCGGCTGACTCGCATGACGCGATCGTTTTGATTCGACCAAACGGTCGCCGACAATCCAAAAGAGACGTCATTGGCCAACTCGATCGCGTGTTGCTCATCGGTAAAAGGCATCAACGTGACGATCGGCCCGAAAATCTCTTCCTGATTCAATCGACATTGATTCGTTGCAACCTCGATGATCGTTGGCTCGACAAAGTAGCCTTGCTCGAATCCGTCAACTGTTGCGGGGCGACCACCACAAAGCACCTTCGCACCGCCCTCCCCTGACCTGGCCAGCTCCAGATACTCGCAAACTTTTTCAAAATGCGGTTTGGAAACCAACGCACCAATTTGCGTCGACTCCAACCCTGGATCGCCCAACACCAACTGCTTGGTACGCTCGATAAAATCCTGCTTGAATGTTTCGTAGATACTCTGTTCAATCAGTATCCGCGAACCACACAAGCAGATTTGCCCTTGGTTGGCGAACGCTGTAAACACCGATGTCTGCAGTGCCTTTTGATAATCACAATCGGCGAAGATCAAGTTTGGATTCTTGCCGCCCAACTCCAATGAGAATTTTCTCAATTGAGGCGCGACTACGCTAGCGACATGCTTACCGGTTTCGCTGCCACCGGTAAACGAAACCGCTTTAATCCGTTGGTGTTCCAGAATCGCTTGACCGGCAGAGGCTCCCTCGCCATGAACAATATTGAGGACACCGGCGGGCAGTCCCGCTTCGTTGCAAATTTCTCCCAACAAGTACGCGGTTCTTGGCGTTAGTTCACTCGGTTTGGCAATCACGCAGTTCCCCATGGCCATCGCGGGTGCGACTTTCCAAGTCAACAAATACAACGGCAAATTCCACGGCGAGATACAGGCGACGGCTCCCAAAGGTTGGCGAACTGTGTAGTTGATGGCGCTGTGACCGATGCTATCGTGAAACTCGCTGGAAAACTGAGTCGCGGCGGCCGCATAGTATCGGAAGTTGCTGGCGGCCCGGGGAATCTCAATCGTCTTCGCACGCGTGATCGGCTTGCCTCCGTCGAGACATTCGGCGGCAGCCAATTCATCCAGACGTGACTCGATGCCGTCAGCAATCCTGTTCAGAACCAATGCGCGACGAGCCATCGGCAACTGCGACCATCGAGCAAACGCTGACTCGGCGGCTGTGACCGCCGCTTCGATATCATCACGACCGGAGTTGGCGACCCGACCGGCAACGACGCCACGTGCCGGATCGATATTGTCCAACCAATTTCCAGAACGAGGCTCGCAATACTCACCGCCAATAAAATTGGTGACTGTGGATGTGTCATTCATGTTATGAACCTTCACTCGATGCTGGCTTGTATGCCATTGCCTTGATTTCGATCAACAGGTCTGGGTGAGGCAATTGATGAACGGCAACCGTTGTACGTGCAGGTCCGGTTTGATGATCAAAGAACGTCGCATAGGTCTCGTTGTATCCAGCGAAGTCATTCATGTTGACTAAGAACACAGTGACATCGACCAGGTCTTCAAGACCAGCTTTTTCCGCAGCCAGATAGTCACGAATGTTCTCAAGGACCGCGCGGGTCTGCTCGCGAATGTCCAGCCGTTTGGTCCCCATCTCATCGACTTGCTCCACGCCCGCGAACGAATTGTCCTTGCGACGTGAACTGGTCCCGGAAACAAACAGAAAGTCGCCAACACGTTTTAGGTGTGGGTACGCTCCGCGCGGCGTTGCTTTTTCTTGGAAAACATGGGATTCATTGTTCATTCGATTCCTCAGCTGAAAACTCGCGGCCAGTGGTCTCGTCTTGCCGGCAAACGCTGCCGAGCCTGACAACAACTGACGTTGAACGAGTTGATTTGGCGGCCCAGTCCCGGTTTAGTTAAAATTGTCTGTCACAGTTTATCGTTACCTTAAAGCAAGCCCTATCCTCGATTATGATCCTGCTGGTTTTTCCTCACCAACTTTTTCTCAAGCACCCTGGGCTCAAGCCGCGACCCAATCGAGTTGCGTTGATCGAAGACAGCCTTTTCTTTTCAGACTTTCATTATCCCGCAAAATTTCACCAACAAAAACTATGGCTGCACCGGGCAACCATGAAGCGTTACCAGGCTCATTTGGATGAGCTTGAGTTTGACACGGTATATTGCGACCTTGACCGACGCGTTGATTCACTGAAACGACATCTTAAAAAAATTGTCAAGCAGAGCGGTTCCTCTCAGTTGACGGTTTGCGATCCCGCCGATTTCATGCTGGAAAAACGCTTGGTCCGAGCCGCAAATGAACTTGATCTGCGACTGACGTTCTTGCCCAATCCAGGCTTTATTAACCAACCTTCTGAAAATCAAGAGTACCGCGCCGGCAAGAAACGATGGTTCATGGCAGACTTTTACAAGTGGCAACGGCGACGTCTGGACGTGTTGATGGAGGCCGACGAACCAGCCGGGGGGAAATGGAGTTTCGACGAAGACAATCGCAAAAAGGTCCCCAAAAAATTGCTGGGAGAGATCCCATCACTTTTGAAAATCAAACGAGACGATTTTGACTCGGAGGCTCAATCGTATGTTGAGAAAAAATTTGCAGATCACCCGGGCTCGTTGAATCAGCTTTATTATCCAACCAGCCATCAAGATGCGAAACGATGGCTGCAGCATTTTCTCAAACATCGGTTTGAACGGTTCGGAGACTACGAGGATGCCATCGTCGAGGGCGAGTCCTGGCTTTGGCACAGCGTATTGACCCCCGCGCTGAATATCGGACTCTTAACTCCCGACCAAGTCATCAAGACAACCCTTCGTTTCGCTGAGAAGAATGATGTTCCGATCAATTCAAGCGAGGGCTTTGTTCGTCAAATCATCGGTTGGCGCGAGTTCATGAAAGCGACCTACGACGATCTTGGCGTGACCATGCGAAACAGCAATCACTGGAATCACCATCGAACGATCCCATCCAGCTTTTATGACGGAACCACTGGCATTGTTCCCATCGACGACACCATCCGTCGACTGTTGAAGACAGGATATTGCCATCACATCGAACGGTTGATGGTCTTGGGTGGATTCATGTTTCTCTGCGAGTTCCATCCGCGTGAAGTTTATCGGTGGTTCATGGAAATGTTCATCGACAGCTACGACTGGGTGATGGTGACCAATGTTTATTCCATGAGCCAACATGCGGACGGGGGTTTGACGACTACCAAACCGTACTTCTCTGGATCATCCTATGTGCGAAAGATGAGCCACTACGCGAAGGGAGATTGGTGCGACATTTGGGATGGATTGTATTGGCGATGGATCTGGAACCACGTCGAAGACCTTTCGCGAAACCCTCGCTGGGCCATGATGTGTGCGATGGCCAAAAAGATGGATCCCGAAAAAAGGGAGCGGCATTTGAAAAACGCGGAGGCGTTTCTGAGCACGCTCGATGATGAAACCTGAACCGTTTCGTTACGCGGATGCTAGTTATGAAACCGTTCAAGGAAGGCTGGCAGCTTTGGCAATTGATTTCAATGAACGCTGGCAGCCTTCGCAACGGATGGAAGCAAGCGTGCAGGGCAAGTGCATGGTGTTTGGTTTTGCCTGACACCGGCCGGCTTGCGCCGGTCCGCTACAATCTCAAGTTACGCCGCTTCGTTTCCGTCTTATCAAGTAGCGTTTGGGCGCAAGCCCTCCGGCGGCCAAATTTAAGGGTACCCGGAACTTTTTCATTCTTCGAGGCAAGATTGGGACTAAGGAGAATTCATGAAGGCTTTTCTGTATTTCTGCGTAGCAGTCATCGTGACTTTATTCGCCAGCCATGGGCAAGTCATCGCGCAAGGTGATGATCTTCGTGGTAGCTTTGAGAAGTATAAAAACTCAGATGAGTACAAGGAGTATTGGGCCGCTGAACGGATAATGATCGGCATAAGACAGCGGCTTTCATCTCCAGACTCAGTTAGACTTCTCAGCAAGATTGCGAGTGAGCCCCTGCTCTTAGATTGTCTAGAACTTGCTCCGTCTCAACGCGAAGAGTTTCTCAACATCGTTAAGCAGCTTGTCGAACTAGATAAGAACCAAGTCGATAAGGGAAGTGCGGTGGACCTTGGGGAATATCGCATTAAACGTGCTGAGCTTATCAGCGCTCTCGCGAAGACGAATATGAACTTTCAGTCTCTCGATATTATTTCGATGCGACTGAACAAAGGAATCTTCAAGGCGATTTCTGATTCAGATCTTCTGCGCGACTATTTGGAATTGTCGCCGGTGCAGCAGTCTAGCCTAAGACGAAGATCCAATGAATTGGCCGATAGGTTTGCGGAGCAAGTCAAGCAATTCAGGCTGGAGGCAGCAGAGATTCTCAAAGAAGAACTTCAAGAAGAACAGTTGAAAAAGCTTCGGTCAATTTATGGTCAAGATGAAATTAATGATTCGATATCTCAATTACCTGTCGACGAGCTGATCATGAGTATGACTTGGGGTGATCGTAAGGCTCTCAAATCGCAATAGGAAAAAATCCGTAACGCAGTTGATGTCTTTTCCAAGAAGTGATTTTGTGTTTTCGGTTTGGTAAGCCCGTGTGAGGGCTGCCAGCCCTCGTTTGGTAATTTTGCGATGTGTCAATCAATGAACGCTGGCAGCCTTCGCAACGGATGGAAGCAAGCGTGCGGGGCCATTGCTTGGTGTTTGGTTTTGCCTGGCACCGGCCGGCTTGCGCCGGTCCGCTACAATCTCAAAATGTAGCGTTTGGGCGCAAGCCCTCCGGCGGCCAAATTTAAGGGTACCCGGAACTTTTTTTTTATCTTTTTTTATCGATGAAGGCTGGCAGCCAGAATCGCGGTGATTGATTAAGTCGCTTGCCATTGAGTCATCACGCGACCTGAAATCGTATGAGCTCCCTTCGATTGATAACCTCTCACGCCAGGCAATGAGATCGTGGCATTGTCGTCCGATGGCGAGCCTTCTACCAACAGTAACGCCGGGGATTCGTCGGTTTCGACCAGTCGCTGTAAGACAGAACAAGCGCTAACTTGCTCCAGACTGTATCCCGGATTCGCTTCCGCGATGCCCGTGAATACCGTTTCGTCCAGATCAGATTCAGTCACGACCCAGGCAGTTTTTGGTTCAACTTGATACGACGATGACGACTCACTGACGTACTTGGAAACCGGCATGTGCTGCTTCCAGTCAGGATGCGCTTCCAATTGATTTTCAACGTGCCGCAACGCCTCAATCGCATGCTGCAGCGACTCTTCTGCGTACTCGAACCGTTCCGATTCCATTTGATTGCGTGCCAGAAACAACGCCAAATTCGCCGTGTCGATATGCGTTTGAATCTGTTCCAGGTCCAAGGTTTCTTCTGCGTGCAACCCAAACGCAAACTCATCCGGATCAAGATAGGCTGATCCCCGGCGAGGCTCTTCCTGTCGTTCTTTATCTTGCCGGCCCTTTCTCTGATCGTCTTTATTCTGCCAGTCGTTTTCGAGCAACTCAGAACGTAACACTCGGATCGACCGGGGTGCTTCGACACCGATTCTTGCCGAGTTCTCTTTGACTCCATTGAGCTTGATCTTGATACCAAGCTGAGGAAAAGCGATCGTCTCACCAACTTTTCGAGATAACACTAACATGTTCGACTCCTTCCATCGAGAAAAATATTATGTCGCGAGTGTGTGACAGCGTAGGAATTGAGGCTCTCAAAAAACGTCGTGTTTGGTTTCAATTCTGATCGTCAATGTCCCTTTGACATTTCTAAATTTGGCAAGTCCTCGATTCCGTGTCAACACCGGTTGATGGAAGTTTTTACAGTAATTGTTTGTCAACTAGGTATACTTTTGCATCAGCATGCACAAAAAGATAGAGCATTGCGTGATGCCGCAATCATTCAGCCGTTTTCGATTCTTTGGCTTGCTTCAGCTTTTCCCGAATCTTTCGCAATCGATCACTCAACTCTGATTCGAAACCTCGGTCGACTGGTCGGTAGTACTCGCGATCTACACCCAAGTAGTCCTGAGCCGAGACTCCGTCGGCTTCATCGTGGGAATACTGATAGCCATCCTCATGGCCAAGTTCTGCGGCGGACGCGAAATGACCATCTCGCAAGTGTCTTGGCACCGGCAGGATCCGATCCTGTTGGACATCTTTTCGCGCCGCACCAATGGCTACGGTGGCTGCATTGGATTTGGGCGAGCAAGCTAAATAGGCCACCGTCTGCGACAACGTCAGCTGACATTCGGGCAAGCCGATTTGCTCACACGCTTGGCTGCAAGCGACAGCCAGCGGCAACGCTTGCGGGTCTGCATTCCCGATGTCTTCGCTGGCCAGAATGATCAAACGTCGACACAAAAACCGCACGTCTTCGCCACCTTCGAGCATCCGGGCGAGCCAGTAAATTCCCGCGTCCGGATCGCTCCCGCGAATGCTTTTGATTAACGCACTGGCACAGTCGTAGTGCTCATCGCCAGTCGGGTCGTACTGGATCGCTCGATGTCCCACCGCGGTTTTCATGTGACTAGCGGAAATCGTTGTCTCTTTGGTGATGATCGCGGCTGTCTCCAAAATTGAAAGAGCTTTTCGACCATCACCATCACATGTCTTGGCAAGGTATTCGATCGCGCCGGGATCGACGGTCAATTCAAGGTCACCCAAACCTCGTTGCCGATCGCCCAACGCTCGTTGTACCAGCGTTTCGATCTCTGGTTCCCCCAACGGTTCAAATTGAAAAATCTGACTTCGACTGACAATCGCACCATTGACGGCAAAGAACGGATTTGAGGTCGTCGCACCGATCAACGTCACGACACCGTCTTCAACATCTGCCAACAGTGCGTCTTGTTGAGCTTTATTGAATCGATGGATCTCATCGATAAACAACAGCGTGCCACGACCTCCACTGGCCAAGTCATCCCGAGCTTGCGAAAGCACTTCTCGCAAATCTTTAACGCCGTGCATAATCGCAGAAAGCTGCTCAAACCGTCGCTGCGTTTCACCGGCGATGATCCGCGCCAGCGTGGTCTTGCCGGTCCCCGGCGGACCAAAGAAAATCACCGAGCCCAACCGATCGGCTTCAATCAGCTGTCGCAGCAATTTGTCCGGCCCGAGAAAATGCTGCTGACCGATGAACTCGGACAAGGACGTTGGGCGCATCCGCGCGGCAAGTGGCTTGGCAGCGTCAAAGTTCGCTTTTTCGCTGGCTTCAAATAGTGACATGTCTGGTCCGTCGTTTAAGGAAAACGTGGTACCAGATTATTGCCCTGTTACGACTGCCTCGCCAGCAGGTTCCTGAGCGGTTGAGGTCTCCGTCTGCAATTTCAGCGTCATACGACAAACCCAACGGCCGTCGGCGTCCCCTTCGATCATCCAATGCGGTTGGACACAGACGGATTGATGAACCAGCTCAAACCCAGACTCAGACTGGCTGACGGTTTGAACTGGATAAGCAAAAAGGCCGCCCGCCACGTCGGTTTGCAAATCGACTTCGAGCCCAAGCCATCCATCGGTCAACTTGATCTGTTGAGTCGATTCGAGATCGAGGACCGAGCCGAGGTGTCCGAGGTTGTTGCCTGCGGCGTCGCTGAAAAACCGATCGTCCTGGCCTTCCGGCAAACCGGCGAAATTGAATTCGACGCCAAAATGAAACTGACGCTCGGGTGGCAGTCCATCAATCACGTAAGCGATTTCGATTTCGTCCGAGCCTGCATCAAGCGTCACGCCTTTCTTGATTGTCAGCGGCACGCCCCAAGCGTTTCCTTCGCGAGTCATCAAGATCTGAATGCGTTCCGGTTTTCGGCGAATCGTTGCCACGTATTCGCCATCCGCAAAATCACCGCGTTCCATTGCGTTCGATTCCATCACTGACGCGACTTCCAGATCGTCGTCCCAGAAATGGTCAATCATCATGTTTCGCAAACGCGAGTCGTACTGCAATCGCTCGTCCAAGTCGGCCTGTTTGAATACGACGCGATCGTGAATGCTGGCGGCTTCGTCCGTTTGTTCGTTTTCTCCCTGCAGCACTTTGGCATGATAGAGTTCTTGCCGCCGCTGAATCGTTGCTCCAAGGTTGTGTCCAATTTCCCGAACGTCCAACTCGTATAGCTGACCGCCATGAGCAGGCGTCACCCAAAGTGAAAGCTGATCGTTGGCCAACCGAATTTCTTGCCGACCATCAAAATTGTAATCGTCTGCTGTGGCTTCAACCCATGCTTGAGATCGTCCCATCGCTTTTTCAAGCAGCGTTTCGGCGATGATCAGATGGTAGTAAACCGCGTTACGCAGATGCGGCAAATAAATCCCGCCAAACGCACCATGCCAGTAACTGCAATTGCACTGACCCTGATAAAGATGGTCTTGAGCTTTTGCCAGAACTACGGGACTGCAATCTGACTCCATCGCTTTGGCAAACAAACCGCTGACATACATCATCCGCGAGTACATCTCGTTAGTCTCGGGATACTTGACTTTAAAGTTTCGCCAAAAACCGCCACTCATGAATGATTGAATCTGACTCCAGCGTGGATCGTGCTCCAGTTGATGAACCAACTCATCAAATTCGATCTGTCGATTGACCGGCAACGCCCATTCGGTCATCTCGCGATAGCTGGCATCTGGGAGGTAGATTTTTCCTCGTGGCGGCGTGTGTTCGACGGCATCTTCCAGCGTCGTTGTCAGTAGCCATTCGCGATTCTCGGTGAGGGCTTCGAAGAACCGTTGCAGCCAACCGTTTTGATAGACGTGTTCTTTGGTATTGGGCCACGTACCAAACTTTTCGCCATCGTCGCCAAATACGACCACCGAATCGGGATGCTGCTCGGCCAACATACGGCAATAGTCAATCGTCTCCTGTGGCTCGGCAAACGGGATCAGATAGCGAAGCCGTTCGCTGCCGGGAAACACATTAACCGTCCGTCCTTCATCTTCCGCGACGTAATAGCCTGAGAGTTGTTCGTTCTTTAGACCCGCTCGGCGAAAATGGTAGTCGTCCAGAACGGTATATTCGATGCCCGCTTCGGCGATCGCTGACGCGAGATTCGATTCCCAAACACGTTCGGGCATCCACATCCCTTTGACCTTTGGACAGAGTCGCTCCTCAAGCCATTTCGAAAATGAACTGATCTGCCCAACGCGATCGCGTCGCGGAATCATGGTAAGTATGGGTTCGTAGAACGCACCGCCAATGATCTCGATGCGACCCGATTCCACCAACTGAGCCAACCGACTGAGGTACTCGGGGTGGTTGACTTGCAGCCACTGCATCAGTGGTCCGCTGGTGTGCAACGAAATCTTGAGTTCCTCAAACGGTTCAAAGACTTCGAGGAATGGAAGATAACTGTCTTGATAGGCTTCTTCGAACACGCCATCGAAGTTGCCAACCGGTTGGTGGTTGTGCAAGACGAGGCAGAGTCGAATTTTTGAATCACTCATGAATTTCGCGCTCAGGGTTTTTTGTTACGCGCCTGAGGTTTGCATTCGGCTTTGCAATTAAGCCATGTTGTGGCGCCCGCGAGATGTCGGAATAACCATTATTCCGTGCATCATTGTTTTAGCGAATTTCTTTTCACTCGACAGACCAAAATGAAAAACTGAACGCTTTGCCCTAACAGTTTCGGTCTACCAAACACCAACATTCGGCGAAGATTTGCCAATCGTCACAAACCACCCACCGATCAAAGTCGCATCTTGTTTAGCGGTGGATTGTGGCGTTTAAACGGCCGCTCGCAACGCTCTGGCCGCCGTTTCAGGCGTGACTGGATTGACCCAGACGTCCGTCCCCAATTCAAACCCTGCAGCGGTCGTGAGTCTGGGAAAGATCTCCACGTACCAATCGTCGGTGTTGTCGATTTCAAACGGTGGTCCGTGCAACAAAATGTTGTATGCCGGTTTGTCCAAAAGATCTTCCAGCCGCAAAACCACGTCGCGACACAGCCAAGCTAACTCGTTTCGAGGCGCTTCATCAAGTTCAACAAACGGAGTGCCAGGATCCAACGGAATGATGCGTACTTGCAAAGGAAATCGACTGGCAAACGGACACATCATGACAAAGTGATCTGTTTTTCGCAGCACACGTTTGTCTTGCTCCAGCTCCCAGTCCAACAGGGTTCGGATGATGGACTGGCCCCGCTGGTCACGAGAAACTTGGTTTCGTTGACAGCGACGTTTCAAGTTGTCACTCACCAGTGGAGTGCCGATCAACTGCCAGTGGATATGACCCAGCGACGCTCCGGCGGCCGATCGACAGTTCATGAACAGCATTCCGTGTTTGACAAAATCCAGCTGACGAAACGCCTGCAGCCGATCACGTTGCGCCACAAACGACGTTTCCAATTCCTCATCGATCAACTCCGACAACGACGAGACGTGTCGCGGCGATGGAATGATCAACTCCTGAATACCAGGGGCATGAATGGACGACGTGAGATGCCCATTTGTTGGTGAAAACTCATTGCCCGATGGTCGAGCATCGTTCGACTGAGCTTCGCGAGTGGAAAACGAGGGGTATTTATTGTTGACAACACGACATGTCCATTGATCCGACGTATGCCAGTCGTCGCCATTGAGTGGCGTTCCTCGATCGGAATAAGCAGCCACCGCCGCTGGCGTCTCCTGCTCGTTCCCTTTGCAAAAAGGACAGATGATTTGTTTGCGAATCTGCTCGACCGGTATGAACTCCATCGGTCGTTCCCGTCGATTGTCGGCCATGGCGACCCAGAGATCATCGATTGGGTCATGGCGAATATCGGACATCGGCAAACTAGCTCGGACTGGAAGTGGTCGGCATCATTTTATCGCAAAGCCAATTGGGAATCATGCGTATCACGTTCAGAAATTTGAGGATTGTCCGGATGTCGAACCATCGGTGAAGAGTGAAACTATGAAATCGTCCGACCGTTGTACGAGAGAAATGAAACGAGACACACAGGAAAAACTTGTAACAAAACGAACGGCCTAAAAGTTGGTTGGTTAACCGCTTAATTGTGGTCGGCCGATTCGTCGGACTTGGCCATGGAATTTGCGTCCCCAACTTCATTGCGATGATACTCGATCGTTTGGCGATACAACGCTTCGTAGGACTTGGCGCTGGTTGACCATGACCAATCACGCTGCATTCCATTTTGCATGATCTGATTCCACTGAGGCCGTTGGTTTCGATAGCAATCAACAGCACGTTGGATTGTTTGATCCAGCGACTCGGCATCAAAGTTGACAAATGAAAAACCAGTTGCCATCTGGTCGGCGATCGTTTGGGCAGTCGCGTTGATTACGGTATCGGCAAGTCCACCGGTTTGGCGGACAATTGGCACGGTCCCATACGCCATGCTGTACATCTGGTTGAGCCCACACGGCTCGTAGAGGCTGGGCATCAAAAACATATCCGAGCCGGCTTCGATTTGATGCGCCAACTCATTCGAGAACGTCAGATGAATATCCAGTTTGTCCGCATGGCTTTGTAGCAAAGAAGTCAACACATGGTGATAGTCCGGGTCACCAGTTCCCAGAATGACCCATTGCGCATCCTCATGTTCCAACCAACGACGAAGCACCGGGATGATCAACGACCAACCTTTTTGTGATGCGAGTCGTCCCACGATTCCAATCAATGGAACATCGGGGTCGGTTCTCAAACGAGCAGACTTTTGCAGCGCGTTTTTACATTTGGCTTTGCCGGGACTGCCGATTTCAGTATCAAAATCGGAATCGAACTGGGTCACGATATGAGGGTCAGTCGCCGGGTTCCATTCGGTCGAGTCGATGCCGTTGAGGATTCCGGAAAGTCGGTCGGAACGATGTTTCAATACTTCCTCAAGCCCGCAACCTTGCTCGGGAGTTTGTATTTCTTCTGCATAGGTTTGGCTGACGGTATTGATCGAATCCGCAAATACAATCCCGGTCTTTAACAGGTTCAGCTGTCCGAAGTATTCCATCTGTTGCCAGTTGAACAACACCGGATCGAGACCGGTTGAGGCCATATGCTTTTGATCAAACAGGCCTTGATAAGCAAGATTGTGAATCGTCAACAGGCTGGCGATGCCGGGGTATGATCGGTTTTCGCGATATTCGCAAGCCAACAGCGCCGGGATCAGCCCCGTCTGCCAATCGTTGGCATGAATAACGTCGGGTTGCAGATCGAACAACCGAACCGCTTCAAGCACCGCACGACAAAAGAAGACAAACCGTTCACAGTTGTCGGGAAAATCGCCATCGGCATCGTTGTACAAATCTTCCCGGTCAAAGTACGCCGCGTGATCGACAAAGAGAATTCTTGTCGTCCCATTGGGCAACGTCGACTGCGAAAACCGACAGTGTTGCAGATCCCGTCCGACAGGAATTTCACATGCGACAGAAGTTGGCTCGATCGTTTGCGACCGTGAACGGGCTGCCTCATGTACCGCTCGGTAGGCGGGCATGATGACGGTGACCTCGTGTCCCAGTTTTTCCAACTCACCCGGCAGAGCACCGCTGACGTCAGCCAGCCCACCCGTTTTCGCGAACGGCGAAACTTCACTGCTGGCCAGAACAATTTTCATCGGCGTCCCATCAGGTTGACGTGTTTACGATGCACTATCGTAGGTGATGAAGACAGGTTTTTCGAGACCGGTATCGCTCCAGCAGGCAGCGATGAGTCCGGCTGGTCAAGCATGTTTTTCTTTTGCAAGCAGGCTCCCTCTGGAGCAAACTACTTCCCCAGATTCGCGAGAAATTCTTTTTGCGCGTCCCAGGATTCCGCTGCTTTGGCAAAGTCGACACGCATCCATCGAAGTTCATCTTTTCGAGTTACCAACGAGCTGTGTTTAAAGACGCGCCATGGTTGGTCGATATCATTGGCCAATGGCAGCTGGGCACTGGCACCTTTTGCCAACCGAATCTCAATATCGGCTTGGAGTAATCGGTCGACCAGTTGTTTTGCCCGTTGCGTGTTCGGGCCATTTTTGATGATGGCGAGTGTGTTGGGGATGACCAGAGTCCCCATTTGGTCAGCGCCTTGATCGGGAAAGATCATCGCAACTGGTTGAGCTTTATCCAGCTCGATCATGGCGTCGTCTGTATCTGTGATTCCAAATGCAAACTCACCAGAGGCAACTTTCTGAGCGACTTGTTTGTTGCCACCAACCATCACGGCATTGTCAAAAATCTTGTTCAGTAATGACTTGCCATCGTCAACCGTAGCCAACAGCACCGCTGCGTGGGTGGCCGTCGTGCCAAACACAGGTCGTGCGATCGCACACTGCCCTTTCCATTTGGGATCCGCGAGGTCGTAAATCGAATCAGGGCGAGCATCGGCATCAGGCAATCGATTCGTATTGACAATCAACACTCGTGATCGTGCCGCAAACCCATGCCAGTGTCCGGTCGCGGATTGAAACTTTTCTGGAAATCGATCGGCCTGTGGCGAAGTGTAAATCTCCAACATCCCGGCTTGTTGAAGTCGAAACGTATGCAGGATTTCGTTGTTCCAGAAGATGTCCGCTGGCGGCCGATTTTTCTTCTGGATAATTTCGTTAGCCAGCCCCACCGATTTATTGGATTCCAGATCAAACTTGGGTCGAATGTCCAAACCAAGTTCCTCGCTTAGTTCCTTCAGCACCGGCTCCGAAAACTCGCGGTCCAACGCCGAGTAAACAATGACTTCTCGATCCGACTGTTTCATACAACCGATTTGCATTAGCGATCCAAGGATGAACAAGCTGATCCACAGAAGGCGACACGGTTTTGGTTTGATCATTGAAGTCCGGCGAATGCCAACAAGTGGCCGTTGAAAAAATGATTGCGGTTTGGTTGACGTGAGGTCACGGTTATGATGCATCATACACTGTCATGCAGCAAAAACTCCAGCGACTAGAAATCTGGAATCGATGAAATACCCCGGCAAATTCGAGATGATCATACCTGACTCACGCAAGGTAGTGACGCGTTTGATCGCACTGCTGTTTCTATTGGTCCTGTTCACCGGCAACCAACGTGTCGCTGCATGGCAGATCGATGATTCGATGCAGGCCATCAATCGTGACATTGGTGATCCATTTCCGATCGACCAGAGACGCGTTGCGGACCAAGGAATCGAAATTTTTCGTGGAAAGCATATCGAGTTGTATTCAGATCTTCGCGACAAAGCACGTTGTCTTGAATTGATCAACGCTTTTGATGCGGCCGTTCCCAAGTGGTGTGCGATTTTTGACATTGATGCCGCGAAAGCAAAACCGTGGAAGATTCGAGCGTTCTTGATCGCCAATGCAAACGATGTCACACGATTTGACAACGCTGGATTGGTCAATAACGTTCCGCCATTTGCAGCTGGATTTCAACGAGACCACAATATCTGGTTTTTTGCTCAGCCGGGTGACTACTACACGCGACACTTGTTGCTGCACGAAGGGACACACGCGTTCATGCAATGGTTTACCGGCGGCTATGGTGCTCCCTGGTTTTCCGAAGGCATGGCGGAGCTAATTGGTTTGCATCGATGGCAACCAGAGGTCGCTGCCGAAAATCGACTGACGCTACAGTATCGATTAAAAAACAAATCGGAGGCGGAATACTGGGGCCGAGTGAAACTGATTCGAAAGGATCGTGATGCCGGGAATGGGATGAGCCTTGATGATGTTTTACAGATTCCGCCCAACGCGTTTCGCGATGTTCGTTTTTACGCTTGGAGTTGGGCAGGTTGTGAGTTTTTTAGCCGGCACCCAAAAACACGCGACGCATTTCAGAGCATGACGTCGGCCACACGAGAGAATCCAACTGTTTTCAATGCCCAGTTTCGGCAACTGCTTGAGCAAGCGGAAGTGGACTGGAACCAATTGCAAGATGAATGGGAACTCTTGGTCTCAGAAATTGAATATGGTTTTTTGGTTGAACGCGCGACGATCGCCGAAGTCAAACCTCTCAATGGTCAACAGTTGGCGATTCGATCCGATCACAGTTGGCAACAATCGACGATCAAAGTCGAACGTGGTCAACGCTGGTCAATTAAGGCCCGTGGTCGTTTCTCAGCGGGTCAGCTGATCACTCCGATTCTTAAAGACAACGAAACGCTGATGCAGAGTTTTCCGATCGAATGCACGGCCAACGGTGTCACCGCCTATCATTATCAGCGCCGGCCGCTGGGACAATTGGTCGCGGGCATCTGGGAAACCGATGAAAAATCAACTGAGCAGCGAACGCGACGATTGGTTCAACCGATCGACATTGGCGATCAAGCCACAATTGAGATTGCCGCCGATGGAATCCTCTGTTTTCGTATCAACGAATCACCCGCCAAACTGGGCGACAACAAGGGCTCCTTGGAGGTGATCGTTAAACGACTAGAATAGCGATCGTTGCGCGAATCATCTGCATGCGGTCAGATCCCTGAACGCTTTTCTACTTCCATTCCACGACAAAGACACGTTATGAATTTTTTACAATCACAGGACCCCGAAGTTTGGCAAACGATTCAGGACGAAGCAACGCGTCAGCAGGATGGACTGGAGATGATTGCCAGCGAAAACTACACCAGCCCTGCGGTGATGGAAGCGGTTGGTAGCGTGATGACCAACAAGTACGCCGAAGGATATCCCGGACGGCGATACTACGGTGGTTGCGAACATGTCGATGTGCTTGAGAACATTGCTCGCGATCGCGCGAAAGAACTGTTCGGTGCTGAATTCGCAAATGTCCAACCGAGTTCCGGTTCGCAAGCCAACCAAGCGGTTTATCTTACGGCCGTCGAACCTGGCGATACGGTTTTAAGTCTGAGCCTTGCTCACGGTGGCCATCTGACTCATGGGATGCGTTTGAACATCTCGGGAAAACTGTACAACTTTGTGCATTATGGAGTCGATCCAAATTCTCATCGATTCGACTTTGATGAGATTGCTCGTTTGGCCAAAGAGCATCAGCCGAAAATGATCATCGCCGGCGCGAGTGCCTATCCACGTGAGATTCCTCATGGCAAGTTTCGCGAAATTGCCGACGACATCGGAGCGTTATTGTTTGTCGACATGGCACACTACGCCGGTCTGGTGGCTGCCAAAGAACATGATGATCCTGTTCCGGTGGCCGACTTTGTGACCACCACCGTTCACAAGACCTTGCGAGGCCCACGTGGCGGACTGATTCTGTGCAAAAAGAAGTACGCTAAGAAGATCAACTCCAGTGTGTTCCCGGGGATGCAAGGTGGGCCACTGATGCATGTCGTTGCGGGCAAAGCTGTCTGTTTTGGCGAAGCGATGAAACCAGAATTCAAAACGTACGCACAGGCGGTCAAGTCAAACGCCAAAGTGTTGGCTGAATCGTTGAGTGCAGGTGGTCTGAATCTGGTGAGTGGTGGGACGGACAATCACTTGATGCTGGTCGACGTGACACCGAAAGGGATCGGTGGAACGATCGCAGAGGATGCACTGGGCGCTTGCGGGATCACCGTTAACAAGAATATGATCCCATTCGACCAACGGAAACCGATGGACCCGAGTGGTATTCGCATCGGCACCCCGGCGTTGACGACTCGCGGGATGGGAGCGGATCAGATGAACGAGATCGGCCAGTGGATCGTTCAAGCTTTGAGTCACGCCGACGACGCATCGCTGCTCGATTCCATTCGCGGTCAAGTCAAAGAATTGTGTCAGCACTTTCCTGTGCCCGCCGCCGGGATCCCGGTCTAGGCGTCTCTGATGATTCTTTGTTAAGCATTCGATGAAATCGGACTATCAGAAACGGGCATTCTGCGGGGTCATTTCTTTCCGTTTCGAGCCCAAACCACGTGGTTCCAACGGCCTACCGACTTCGAACCGCACCGATTGAACATGTCCAAATTGCCCATTTTGCCCATGTTCTCACACAAATGGGTGAAAATGGTCAAATTTTGACGATTGAGCAATTGCGTGCGGTTGAGCAAGATGCGTCGAGGTGTTAGCGTGATTGGCTTCGCCGTAAGGCAATTTTTGTCAATTTGTGGCTCTGCTCGTTTGACGACCCAACTCAAAAAGTCAACGGTTGGATGGGCCTCTAAAACCGTTTTTAGATGAGGAAAACAATGAAGAGATTTTTTGCTGCTTTGTGCTGCGTCATGTTGGTTAGTGCAACCGTTGTCGCTCAAGACGAAACTGTAACACCTGTTGCTGATGCTGTTCAAGAAGCGGCTCCAGCTGTTCAAACACCTGTCACAGAATTGTCGACAGGCGTTGTTGATGCTCCTGTTGCTGGAAGCGTCATGCAAGGAACAGTTGTCAACGCACCAATGATGACAACCGCTCCAATGGTTCAGACTCAAGGTTGCTGTGGTGGTGGCGTCGTCGCTCCTTACTCAGCTCCAATGATGACGACCGCTCCGATGATGACATCAGCACCAATGATGACATCAGCACCAATGGTTGCCGCACCAGCACCAGCGATGTCTGGTTGCTCGACTTGTGGCGTTGCTGCTGCTCCAGTTGTTAGCAATGGCTGTGCAACTTGTGCTCCACGCACTCGCCGTTACGTTGTTCGCACAACCGTCAGCGGTTTGCGTTCACGCGTCGGCAGCCGTCGTGGCAGCTCTTGCTGCTGCAACTAGTTTGAATTGAATCGAGTGACTCGATTCGATATCAGACGAACATGATTCATAAAAACACCGCCTTTTTCGGGCGGTGTTTTTTTGTCGATGGTTTTCATTGTTTCGACAAGCCATTCGCGATTTGAACGCGACAAGTTAGGATATTTACTTGGTCGATTGTTAAATCCAATCTTCAACACGCTTCATTCTGACCTGAGCCGATCCACATTGCCTCCATGACCGTTGTCACTCCAAATTCGCTCGATGCATGCGGCGGCAACGATCTCGTTCGAGCTCATGCGTTGGGTGATTCGGAATCGATTCGTCAAGTTCGCCGATTGATCAAGGTTGCCGCCAGCAATGACGTCCCGGTTTTGATGACCGGTGAGATAGGAACGGGCAAAATAGACATTGCTCGATCTATTCATGATGGCTCTGGCAGATCCGACAGGGCTTGGCAAGTTGTGAATTGTGCGTCGGATTTTCCCGAAACGATTGAGGTTCGTCTTTTTGGCAGCGATCAATCTTTTTTGCAATCCGCCCACGGAGGGACACTGTTTCTCTCCGAAGTCGAGCATCTAACATTGACCGCGCAGCTGCGACTGCTCGATCTGATTCAGCGAGGTCAATTTGCATCTTGTTGTCCGTCTGTCGACGCGAATCACCCGACAGTTGGCAGCATCAAAACGGATGTTCGCGTCATTGCCGCCACGCATCACGATTTGCGGACGCTGGTCGCTGAAGGTCTTTTTCGCGAAGATCTATTCTGGAAATTGAACACGCTTCCGATCGACGTTCCCCCTTTGCGACGACGGCGAGATGACATTGGGACACTGACCGTTCACTATTTGGAACAAGCTTCCGACGTTCATCAGAAAAAGTTGACCCGCGTTTCGACGGAGGCATCATCGGCCTTGGTTGAGTACGCCTTTCCGGGAAATCTGTTGGAATTGAAGACGTACATGGAACGAGCGGTTGTGTTGGCAGAAACCAATGAACTCACTCGTTCGCTGCTACCGCCCGCGATCACGGGTGGGATTCCAGAAGCGCAATCATATGTTTTTCGTCCAACCGATGACGAGGCGTTGTTACGCGAGTTCGTCAACAGCCAGTTAGGAAAAGCAGGGACTGAGACCGAAGACCTGTTTGAGCGGATCGTTGGTCCATTGGAAAAAGAGTTGATCGCACAAGTGCTGGAAGCCTGTCAGCAGACGCAGACGAAAGCGGCAAAACGATTGGGGATCAATCGAAATACGCTCTACAAAAAACTGGTTCAGTTCGGACTGGTTAAACCAAAAGCCGAAACCAAAGAGTAGAGTTGTACGTGGATTGGGTTAACAAAATTTCGATCACCTGCTTTGCGGCAAGCTACCTGGTCGTGCTGGGTCTGGAAGTCTCGCGAACTCTCTTTAACGCCCCGTATCAGCGAATCGTGACGATTGGTCTGACCGTTGCCGGACTGTTTGCTCACACGGTCTACATGGCGGCGCAAGGATTGCTGGATGTCGATGCCAACGGGATCTGGCTGAGCAACTGGACCGCTTGGTGTTTTGCAGCATCCTGGATCATGGCCGCTGCGTACTTGTGGGTTTCACTGAGGAAGCCCGAGTCCGTCGTCGGCATCTTTCTGTTGCCGGTTCTGATGGCGTTGATTGTCGCAGGAATCGTTTTGCGAGACAGTGCTTCATTCTCTGTGAATGAAGCCAAATCCGGCTGGAACATGATTCATGGATTCTCGTTAATGCTGGGCACCGTCAGCGTTGCGCTGGGGTTCGTATTTGGTTTGATTTACCTGGTTCAGGCAAACCGTCTAAAACAGAAAAAGCCACAGTCAAAGCTATTTCGACTGCCCTCATTGGAGTGGCTGCAACGTTGCAGCGAGCGGTCATTAATATCGTCGACGCTGTTGTTGGCACTCGGATTGATCTCAGGCATTGCCATTAATTTGATCAACCAACGCAATGGGAATGCTGTAGCGACGACGATCGCTTGGAGCAACCCGGTCGTCTGGTCATCAGCCATTCTGTTTTTGTGGCTCTTGTTGATCTCCATCTTTAATGCGATTTATCGTCCGATTCAACAGGGACGAAAAGTGGCGTACCTGGTCGTCAGCTGCTTTCTGTTTTTGGTATTTGAATTGGCCATCGTCTGGATCGCTGGTCACGCAGAACATCAAACGAAAACTCAACCAGAAACGACTAAGTCAACGACGACGGTTTCTTTCATCGCTCAACCGATCCAAGCCGATCGGATTGCGAAGGAGGAAGACCGATGAAGCTTCAGGTCGTCGGGTGTAGCCACCACGTCTCCAATGTAGAAATACGCGAGCGACTGGCGTTTTCGGAAACGCAAGTCAAACCGTTTTTGTCGACGTTTTATCAGACGTTTTCAGGTTGTGAGGCCGTGCTGTTATCTACGTGTAATCGAACCGAATTTTACGCGGCGGCAAGAAATCCCGAAGAGCTGCCCAGCGAAACGGACATGGTCGAGTTTCTCGCCGGGCAGTGCGGCATAACTTTGATTGACATCAATCCTGACCTGTTTGCCTATCGTGACCGCAACGCAATCGAGCACCTGTTCTCCGTTGCCGCCAGCTTGGACAGCATGGTCATCGGCGAGGCTCAAATTCTTTCTCAAGTCAAACGGGCCTACCAATTGGCCACCGAAACCAACCCAACCATTCCGTTGACCCACCAGGTGTTTCAATCAGCGATTCGTGTTGCCCGGCGCGTCAGCAACGAAACTGATATTCATGCCAATCGTGTCAGCGTGCCCAGCGTTGCGATTGGGGTCCTGGCAAAACAGATCTTCGAGCGGCTGGACAACAAACGAATCTTGATTGTCGGTGCGGGCGAGATGGCGGAAGAGACGCTCAACTACATCCGCTCGGATGGCGGCCGCGACATCGTGATTGCGAACCGCACGCTGGCTCATGCCGAGGCATTGGCTGAGACTTGTGAAGGCGAAGTTGCCGCCTGGGATCAACTGCAACAGGAACTTTCCATCGCTGACCTGGTCGTGAGCACGACTGGTGCCAAACAGCCGATTGTTGATCAGGCCATGTTCGAATCGATTGAAGCACAACGCAAACAGAAGCCCTTGTTCATTCTCGACCTTGCGGTGCCCCGAGACTTTGATGCGGGCATTGCAGCTCGAGACAACGTCTATCTGTATACGCTGGACGACCTGCAACGAGAGTGTGAACACAACCGCCGTTCTCGTGAAAGCCAGTATCCTCAAGCGATCAAGATCATCGAGCAAGAAACAGATCAGTTCTTTAAGGAGCTGCGGCGTCGCAATAGCGGATCAACGATTGCACAACTGAAACAACAAGTTGACGAAGTCAAACAAGCCGAGTTGACTCGGTTAATGAACCGGTTGGAAGAAGTCGACCCCAAGCATAAACAGGAAATTGAGCAAGCGTTCAATCGATTGGTCAACAAGATCTTGCACCCTCCTGTGAAATCCGTTCAGTCGGATTCAACTGCTGGTTCTGGCGGACTGTTGGAAGCGTTAAAAAAACTGTTTCAACTGAACGATTGAATTGCGGTCGTTGTCTACGATCGAATGCTGACCTCGCCTCGTTAGCGGCCAGCTTGTCGGCAGCTGTGAAATCGGGCGGTAAAATCGCAATTCTTTGCAGTTGAAAGACAGGCAATGAATTGGCTCCGTCACAGGTTTTGCTAAACTGGAGCTACTAAACCGCGCCGGATGGTTTTTTCTTTTCGAGCCTTAACTCATTCCATTGATTGATGTCAAACAACCCGTATAGCAATCCTCAACCCACAAACCAACCAGCGAATCCGTACGCGACACCGACGACGACATCTCCGGGTAAACCGAATCAGCCGATTCGCGATGATACGCTGACTAAATTCAAACAGCAGATCCGGGCGTTGGGCGTTCTCTGGTGTTTTATCGCGTTGCTGATAACAGGGGCAACGGGCCTGATTCTAAGCGGAGGGTTCGGAGAATTTGGGGTTGGAATTGATCCTGAAAACGTGCTCCTGATGATCATCCTGTTGTTTCTGGTCGTCCAATGTATTGCATTTTGGGTGTCCGCTGAGACGTTCAACGTCAACGATGATTCCACACCATTGAGCGATTGTGTCGACTCGGGCATCAACAATGTCCATGACTGTTCTTCATTGTTGGCAACGACTTCGACGACGACTTCTTCCGCGTGGCGATCGGCAGATTCCTGATCGTCCGCCCAAACTTTGCATTCCCAATTCCAGGAAGGTGGTTGGTCACCATCAACGACTTTGACGGTCACTTTTCCAAACTTATGATTGACCTTCACCCGTTTGACAGCCGTTGGGATCTCACCTTGATCGTCATTGGTGGCAGTCACTCCGGTGTAGTCAAAGTTGTAACCATCGAAGCTGGAAAAATGGAGCTCGCAGCCAGTCAGCAAAAGAGCCACACCGATCACAGACATGACTTGGAGTGATTGGGACATACGTTGGGGCCAAATTTTATTCACGATAGTTCTCCAGAGAGTCCTGTTGATCGATTGGGGTCGTCATAACGCGACATCGTTTGACGCGGATCCGATAGCTTAAAATTGTTCCGGATCGCGTCCGCCCCTTGAATGGGTACGATTGCCATCCGCCGCGTCATGGCCAGGCGGGCCAATCTTGAAATTCGATGGCTCACCATTGATCTTGTCGGATTTAGATCGATTCAATCCATTTTGACAGGACATTTTGGGAAGGCGCGGTCATTTTGGGTGGCTTGCGTTGGTTTTTTCAATGTTCGGTTGGTTTTGATTACCTTTGGGTACATCGTCAAACGGGGAGCTAGCGTCCGAAAAATGCTTGAAAAATGGTGTGATTCGGAAAAAGTTGTTGGGTAACGTCGGCCCAGCGCGATTCTCTGGTTGTGCTGGAAATGAAATTCGGACAGACATCTTTGGAAATGACAAACTCTGCCCAATCCGTCATCAATTGGCCGCAAGTGCTGGAACAGAACCGTTCCTGGTTAACGAAAGTCTTGCGCGCTCGAATTGGAGATCGGCACGACGTCGAAGATGTCTATCAAGAAATTGTTCTGGCAGTGCTTCGGCAGGTTCAGCGCTCCCTTGACTCAATCGGTCTTGGGGAGCCGAGATCCCAGCCAGCACGTTCGATGGCGGAAGCGACTTCCAATATCGTCCCGACGGAACCGGAGAAAGTCGCTCCCTGGCTTTATCGAATTGCGATAAGGCATGTCGTCAATTTTTATCGGCGCACCAACCGGCTGTCTCATGCCAAACCGAGTGCCGATCTGGAACCACCAACCCAGGCTCCCCAACCGCTCGACTGGATGCTGGCGGTCGAAAAAAAAGAACACCTTGACTCAGCGCTTGAGGACTTGCGACCACAAGATCTTGAAGTGTTGACGCTCAAGTACAACGAGAACTGGTCTTACCAACAGATCGCGGATCATCTGGGGGTACCTGTTCGAAACATCGAATACCGTTTGCTCAATGCGCGTAAGCATTTGAGAAACAACCTTACCCGGGCCGGAGTCGAAGCCACGGACGTACCGATTCGTCTGGCCAACAAATAGAGTCTTAGCATGAATTCCATAGACCCCATCACGATGCAACGCCTGGTCGACGGTGAACTTGAGCTGGAACAGGTTCAACAGTTGATCAAGGAAGCAGACATTTGTCCCGCTCAATGGCGAAGTATTGCAACTGCCATGATTGAGGATCGGCTTTGGGAGCAAACGTTGCGAGCTCAGTCCAACAGTGACCCGTTGAATGTTGAAGCATTGCCTTCGTTGTTAGCGGACAAGAAATCGGAACCAGCAAGCCACTCACCGTCGATTCCAGATCCATCAACAAAGCCAACCGGCGGCGCTTCCGCTTGGTCACCTCATAACCACCTGTTATTGGCCGCTTCTTTGTTGTTGGCCATCGGTTTCGGTTACGCAATCAATGGGCTGTTGAATTCGGAACGACCAAACTCCGGAACCGTCGCCAACCAAACCTCTACCAACGAAGTTCACGATCCGAGCTCGAGTTCATCGCTCGCCAAAAGCAATTCGCAAAACCCATTGAAACAGCCGACCATGACACCCGCGGTGTATCGACCTGACTACCACCTGGAAGTTCCCAATAGCGGCAAACTGTTGGGCAGCAATGATGTCGATATGGCTGATCCAGTGCCGCTGTATGCCGTCAAGACTGCCGACCAACTTCGCCTCTATCGGCAGCAGAATTTCGACCAATCCAAGATCTCACCCAAGCTGGTCCGGCAAATGTCCAAAGCCGGATATCTCGTGCAACAGGATATCGAGTTCATCTCTGGAGATCTCAATAAAGACAAGTCATTTTTTGTGCCAGTCCGAACCATTCGTTTTGTGCCACAGCAGTAAATCGATTCCAACCAAACCATTCCACTAACAAATAATTCAATCCACTGCCAGGAGTTATAACCATGCATCAGTCAGCATTCCTCATGTTGATCGCAGCTTCGATCGGATGGTCAACATTCGCATCTAATACCGCCGCGCAACAAGAAAAGAAGAAAGACTCGCCCAAAATCAAGATTGAGTTGCTCAATCAGGATGGCGAACGAGTCAAGCCAAACCTCGAACCGCCCAAGCCACCTGCGCCGGGAAAACAAGGACAAACCAATCGCTTTCGCGTCGAAACAAAGGACGGCAAGGTCGCCATCATCGACAATGAAGGAAACCGGCAAGAACTCAATGTTGAAGGTGCGAAGAGTATCATCGTCACTCAGTCGGTTCAGTCGAGCGACGTCAACGGTGACAAACAGACCAAGCGTGTCGGCAAGGCAATCATCGTCGGTCCCGATGGACAACGGCAGGAGATCGAGCTGGGCGATGGCAGCGGACAATTTGACTGGAAAGGACAAGAGCTCGATTTGATCATCCCAGAGGGTCGCGGTGTCTTTCGTTTCAATCGAAACAAAAACCGCTTTATGATCGGAGTCTCATGCTCCCCTGTCAGCGCAGCAATGACATCACAATTAAACCTGGAGTCTGGAGTTGGTCTGCTAGTCGTCAATGTCGATGAAGAATCTCCGGCAGGTCAAGCTGGCATCGAACTTCACGACATCCTGATGTATGCCGACCAAAATGACCTGTCCTCAATTGAGGAGCTGGTTGAATCGGTGCAGGAAGCTGGCAAAACAGAAGTAGACATCAACTTCACCGTGTTGCGTCGTGGGAAAGAGCAACAGATCAAAGTCAAACCGACCGAACGTCCAGATGGAATTCCAATGACGTTGGATCTTGAACCACAGATGCGATTCCTTCCCGGGGGTCTGGATGAAGGTGGTTTTGGAATGCAATTCAAAGACTTTGGTCCTGGCATCATTGTGCAGCGTCAAGGGAACGAGATTCGTGATTTGCATGAGCAGATGCAAGCTCAATTCAAAGCACAGATGGAAGAGATGCGTCGCCAAATGGAACAGTTGCGAAACGACATGAAGAATCAAATCGACGACAACTAGGTGCCAATTGAAACGCAGAGCATCAAGTAACCGATCACCGGTTCGTGCGTGCTCTGCGATCAATTTTCGTCTTGCTGCCTTACAATTATTATTCGACCGGCCGGGTCCTGAATCCCGCCACTTTCAATTTCAAGGAACCACTATGAAACGTTTGCAATCGCGCTTGACCGTTTGGGCTCTGACTCCGGCGCTGGCACTAATCTGCACCGCGTCTTTTGCCCAGGAAGACAACGAGCCTGTTGTTGAAGCCGAAGCTGTCGAGATGACCGTCATCGGCAGCGACGATGGCAGTCCGCCTGTCATTTTCTCAAGCTCCTCCAGCAATGGCATGATGGCGTTTTCGCCAACCACTTCCATTGTGATGGGCAGTGGTGATATGGCGATGCCGGCACCCAACCCATGGTCCATGATTAACAATCCCAGCGTTCAGAAAGATCTGGAACTGGTCGGTGATCAACTGGATAAAGTCAAAGAGTTGCAACAGCAACACAATCAAGAGATCCAAAAACATCTTGGCGATATCCGTGGCGGATCGTTGGATCTTAAGAACATCGGAGGACTCAAGGAATCGATGTCTCGACTAAGAGCGGAACAAGAAGAACAGTTGCGCAAGTTGTTGCTGCCACATCAGATCGATCGGCTGAAACAGATTGCTTTGCAAACTCATATGAAGCAGTCAGGTACCGCAAACGCGCTGATCAACAAGAAAGTTGCCGAAGAACTGGACATCTCCGAAGAACAAGTCGAACGATTAAAGGAGAAGTCGAAAGAGCTTAAAGAGAAGTTGGCGAAAGACATTGAGAAGCTCAAGGCAAAAATGAAAGACGACTTGCTTGAGGAACTGACCCCCGAGCAACGCACCAAGATCAAAGAAATGACGGGTGAGAAATACGAGCCAAAGCAAGATGACTGGCGCGAGCGATTCAAAATGCGATCTCGCCCTCGACGAGTCACCCGCCCTTCTCCGTCCGACCGTGACTAACCGTTACAACAATCGATTTGATTCGATTGGGGCAACGTCAACAAATACAATTTGGACCTACGAGCGGATCTGTTTAATCAGGTCCGCTTTTTTTTGTTCATCGTCGCCAAACAACCATTGAATCGTGTTGTCGCACCAGATCGCATCGTATTCGTCTTGAGTGATGATCTTCCGATCTATCGCCAGATCGAGAATCTTGCCAGGGTACGATGACTGCGGTGCCGATTCCATTTCGCCCAAAGGATAGGGATCGTCCAGCCCCAAAATCACTTGTCTGGTCGTCTGGTTTTCCACCAACAGCTTGAGCGATCCTGTGTCGTGGACCAACGTATCAAAGAAGATATTTCGATGACCTACCGCTTTGCGTGGATGCTCCATCCCATCAAACAAATCGGGTCGACCGTCGAACCCCTGGATCCTTCGACCGAGATTGATTTGAGCCAGCTGACCTCCGTGAGCAAAACAGACACGCATGTTGGGGAAACGTTCCTGATACCCATTGAGCGTCATGAAGTGATACGCGTCAGCACACTGAGCTAACATCCAGATTAGATGAAAACGCCAAGCGACATTTTCAAGTCGAACCAGTTTTTCGCCATCGTAAGGATGAACTTCGACCGCCAGGTTGTACTTGCTGCACAGCTCAAACAACTCGGAAATCTCTTCGTCAAAGATACATCGCCATTGACCTGTCCAGTCCATATAGTGAGTCGGTAGGCAGAGTAGTTTTAGGCCCAGCTCTTCAACACAGCGTTCGACTTCCCACATCGCGCCGGCCAAAAAACCTGGATGAACAACGAATCCACACGTGAACTTCGAAGGGTACTCACGTTGGATCTCTGCGTTGAAATCGTTTTGAAAGCGAAGCGCTTTCTTCATCTGTTCCAATCGCAAGCCGTTTCCGTACAGCTGTGACAAGTTCAACACGACGGCATGGTCAATGTTGTATCGCTCCATCCAATCAAGTTTCTCTTCCAGAAAAAAGCTGGAATCGGTGACCGGTCGCTTCCAACCCTTTTGCAGCATAAACTTGCGGTCTTCATCGACCCAAAAAATCTCGTTCTCCTTCATGAAGGACGGGATTTGTTCGGGGTAAGGTAACAGGTGCGAATGTCCGTTGATTCGAAGTTTTCGTTCCATGGTTGTCCCACCCAGCGATTAAAGTTCGAATGAATATACCAACTCCTGCAATGGATGATACGCAATGCTTGTTGATCTCAAAGGTAAAACTGCCGTCGTTTGCGGCAGCACTCAGGGAATCGGTTACGCCGCTGCTCAAGGTTTGGCTGCTGCGGGCGCAACCGTCGTTTTGATCGCGCGAAATCGGGACCGCTTGGCTGACGTTTGCCAACAGTTACCCGCGGACGACCAATCACATCGATTCCTCGTCGCTGATTTTTCTGACCCACAGAACCTGCAGGAAGTCGTTTCAGCCGATGTCGCTGATGCGGGCCCAGCACATATTCTGATCAATAATACGGGCGGCCCACCGGGAGGGAATATCTTTGACGCGGAGCTGGAAGCATTCGAAAACGCGTTTACACAACATTTGAAATGTAATCACGTGCTCGCTCAAACACTGGTGCCGGGCATGAAGACCGCAGCGTTCGGTCGCATCATCAATGTGATTTCCACTTCGGTGAAACAACCGCTTGATGGTTTAGGCGTCTCCAACACGATTCGCGGCGCGGTTGCAAACTGGGCGAAAACGATGTCCAACGAACTGGCTTCATTTGGAATCACCGTCAACAACGTACTGCCCGGCGCGACGGCAACGCAGCGTTTGCACTCCATTCTGGAAAACAAGGCCAAAAAGTCAGGCGCGACGATCGACGAAGTGGCAGCCAAAGTGAAGTCGGCAATCCCGGCCGACCGCTTCGCTGAAGCCGAGGAAGTCGCCAACGCAATCGTATTTCTCGCCAGCCGACAAGCGAGCTACATCACGGGCATCAACTTGCCCGTCGATGGTGGTCGAACTAAATGCCTTTGATGCTGGTTGCCAGTTGTTAGCCGAAACTACTTTCGAATCCGCATCAGTTTCTTTTCGGTCCGAATCAGCAAGTCCTCGTCAACGACAATCGGGCTAGCCATGATGGAACTTTCGAAACGATTCGTCGCTAATGTTTCCAGAGCTTCGGAACAGCGAATCACCTTCATCACGCCGTCACGATTGGCGACATACAGCAACCCTCCTGCCAAAAGGGGTGACGCGGAATAGCCGCCACCGACACGAACTTTGTTCAACTCCTTGCCCGTTTTAACATCCAGACAAAGCATGATTCCTTTGTCGGTTACTGCGTAAAGCTTGCCATCGTTAACCACGGTGCTCGGCATCGTCGAGGCACCTTTGTAACGCCATTTGATGTGCGACTTGGTCACGTCACCGGTCCCGGATGGATCGACAGCGACGTATTCAGGCCGCATGTAGCCGGTCGAAAAAATCACCAACCCGGAATCAAAAATTGGCATTGGTGACACGGAAAATCCGCTGCCATGATCGACACGCCAAATCTCTTTGCCGGTCTCTGGTTCATAACCAGCCACCCATTGGGCACATGGGATGACGAGTTGTTTCTGATCGTTGACGGTGATCTGGATTGGCGTTGAATACGCTTTCTGATATTCGCCGTTGGTAGCTCGGATTGGCGGACGGGATGTCTTCCAGATCTCTTTACCGGTTTTCAAATCGACAGCCGCGACGTACTGTTTGTCCGTTCCGTCGCAGACCAGGATCACTTTGTCGTCAAAAACGACGGGTGACGAACCTGGCCCTACGCTGTGCGAGACAACGTACTTCGTGTCCCAGACTGACTTTGCTGTCTTCGTGTCGAGGCACCAGGTACCATAGCTGCCGAAATGACAAATCACTTTGCCATCAGCGAGCGCCGGCGTTGGCGACGCGTAGGAGTTCATTGGATTGATGGGCTCGGGGCTGTCGACGTTGGTCAACAGAACATTGTGGATCAGTTTGCCATCGGATTTGGAAACGGCGATTGCTCTTAGTTCGACCGACTTGGCCAATGTTTTGATTTTGGCCAGCGGGTCCCCTTTGAGTTTCTTTTCGATTTCTTCTTTGCTGGCTTCGACAGAAACAGCCGTGGTCATCCAGATCAACTCATCGTTGTAGACGGGTGATGACCAACCGGTACCGGGAATCTCGGTATCCCAGAGAACTTGCTGGTCAAAGTCAATTTTGACAGGTGGTTTGGTGGATGTGGGCGACTTTCCGGATCCATCTTGACCGCGAAGCTGTGTCCAGTGTGAATCTTGTTGAGCATGGCAGGTATGGATACTGCCGAAAGCGACAGCAAAAAGCAAACAGGCAATGAAGCAAAAAGAACAGCGATTCATGATCATGGGTCGATTCAAAGGGTCGTGAAAGGTTCAGTAAAACAATCAGTCGGATTAAGATTCAGTTTATCGTCAGCGATGGCGAATAATTGCATAATCATCGAGGAATCGGCGCCTGAATTACGTACTAGGCAATACCGTGGGTCAACGAATCTCAAAAATGCTTGTTTCTTCACAGATTGAGTGGTTGTTGACCCTCATGGGCAACACGCTTAAAGTAAAAAATTGGCCTCATTCGGGCGAAAAATCGTATAATTCCTCTCGCCTGACGCTCTGGTTGCCCCGGTTCCGATTCAAGCCACCTTCCAAGTGATGTCACCCGACCCCCGGAACTTACAAAATTCGGCTTTCAATCGCAGTTTTACCTCGATTGAACAATCCGTTAACTAATCTGGAAAAAGCCATGTCCAAACCAACCAAAAAACCGAAACCGGCCAAACAAGAATCCAACGGCGAAGCACCTGCCAAGACACTGGCTGAACGTGACCAGGAAGCGATTGAGCTGATGGTCAGCCGATTTGTCATGAAGCAGGAAGAACTGCCGGTAGACAAATACTTTCGTGCCTTGGTGAAACTTGGCGGTTCTGACTTGCACATGAAGGTCGGCAAGCCTCCGATTGTTCGTGTCAATGGAACACTAAAGGAGCTCAATCGCGACCCGATCGAAGTCGAAGAGATGGCTCGTTTGCTGTTCCCGATGATGAACGAGCGAACGCGTGATATTTTCGACGAAGAAGGCGGGGCTGACTTCGCGTACGTCGTCGATGTCGATGGCGAGTCATGGCGTTTCCGTGTCAACATGCTTCAGCAGCTGGGCAAAATTGGCTTGGTCGCTCGTCGTGTGAACAACCATATTCCGAACTTCGAGGGGCTGTACTTACCGCCGGCAATGGAAACGCTGTGCCATTTTGATCAGGGCATGATCTTGCTCGCTGGTGTGACTGGTTCCGGTAAAAGTACCACGATCGCGTCGATGTTGAACTACATCAACCGAATTTACTCCAAACACATTTTGACGTTGGAAGATCCAATTGAATTTGTGTTTACCGATGACAAATGTTTGATTAACCAGCGAGAAGTCGGCATCGATGTGGTCGACTTTGGCGTTGGCATGAAGCATGCGGTTCGTGAAGACCCCGATATCATTCTGGTCGGTGAGCTTCGTGACGAAGAAACCTTTATGACGGCGATTCACGCTGCGGAAACCGGTCACCTTGTGTTTGGCACGATTCACGCGTCGACCGCACCGTCGACGATTGGTCGTATTCTCGACTTGTTCCCGGAAGATTTGCATGGAGCGATTCGCGGAGCGATTGCGATGAACATGAAAGCGATCGTCGCACAAAAATTGCTCAAGTCGATCAATCCCAAAGTCGGTCGTGTTCCGACTTGTGAAATCATGACATTCAATCCGACTGTGAAAAAGTTGATCCTTGAAGAACGCGACCACAATCTTTCAGACGCGATTCGAATCGGTGAAGAAGAAGGGATGCAGGATTTCACCACGTCGTTAAAAGGACTGATCGATGATGAACTCATTGATCGGCCAACGGCTTTCCAAGTTGCGCCGAACAAGGAAGAGCTGAAAATGAAACTAAAAGGCATCAACGTTTCGCAACCTGGAATTATTTAATGACTCGTCGTTTCTGTTGGGTGCTCGGTTTCGCGCTCATGCTCGTTTGCGTGGTGTTACTGGGCCCCCTTGCCTCTGTATCGGTCGCCCAAAGTGACGATGAGCTTCTTGAGCTAACCAACAAAATTCGGCCTGGCGGCTATCTTTCGATCCTCAAGATTGCATTGATCGCCGTCGTCTTTCTGCTGTGGGTCAAACTGGCCGATTGGGTCAATCTCGATGCGATGCGGTTCGGCAAGAAGTCCGGATTGCAGCCGGAAATCTGGAACCCCATCATCGTCCTGTGTTTCCTGGTTGCGTTCCTGGCAGTGATTACCGTCCCGTTTTTCTGGGCAACCTATCCCGTTTACGTAATCGCGACGTTGTTGCCACCGTTTCTGTACATCATGACGCGGCGGAAACGACTCCGCGAAAACGCCTCTTTTGCGAGAACGGTCTCTAAAGCCAAAGGGGGCAGCGGGGACGTCGATGTCGAAGAGGAAGTCTTGCCTCAGGATGAAGGTGCTGAAGTCGAGTTTTCTGCTGCCGGAGCCGACAAAAACCAGAAACAATCGAATCTGATTCGCGCCCGTCAATCCGGCGCATTCGCCCAGCTGAAAAACTTGTTTCACACCGCCCAATTCAAACGGGCTGACCAGCTGCTATTGGATTACACATCAAACGCGGTTGGTGTTCGCATCCTGGTTGACGGCACGTGGCATGCTTTAGAGCCAATGGACCGAGAATCCGGTGACGCGATGCTCGTCAGTATGAAGTGTCTGGCGGGCGTCAATCCGATGGAACGTCGTCAAAAACTGGCAGGTATGTTTGCGGTTAAATCGGAGCACGGAAAAGCCAAACTCGAGTTTACCTCTCAAGGTGTCCCCAGCGGAGAAAGGGCACTGGTCAAGTTCGTCGGCAACGTTCAGGAAGCCATGCCGCTGGATAAACTCGGTATGTTCCCCGAGATGCTTGAGAAAGTCACAACGTCGATGAACTCAGCAGGCATCACGGTCATCTCGGCACCGCCGGGACAAGGGTTTACGTCTTCGTGGCAAGGCGCCCTGCTTTCATCTGACCGTCTGACGCGAGACTGTATTGGGCTGATCCAGCCATCCGAGGAAGAGACCCGGATCGAAAACATCGTTCCAAAGGAATACAGCCCAGCGGCAGGAGAGTCTCAGTCGGAAGTCTTGCGCGGCGTGTTATTAACCCAGCCGGACATGATCGCCGTCCCGCATGTCGAAGACTCCAAAACGATGGACATGTTGGTCGACCAAGCGAACAACCAGCAACGTGCCATCCTGTTTCGTACGCCGGCATCCAGTGCCGCTGAGGCGTTGCTGCGGGTCTATTCACAATCGACGGATCGCGACGGATTCTTGCAAGCCATTTCGGCAGTCACTTGCCAACGACTGATGCGGCGACTCTGTCCTACCTGTCGTGTGGAAACGCGTGTGCAACCCCAGTTGATCCAACAGCTCGGTGGTAACCCCAAAACACAAGGTACGATTTTTAATCAGTACCAATTGCCGCCGCCGGCTCAACGCGTGGACGAACAAGGCAACCCGATCGAGTTTCCTCCATGCGAAACTTGTGGTGGTATCGGCTACATCGGACGCATCGCCGTCTATGAACTCATCGATGTAACGGACCCCTTGAGAAACGTTATCAGAACCAACCCGCAACCTGCGGCGATCGAGGCCGCAGCGGTCAAACTTGGTAAAAAATCGATCGCTGCCCAAGCATATCAATTGGTTCTGTTGGGTGTCACTTCGCTCGCCGAAGTACAACGTGTATTAAAGGCCTCGAAGTAGAAAAAAAATCAGCGTATTGCGTTCCGTTGAACGCGTTGGAACAAGAACTGGAAAACTGTTTACGAAACCGGACGCCAATGTCGTTTGACGATGATGATAAGCCACCGATTGAGTTTGTCCCTCACGGTGATACCGAAGAAATTCGCGAAGCCAATCTCGCACTGGTCGAGCCTTCCCCCGGGTTCGATACCGCTGCGAATTTTTGCTGTGACATCATCAACAAAAACTCCGAAGTCACCGTGCTGGACTTCACCCAGCAATCGGTGACGGTCCGATTTCAAATTGATGGCATCTGGCATGGTGGCCCGCCGATGGACCGTGAGTCTGGCGACTTCATGCTGGCGACCATCAAACAGATGGCCGGCATGAACTTTCGCGAACGACGTCAACGACAGGAAGGTCGTTTCAAAACCATCTACTTGCGCAAAGGTCAAAAGTTTAAAGTCGTCTCTCAAGGCGTCCCGACGGGCGAACGCGTTGCACTCTATCTCGAAATTCGCAAGCCCAGCGCTGAGTCAGCGGAAGAGCTTGGCATGCGAAAAAAGATGCGCGAAGAAATCGGCGCATTGACTGCCGATCCAGAGATGAAAGACATCCTCGTCGTTGCCGTGCCTGGCGAAGGCTACACCACGGCCTGGAGATCGATCGTCGGATGTGCCGATCGATTGACGCGTGACTTTTATGTGTTGCAACCCGTTGGCAAGGGTGACGAAGAAGAAATCATCAACGTCTTTCCCTGCGAGTTCGATCCTGCCAAAGGTGAAGACGCGATGTCGCCCGTCCCTCAGTTGCTGCTCAAACAGCCTGACATCCTCGCGTTTGAAGAATTGCCTGATGGCGATCTGATTAACCGCGTCATCGATATGTCGATCGAGAAAAAGATCCCGCTGTTTACCCGCCAACAGGGAAAACACTGCGTCGATGGATTACTCAGGTTGCTTGCGAAGGGACCCGATATCAAAAAGTTTGTCGATCATCTTGATACCGTGATCGCGATGAGAGTCATTCGGAAACTCTGCACCAATTGTCGTATCGGATTCACTCCCCACCCACAGTTGTTGCAACAACTTGGCTTGCCCCCTGGACGCGTCGCTGAGCTGTTTCAACCGTTTGTTTTTAAACCCGGGATGCTCGACGACGACGAGAAAGAGATCGAACCCTGCCCAGAATGCTCAGGAATCGGCTTCAAAGGCCGCGTCGGGTTGTTTGAAAAACTGAACATGACCGACCCGCTGCGGCAAGCGATTGCCGCCAACCCAAAAAACGACTACTTACAAAAAGTTGCCAAACAGCAGGGTCACATTTCGATGTTCATGGAAGGTGTTGTGCTGATCGCCAAAGGGATCACATCTGTCGATGAATTACAACGCGTTCTGAAAAGCTAGAAGCGAATCGAAAACGACTTTGGCAAGCTGTCATCAACCCATCAACTAAACTCCAATCTTTATTCAAATCATCATGTTTCCCATTTTGATCGCCTGTTTGATTTTCATCGTTGTTGCCGGTGCGACTTGGTGGTTCGGATTGTGGAGCAACTTGATCACACTGATCAACTTGTTTCTGGCCTCATTGATTGCCAGTAGTATTTATCAACCCGTTGCTAATCTGATTTTTTCAAAACAGAAGAGCTTTGTTTATCTGGTTGATTTTATTGCGGTCTGGTTAAGCTTTGTCATCGCATTCATTGTGCTTCGCGGACTCACTGATCTGCTCAGCAGCTATCGATTGAAGTTTGACCCAATCGTCGAGATGTCCGGACGAACAATCTTTTCGTTGTGGGTTGCCGGTGTCTTCACCTGTTTTGCCATGTTCACCTTGCAGATGGCCCCCCTGTCACCTGACTTCTATGGTGATCGCAGCAATGGTCACACTGGGACCATTCCAGATCGAGCTTGGCTGGCGTTTGTGCAAAGTCGCTCTCGTGGTGCGTTGTCGGCGGGTCAGGACGAGAACTTTTTGTTTTCCGCCTACGAACTGAAAGAACACGAAGACGACAAGGACTTAAATGCTCGCGTGTTTGATCCGTTCGCTGGATTTCTTATCCAGCAGCACATGATGCGAATTTCGATTTCGCTTAATCGCTCCCTTCGCGTTTCCATGTAAGTGTTGGCGCGACCTCACGTTGAATGAGGCGTTTTGACAACACGGATGATGTCCAGAATCGACGTGTTGCAAATTGGAAACATCGTCTTCGATCGTTGGTTTCAGTTGCCGATTTTTTTGTCAGCGGTTTTCATTCGGTAAAAACCAACTCAAACGGTTCCGTGCAGTGGAACTGAGGATGCGGAACCACGAATTTTGTGACTTGGTGCCCTGTTTGCTGATTGCTGTATCAGCAAACCACTTTGACCCGTGAAGGCACCATGAATTCAGATCAGTATTATCGAAGCCCCCAATCAACCTGTTCACGCACCGCGGTCAAATCGAATCACCGCTCGAAAGTTTTGACGTATCAGATGATCATCGTGTTGGCATCGGTTGTGTCCATTATTGCTTTCTTTTTATTCAACCTGAACCTCTTCGATTTTTCAGGACAACCTGCGGGACGATTGATGCAACGATCCACGTCGAGCAGTTGGTTTGAATCAACCGCGATGGCGCAGGAGTCTGCTGAGAATACGATCATGTGGCGATACACCAATGAAGGATGGCAAGATGTCTCTGCATTGATCGTCCCCGAAGATCAATCGTCCGAAGGGATCGAGAACGTTCATCCATTGGTTTGGTCGGCACTCGTCGCACTGGGCGTTTCGATGCTGGTTATCTGGGCATCGAACGAATCTGACATCGCCAAACTGGCTGGCGATTCAGCCGCCGCAGACGAATAAATCACCCAGCTGTCTTGAGCTTGATATTTTGAGCTTTTCCCAAGTTTCACGGTTTTTGCCGCTAGACTTTGCTTTCAATTCAGCGAACGATGAGATCAGTGAGTGCAATCAATGTGTGCTATCAGACGGTCTTGATAGCACATCGATTCACCAGCAATTAGACTGTCGTTGCGACTTGAATCTCGTCGATAAACATCCTGCCGCTTCCAAGCTTTACTGAATGATTTTGCGATGGCTACGACCAAAATTCAGCATCGGCGATTGTTAGAACGTGCCGAAGGTTATCTAGAGCTGGCCGTCGCGTTAGATGCTGATTTGGCCCTCGAGACAACGACCAAACAACGTTTGGCAAACCGGGCACTGGCTTGTTTAAGCGAAATCCAAAACCCACTTGGCCATAAACCGTACGTATTGTTTCTCAAGGGCCAAGCGTATCGGACAGCTGAGAATCACGCGGAAGCGGTCAAGTACTTCGAGCAGTCGCAACGAATCGACCCAGACAATATTCATTTGTACTTTGCCTTGGGTTGGTCTTACAAACGTTGCGATCGAATTACCGATGCTGTCGAAGCGATGAAGCGAGCAGTGGAACTGGATTCTGAAAGTGCAATCGCTCACTACAATCTGGCGTGCTACTTTGCATTAGAAGAACAGATCGAATCGGCGTTAATGCATTTGTCCTATGCGTTTGAGTTGGACACCAAATATCGAGAGATGGCGATCTACGAAACCGACTTCGATTTGATCCGTAGCGATCCGCGTTTTATGTCGATGACGTCGATCGTCGACCCTGTCTGATCATTGACCGGTCATGTCGATTTGAGCTTGCCGCGAAGCGCACGAACTTCTAAGAAACCTACATGGCTTCTAGTGCAGCTCTGATTTCTCGACGAATCATAGTTTCGAAATCGGTTTCATTCGAACGAAGTGCCTGCTCAGGAAACGTCTGAGTTGAAATCAACAGTGTCGGGCCGGCAAAACGGCGTTCCAAATTCGACCACTGTTTGGCGGTCACATCTGCAAAGACGATCAGCAGATTGAACGACTCCCAACGTTCGGGAACGGTTGTTGAGATGAGTGAGGATTCGCTGTCAAATTTGCCAGCTTCACTCGCAAAGATTTGACAAATTTCATGCTTGCACGAAAAAAATTTTTCCCTAAAAAAAACTTTTTCAGGGACCGATATTTTCCCAAAACGGACAAAGGGTTTAAAAATTTCGTCGACCAACTCCTCAATTGGAGATGCGTGAGGCAGCATAACGGCGACCCGTCGATCCTTGCGATTGAGACAATCCAGCAAATCACTGACGGAACAGCCGCAGGCTGGATGAAACATTTCGCCAGCGACTTCGGCAGCAGGCTCCAAGACGAACCTGCGAAAGCTCATGCGTGGATGAGGAATCGTAAGCGTCTCTGTTTCAATCATTTGATCGCCAAAGAGAATCAGATCCAGGTCGATCGAACGAGCTGACCACCGGCTGCCGCGTTGCCGGCCAAATTCGGATTCGATCTGCAGCAGCGTTTCCATCAAGCGATTGGCATCGAGCGTCGATCGCAGCCGGAATACCGAATTACAGTACGTCGGTTGGCGGATTTCCGAAGCGGGTTTCCGATCGGTTTCAGACTCCCCGGTAACGGGTTCCGTTTCCATTAATTGTGCTGCGGCGACGAATTCAATCCCTGTCGCTGCAGCAAGGCTCTGTTGCGCCTTTGCAAAGATCGCACGCGAATCACCAAGATTGGATCCAAACGCGACAAGGGCATCTGTGGGGACCGAAGACGTCAATTCAGATCAATTCGGATGCGGGGAATAGCGAACCGGCACGGTGTGTAAAAAATAAATGGCGATTGGCATCCAGTCCAATCGCCATTTGCTGGTCTGTTGAATGAGCACAATCAAAACCAGAAAATAATCCGTTGTCTGTAATCACAGCCGCCATGCCGTGAAAAACGGAATCCACCAAGTCGATTCCGTTTGTTTTGTTTCCTTTGCTAACTACAGACTTATAAAGAGCACGCCCGAATCATCCCCATCTCCATTCGGCGTTAGCCGAACTTCAACTGTCGATTCCATCAGTTGTTGAGCGGCCCGTGATTTGACGACGCATCATGCGTGTCGTGTCTCCATCGTTCGCCAATGGTTGTCCTAACAGTCTGAATTCCAGTCATTTAAGCTCCAGCAAAATCCACGTTTACCAGTTGGAATGCAAACCGCCGGGTTGGCGAGTCGTCTGATTTGAGATGTCAAAAATGATCGCACAGGTTGGTCAAGCAAACCTCACAATCAGCTTCAAACCGTCTGATTTGTCCATTAGGATCGATGACTGGTTTTGAAACGAGTTTCAACAGACATCCGGCAGGCAATGACCTGGATTGACGTGAAATGAGTTGTTCCGAGATACGCGGGCCACCAATGGCCGCTGACTTACAACGTCCTGGCAAGTCTTTGCGAGTCCGTGCAAATCATATCTCAACTGGTTCTTCCTGAATCAGTTTGAACAAATCTCGTTTCTTGGTTGTCCAGTCGAGAAGTTTCGACGATTGAGCAACGATGAAAAACCGGGTCATAGGTTTGAAGTTTTCTTCAACTCGGAGGCTCATTTTGGCGATGCATCAAAGCTTGTCAAGGAAATTTTGATGGAAAATTTTGTCGGTTGTTGGATACGTTTTAATTTTTAAATTGAAAGCTTGACAACAACTTTTGATCCCTTTAATTCAGTCGCCAACTGTGCAGGCGTCCAGCACTCCTGCGATTTTGTATACCTCACAGCACATCAGCAAAAGGTCGCGTCATTCCGAGGAGTGCTTCCGTTGTTTCGATCTTGATCAATAATAGTCGTAACGCGTCCATCCAATTCATCACACCATTTTTGTAACGCATTTTTTTCGAGGCTCGATTCTTTTGGACATTGTTCAATATCCCCATCCCACGTTGCGGCATAAAAGCAAACCGCTCAAGAAGGTCAATCGCGAAATCAAGAAGATCATCGAACAGATGTTTGACGCGATGTACGAAGCAAACGGGATAGGGCTGGCGGCCAACCAGGTTGATTTTCCGTTTCAGTTGTTCGTGATCAACACCAGCGGCAAACAGGGCGAAGGTGAAGAGCGGGTATTCATCAATCCTGTCCTAAGCAGCCCCAAGGGATCAGACGAGGCCGAAGAAGGTTGTCTAAGCATTGTCGGTGTCAATGCGAACGTCATTCGGCCAGCACAAATTCATGTTCACGCCTATGACCTTGCTGGAAACGAAATTGATCAGACCGTTGATGGCTTGTTGGCCAAAGCCATCCAACACGAATTTGATCATTTGGAAGGCGTTCTGTTTATTGATCGAATCTCTGATTCCGCTCGCGTCAATATCGCAGGCGAGCTCGAAGACTTTGAACTGGTTTTTCAAAGCCAACAAGCCACGGGTGAACTTCCAAATGATGAAACGATCCATCAGCGATTGAAGTCGCTTGAGGACAAGTTTTGCTAGGCATCTTGCTTTGTCCGGCGCGACGTCGAAGAGCGTCGGGTGCCGATCGTCACCCGATCTAAGTTTTACGATCTGCTCGATCGTCCGCCGCAGTAGAACAACGTTGCCCTGCGTCCGTTTCATTTTCGTGTCCTCAATTTCATTGGAGTCCAATATGCGAATCGTCATGTTTGGAACCGGTCCATTTGCCGTTCCGACGTTTCAGTCATTGCTCGATTCAAACCACGAAGTCGTTGCGCTGTTTACTCGTCCAATCGCCGATGCCGGGAAACGTCGCAAGACAGCTGAGAACCCAACGCGCGATGTTGCCGAATCGATCGGCTTGCCAATTTTTGATCCCGTCAATGTCAACGATGATGAATCGGTGCAGCAGCTCGAATCGTTTCAATCGGATCTGTTCGTGGTTTGTGACTATGGCCAAATCCTGTCTCGCGATTGTCTGGCCGCTGCTCGCTTGGGCGGGATCAACCTGCACGGGTCTCTGCTGCCCAAATATCGTGGTGCTGCGCCGATCCATTGGGCAATCTATCACGGCGAACCAACGACAGGCATAACGATCATTCACATGACTGCCAAACTTGACGGTGGACCATGCTTGGTCGCCGTCGAAACAGAGATTCAGCCGGACGAAACCACCGAGACGATTGAGCCGCGTCTCGCACAGCTTGGCGTCGAGCCGGTCAATCAAGCGATCCAGATGCTGGAGGCGTGGGATGGCAGTTCCGAGATTGGGATTCGTCAAGACCAAGCGTTGGCGACCAAAGCGCCGCGGCTAAAAAAGTCCGATGGTTTAATTGACTGGAACCGATCGGCAACTCAGATTGTGAATCAAATTCGCGCCTTTCAACCTTGGCCTGGCACGTATTCAAACTGGCATGCGCCAAACAAAAAGCAACCGGTTCGATTGATCATTCATCAAGCGGCCGTCGCAAATACCGATGATCTGGATGCCAGGGACACGCAACCCGGACACGTTTTGTCGGTCGACAAAAATAGATTGGTCATCGCGACGGGTGATGGTGGGTTGGAACTGCTGATCATCCAACCTGCTGGCAAAAAGCCGATGCCGATTGCCGATTTTCTTCGGGGAAATCCGCCCCAAGTCGATGACCGGTTCGCTTGAACCGCACTGGCATTTCCGGTTTTCGCATTTCCGGATTTTCGCTTCATGCTAAACTGGTCGGATCATTTCTCAGCCCAACTCGGGCTTGCCATTGATTGGAAACCAACCCCCGACCCATGTCATCTTCGACTTCTGCCGAATCAACGGCCACGCACAAACTCTATATCGAAACCGTTGGCTGCCAGATGAATATGCTGGACAGCGAAATGGTGGTCGCCAGCTTGCGCCGAGAAGGGTATGAGTTGGCAAATACGGTCGCGGATGCTGACACGATTCTGTTCAATACCTGCTCGGTTCGTGAACAAGCTGAAAACAAGACTTATAGTGCCCTCGGCAGACTCCGCGCCGAAAAACAAAAACACCCTCACAAAATTATCGGCGTGATGGGCTGCATGGCGCAAAAAGATCAAAAACTGATCTTCCAACGTGCACCCTATGTCGACATTGTCGTCGGGCCGGGGCAACTTAAAGAGATCCCTTCGCTGATTCAAAAAGCCAGACTGGAAGGTGGCCAACACACCGCCGTCAGCCTCGGACGAACTGCTGGAAAAATCGCCGACATCAAGCGGAGCCATGAAACGTTTGATCCGCTACGCGACCCAACCATGCGGCCAACACCGTTTCAGGCGTTTCTGCGGATTCAAATCGGCTGCGACAAGTTCTGCACCTATTGCATCGTCCCGATGACCCGAGGACCAGAACAGGGTCGCGACCCAAAGACGATCTTTGATGAGGCTGTCATTCTCGCCGACCAAGGTTGCAAAGAGATCACACTGTTGGGTCAGACCGTCAATAGCTACCGTCACGTCGATGGGGATGGGAAACAAACTCGCCTCGCAGATCTGCTTTACCAATTGCACGACATTAACGGCATCGAGCGAATCAAGTTCGTAACCAGCTACCCCAAAGATATGGGCTATGAACTGCTCACGGCTGTTCGTGATCTGGAGAAATGTTCGACTTACTTGCACGTGCCGCTGCAAAGCGGATCTGACGAAGTTCTCAAACGGATGAAACGCGGATATACCGTGGGCGACTACCGTGACATGATGGCTCGTATCAACGAAACGCTGGGCGATGCTGCGGCGGTTTCGAGTGACTTTATTGTTGGTTTTTCTGGCGAAACCGAAGACGAATTTCAACAGACCGTTCAACTCGTGGAAGAGTGCCGTTTTAAGAACAGTTTTATCTTCAAGTACAGCGAACGACCCGGTACCAAAGCACACGAACGGATGCCGGACGATGTTCCCTTTGATGTCAAACGTCGTCGCAATAACGAACTGCTGGATGTTCAAAACCGGATCAGCGAAGAAGACAACCAGAAGTTCCTTGGCGAGACGGTGCATGTTCTGGTCGAAGGACCAAGCAAGCGTTCGGATGTCAAAGTCAATGACCGCTCCAACGGCAAACCTCGAACCGATGGAACACCAATTCAATTGACCGGTCGGACCCATTGCGATCGGATCGTGGTCTTTGACGGCACATCGCGACTGGTTGGGCAAACCATCCCGATCGGTATCTACGAAGTTGCCGCTCATACGTTGATCGGGACCGTGATTACCGACCACACCAGCAGCGGCCCTGTCGTCAGCCTGAACTGACGTTGGAATCGGGACGCCGATATATCTTGGTCAACGTCCCGAAAGACTCAGTCTGAAAGCGACAAAGCTTGAACAAGGTCGCAACAGCCCCAGTCAATGAGCTGCGGACCTATTGGCTCAGCAAAAACATGATGCCGTGTTTTTTTGGCACCAGCCAGAGGCGGGCTCCGTAAACCAAACGATCCATCTCGTCGATGTATTCGCTCTTTGATTGCAGTTCTTCTTTCGCCCGACCAAACTGCGGCAACAGTTCCATCAGTGGACGTCCAAAGTTTTCGCTGATGATTCCCTCTTGGTCATTCGAATGAGCAATCACCTGGAACGTATCGCAGGCGATCACAACATTTTTGGCCGTGAATCGTCGATTGAGCTGCTCGTGCAGAACCCGATTAAGGTCACACTCAATCAGCACTACTCCAAAGACTTCCTCGGTTGTGCGATCAAAAACAGGCACTCCGGCGACCAACGATAGCTGACGATGCTCGTCCGGCTGAGGTGTACCACACAGTGGCGAGCACGCTAACGACGTCAAAACCTCATCCGGATTCTTGGCTAACACCTTCGATGAGAATTCACTGATCGGACCCGTTCTCAAACGACTGCGTGGGATTGAGCGAATGGTTGAGTGATCGGTGCTATGCCGCTCCACTCGAACCAATTCGGTGAACTGATCGCCATCGACGCGACTGTATATGACGCTGCGAAAATCGGATTTCGCGTTCAGCATCCCTTCAAAGATAGTCGACAGACGTTCTCGCCAGACACTGATTTCTTCTGGCTCTTCCGCCATGATCAATTCTTGAATCGGCGGCAACTTGGACATGAAACGTACGTTGGTTTCCAGGTCACGAACAGCGGACTGGACGTTGTTTCGCAGTTCGCGGCCATCGAGTCGAAGATTCTCATACTGACTCTGACGGCTCCCCTGATCGACCATCCAACGTTCGACGTCGTTTGCCAAAGCGACGGCGGACTCATATCGAGCGTATTTTTTGAACGCCATCGCTTTGCGGCAAATCTGCTCCAGTTCCAACGGCACCGAGTCACGATAGTCACGTGGACGCGGCGAGTCTTCTTCCGCAATCGCTTTGAGAATATCTCGCACGTTCAGGTCGCCGCCAGAATTGATATGGCTCGACTCATGAGGTGCAACGCCAGTCAAAATTGCAAACAAGATGGCGCCCAAACCGTACACATCGGTTTGTTTGTCGATCGCATCAAGATCACCAGCAGCTTGTTCCGGTGCCATATAAAGCGGCGTTCCGATAACTTCACCCGCCATCGTTTGGGCAATCGCTGCATCGGTCAGATCGGCTTCACCCGATAACCGGATCCCGATCTCACTCTCGTAGGTGATCTTGGCCAAACCCCAATCGAGGACGATCACTTGGCCAAAACTATCCAGCGCAATATTGTCCGGTTTCAGATCGCGATGAATCACACCACGCGAATGCGCGTAGGCAATTCCCTGACATACATCGAGAAAGGCGGTCAGCAGACGATGCAAAACGATCGCATCGCAAGCGCCAGTCCGACGACGTTCGTGGTATTCTTCGATCGCGTCGGCCAGCGTTCGTTTGCCGACAAAACGCATCGCGTAATAAGGCTCGCCACTGCGAGATTCGTTTCCGTATTGATATAGCGAAACAACGTTCGGGTGCTCCAACTGTCCGGTGATTTCGGCTTCCCGATTAAAGCGTTGCCAAGCCATTGGCAATTGCAGCGCCGTCTCATTCATCTCCTTGAGTGCCACATTGCGATTCAGTTTTTCATCGCGAGCCAACCAGACTCGCCCCAAACCACCCTCGCCAATCTGACGAAGCAGCGTGAAACGGGATCTGGACTCCCGAAAATCGCCCGGCTGGACAATGCGGTCTGGATTCGAAACCGTATCCTCTTCGCGAACATCAAATGTCCGGGCAAGTGCCGGGTCAATCTCGCTTGCCGAGCCGTCCAAGGCAGCGATCACCGAGTCCTGTAAGCGTGATTTCGCATCACGACTCAAGCCAGGCCCTACGGATGCGCTACCATCGCGTGACTGTACGCCGATGTCACTGACGGAGTTGTGAATTGCCTTGGATAGGTCGGCGAAATGTCTTAGCTCTTCGTTTTCCTGAAGATGCTTTTCCATTGCGACTTGTTCGTCAATCGACAATCGTCCATGCAGTGATTTGGAAACCAATTCGGTCGCTTGCTTACTATTCAACATCGTTTGAAACCTCATCCGCAGAAAACCACTTGCTGCCAACACACTTGGCCAAGCCCAGCCGAGCCCGATGCATCCTTACCCATAAATTGGATGGGGTGATCGAAAGGGTGTCGCAAATTTCGTCGGAATCCATCCCTTCCATCACACTCAACGTAAACACATCCGCCTGACCGGACGGCAGATGTGTCAAACAGTCTTTGACGATTTGCCAAAGTTCAGAAGATTCGATCGGACGCTCCGGTGGTACCGACCAGGGAATCGCGGTTTTGTTCCAGTTCCCCTTGGCGTCGAACAGTTGATTGGTCGGATCGTGATCGTCTTCGTATTGGCCGACGCGTTGTTGCCGATTTCGCTTGCGGACAAAGTCGATAATTTTTCGTTTGAGAATTCCCAACAACCAGGCACGCTCCGTCCCAGCTCCTGAGTATTGCTCGTGATATCGAATTCCATTGAGGAACGTGTCCTGCACGACTTCCTCAGCAGCATTGGCATCGCGCAGCCGCGCATTGGCATACCGAAACAGGTAATCGCCGTATTGCTGGACCCACTGCTGTGGATCCACGCTCGGTGCATCTTGTTGAGCAGCCCCGTCGATCGCTGGGACTGTCTCTGATTTCGAATCTGTCAAGATTTTGCTCGTGATCAAGTAAGAATCTGTTCTTCGCCAATCGTACCTTGATGCGACGAAAGGGACCATGTTTCCTTTCACGAAACCCCGATAGTGCGAAATTTTGCACGTTTTTCCATGCTGGTACTTGATCATCGGCTGCTGGCAGAAGGACCAGTTCACAATCCTGCCAGTCTTCGGATCGTCGGACTCCAGCGATTTGGCCCCGGAAAAACTCGTTCCCTCGAGATGGAAACCGTGTAAGTGTCGCTGCCCGGTGGCGTCGTTGCTAAAAATCTCTGGAGAATCATTGATGTCCCAAATGAAACGCCGCTTGAATCTCAGATTCAAAACGCTGCGTGATGCCAGTTATGACGTTCGCCAATTAATCGACGGTGGCTATGAGCTGACCGGGAATTGGTCGTTGGCTCAAATTCTAAAACACCTGAATTTGACCATGGAGATGATGCACGAACGGCCCGATTTTCATTATCCGTTCTTTCTCAGGCCAATTCTAAAGCTCGTGATGCTACCGATGATGCGTCGGGGAAAACCGATTCGCATGCGAGCAAGTGTGCCGGTATCTCTGGCACCGCAGGAAGAAGAAGATCTGGGAACTGTCAGTCATCGCTTTCACGAGTTGGTCGATCAACTGACCGACCCAAAAACAGAGTTCCAGCCATTTCATCCCTTGTTGGGAAATCTGAACCGTGAGCAATGGCTGGTCATGCAAACTTGGCATGCAACGCATCATTTGAGTTTTGCCGTGCCCAAACAGAATTGAGTTTGATCGAGCAAAGTACCGACTCGGCTACTCAACTATTTTTTGCTGGCAACGCGAGCCGGCGTCGCCGTGGGTTGCGACCGACGAGGGTCATTGAAAAACGCAAAGTCATCGATCGATTTTTGATGACAGGCGATACACGAGGAGGTTCGACCCGCCAATCGCACTGACGTCGTTTTCGATGAAGCAAACGTCACTTGGTTTCCGGCCAAGTCGATTCCTTTCGAACCGTTCACGTTGAACTCCTTGGATCGTGTCACCGATCCGTCCGGGTTGAAATTCACCCAATACCAATCGTTGCCTTGCGGATTAAATCCAGCCGTCCGGTACATCACTGAGATCGATTGGAGCGAGCGATCAGATCGATAGTTTTCCATGATCAACACAGAACCCACGGGTGGGCTCTTCGGATCACCTGCCGCCGTCCGATTCATATAGACCTTTGAGAGACTCGTATGGGGGTTGTGAACTGAATCGTCCCGATCGCGGAACATGGCTGATTCCGATTGATAGAACTCCGTCGGCTTGTTGGACAGCGGCGCCCAATGTTTGTAATTGTTGGACAACAAGTAGGTCCAGAATTGGTCGTCAAACGAAGTTGTAAAGGAACCCGATCTCTTCGCCTGCTGGTTGGTCTTCGTTTTCAGTTCAACACCTGAGTTAGCCGTTTTCAAATCCGCGTCCAGCCGTGAAAGTGGGCCTTCACGGATTGTTTCCACTTCGGGTGATGGCTGAATGGGCAAATTCATTTCACCAAACACGTCTTCTTGAGCGACCGCTGGTTGGATTCGAAACAGTTGCCCGCCGAAGTAGAACAAGCAAATGAAAATCAGCAAACGAGAAAGCTGTCGTGATAAGAGTGACTTGAGCCGTGACCTGGCCATTTTTGTGATCCTTCGTCAATGGTGTCATTCAAGTTGAGTCGTCGTGGCATCATGCAAGCGAGCATTTTGGATCACAGGGCTCTCTGGACAAATAGACATTTACAATCGTTGTCTGCTAGCATGCCAAACCAGCCATAAAAAAAGCCCCGGGTAAAAAACCCGGGACTAAAGACAAGCTGAAAATCAATGGTGATTTTAAACAAGGTCAGCGTTAACGCTGATCGTTTTCGAGCTTACTCGAAAGTCTTTGGTGGCAAACCTTCGTTCAACAAAGCTCCTGGGAAGCAGCTTGTTGGATCAACTTCGCAGAGACCGTCGAGGTAACCTGTCAAGTCAGCAGATGGCATTAAGGGAGCAAAACCTGGGTTGATGAATCCGTCGCCGTTTTCATCTTCAAGCGTACGAACACTTCCATCAGCGAAGACCACGTTGACGGTTTGACCGTGCCAAGCGTACCAGTCACGCAAGTCTTGGAGAACTGGAGGGCCACCGTCAGCAACAGCAGCGGAGATTTCACCAGCGAATGGGTAACCAGCCGTTGGCGTTTTGAATGTGCTCAGAGGAGTCATGGCGTTAGCAACGAAGATGTTCTGTGGTCCATCGACGGTCGCTGGACCATCGTTCATGGTTTCGCACAATGGAACACCTGCGGTCAGGCCAAGTCGCTCAGAAATATCAGTTCCGAGAACACCGTCAGCGTCTGTAGTTCCATCATCATCACCTTGAGCTGCACAACCGATCATTGGGATGGCAGAAGCAGGAACGCTTCCACGATCCAGAGTACGAAGTGTCAAAGCACCTTCAGTGATCTGAAGAGTACCACCTGTGTTGTACCACTGCTTCAAGTTACCGCGAAGAACAGGATCTCCGGTGTTACCGGAGAACAATGGACGTGAACGAGCCAGGTGCCATGAAGTTGCGTAATTGGTGTTGTAACCAGCTTCAACAACTTTAGCCAACTGAACATCGAGAGAGTCACCAGAGACGATACCGCCCATGGTCAAGCCAACACCTGCGCGAGCCGGGCTCGCAGCACCACCTTCAGACGAAGAAGCTTTCAGCTTTTCCGAACCGACGCAGATTGAAGAAGGGCAAAGAAGTGTGCCCGGAGTTACGTCTTGCTTGATGCAGTCTGCAACCCATGAAAATTTGTCAATTGCACCATCACGCTTGCCGTCGAAAGCACCCGAGCAGAATTTTCCGCTAGGGCTGTTAGAAGCTTTCGCCAAGAGGCAGATGGCGAATTGTCGCAAGTTACTCTTACACTGAGTCGAGCGAGCAGCATTACGAATTGAAACGAATGCGGGGAACAGTAACGCGATCAGAATTCCGATGATCGAGATTACTACGAGTAGTTCCACCAATGTGAAACCTTGACGACGTTGCATTTTGTACCTTCCAAAAACAACAACAATTTCAAAAACAACAAGGAGAGCCACACGCTCTCAACGGGCGGCATCATAAAAAGACAGATGAAGAAAACTTGAAGACGAAATATAAAGTCCGTGCACCTATGTGGATGTCTTCACAAGAATTTGGTCATGTCGGGTAGCCGTCAGTGAAGTTGTCTTCATGAATCGCGGACAAGGGAAATTAAACTTCCGCTGATGGACTTTTTTGGCGTCATGATGCTCTGCAGCTAGCACGACGATGTTTAAACGGAGCAAGCGGGGTCGCGCCCAGAAAAACATCAGAATCACCCTGAATTTCCAGTTTTTATCTTGACCATCCCTTGCACTTCTACGTAGCAAGAAGAACCAAGGCTGGGTCCTGCTGGATGACCGTGCATTCTCGAGGAACTGGCGATGAACGTCTTTAACGGACGCTACCACGAAAATGGATCAGCTGGTTAGCATTCATGCGATTTTTTTAGAAGGCCATCGATACCTTGGACCATGCATGGGCATTCGTTTGGCTGCACGCGGTTCCACGATCTCCAGTATCGAGGACGTCCCGACTACCAACCGCCGCTGGCCCCGCGGCCTGATGAGCTACCGCCACTGAATCCGCTTCCGCCGCCACCACCACCGCCACCAAAACTTCCGCCGCTGGACGACGATGATGATTTCACCAGCTTCGGAGTTCGATAAACGTATCGATTGACATACGAACAGTGACCACAGTCTTCGATCACTCGTACTTTACCGCCGTGCGTGTAGTTGGCAGCCACCAACACTTGCTCCACTCGATGAACCGTGACGTAGTTACATCGCGGGCAATGAGAATAGCTGGTAAAGAATGTGCCGTAACGTATTCGCAGAACATCCTCGCATTCAAGGCAAGCCCACACGTCGTAGTCGACGCTTCCAAGATGTTCTTCGAGTTGTTCGCCAGGATCGAGAAACTGGTCATCTTGATCTTCTTCGAGCAACACCATCTGCAACTGACAGGTTTCGCAAGTTCTGGTTCGGTACCGCATGTAATACCGGCCGCCAATTAACAAACCGATTCCACCGATGACGCCAAACCCGGCAATCCAGGGCAGCCAGGTGACGGGTCCTCGTTGTTTGCGTTTCGGTCCTCGAGCTTTCTCACCATCTCCGGAAACCGAAGGCAACAACGCAGGTGCATTCAGATTTGTGATTGCAAAGATCCGAGTCGCGATCGCCCGGAAACCTTGATACAAACCCGAGTCACCTTCGCCGTCAGCGAAATTTGGAACGACGATGTCATCAATGATTTGTTGCGCGATCCGGACCTTCTCATCGCTGTCGACGCCGTCCCCCAAAACCAGTTCCGCTTGACGATCATCGACTGCGACAAAAAGCATGACGCCATTGTCTCGCCACGCGGAAGGCGCAATAGGGATTCCCGGTTTTCCAACACCCCAGTGATTGAACAGATTGGTGGCGAACTGTCGGTGTTCACGACCGGAAGTCGTTTTAATCACAACGACACACATCTCGCGGCCGATCGCTTCGTTGACTTCGTCTCCGATCCGATTGATGTAATCGATCGCTTCCGCGGATACGGTTCCACTGAGGTCAACGACCCAGGCATCGCGGAGACGAGGCGATGGTATTTCCGTGACTTCGATTCGACCCTGTTGCAAGGGAATCGGTGGTGGCGATTGCCGTGTCTGCTGCGGTGATTGCTGCGGTTCTTCCGTCGGCAATTGCCGACCAAGGACCAACGACGAAAACAGTAGCAAAACAAGCATCGACAACACGAACACTCGTGATGCCGGGCGCTTGTAGTCAAGTTTCGAAATGGTCGTCATTAAAAACCAGGATCGAGGTTGTTAAACTTTCCGATCCGAACAAGATCGGCGATCAAGTCAGAAGGTGTCTGGGGTCGATCGACGGGATCCTTTGCGATCATCGACATCACGATATCTGAAAACAAATCATTGACCGACAGCTGGTACTTCTTGGGTGGTTCCGGATTTTCATTTCTGACATTGGCAATGATCTCGGTCAGCCCACCGCCGCTAACGGGAGGTCGACCGGTCAGCAATGCGTAGCACGTCGCACCCAATCCATACATGTCTGAACGGGTATCGACATCCGCATCACCTCGCGTGCGTTCGGGAGCCAGATACGGAAGTTCTCCAAGAATCTGACCTGGTTGAGTGACTTGTTTTGCCAACGTTCCTTCCAGCGCTTTGGCCAGCATGAAGTCACCCAACAAACAAGCTTCGTCACTTTTGCGACGCATGATGTTGTTGGGAGTTACGTTGCGATGAATGATTTTGTGTTCGTAGCCAGTCATCAGGGCACGACCCACATCGACGGCTACTCGCCAGACTTTGCGCCAATCGAGCATCCCTTCGATGCCGATTCGATCAATCAGTTGAGCCAGATTTTCACCTTCGATGTAATCCATAGCCGCCCAGCAATACGGGCCTGTTTTGCCAGCGTTGACCAAATTGATGATGCGATCACTTTTGACGGGCAACATCGTTTTCATGGCGCGAACAAAACGCATTCGTTGCTCGTCATCGGACGTGTACTGGGGAGTCAGCACTTTGACGGCGACCGTGGTTCCTTTTTCGGTATCGGTCGCTTTGAAGACCACGCCCGAGTTCGCTTTTCCGATGATCTCAATCAGTTGATAGTTGCCGAGCGTATCACCGGCGAGTTCGACCAGCGGTTTTGCGTTGGCCGTGGCATCTTTATTTTGAGGAGAGATCGTGGCTTCGGTGGGTCGATCCAAATCCTCGACTCGAAATCGAGTATCGCCTGCTTGGATGACGCTGCCGATCGGCACCAGCGCATTCTGAACCTGTTTGCCATCAACAAACGTGCCACTGGAACTGCCCTGATCTGCCAACGTCACTGATTCGCCGTCGCAGCCGATTTGAAAATGGATTCGAGAAACAGAAGGATCTGCGACTTGGGCTTGGCTTTTATCGCCACGTCCAACCATGACCGTTTGGCCAGTTTCGACATCAAAAAACCGACCTGCCGAGGGACCGGAAATCACATTGATACGTATTTTCATGGAAATTGCGTGCGTTGGAGAGAATCGTTCGCCGAACTTAATTCGAGGCAGCCCAATGTTTCTTGTCGAGCTATTTTTCGGCAAGGGTCGATTATAGCCAATCTGCTCCATCGATTGGATCCAATTGCTACAGTTCGGTTGCGTTTTGCCGAGTAACCATCTTCGAATCATTCAATTCGTGTCGACTAAAAATTCCTGCGAAAATAGAATAGATTCACCATTTCCTTTCTCTTTCGAGTCCGACTGTGCAAATCGAGTGTCCGCAATGCCATCAATCGCTGACGTTCAAGGATTCTGCGCCCAAGTTCTGTCAGCATTGCGGTAAACAACTCGCCCCAGCCGTTGCGACAAGGCAACGTTCCAACTCGCTCGGTGCTGGTCTCCCCGCTGATTCCATGGCAACCGTGCCACCATCGCGCACCATCGATATCGCTGACGTCACGATTCCGCCGTCAGGAGTTTTCGAAACCGCAACCGCTGAGCCACCACAAAAGGTTGGCGAAGTCATAGGACCGTATCAAACCACCAATTGGCTTGGCGCCGGCGGAATGGGAAACGTCTGGCAAGCGGTTGAGCAAAAAACTGGTCGTCGTGTTGCGTTGAAACAACTTTGCAGCGCGATGGTCAACGACACCGACTCCGTCAAACGATTCCATCAGGAAGCCAAGCTGGCCGCACAGATTTCCCATCCGCATGTCACGTTCATTTATGGAACCGGCAACCATCAAGGATCTCCCTACATTGCCATGGAGTTGATGCCGGGAACGACGATCGAAGACGAAGTCGAGGCAACGGGAAGTCTTTCGGTTCAAAAAGCGGTCGACTATGTCATCAATATCATCGACGGTCTTCAAGCGGTTCATGCGAAAGGGATGATTCATCGCGACATCAAACCTTCCAACTGTTTTATCGATGCCAATTCGGAAGTCAAAATCGGAGACTTCGGCCTTTCCAAATCGGTGATCAGCGAAAACGCCAACTTGACCAAAACTGGCACCTTTATGGGGACCCCGTCGTACGCGTCGCCAGAACAGATCCGAGGTCAGGAAATTGACGCGCGAACCGACCTTTATTCGGTGGGTGCGACACTGTATTTCATGCTGACCGGGCAGACGCCCTATCGCGGGGATGCAACGTCGATGATGGCTCAGATTATCGGTGATCCACCCCCTTCGGCCAGATCCGAGAATGACCAAGTCCCGCGTGATCTGGACTTGATCATTCGTAAATCTTTGGCGAAATCACCAGACGATCGCTTTCCTTCGCTCAAGGAATTTCGCGCGGCGTTGTTACCTTACGCCTCGCGTTTCGAATCGGTCGCCGATGTGGGTCGTCGTTTGGCTGCCTACATGATTGACCAGTCACTGATTCAAATTGTTGCGGTCGTTTGCGGCGTCACGACGATACTGGCGATGACGATTTATCAAGGGAGCACGCTCAGTGAGGACGTGCAAGCCAAATTTCAAATCAGCATCACGCTCGGTGTTGGTGTGGTCCTTTGGTTGTACTACTCGTTGGGTGAAGGGATCTTTGAACGGACCGTCGGCAAGTGGCTCATGGGATTGAAGCTGGTCAACTATGAAAATCAAAAGGCGGGTTTTGTCCGCGCCGGGATCCGCGCTGCCATCGTTCCCTGCAGCTTGGGTTTGTCGATGATGTATGGATGGTACCAGTATCAAACGCAGAACTTTTCTCCAACGACCAATCCAGCCGATTTTATTCTGTCGATGATGTTTGGTCTGGCGATCGGTTTCGGCCCTGTTTTGATTTGCATGGTCACGATGCGCCGATCCAACCGTCTGATGGGCATCCATGGTCTCGTCAGTGGCACGCGTGTCGTTCGCGCGTCTCAGGTCGCCAAAAAATCTGAGATGCCGATAACCAGTTTGCGTACGAAAGAAACGCCGCTGATGGAGTTTGGGCCTTATCAATCGGACCAGCTACTGGGCGAATTTGAATCGGGCAAAGTTCATCTCGCCCATGACGCTGAACTGGACCGTGATGTTTGGATTGTCACGCGTGAGAATAAAACCGCTCCGGATGTATCCAGAATGAGTTTGTCGCGACACGCGCGGCAGCGTTGGATTGATGGTGGGGATTGTTCCGGTTCTGCATGTCTTCGTTGGGACGGCTACGAAGCCGTACTGGGAATACCGATTCAGCAAGTCGTCGCGATGGGCAAACCGGATCAATGTGGCGGCTATGCGCGACTGATGCGTCAGTTGGTTCAAGAATTGATTGCTGCCGTGGCCGATGGTTCATTGCCAGAGCAAGTTCGTTTGTCACAGGTCTGGGTCAACGAGGACGGACATATCAAATTGCTCGATAGCCGTTTGGTCAGCTCGGTGGCGGTCAGCGACAAAGATTCGCGAATCTGCCCGATGTCCGGTGAGTTTAGAAGTATTGAAATGACTCCTGTCGAGCATGCTGTCGAGTTGCTGCAGATGTTGGGCGACATCATTCACCGAAGTCAGGTGCTCCCTCAATCGCTCAATCAGTTTTTGGTTGAACTGGACGCTCGCGAGAAACGTGCCTCGACGCTGGATTGGGCCGATACAGAATTGGCGCGTTTGGAAAAAAAGAATCCCGTGCTGACTTGGGACATTCGAATCGGCGTTCTCGCATTGACGTTGGGCGTTGAAGCGTTGGCGTTTTCGTTGGTTGCTTCGGGTCTGTGGTTGGTTTGTTTCTATATGCTGCCGATGGCCATGGAAGTCCGATATGCCTTTGGCATTTTCTGCTCGTTGCTGTTACCGATGGGACTCGCGGCCTATTTCAATGGTGGATTTGTGTTTCGCGTCATGGGGATCCAGGTATGCGATAAATATGGCCGCCCGGCATCTGCGGCGGCCAACATGGTTCGAGCCGGATTGTCGTGGTTGCCGTTGATGTGTATCACTGGCGCCATGATCCTGTCGTTGATCTATACCGATGCACAAATTCACGAGTCCGCGTCCGAACCTGGATCGGTCGACTACGAAACGACGCACAATGAAAACCTTGTATTGATTGCCGCTCTTTCGATGTTAGCGTCGATGTTGATCAGCACCTTGGGCGTGTTCGTCGCCATTTTGTCGCCCAAACGTGGAATCATTGACTTTCTGTTGGGCACCCGTCTAATGCCCGATTAACTATCAGTGTCCGAGAGCCGATCAGCTGGATGTTGTTTGATCTGAGTGAATTTCGGTTACCTTAGTCCAACTGGCCGAATCCAAGTCATGCCCGGTAGCGTACCCTTGAACCAAACCCTCCAAACCACCCATCGTTCCATGGATACTCCAGTTTCCAACTCTGCGGAACAACAAATGTCACCACGATTGGCATCGTGGCAGCTTACGTCATTGTTAGGTTTGATGGTGGCTATGCCGACCATCACCATCGCCCTTCTCTGGTCTGTTCTGCCTTCCGTCTACGAAGGTGAATTGCAAGCAAGCGTCTATGCTGAGGGAACTCCGCCAGCGGAATTTTACGATGTTCCGTTCGAACAACGCCCGCCAGCAGAAGATGGCGTTTTGGTGATTCAAAACAACAGCGATGTCGATTGGACAATGCTAAACATCCACATCAATCGCTTTTATCAGATCTATGATGTCGAGCCGATTCCTGCTCGCGAAGAGCGTCGCTACAAGCTGAACAAGTTCATCACGCGAGCGGGTGCCCGATTCGATCTAAAGTACAACCCGCTAAAATCCGTTTTGATTTACGCACGACAACCGAACGCGGAGCGGGCAACATACAGTTACGAATTTCCTAAACAGTAAGTTCAGCGACCTGTTGGTACGTACGACCAAACGCAGAGGTCAATGCGAATCTGAAGGATCAAGTTTCATCTTTGCGCAGTTTGGTCATCGTGATCTGATTGCCGGTCAAGTTATGAGCAACTTGATCCATGAACGAGCGGATGAGAAACAGACCGCGGCCAGAGACTTTGTTCAAGTTCACATCTTCTGTCGGATCGCCGACGCGGCTGGGATCAAACCCACTTCCGTCATCCGAGATCTGCACGCAAATGTGACGATCTGAAAACTCGGCTTCGACGCGCACACGACGATGACAAAACGGTGGCAAATTTTTGCGGTTACGAATCTCATCGTAATACTCTTCTTCGTTTTCGCTTTCGCGCAACTTCGATGCGACTTCCAAATTGCCATGATGCATCGCGTTGACCAGTGCCTCATTCATCGCCATCACGAACTGCCATCGATCCTGGCTGGTCCAGCTGGGCAAGTTCTCTTGTAGATGTTCGATGGTCGGACCGATCAAGCTGGAGTCATTCTCCAGCACAAAAGCGATCTGTCGGGGTGCTGGCAGAACCGTCGTGTCGTGCTCGTACCGCATAAAGGCAGACATCTGCAAGACTTGTCGAATCGTGCGAACGAGATCCGCTCGAAGAAGTGATTTTGGTGAATAACTGGTCGCGCCAGCACGCAACGCTTCGACGGCAATCTCTTCACTTCCCTGCGAAGTGATCAGGATCACCGGGAGTTCGGGTCGGGTCCGTCGAATCTCTTTGACCAACTCCAATCCATTGATACGCGGCATCTGCAGGTCTGTGACGACCAAATCGATCTCGGGGGAATCTTTCGAATCCAGCCGTTCCAGCGCTTCTTGACCATCGACGGCAAATTCTATTTCCCAATCCCCACCACCGGTCACGCCCTCTTTGGCAAGCAAACCGCCGATTAGCATTCGGTCAACAGATGAATCCTCAACGACCAGGATGGTGACCACAAGAACAACCCTCGTACTGGAACTGGAAGCAGCAGGTGAATTGTTTCCGATTCACCCGGGCGTGGCAAGTCAAAACTAGGGACCGAAACCGGTGAATATTCGTAACGTCTGGAGGGCGACGTTATCGGAAAACAGTTCGTATACAGGATCCGTAGTATCAATCTTCACCGGTGGCAAGGTGAAAGGTGACTCGTCCGGCTTCGGCCGCTTGCCGGGGGCTCGCATGATCAGAGCCAGCTCTCCGTGGTTCATCCAGTTGATTTTGCACCCCGAGCAGCTGTTAATCACAACCGCCCCAGGGCCATAGTACGGATGAGTTTGCATGGAATCGAGGCAAGTTGGACATTGGACGACCCGATCCAGCTCCTTCGGATCGAGCGGACTCGGCTGGTCGGCTTCGCCAGAATAATGGCTGCGCAATTCATGAACGAGCGGATGAAACGACGGGCTATCAATCACGTATCCGCGACATTGGTTGCAAAAACAAACATCAATCATGTCATGCAAAATGCCAACTTCCAGATCGACAGCACACGAGGGACACTGGAATTCGATCGTTCGGCCCGATGGCACAATTGGGTCAACCGATGATTCGATCGATGTTGGAAACTGATAAACGCGACATGTTTCGCAGACAAGATAATCCTGATTGTGACGCTGTGTCATCGGATTCGAACATTGATGGCAAGTCAGATTCATAAGGCCAGCTTTTCATTCAGTTCATTGATGCTCAGTGGAATGTAACTGTAGGTCATGACCGGTCGCCGTCATCGTTGATGCGGTAGAAAAATCGGGCGAAAAACAACGTTGACGAGAACGTTTTACCGACAAATACGTATCAGTCGTCGGATTCCGTTGCCCGCACAATTACAATTCTCCCAGTTGATTGGTATTTCACCTGAAGTCGAGGATCCACGCATGAATCAATTGTTCTGCTCAATGAGAACTTGTGGGAGCACACTTGATCACTGGTGGTTGCTCGGCTGTGTCGGATTCTGGATTTCGATTTCACTTGCTACTCGTTCCACGGCGGTTGGCCAAGAGACGACATTCCCGCCGAAAGACTGTCAGCGAATTCTGTTTTTGGGTGACTCGATCACCTACGCGGGCCACTATATCGCGATGATCGAAACTCAGTTTTTGCTCGATGGTCAATCCGTTGAAATCATCAATGCCGGTTTACCCAGTGAGACTTGTTCAGGGTTGTCCGAGCCAGACCATCCTTTCCCCCGGCCTGACGTCCATGAGCGGTTGATTCGTTGTCTTGAAAAATGCAAACCAGATGCGGTGGTTGCCTGCTACGGCATGAATGATGGTATCTACCACCCATTTGATGAGACCCGTTTTAAGAAATACCAGGATGGAATTCGCGGCATCATCGAAGCCACCAAGCAGCGCAACATTCACCTGACCCTGTTAACGCCACCTCCCTTTGACCCCCTTCCCTTTCGAAAGAAAAACAAACTGGTCAAACGTGATGGAGAGTCATTCGCATGGTTCGCGATCTATGAGAATTATGACGACGACGTACTCAAAAAATATGCTGAGTGGGTGCTGACTCAAAAGGAACAGGTCAACGTGATCGACCTTCGCGAGCCTGTGCTTCGGTATGTGAAAGAACAACGCAAAACGGATCCGGAATTCGTCATGTCAAACGACGGAGTTCATCTGGATCAGCAAGGCCATGATGTACTCGCAACAACCATCCTTCAAGCTTGGGGATACAAACCATCGTACCAAACGGCCGCGCGGCTAAATTCCCTGATTGAGAAACGGCAGTTGATCTATCGAGATGCTTGGCTGACTCACATTGGCCACAAGCGCCCCAGAATGAAACCAAGACCATCACTTGAGGAAGCCAACAAGTCGACGGTAAAACTCTCGAGCGAGATCGTTTCGGCTTTGACGAAGGTACAGCATGAACGACGAAAGTAGCTCCGAAAAACCGGGGCTTCCATCGAAGGCCGATACCGAAAGCGGGAACTCTCGCATTCAAACGATTGACTTGATCGTGGCGACTACTTGTGTTGCGATCTTTTTCACGATAAGTCGCTTGGCGCTTCGCTCTCAACCGCTGTTTCAGAACATGCAGAGTATTTCATCGGTTTACTTTGTCTTGTATGGGATCAGCTATGGATTCGGTCTAACTTTTCTACCCGTCTTCTTGATTAACGTGATCCGGCGAGGCAACTCGGCAAACGATCGACGGACATGGAACCTGCAGCCGGGACATTTGATCGGAACTTACTTCTGGATCTACTATGGTGGCTACTACTTTCAGTTTCTTTTGATGGCCTTTGCAAACAACGATACTGGTGAGTTTTATACGATGGTCGCTGCGATGTTCAGGATCTTGGCCGATCTTTCGTGTGTCCTGCTGCTGGTGTATGCCCTGTTTCGATTTGAACTTCGTTGGCGGATCTGCACCTGGCTCTGGTTGGCCGTTACGTTGATTACATTGACGATAAACTTGAGCTATTTCGCATTTTATTTCGATTGGATTCGCGAAGGGTTTCTCGGTGTGCTTAGTTGGATAGGATTTGCCATTTCCATTGGATCTTTCGTCGCGATTCTCGGTTCTTTGATTGCCATGATCGGGGATTGGCGAAACGGCGTTCACCGTGACTGGTTGCACTATTACGGATTTTTGGTGGCGCTGATTTTTTGTTTCCCCTTTCTGTTCAACAAGATTGTCACGATTTTTTGATCACCTCACGAAACATCACGACTGGCGATCATCATTTTGCCAACGCCCGATGGTTGTTGCAGCTGCGTTGGGTTGCGATCATCGGACAGATTGCCACGATTATCGGTTCCATGCTGCTATTTCAAATGCAGATCCCGATGGCGTGGGCGCTTGTGGTTGTGATCGCTTTGACCGTCATTTCCAACCTGTTTCTGAGCGTCTGGTTTGGTCGCTGGCGAACGATTGACCAGCGATTGAACTTGGACGAATCGCCACTTCCCTGGAACCTGATTCTTGGGTTGGTCTTGATACTTGACATCCTTTGCTTGACTGCATTGCTATGGACCACGGGCGGGCCAAACAATCCGTTCTGTTTATTCTTTTTCGTGAACCTGAGCCTGTCAGCGTTGCTGCTGAATCGATCCTGGGCCTGGGCAATCAATGCGTTAACGATCGGTTGTTTTTCAATACTGATGTTCATGCACTACCCTGTTGAGCAGCTGGATCTGGGCCTCAACACAGTGACCAGCTGGAAGAGTTTTACACTGGAGCACATGGGATTCTTGGCTGCTTTTGCAACTTGCTCCAGTGTCATTACCTATTTCATGACTCGTTTAACAGATGAACTTCGTCGACAACAGATTGAGATCCGCCGAGCTCAACAGCTGCAAGCGAACAGCGAAAAAGTAGAGGCGTTGGGCACACTGGCTGCAGGCACAGCACATGAATTGGCAACGCCGCTGAGCACCATCGCGATCGTTGCCCGCGATGTCGAGCAAGCATTCGAAGAACATCCACCCGATTTTCCCGGCGCCGAAGAAGTCATCGAAGATGTCCATCTGATTCGAAGTCAGCTCGATCGCTGCCGCAAAATCATCGATCGAATGTCCAGTCATGCGGGTGAAACCATCGGTGAATCAATTGAGCCGACCAGCATCGAAGAAATCACATTGCAATCGCTCGACGGTATCATCGATCGTGGTCGAGTCCAGGTTGAGATGGCCAATGATGACAAACAGCAAACCATTCTGGTGCCACGCGACGCTCTTTGCCAAGCGATGAGAGGTTTGATTCAAAACGCGATTGATGCCGACCCAACCGACCGCGCGGTATTCGTCGATGTAAAACGAGAGCTTTCCAGCTGGTTGTGGAAGATTCGCGATCAAGGACAAGGTATGTCGGACGAGCAATTAAAGCGGATCAGCGAACCATTTTTTACGACCAAAGCCCCCGGTAAAGGGATGGGGCTTGGTGTGTTTCTGGCTCAAAACGTCATTGGTCGATTAGGAGGATCGGTTGAGTTCGAATCCCTGCCAGGTCGAGGAACAACGGCGCTGGTTCGACTGCCACAGGATCCATCATGAACATGCATGTCGGAGCCAAAGTCCGAAACTTGCCACACCAATAAAAAAAGACCCGATCAATTGATCAGGTCTTTTCAAATTATTTTGCTGTCTGATCGACAGGTTATTAGGCGATGCCTGCGATCTGTACTTTCACGTATTTTTGACGGTGACCTGTGCGTGTCTTGCTGTTCTTTCGACGTCGGAATTTCTGGACGAAGATCTTGTCACCTTTGGTTTCGCCGAGAACCTTCGCCTTGACGGTTGCACCTTCGACGGTCGGTTTTCCCAGCTTGATTCCTGAATCGTCAGATACGGCCAAGACGCGATCAAAAACCAGTTCATCGCCAGGATTGGCCTCACGGTAATCGATTTCGAGGATCTGGCCTTCTTCTACTTTGTATTGACGTCCGCCGTCAGCAATGATCGCGTACATTTTGATTCCGTGTTCTCTGACACCATTCCAACAAAAATAGGACGGTCAATTCCGTCCATTCGAGTGTCGCATTCTAGCCAATTCGAAAAACATGGTCGAGGGCCAAAATACGGGCGACAGCAGTATTTTTCGGCTTATTGGCCCTTCCTCTGCAGGCTTGCGTCATCCGATTTTCGATTTCAGTGGTTTTTTGATGATGGATCGCCCTAATCTGAGATGAAAAACGAGACCATGTTTGGCAATTTCACAATGGTACCGCTGCTGGTCACGTTGCCCAAAGACCAAGCTGACGCTCTTCGAGCAACGATGGCCGATCCGAGTGAGTACTGAACGGCTGACGAACATTCATCGCTGCTTGCGAATCGAACGCTACTAGAAAATCGGTTTTCGGCCCAGCTTTCGACGAACAACCGCCCATTGTCCTGCGTGCATCATCCAGTGAGCATCTTGCAAGACAAATGCCGCTCCGACTGTCGGTGCGTAGCTGCGAATCGACTCGTCGGTCTCCTGATCAAGCGTCTCTGGCGTCATTTTTTCCAGGGCAATCAACGTCGCAGCTCGTTGTCTTCGATACTCGGCGATCAAGTCCGCTTTGCGTAAAAACTGGCTGGCGTCATCTTGCGAGGCAGTTTCCGATGCGTAGCGATCTGCAAATCCAGCGGGTAGTTCCGGCATCGAATTGGGAACACTTTTGCTGATCATCTGGTGCTCCGATGCGATCAGATGTCCAACTTGCCAGTTGATATGATTCGCTTGGGGTACCGGTCGGATCAGCATTTCTTCGTCCGTCAGGTCCTCCAAATAGGCCATTGAAATCATCTCCGCGGTGTCCAGGGCCACTTTGATCGCCGCTTTTGCGTCCATTGTTCGATTCCGTCGTTGATCGGGATAATTGGATTTCTATTAAAATGGTCGATGGAGTAAACTGTATCAGATCGATCGCACTTTTGTATTGAGTTGAGATGGGTCAAGTCAACGAGTATTCGATCGTAACCATCTTCTTCGAACGACAGCATGTCCGAATCAGCTCAAGAAGTTCTGCATGAATTGACTGCTGCTGGTCTCTTGTCTTCTGACCAAGCGACCAAGTATGGAGCTGAGATAGAAACCGGCACTGAGGTACTGCTGCAAAAGCTGATCGACGACGGGCACATTACAGAGTATCAAGCGCAAAAGTTTCGCGACGGAAAAGCGAGCGACATCTATTTTGGCGACTATGTCGTGATCGACAAACTCGGCCAAGGCGGGATGGGCACAGTGCTCTTGGCTCGTCATCGAAGAATGGATCGCCAAGTCGCAATCAAAGTTCTTCCCGTTACCGTGTTGGAATCCAAAGATGCGGTTGCCCGTTTTTATCAGGAAGTCAAAGTTGCCGCTCAGCTGACACATCCCAATATCGTGTTGTCGTTTGATGCCGGTGAACACCACGGATTTCACTACCTCGTGATGGAGTATGTGCCCGGTCATGACCTTGCCGAAGTTCTCAGTCAACTTGGTCCCATCCCCATCCCGATGGCGCTCGACTATGTCTCTCAAGCTGCCAAGGGTCTCAACTACGCGCACGGAAAAGGCGTCGTTCACCGTGACATCAAACCTTCCAATCTTTTGCTCAATGACGAAGGTGTGATCAAGATTTTGGATATGGGTTTGGCAAGACTTGGGACAACGATCAATCAGGAAGTCACGCAGTTGACAACGACCGGGCAAGTGATGGGAACCGTCGAGTACATGTCGCCTGAACAGGCCGAAGACACTCGACAGGCCGACGTTCGTTCCGATATCTATTCGCTTGGTTGCACGTTGTATCGACTGTTGACCGGGCGAAGTCCGTTTTCCAGAGACACGGTCGTCAAAACAATTCTTGCTCATCGCTCCGACGCAATCCCGCAGATCGAAACTGGATTTCCCGAAGACAATGAGGTCAACGGACTCTTTCAACGCATGGTGGCCAAGAAACCTGAGGACCGCTTCCAATCAACGTCCAGCTTGATTGCCGCAATTGAGCATATCGAACAAGGCGGCTCGCTAAATACGTTTGATTCCCAAGCCAACCCGATCATGAATTCACCTCCAGATCGGCCGGCCTCCCCCATGACTCAAGTGACTGCGGCAACGGCGATCGTAGAACGTTTCAACAGTCAAGCCGAACCGGCGGATTTACCCGAAGCACTACCCGTTTCGTCGTCTGCGCCGCCTTCGACTCGTCCTCGATTGGGTCCCGGCAATGTTCAGTACATCTCGGATGATTCCGTTCCGATGCCGCCCAACTCAGAAGTCATCTATATTCCAGAATTGACATCAAAACGGAATCGTATTTCACGTGCTCGCGATTGGATCAAAGCGGATCGGAGTCGTGGAATTGTGCTGTGGTCCATCTTCGGAGTGCTGGCGTGTTGGATTCCTGTCGTCGGTGTTTTGGTGAGCTGGTTTACCTGGCGGGCCGCCAATCAAGATTTACGAGATATGGCGAATGGGCGACGGGACCCGCAACGAATGTGGTTGACTCGCTCTGGCAAAATTGTTGCCATCTTCACGACGGTCATTGGGATTGTCTTTACTGGTCTGGCAATGGGTGGGGTACATCCGATCCAACTTGGCTGACCGTAGTTTTTTGCCCGTCGGCGCGTGGTTTCCCATCCTGTTTAAGGATCGATTTGGTCGCGGAATCTGCTGTTTTTTGATTCGCCCATTTTTAGAATGACGCATTTCCAGTTAAACTTGTCCTGGGACACGTTGTCATGGTCAACGTAGTTGGTCCGTCGACGTCATGTTTTTTCTGTGAGTTATTTATGTTTGCCTGTTGCTCTCCGACCTCTGGTTTCAAATCACTTTCCGTCATTTTTGGGATCGGGCTTTTGGGTTTGATGTTGGCATCCGGATGCAATCGCGTCGAGCCATCCAAAGAAGCCAAACTCTTGATGACCAAGCCAGCTGACGAAGTCGAATTTACCTACGAAGAGATCATGAAAATGTCCAAGGAAGACTTGGAAAAGAACATCGCGGATCTCTCCAAACGAGTCGAAGAGAAACGAAAAGAACTTCCTCCCTCTGTTGCAGGTGCCACCGCTGGTTCTGCGGTACAACCCAAGAATGATGGCATCCAAACGCCATCTACTGGTGACGACGTTCCAATCGAAGCGATGGCACTCCCTTTGGAAGTAATGCGACAAATTGTCGAAACGAAATAGCGTTGGTACAAGAATGAGTCGTGAGACATCAAATTTATAGGCTACTTTCCTGAAATCCGGATCATCGAATCCAAACCGTCCAAGTTCAATTGAACGGCTTCTTTCGCGTCCATTTCTTTTCGATGACCAAGCACTCCAATCGGGCCATCGTAGCCAGTTTCAACCAATGCCTTAATCATTTTTGATTCGTGAGATCCAGAACCAATGGGCATGATTTTGTTGGCCTTCGTTTTTTGATCCACCGATTCCGGATCGGCCATACCATTGAGATTCACACAGAGCAAATATGGCTTGAGCATATTGATGGAGCTGGCAAAAGATTCAATATGTTCGTGACCATGGTGAAAGTTGTAAACGATGCCAACGTTGTCGAGGCCATGTTTCTGGCGCAGCAGCTTGCAAGCCGCGATCATGTTCTCCGGTTGACCCGCAAATCCGCCATGGTTGTAGATGCCGAATTTCAAACCGAGTGATTTCGCCGTTTTGGCTCGGGCGGAGAATTGATCGACCATTTGTTCGATTTTTTCTTCCTCGGTTCCCTGCAGCTGTCCTCGATACATGTCCCAAATCTGCGGCTTGATTCCATGTTTGCGAATCAACGGCTCCATTGATTCTTCCCAATTCCAAAACGCAAAGTACTCGATGTCGTTTTTCTTGTACTCAAGAATTTCCGTTTCAAATTCAGGTATATGGTTTTTACGCCAGTCGTAGGCAACACGACGAAGACCCAAGTCTCGAACCATTTTGGCACGCTCTGCTGGTCCGCGGTTTTTTGCATCAAATGGAACGATGCACCAAGCAACCAAATTCTTTTTCTTGAAATTGTCGCCCGTTTTGATTTTCGCGTCTGACGATTTATTCGTAGCGGACTTTTTGTCTTGCAAACCAATTAATGCTTCCGCCAATGCACCACCAATTCGGTTATAGCATTTGACGCTTCCCAAGTAATGATAGGGTCGATCGGATCCGACCGTATTCCACTCTTCAAGGTTTTCTTTCCAACCTTTTTTGAAAACTGCGTCCGCTTCCATATCCCAATACTGGTCCGTGTGAACGATGGCGACATTGCCTTTAAATTCAGTCAGGTCACCGACGGCAGCTTGATTTCGTTTGAATTGCTCTTTCTTTTCGTTCTTCTTTGCTTCGTTCTTTCCACCCACGCCAAGCACGCCAATCACGAATGGCAAGTTGGGTTCGTCCAGATCTCTTCGTACATCACGAATGAAATGTGCCATCAGGTCCGTATACGCCGGAATAAAATCGGCATTGACCATGTCGTTGAATCCCTGGAACCAAGCGAAGCCCGCGATCTCGTAGCCCTGGCCTTGGTAGCCGGGCACATAAGAATCAATGTCAGCCAATGATTCCTTAACGTCCTTCATCATGGCTCGATAGTAAAAGCCGTAGGATTGCTCAATGTCCTCCATTTTTGTTTCTGGTTTTCGTTTGCGCGCTTTCTCGAGTTGTTTTTCAAGCGTCGCCGCATCCGCTTTTCCACCACTCGGCGAACGGAAGTCCCGGTATAGCGATTTCCCACCCCAGGCAGTTTTGATCAACAAAACTGGTTGTTCGTATTGATCCCCGACGGTGAAACCGAATTGAAGTTCGGGTCCAATTTTGTCTTTGCTGCCAAACCCCGCCGTCAGTTTTCCCTTACGATCGAGAAACTTGATAAAGACATCATCCCGTTCGATTAGCTCACCATCTTTGTGGAGGTGAGCAAATATTTCTTTTGTCTCTGGTTGCATCATTTGATGCTTGAGCAACGCAACTCGTGCCTTGCCTTCCATATTTGACTGGCCGGCAAGAATGAAAACCTTAACCGGAAGTTTGGAAGACGCTTCGGTTTGGGCGTGAGCGGCGGTGCCGACGCCGATACAAACAAGCAGCGCGGCAATCATTGAAAAGTTGATTTTCATAATTTCTCGATGACAAACTTTTGAAACGTTTACCTGATAATTCTAGTGATAATTTTTCTTGCTGACATCTTTAAACCAACAGCGGCTCTATTCTGAACAAGTCTACTCAGTTGCCGAATATTGAATCTTTGAGTTTGTCCGTCGAGGAGACTGGACGCTGGTTCTGCGGTACTTCCCAAAAATGAAGGCATCCAAACGCCATCTATTGGTGACGACGATCCGATTGAAGCGATGGCACTCCCATTGGAAGTGATGCGACAGATCGTCGATACGAAATAGCATTTGGATCTTCAAATTCGTAGATAGTCTATTCCAGAATATTCATCCACTAAAACGCTTCAAAGGTCTGCGACTCCAGCTGAAACCGCAAGTTATCTCCCTTGATGCTCATGGGTAAGCCATCATCTTTTGATAGCTGCGTCTGGATCTGAGCATTGCCATAAAGAAGCACCGTTTGCGTAGGTTGACCTCCTTCTTCGACAGGTGCGTATTTGTACTCGATCTTATTGGCTGTAAACATGTCGCCGCCATCTGGGGATGAGATCGTCGCTCCTCCATCAAGCGTCACGTTAAACAGTTCATTGTCTTCTTCGATCGCGATTCGAAATTTGATTTTCGCCGCTGATAGATTCATTTCCTCGTACCGGGCCTTACCGTCTCCGCTCAATTCAACCTCGAGTGAGTCGATTGCGTGATCACCTCTTTGGATTTCGAGTCTGCCAGTATCGGCTTGAAATGACAAGTCACTACGGTTGTTGGAATAAAACTTGAACTTGCGACCCGTAATGACCGCAAGTGTTCCATCTTCGCTGACTTCGATTTGAGCGTTACCCGTGACACTGGTCCGCCAACCCGACTTGCGCAACCATTCTGCGATCGACTCGCTCGAACTTGCCGATGCCTGTTTTTGTTTGTCCGATTGTCGCTCCGTCTCCAGAAAGAACTCAAACTGCTGTGGTCGTTTGAAACGATTGGCTGGGACACGATTGGGTTGAGGCTGCGGTGACAGCAAGCTTTCAAAAGTTACTTTGCGCACAGTTGCCGTTACCAGACATGCTTGTGACTTTCCTTTTTTGTCTTTGTCGAAGTAACAAAATGCCGCTGTATTCTTGTCTGCAGGCAAGGTAAGCTTTGATTGAATTTCTCGAGTCGATACTTTTGGTTGTTGCAGAAATACGTCTTTGCCGATCAGCGTCATTTCAATTGTGTCGACTTCGGTAATTTCCCGGATCGTGATGCCACACTCGAGCGTCAGGTCACCCGCTGGTGATTGCGTCACTTTTTGATTCAACGTACGACCCTCTTGAATCGTTTTAACGATTGGCTGAAAGTTGTTTGCTGACAGTGGCTGATTCGGATCAAGTTTTTGAAACTTGGTGATAAATGGCCGCATGGTCGCATCGATGACCTGAGCCGGTTTTCCTAAATTGGTCCTCACTGTTGGGGCTTGCACGACGTTGTGACGAAACAAAGCTCGAAGCTGTTTGTCATCTAAAAACGTATGCAACGAAAAGTGAGTATTCGACGAATAGGATGCTGTTTGAACTTCTGGAGTTTGCTCTACCAATTGGCCCTGTTGTTCGCCCGTGACGCTATCTTTTTCCAGTTCGTCTCCTCCGTTGTTTCGGTGAGATTCGACTTCGATGTTGGAATAGATCCGTGAGGCATACGGCAAATTAGCAAGGAAAGGCACCACGTGCTTGGTTTGCCGTTCGTTGAACGCCTCATCGGAAATTGCCCAATCCAGTTTTAGTTTTTGTAACGCTTTATGATCCATCGTGAGAAAACGGGTCTCGATGATGATTTGATCCAAACCATGTTTTCGCCAATCGCTCAACTTCGCCTCGATGGTCTTGGCGTTTTTGGCAGTGGTCAAAACTCGCAATCGGTCGCCCGTCAACGTCACTTGAGTGGATGAGTTCCATTGAATGGAATTGCTGATCTGCTTGACGATGGCTTCTTCCGGCGTCAGATTGTCGGTGAATCTTCGTTGTCTGACTTTCTTGAGAACGCCAGGAATCGACCATTGATATGTTTGTGCGGCTTCCGATTCCGGTAATTGAATCCGATCGATCTCCTGTTGAATTCCAACTGAGGTCAGGGCATCTTTTTCTCGGACCAGTTTGAATTCGGGACCCTTGGGGAAGTATTGAATATCGTCACTCAAGTAATAGGCACTTGGCAGGGTCTCGCCATTTATTCCATCATCTCTTGGCTTTTCAACCAGTTGGGCCGATGCGTCTTTTTTCTCTGGTTCAGCCGGTAACCACTGCTTGATTCGATGCTGGGTTTCTGCCTCATCTGATTGATGATCGATTCCATGTGAATCCAGTTTGCTCTGATTCGAGGCGTTCGAAGTGGCTTTGCCCTCCTGAGCCCGAAGGCCCATCGCAGCGCCCGGCAAGACCAGACAACAACTGATTCCCAAAACAAGCCAAGCCCACCAAGGCGTTCTTTGCTTGCATCCGTTTCCAAGTTTCATCACTCTCTCCAATCGAGCGGTTGTAATATCGATCGGCCGAATCCCCGGTACGACCGGGGCGGCTCTCAATCGATGCTTCCATTCCAATACTTCAATCAAATTCTTCGCGTAGCTGACTGGACTACAGTTGAGCGACGCAATGGTTTCTTCATCACAACTTTTTTCCGACTCAAGGGTTACCCGCCGACAAGCCCACCAAACCAGTGGATGAAACCAAAACAGGCACCCGGCAATGGTTTGCAATAGTGCCCACCACAGGTCTCCGCGACGAATATGAATCAATTCGTGAGCTATGAGCGTTGTCAGTGTTTCGGAATTGACTTCGTCGACATCGACTTCACTATTCTTGTCATCCCGCAACGCTGCATTGGTTTCGATTAGCAGCCGGGGTAACAGGACGGTTGGCTTCCAGAGTCCAATCACAGCCGGTCCGACCAAACTCTCGGTGACCATCAAACGGACCGGACGAGTAAGGCCTACGCGTTCTTTGATCGGAGTCAGCCAATCGGCTTCCAGTTGCCTCTCGATGGTTACGTCACAACGTCGGCGCTGGATCCAGATATAAAAGCAGATCCATCGAATGAACGCGACCAACAAACTCACTGCGACGCCACCTAGCCAAAGCCAGGCAGCCCAAGTTGCCCATGTAATTCCGCGTGTCGAACTTGAATCAGTATCTGAGTCGGCCGTGGTTATGTTTGTTGCGGCGTCCCTTGATGAGTCAAACCGATCATCTGGTCTTCGATTGACATAAACGACTACCGGTTCAATCTTGTTTCGTGACCATGATGGAAGTTCTGCCAGCGAATCATGTTTAGAAGCCGGCGACCGTTCATCAAGTGAGCTTGCGAAGGTACCTTCGGTTGACGAATTCAATTGACTGGTTGACGCTGTGATCCAGGTAAATGGACTCACTGGGCTTGCCAGAATCGGTGGCGTGATGCACTTGATCAAGACGAGCACCCAAAGGACATGTGCCAAATGAGGGCGGTCTTTTGCCAACCAACGAATGACCAAGCCGACTGCCAGTGCCAGTAACGCAACTTGCCAAATTTGGGTCAGCAGCAATTGAAATATCGAGTCCCAGAATGTACTCGGTGATGCGAACAGGATCATTTTCGCTTCCCCTTGTCCGATTGGTCCGCTGATTGCTCCAGTTTTTCGACCAGCTTCTTAAGCTCAAAAATATCGTCGGCATCAATTTGACGATCTTCGATCAAGTGACGCACTAACGGCATGGTGTCTCCACCAAAGAGACGCTGAACCAGATCATCTACAGTTTCTCGAATGACCGTACGTGGTCGAGTTCGCGCAGAATAGACTCGACGCCGACCCTCTTTCTTTGACGTCGCGTGCCCTTTGGTTTCGAGTCGACGGAGGTAGGTTTGGACCGTCGAAAAATCCATCTTGCGATTTTCCGCTAACGATTCAAATACCTCTCGAACCGTTGCCGGTCCAACTTCCCACAACGTTCTGGCTACTTCCATCTCCCCTTTGGAGAGTGCCGGTCGATCGACCATGATTCCGTTTCCCTGGCGGTTGAACGTACCGTGCAACGATCAAAATACGATCTCGCAGATTCCATTGCACGTACAAATGTACGTCGAGAATTCTAAGCGTACAATTGTACGTCAGTCAAGCCGAGTTTGGGAATTCAAGATGAGTGCTATCAATTGCACTGCTGGGTTTCAATAGAACTGACCTGAGCCAGTTTCGTGCATACGGCGATTCAAGCGACCACTCGCTGACGAACGAGATGGTCTCAAAATCTGTTGCCGGTATGGGCAAACACTCTGACGATAATCAGACGTCGAGTTCGCTGATGTCGAGTGCGTGTTTCTCGATGAATTCACGTCGAGGTTCAACTTTGTCGCCCATCAAGATCCGGAACATATTGTCGGCTTCTGCCGCGTTGTCCATTTTTACTTGAATCAGCGTCCGGTTTTCGGGATCCAGCGTCGTTTCCCGAAGCTCCTCGGCATTCATCTCACCCAGCCCTTTAAAGCGAGTCACCTGCATGCCTCGTTCACCCGCCGCGCGAACAGCAGCAACCAATCCGCGGAGATCTTCGACTCCGGTTTCGGTGTCTCCTCGTCGCAGTACGTACCGTGATTCCTGCAACCCGGTTCGGTCTTCTGGCAAGAGTGCTTCGATGTTCAGACCAAACGTCTCGAGTTCCTTCAAACCGGAGTTGATCGTCTTGACTTCGTAAAACTCGGTGACTCGAATCCGATTTTCGTCTCCATTTTCCGATTCATCGGTGTCACTTTCGACGGTCACGTCGTCGCCATGTTCGGCTTCATATTTCTGGATGAACTCGTCTTTATCATTCCGAGCCACAAACCAGTGCTCATCGTTACCGACCACAACATGGAAAACTGGAAGTTGCCCGTTGTTGTCCATCCGATTGGCATGAACTCGCAGATTGACTCCGCGTCGTTCGAGCGCTGTGATCGCGTCTTCCATGCTGGCGAGCGTAGTGCAGAGTCGACGCATGTCATCGCCTTCGATTAACGAGCCCGTTCGCGGATCAAACGAAGTATCTGCAAGACCACGATCGAGCAATTGTCGTCTCATCTCTTCTTCGGTCTGCACGTAATACGTTTTCTTTTTGTTGCGAACCCGGAAGAGTGGCGGACAGGCGACGTAGACATGTCCTTGCTCGATCAAGTGATACATTTGACGATAGAAGAAACAGAGCAACAACGTGCGGATGTGAGAACCATCGACGTCGGCATCGGTCATGATGATCACTTTGTCGTAACGCCGTTTACTCAAGTCCTGGTCTTCACCAATGCCAACTCGCAAGGCATTGATCATCGATTGAACTTCCTCGTTGGCCAGCACTTTGTCTTCGCGGGCTTTATAGGCGTTGATGATTTTACCTCGCAAAGGCAAGATCGCTTGAAATTCCTTCAGCCGTCCACCTTCGGCCGAACCGCCCGCCGAGTCACCTTCGACCAGGTAGATTTCACACTTCTCGACGTCTTTGGAAAGGCAATCTCGTAGTTTGCCGGGCAAGCTAGTGCCGCCGAGTACTGATTTTCGTCTGACTTTTTCTCGTGCCGCGCGAGCTGCTTCTCGAGCTTCGGCAGCCTGAATCCCTTTTCTGACGATCTGTTTCGCTTCTTTAGGATTCTCTTCGAGGAACGTCTTGAAGAATTCTCCAAATGCCGACGTAATGATCCCTTCGACTTCGTTGTTACCCAGTTTGGTTTTGGTCTGACCTTCAAACTGTGGTTCTGGCACTTTCAATGAAATAACGGCCGTGATCCCTTCGCGAAAATCCTCGCCAGTTACAGATACGTTTTTCGGCAACAGGTTGTTCTTCTTTGCATACGAATTGAGCGTCCGCGTCAGTGCCGAGCGGAAACCGGATACGTGAGTTCCACCTTCGTGGGTGTTGATGTTGTTGACATAAGAAAAAACGCTGTCCGAGATTTCAGTGGTGTATTGGAGCGCGATTTCGAAACCGACTTCGTCCTGTTCACCTTCCATATAAATCACATCTGAGTGAATCGGATCGCTGGTTCGGTTGATCTGTTCGACATATTCGATAATGCCTCGCTCGTAGAAAAACTCATCTTCTTCACCAGTTCGGAGGTCTTTAAAGATGATTCGAACGCCGCTGTTGAGAAACGCCAATTCCTGCAGGCGTTTGTTCAACACGTTGTATTCAAACTTGACCGTTTGAAAGATCTGACCGTCTGGTTTAAACGTCGTCTTGGTACCGACTTTATCCGTCTTTCCCGATTTGGTCACCGGGCCGGTAGGGACGCCTCGTTGGTATTCCTGTTGATAAATTTGGCCATCTCGCCAAACTTCGACTTCGCACCATTCAGAGAGAAAGTTGACGACGGTCACACCAACACCATGCAATCCACCGGATGTCTGGTACGCTCCTTTTTCGAATTTACCGCCGAACTTGAGGAAGGTCATGACACCTTCGAGCGTGGTGATTTCGCGACCTTCCTGTTCGGTCAGTTGTGCATGAGTATCGACGGGGATACCCCGTCCATCATCGATGACGGTGACCGAACCATCGCTGTTGATCATGACATGAATGGTGGATGCAAAACCAGCCATCGCTTCATCGATAGAGTTATCGGAAACTTCGTAGACCAGATGATGGAGGCCTCGTGCGGTCGTATCTCCGATGTACATACTGGGTCGTGCGCGAACATGTTCCAGATCGGACAATCGCTGAATGTCCTCGCCTTCGTAGGATTCGTTTGGTTTCTTCGCCATGATCTTCGTAGTTACCTGTCCGGAAAATTCGAGTCAGAGTTACCGAATTTTGGTGACTTTGAATCGAATATCTTTAATGTTTGATTTGGGCAATCGTTTTTTGAGTTCGTTGACGAGCTGCCGTTTTTGAAATTCCAGTTGTTGTCTTGCTGCCGAGCTGTCGACCAAAATCTCCAACACTCCGCTTCGCACAATCGATACTCTGGTTTTTGAATGAAATTGTTTGTCGAGTATTTCCTGCCAGACGTTTCCTAGTTCGTCCTGCGACTCAACCTGGTTGTATCCTTTTCGAGCCATGAGCTGGCCCAACAAATCTGCGGTTCGTTTTGGTCGACGTTGAAAGCGTTGACGTTTTTGAACGAGTTTGTGTGTGTCTTGAAGATCCTCTTCTTCGTAGGGCGAATGGGTCATGATTCTTTGCCGAAAGGGTTCCAATCAGTTGACGTCATTCAGCTGTAGATCAACGGTAATGCTTACGAATCAGCAATCACTGGTCAGTTCCAATCGATCGATTATCGATTGTTTAGGATTACCGTCGGTCTTTGGAAAGCGGCATAATGACGTAGCCATACTTGTCCGGTGTACTGCAATAAGCTGCTGCTTCGCTGTTTTCGATATCAAACGTAAACACTTGATCCGCATCGAGCACTTTGAGGAAGTCTGCTACGAAACGATGGTCCAGCGTGATCGAGACTTCATCTCCTGAAAAAGGGACTGGCATCTCGACTTTGGATTGCCCGACCTCAGCGGTTGAGCTGCTCAGTTCCAAGGTCCCTTCTTTGAAAGTGAAATCAATTCCTCGGCTTTCATCACTGGCGACAATCGCAGCTTGGCGAATCGCTGAATAGAGTGGTCCGGCCGGGATTTCGATCAAGTTGGTTTGATCTCGTTTAGGCAATACTTCGCGCCATGGCGGAAACCGTCCTTCGACCAATCGCGTGTAAAAGACGCCTCCTGGTTCCTCGATCATCAAATCATTGGATTGTGCGGCGACTTTGATCGCTGTCTCATCGTCTGGGAGCATCCGCTCGATCAACTGCATTGATTTGGACGGGACAATGGTCGATCCATTATCGGTCGGACTGCCGACGGTGGTCATCTGACCTTCCATTTTGGCCAGTCGACGGCCATCGGTACCGACAGCAATGATTGTGTCACCTTCGAGTTCCAATTTGACGCCACCGAGTGCGTATCGGCTGCTTTCGGTATCGGTCGCAAACAGGGTTCTACGGATCAGATCCTTGAGCACGCTTGCATTGACTTCGTAGTAGTTCTTGGAATCGAAACGATTGACTTCAGGAAACTCATCGGGATTCTGTCCCTGGAGTTCAAAATGACTACTGGGACCTGAAACGATGATCTTGCTATCATCGACTTCGATTTCGAGCGTTTCACAAGTGGATTCTCGCAGAATCGAATTCATACGAGTGACTGGCAAGATCGCACTTCCAGCTGACTCGACGGTCACATTCGGGACCGCCAATCGCACGCTGACTTCGGTGTCGGTTGCGGTCAGGTAACTTTCCTTACCAGCATCCAGTTTGACGTTCATCAAAATCTCTTTGGGGCTGCGGTTTGGAGCAACCGCTGCGGCCAATTGAAAGACTTTGAGAAACGATTCTCGATCAATTTTTATTTTCACGTTTTATCCTGTCGCAAATGGGCTCTCGCTGTTTCAAGCGAAGCTCTTTCTTTTTATTAAGTCTTATTCTTGTTATTAGTATTAAACGGATCCAAATTTTGTTGACAACGGAACCAGATTGGAAGTTTGACCATTGGTTTTCAAAGGTTTATCGATGTTTTCGATCGTGGAAAACCGGTTGATGAAGTGTTGGTGGTTTGTTGAATGACAGTCGATGAAATTGTTGATAACTCGGAGTTTTGAACTTGATGTTCGTAACACCCTTGGTTGTCAACCGATTGCGAACGAACAATTGACAGGTTTTCAAACAAAGGAAAACCGATTTGCAAACTGTTCGGTTAGGTGTTGATTCAAATGATCAACGATCTTGGCAGTGGCGATCGCGTCGGGTGACGGTTCGCAGATCAGTTTTTCCAATTTTCGATGAGCGTGCAAAATGGTGGAATGATCTCGATTACCGAAATAGGAACCGATCTTTTGAAAGCTCAGCGGCAACATCGTTCGCAACAGGTAGATTGCAACGCCGCGAGCAAGGACAACGGTCTGATTTCGGCGATCACTTTTTAGTTCAGTCGGTTTGAGATGAAACTCTTTGGCGACACTGGTAATGACCAAACGAGCCATGGTTTCGATATCTTCAGGCGAGCGTTGTTGCAACTGCAGTAGCTGTTTTGTATCGATCGCGACTGTTGGATCAAAGTTTGGGTCGGAATGAATCGCCAACTTGAGTTGGTTAAAAAACTGATGGATTTTTGGGACCGTGACAATCATTTGGTCCACCATTTGATCGACCGCGTCATCGGTCAGATTGATTTGGTAACGGTCGGCGAAATCGATGATGATCTGTTTTCGAGCGAGCACTCCAGGTGGTTGTAACGGCAAGCAAAGTCCGGCGGTCAGCCGGGAACACAATCGTGGAAGCAGACCGTCATGGTTGGTCGGAGAACGATCGACCGTGATCAGGAAAGGTCGGTTTTTTTCGGGTAAAAGGTCCAAAATGGACGCCAGTTGACGTTGGGCACCCGGCTTGTTGGTCAATTTATGCAAATCATCTATGACGACACCCGACGCCATCAAAAAACTTCTTTGAAAGTCATCGATCGAATTGGTTTCCAATGCCAATCGATAGCGACGATCAAAATCAGGTGCCGACAGGAACAGCGGTTTATCAGAAGCGTTTGACAGGTTTGTGTCATCAGACAGACGGGCAAGAATTGCCATCGCCAGGGATGTCTTGCCAGTACCAGGAGCCCCATACAGTACCAATGGCCACGTGGCCAGTTCAGCATCGATCTGTCGATTCATCGCCGAAGGTTGGTCAGCGAAATATTGCAACAGAAAATTAGGTTGGTCTCCTACGAACCGAGCTAATCCGGTAGGCGAGGTCGATTCAGCTGTTGTTTCGCCAGAGAAGTTGGTGCTCCACAAATGCTGAAACGGAATCGAAAACACTTGCTCGAGCGGAGACTCGGCAGGCGTCAACGGACCGGCATCAGACGCGGTTGGGGGGAGCGATCGGTTCATTCAAATTGAGAGCCATAAATACGATTCAAGCGGTTATTTTTACCGCCCCAAATCTTACCATTTTTGGCCACCTAATACGACGGGGCTTTCCCTTTTTTTGGCCCTATTTTTCACCAATTTTTGAACAAAAAAACACCATCAAAATTGCTGTCAAATTTCCTTTCAAAAACCTTCTGGATTTGATCAGGAATTTCGCTGAACAATGCCCGAAATTCTTTCAATAGCCTGTTCGATTTCATCCAGCGAGTTGGAAGGACCGACGCTGATTCGAATCGAAGCCTCGATCGTAGTTTTGGGTAGACCCATCGCCATCAGTACAGGCGAAGGTTCGCTGGATCCGCTGGCACAAGCTGAACCTGTCGAGATGGCCAAACCAGCCATATCGGCGGACATCAAAAATGACTGGCGGTCAAATTCGGGAAAGGCAAGATTTAACGTTTGCGGTGTCCGCGAGACTTGAGCACTATTGACGACCATGCCATCAAAACGTTGTTGCAGTCCATCTTGCAAGTGATCGCGAAGCTGACGAAGGTGTTGCTCGCGTTCAGCTGGAGCATCGGTGTAGTCTCGAAGCGCTTGCCACATTCCGGCCACCAGTGCCACGTCTTCGGTACCCGGCCGAATCGCCATTTGTTGAAACCCGCCGAACAATTGCGGCTCTGGAGCAACACCATGTTTCAACAGCAGTCCGCCAATCCCACGGGGTCCAGCAAATTTATGCGCGGTCAAACTTAACGCGTCAACTCCGAGCTCATTAAACGAAACCCTGATTTTGCCAATCGCCTGGACCGCATCGGTATGGAATAAAACACCCTGTTGTCTGCAGCAGGATGCCAGTTCCTGGATCGGTTCAATGACCCCCGTTTCGTTGTTGGCCAACATGATACTGACCAACGCAGTTGGCGACTCAATCCAACGCCTCAACGTATCTTGGCAGACGAGTCCCTGTTGGTTGACGGGCAATTTGTGAACCTCAAAACCAAGCCGGGCAAGTTGTTCAGCCGCTGCGATGACGGCAGGATGCTCGATCGCGGAGACAATGACTTTCGGATAGGCATCTGAATCGATGGCTCCCTTTTCGATCAAACGCTGTCGACTGAGAGCGGCCAAACCAAATAGGGCAAGATTGTCGCTTTCAGTGCCACCGCTGGTAAATACGAGTTGGTCGGCAGCCATCCCTTTGGCATTTCCGCCAAGCATCTCGATCAATTCGCTGCGGTAGATTTCCAATTGTCGCCGCGCAGCCTGACCGGCGCGATGTTGGCTGGCAGGGTTAACGAATCCTGCTTGCAACGTTTCGGTCATCTTCGCAATCACGCTTGGAGCGATCGGAGACGTAGAGTTGTGATCGAGATAAATCAAAGGGCTATTGAGCGGAATCGAGCAATTGCTGAGCTTCGTCAGATTCGGATAAAGCGATCGACTTTTTCAGCCGATCGATGGCGCGAGTCTTTTGATTCATTTGCAAATCCAGTTCACCAAGCTCCAGGTAAACTTCGGCGACGAGTTCATTGAGTTCCTGTTTGAATTGGTCGGGATCATCTTTTTCCAAATTCAAAGCAAATTCCATCACATCGGGCACTTTCAAGTACATCTCGTCGCGAGCCAACTCGGCAATCACTGGCCAAAAGACTTTGGCAGCTTTAGGGTACTCAAGATTCCAGGCGGTCCAGATGTTTCCTTGATCACCCGTTTTCGCGAGGTATTCGATTAACAACCGGGCATCGCAGTCCCGAGGAAGCCGCATCTGATCAGGCATTTCGGTGAATCGACCATCCCATAACAAATGCCAAGTCTGCTGATCGCCTGTTTTGCCGGTCGGTGTAATCAATCCCGAGTTGAGGAGTTGGCGGCAAACAGGATCAACAACGGGTTTATATTCGATCCCCGACCAAGTCACATTAAACAGCGGAATCGTCTGATACTCGTAACTGCGGACCGTAAAATCATCTGGCGAAAACTCCCGTCCAGCGTGGTAACCACTGGTGAATAGCGTGGGAATGCCGAACAACAACGTAGCTACGGTCCCAATGACCATGATCAAGATCAGGACACGGCGATTGGTTCGACCAGAGCGAGGTAGAGATTGAGCCATGAAGGAATATTCATTTGAGAAAGTCGACGACCCACCATTTTAGCCCGCTGTCGACGAAAGACCATTGGAACTGAGAATCAAAAAACGGACAAATACACGACCAGATCGGGCTTGTCACAACCTTACACGGAACCAATAATCCCCGCACGCAAAAATCGCTTATTAATTTTTGATCGACATTCAGGTCGGGATAGAGATTGAACGATACATTTACCAATTCGGATCAGTTCAATGACGACGTGGAAAACACGCCAGAATACCGCTGGCCCACCGATCTCGATTCACGTAAACGACGCGTCGAAGCGGTGTTGTTGATGGCCAGGAAACCACTCAACTCGCGGAAGATCAGTCAGCTGGCCGAATTGGAAGATGGAACTCAAGCGCGAACGCTGATCAAACAAATCAATACGGCCTATGATCAAAAACAACGCGCGTTTCACATCAAACGCGTCGCTGGCGGTTACCAGATGCGAACCCGACCTCAGTTTTCAGACTGGCTTCGACGGCTCGATCACATACCCGCTCACACGCGGCTTTCCACGCCCGCGTTGGAGACCTTGACGGTCGTCGCCTATCGACAGCCCATCATTAAAGCCGACATTGAAGCAGTTCGCGGAGTATCCTGCGGAGAGATGCTCCGACAACTGCTTGAAAAGGGACTGATCAAGATCGCCGGCCGCAGCGAAAACCTGGGACGCCCCTTTTTATATGCGACCACAAAAGACTTTTTGACACAGTTTGGGCTCAACACTCTCAACGAATTGCCACGATCCAAACAACTTTCAGGAAAAGGCTTGCCTCAATGGGCAACTTCTGATGAAAATCATGCTCCCGATACCCGGGAGATGCTTTCAGTTGAATCTTCATTTTCGAAACCACAACCAGATAATCATCCGAATGATCCGTCCGATGATGGGTCGCCACAGGAGGAAGCAGAATGAGCCTCAACGCTGTTCCATCAACTCAACCAAACCCTTCCACGGAATTCCTGCTGAATGAACCGTTTGACTTTGCATTGAAGTCATTGATCGCAAATGTCGACATCCTCGCCGTTGATGAAGACGAGGACGAAGATGAATTCGACGATGACGAGGAGGAAGAGGAGTACGAAGAAGAGGATGAGGAGGGTGAAGAGTACGAATACGAAGATGAAGAAGACGAGTATGAGTACGAAGAAGAAGACGAGGATGAAGTCGAGGACGGCGAAGATGACGACGTCGAGTATGAAGACGACGATGAGGAGCAAGACGAAGAGTACATCGAAGATGATGACGATGAATACGAAGATGACGATGAAGAGTACGACAGCGACGACGAAGAATATGAATCAGAGGAAGAAGACGTCGACGATGATGACGACGAAGAAGAAGAGTACGATGACGATTTAGAAGAAGACGAATGGGAAGAAGTCGATGATGATGATCTCGATGACGACGAGTGGGATGACGACGACGATGACGAGTGGGATTGAGCTCTCAGCCGCTCTCAGCCCATTGCCAATGAAACACGCATCAATTTCGCCCTTCGGTGACGAAACGAGTAAGACTTAGTCGCTACGTCATCGATCAGGCGCTTTGAGGTGGTCGATTTGAGGTGACAAAAATCGATTCATCGAAGGCGGATCGGCAACCCATTCGGAATACCGCCAAGCGGAAAAGAAAAACGTCGCAATCAGCGACTCGTTTTGCTGTGAACCGCTGACAAACGAGCAGAGAACGACAAGTTCAACACTTGTCTGCAAGCGGTTGGACGCGGAAAATACCACGACTCGTTTCTACCCAAGCCAAAAGACGAATGATCTTGATGACCCCCAATGCACTACTCACGTCTGACATACTCTTGTTCGGACTCACCGGCCTGCTCGCTCAGATGTCGATGCTCGGTGGAAACATGGGGTACCTGCTCATGGTTGCCCTGCCCAGCATGATTCTTTCCGGAGGTGCAGCTTGGCTGGTCAAATCCAGGTTTGCACAATATTCCAAAGTCCCGTCCAGTCGTGGTTACACTGGCCAAATGGCAGCTCAAAAACTGCTTGATGCGGCGGGAATCCACGATGTCCAAATCGTTCGCGTCGATGGAATGCTAACCGATCACTACAACCCAAGAACCAAACAGCTGGCCCTTTCATCCGCCGTTTTTGATCGAACGTCGATCGCCGCAATCGGCGTGGCAACTCACGAAGCGGGACATGCGATTCAGCATGCAACAGGTTATTATCCGCTCCAGTGGCGAAGCATGATTGTGCCGGCGGCCAATATCGGAACACGTTTTGGAACGTGGGGCATGATGATCGGGTTGATGTTTGCGGCCGGCGGAAATGCGATGGGTGGTCCGACCAGCACGATCGGGTTTTGGATTTTTGCTGCCGGCGCGATTGCGTTTTCACTCTTCCTGTTGTTTCAGTTGGTCACCCTGCCCGTCGAATTCAACGCAAGCGCTCGCGCAAAACAACTGGTCGTCGAAGCCGGAATCGTAGGGGCTCACGAGCGAGAAGGAATCGATAAAGTACTCAATGCCGCCGCGATGACTTATGTCGCCGCATTCGTGACATCGCTGCTGACGTTACTCTACTTTTTGTACAGAGCCGGTTTCTTTAATCGGCGCAACTAGCGACTGCCAAGCCAGATATCGAAGATCCAGCGAGTCGCCGTATGTTTGACCGTCGAGCACTCTTTTGGCTCAACGCGCACTCGAGCGAGTTCGTCGTCAGCCCGGTCGATCGAAACCAAGCAGATGGGGTCGCATTTTAACAGCACGACCAAGTCTTCCAGGTCAGGATGCTGCATTTGAAGTTGTTCAGCATCGAGCGCAGCGATGTCCCAATTCGAATCCACCTGAAACGTTGAGCCCAACCAGCCGTTCGTGTCATCTTTCATCAGACACGCGTAGTCGTTTCGCAACATCGCTTGCGATGAATGCTCCCAGGAAATCGACGCTGACCAATGCCCTTTTCCAGCCATGCCTACACCCAATACGACGGCCCGATCGCGACGGTTCGTATCAGCCAATTGATGCTCGTGAAGATCCTGTATCGGTGGACATGTTGGAAACCGGTCATCGTCCGTACCTTCCAATGAGGACATCAATGGGATCGAATGACCTGCAGACTCAACGAACCAAGACTGTTGCCACCGATCGATTTGATACTCGAACTTGACCAGCAATGTTGTTGCTGTCCCATCAATTTCAACAGGACAATCGATAGTAAGGTCGGACTTCAAATTTGGTACTCGTAAAAAATCGACGACGTCCAGTGATATTTGCAGAGCGTCAACCGGCGAACCAACTCAGGTTCTCAAGCGTTTGTTTTTGCTCGCCAAGTCAACAACGAATCGAGGAAACCCTGAATCTCTCCGTCGAGCACTTTATGAAAGTCGCCCATGGAGAAACCGGTGCGTGTATCTTTGACACGTTGATCGGGGTGCAAAAAATAGTTGCGAATCTGTGAGCCAAAACCAACTCGAGCCTTGTTTTGGTACTTCTCAGCTTCTTCTGCTTCTCGTTTTTCTTCTTCAACACGAGCCAGTTGAGCGCGTAGCATTTTCCATGCTTGGGCGCGATTCTTGTGTTGACTCCGTTGGCTCTGACATTGGACAACCGTGTTCGTTGGCAGATGGGTTAGCCGGATGGCGCTATCCGTCTTGTTGACGTGTTGACCACCGGCGCCGCTGGCGCGATACCGATCCTCTCGAACATCCTTTTCTTCAATGTCAATCTCGACGCTGTCGGAAATCTCGGGGGAAACATCCACGGCGGCAAAACTGGTTTGCCGTTTTCCTTCCGAGTTAAACGGACTAATGCGGACGAGTCGATGGAGTCCGGTTTCATTTTTCAGATAACCGTACGCCATCGGACCTCGGATCACAATGGAAGCCGAATTGATGCCCGCTTCATCATTGTCATCACGATCAATCAAACTGACATCGTAGTCGCTTTTTTGCGCCCACTGGGTATACATGCGGAGCATCATGTCAGCCCAATCGTTGGCATCGGTGCCTCCGTCTCGAGCATGGATCGTCAGAATCGCGCCGCTGGAATCGTAAGGACCATTGAGCAATGACTTAAGTTCCAAATCGTCGAGTTGTTTTTCCAGCGACTTCAGTTCATTGCGAACTTCCGATTCAATTGAGTCATCTTCTTCGCACAACTCGACAAGTGCCTGTAAATCGTCACCGGCAGCAATCATTTCCGCCATGGGACCAACGATCGCCTTGACAGATTTCAGCTGTCCAACCGTTTCCTGAGCAGTTTCCTGGTTGTCCCAAAAACCGGGCGCGGCCATTTTGGCTTCAATTTCCTTGATGGATTCCAATTTGGAATCGTAGTCAAAGACTGTCTCGAAGCTTGGTGATGCGTTGATTGATCGCTACAGAGCGGTCGAGAAGTTCAGAATCCATGACGATAAAATTCGGCGAAACGAAGTGACTCAAATGACATCCAGCAAGCAATTTGCCGGTCACGCATTGTAGTCTTGTTCGAGAGAATCAAAAGCCCAAGTGCGTGTCGGCCAGTCATCGTCTGCCGCCCCGCGGAACTCATGGATCTGGCGATTATCGGTTGAATGGAACTTCATTGATCCATCGGAAGCCACGTCGCACCAAAAGCGGTGCGTCTTCGGTCGGTTCTTCAACGACCGTTTGCTCATCGAAATGGTTGATCTGCCGCTGCGTATGTGACCAGAGAGGAATCAGGATCCCAAAGAGAATGAGCGCGATCTTGATGGTGCGACAAATCCACAACACTTCCAGCCGTCTCGCATAAGGCGGAATCCAATCGCGAGGGATGGTTGGCCGATTGAGAAACAGAACGCTGGCCAGACGTCCGATGTCTGGTGTCATGATTAACAGCGCCATGACGATCAAGTGAAACGAGAACAGTTTGACGGGCACGTCGTAACACATGTTCAACATGAACACGTTGACCATGACGCCAAAAGCAACCAGTGCGCCAAGCGTCGACGTACGACGCCAGACCAACAACAGACCAGCGATGACTTCACCGAGCCCGGCAAATACTGTGTAGGAACGCGAGGAGCCCATCCAACTCCAAACCACGTTCATCGGAGAGGATTCGCCCCAGGTTTTGTTCAGTTGATAGTCCGAAAGCGCAGGAAATTGATTATGATCCCAAGCGACCTTGGCCAAACCGTAACCTAGCATCGTAAACGCTAACACGTACCTCAAGTAACTGACCAGCAAATCCTTGGTGATCCTTAAGTCTGTCTTTCTGCGGTCAATCAATGACCAGACCAGTGCAATGATCAGTGCCAGGACGAACCAAATGAAAACTTCAATGTAATTGTGCGTTGTATCGCCACTGCCGTTGGGTGGAACCAGTTTCTCCTGGAATCCAAATACGGTTTCTGCTGTAAATTGAACCATCGTTTGCGTGACGGAGCTAAATCCCTTTCGGATCGTCGAGCTTTGTGGAAGGACTTCGATAAATGGCGAGGGCAACGCGTACAGCAACCAGTAGACCAGCGAGAAACGAACCGCGAATTTGGAAATGACATTTAGTTCGGGTCCGGATGAATCAGCTTTATCGGGAGACGTTGCTTCATCGGTAGCGCTAGACAGGTCGGTTGTCGTCTGCTGTCTTGCCGGTAAACCGCTGAATACAAACAATGTCAGGGCAATCAGAACCAGCCAGAGCCAATATGTCCAAAAGGATTGTTGTGGCGCATCGGCGGCACTCGCGAGTGCTTCGCGAATTTCAGGAGGGATTTGATTGGCGGCCGCCTGTTGTTGCGACGTATCGATGGTCTTGGCAGTTGGAGCCGTTTCATCATCAACGATCTCCAAAGTCGCATCGTCCAGGAAGGCAATTCCTTGGCCAATCACGAATATTCCTACCACGATCTTTTGCGCGTCGTCATCTACCTTGGCAACGATCTCGAATGGTTCCCATTGCGTGGACTTGATCGGTCGATCCTGCATATTGTCGAAGGCACCCATCTGTGGATTGCCATCGTCGTCCGGCTTGCGATCAACCCGCAGCCAGAGTTGAACACGAGTGGATGACTTGAGTTGTTCTGTTTTTACGTGGGCTCGAAACCGAATGGTTTTGCCTTGAAGAGAACTGGCATCAACAGTCTGCATCAGGTTGGTGAAACGCTGTCCTGTCGCTTGCAACGAGTCAATTCGAACAGCTTGTTGACCCGAGGCGGTGTCGTCGACCATGTCGATCGAACCACCTTGTTGGGAAACAAAAAACCAATTCGCTGGTTGATCGTCTTGCACAGTTTCGAAGTCACCATTGACCAGCAGATTGGTCGAGTCATCTTGTCCCCAGGTTGTGGAGTCGAAACCAACAACGACCAGGAAGAGTGTCAGCAAGAAGCAAACAGAACGAAGGAAACGGTTCATCGTATGGCCTCAAGAGTGCAGTCGTCGCAGTGGAAGGGGTTCGTCGAATACGCAATTTCATTTTATACCCGAGCAGACTTCTGAGTTGATTAGCAGCTGTTCAACAAGGAGCACGAGTAAGCTTGAAAAATTGAGTGTTTTCCTTCATTGTTCAGCATCGCCAACCAGCATCGTCAAAGTATTGTTTTGCGAGTCGTTTTCTTAGCCGTTCTCGAGAGCGGCATGTCCTATTACGCGACTCCATCCAGACTGTTTATAGCGACCAAAAGGGAGCGCGGGAGCGCAGTATCGAAGATGCTGTAGCGGTCCCTTCGCAGGGATATGGCCACAAAAAAAGTAGCGCAAGGGCGCAACCCTACGGCGGTACTTCCGAAAGACTCGATTTTCGACAAACTTGATTTGCGAGATTTCGTCCAACACCGGCCGGCTCGCGCCGGTCCGCTATATGCTTTGTTCACCAATGAACCCCAAGACGCGACTCTTACCCTTGTTTCCCAATGTTCTACTCCCGACGTTTCAATCCACGCGCCCCGTGTGGGGCGCGACAACTCAAACGGTCGGGTAAAGCCTAGGTTCACTGGAGGTTTCAATCCACGCGCCCCGCCCCGTGTGGGGCGCGACCTATACGAAATATTTCGGTTGTTGTGCTTGCGAAGTTTCAATCCACGCGCCCCGTGTGTGGGGCGCGACAATTGGTCACGGTCGTTGCCAGCAATGTTTGCCGGTTTCAATCCACGCGCCCCGTGTGGGGCGCGACTGTAATTTTCATGCGGTCCACCACATAGCAAAGAGTTTCAATCCACGCGCCCCGTGTGGGGCGCGACGTCGTGACCAGCGAAGACAACTGGAAGAAGCCGCTGTTTCAATCCACGCGCCCCGTGTGGGGCGCGACACTACGATCGAAATGACATTGACTGCGATCATGAGTTTCAATCCACGCGCCCCGTGTGGGGCGCGACGCTACGCTCCTTGGCTCGATGCGAACGTTAACTGGTTTCAATCCACGCGCCCCGTGTGGGGCGCGACCAATGGAGCAGTCTCAAGACACCCTAGTAGACGAGGTTTCAATCCACGCGCCCCGTGTGGGGCGCGACACTAAATCGGAAACTTGCCAATCGCTGCTTGGCGTTTCAATCCACGCGCCCCGTGTGGGGCGCGACGGGAAGTATCGTTTCATTGTTTAGTTTCCTTTTTAGTTTCAATCCACGCGCCCCGTGTGGGGCGCGACGCCGTACGACTCAGAGTTTGATTGCTACGAATGCGTTTCAATCCACGCGCCCCGTGTGGGGCGCGACCCAACAGGCGATATCGGGTAAATGCTTACAAGCCAGTTTCAATCCACGCGCCCCGTGTGGGGCGCGACGCACGGTCGTTTTTGCCAACAATGGATATCTGCGTTTCAATCCACGCGCCCCGTGTGGGGCGCGACAATGACTTTAAAGACAGACAAGTCAGTTGATAGCGGTTTCAATCCACGCGCCCCGTGTGGGGCGCGACGCGTGTCATCGGTGTACGTCTTGGACGTGATTGTCGTTTCAATCCACGCGCCCCGTGTGGGGCGCGACTTAAACGCTGTTCCAAACGCACCCATGTTGTGAGTTTCAATCCACGCGCCCCGTGTGGGGCGCGACACCGAAACGATTTCACCTTTGGTCCATTTCATTTTGTTTCAATCCACGCGCCCCGTGTGGGGCGCGACCCAGTATCGGCGTAAACCTAACGGAGTTCTCCAATGTTTCAATCCACGCGCCCCGTGTGGGGCGCGACACATCTCATGCCAAGTCGGGCATCGATCCTGCAGCGTTTCAATCCACGCGCCCCGTGTGGGGCGCGACCTGGATTGTTGATAACGAGGTCGTAGACCACGTAGGTTTCAATCCACGCGCCCCGTGTGGGGCGCGACATTTACGTGGATCGACAGGCAGGGCAATCTGAGCGTTTCAATCCACGCGCCCCGTGTGGGGCGCGACGCCATCTAACTCGACCTCTGCTGCTCGGGCTCCCCTTGTTTCAATCCACGCGCCCCGTGTGGGGCGCGACTCACGATCGACCGCGACGATAGCGTTGTCGGCAACGTTTCAATCCACGCGCCCCGTGTGGGGCGCGACCGCCAGACAGAAATTGATCAACGACATGATGGCCGGTGTTTCAATCCACGCGCCCCGTGTGGGGCGCGACGATGGAATCAGAGTAAGCAGTGGCGTGAATCAAACGTTTCAATCCACGCGCCCCGTGTGGGGCGCGACGTTCTAATGCTTGGTTCATAATGCAGCCGCCACGAAGTTTCAATCCACGCGCCCCGTGTGGGGCGCGACATCAAAGCTCGCCCAAACGATTCACGACCTGAAGAAGTTTCAATCCACGCGCCCCGTGTGGGGCGCGACGGTTGGGTTGCCTGAAAAGCGTCAACCAACTCAGCGTTTCAATCCACGCGCCCCGTGTGGGGCGCGACTGATTGAGTGCATCGTTTACTTCGGTGCTTGCCACGTTTCAATCCACGCGCCCCGTGTGGGGCGCGACGTGACGGGTGGTGACGCTGGTGGCAACAAACGCAAGTTTCAATCCACGCGCCCCGTGTGGGGCGCGACCCACTGGCGAGCCGATGTACTGATCAGTCTTCTTCGAGTTTCAATCCACGCGCCCCGTGTGGGGCGCGACGTTGGTTGGCGATCTATTTGGTAGGTGTTTCAGGGTTTCAATCCACGCGCCCCGTGTGGGGCGCGACCAAGTCGCCAACGAGCTGTACGGACTTGAGGATTGGGTTTCAATCCACGCGCCCCGTGTGGGGCGCGACCCACGGCCATTCCAACCAATCCGACTGTCGACGACGTGTTTCAATCCACGCGCCCCGTGTGGGGCGCGACGCCAACGCAAAACGGCATTCTTTGCAACTACCCGGTGTTTCAATCCACGCGCCCCGTGTGGGGCGCGACACTATAAACGTGAACCCTTCGTTTGTCACCTTTGGTTTCAATCCACGCGCCCCGTGTGGGGCGCGACGGTGCTCCAGAATTAACTGGAGCACCCCTTGAATTGTTTCAATCCACGCGCCCCGTGTGGGGCGCGACATCGGAAGACGTTTACCACAAACTGACTGAGCTTGTTTCAATCCACGCGCCCCGTGTGGGGCGCGACCACCAATGGCCGCAACGCTTGCAGCACCAATCGCCAGTTTCAATCCACGCGCCCCGTGTGGGGCGCGACGCCCCGACGGTTGGTCGTGGGAAAACAACGTTACGGAGTTTCAATCCACGCGCCCCGTGTGGGGCGCGACTTTGCATTCATTGCGGCCATCGGGTTTGGTGCGATGTTTCAATCCACGCGCCCCGTGTGGGGCGCGACCCTCTGGATCGTGCTGCCTTCAGCGGTTCGTAGATGTTTCAATCCACGCGCCCCGTGTGGGGCGCGACATGGCACCGGCTGTCGATCAAACCAAAGCGGAACAAGTTTCAATCCACGCGCCCCGTGTGGGGCGCGACCCAAACAGTTGCCAAACAATGAAGCGTTGCCATGGTGTTTCAATCCACGCGCCCCGTGTGGGGCGCGACCTGCCAATCATTCGTGACCCCAACGCGGCTGCTGCCGTGTTTCAATCCACGCGCCCCGTGTGGGGCGCGACATTTTCGAAATGGAAAAGGACGACGATCTTTTCCGTGTTTCAATCCACGCGCCCCGTGTGGGGCGCGACGGGCACGCGGCGCTAACATCGATTTAATCATGCCTGTTTCAATCCACGCGCCCCGTGTGGGGCGCGACTTTCCAGACAACGAAACCGGCCTTCCGACATCGCAGTTTCAATCCACGCGCCCCGTGTGGGGCGCGACACAACCAATCGGGTGTGGCTCTGATTCTGCTGGAGTTTCAATCCACGCGCCCCGTGTGGGGCGCGACCACGCTGACACCGCGGTGGCACACGTTCATGACAGTTTCAATCCACGCGCCCCGTGTGGGGCGCGACTCGATCGTGTCGTTCCCTGTCGCGGCCGTAAGCGTTTCAATCCACGCGCCCCGTGTGGGGCGCGACTCGACGCAATCTTCGCGGGTGATTCCCCATTCTTGTTTCAATCCACGCGCCCCGTGTGGGGCGCGACTCGATTCGTCTTTCGTGTTCGTGTCGCCGCCTGTCGTGTTTCAATCCACGCGCCCCGTGTGGGGCGCGACCGGGCGGCGACGTCGCCGGACGGGATGTTAAAAATGTTTCAATCCACGCGCCCCGTGTGGGGCGCGACTTTCATCGGACGGGGGGTTCCCGTCTTTGTCGTTCAGTTTCAATCCACGCGCCCCGTGTGGGGCGCGACGTTAATAACGGGACGTTTACTTCGGTCCTGGACGTGTTTCAATCCACGCGCCCCGTGTGGGGCGCGACGTTAGTCTCGATTTTTACTTGTGGCGATACAATCGTGTTTCAATCCACGCGCCCCGTGTGGGGCGCGACGCATGATGGCGTTGTCTCGACGATGGCATTTGATGTTTCAATCCACGCGCCCCGTGTGGGGCGCGACCTTGGCGAGATTCGTCACGAAGGTTGCACAATCGTTTCAATCCACGCGCCCCGTGTGGGGCGCGACTCATTGCTGCGATCGCAATTGGCGCAATGAATTTTAGTTTCAATCCACGCGCCCCGTGTGGGGCGCGACTGTCGAATTGTAAATGCTTGAGTGGAAGATGTTTAGAACACTACTATCGCGAACGTTTGCGGAAATCAGCATTTGAAACGCTACGGCACGTGCATTCATTAGGAATCCAACAGAAAATCGAGACGCGAACCTCGTGGCTTTTGTCGTTAGCTTGCCATTCGCGATCAAACAATCAGTGGACCTTCTGGGTTAATCGATGGCTTGGCACCGACGTGCTCGACTCGATGTGGCCAGTTCTTACCAAGAAAATAAAAACGAAGACTGTCCTCGTTCGGCTCATACTTATCGATCAACTTCGCTTTACATTCGGCCCATTGAGCCGGATCTACCAGCAACTCAAAAACCGAGTTTTGCACCCTTTGCCCATAATCAAGGCAAATTTTCGCAATCTGTCGCAGACGTTTGCGACCCGCAGGAGTCTTGGTTGATACGTCGTACGTTACCAGGACATACATTGCATCTACTTCCAAATAAAAGGTGGATAATCGTCAATGTCACCACGGAGAAAACGAGCCAACAGCCGTGCTTGAAGATGAACCAATAACCCAATCGTCGTTTTCTCGCCGAGGAACGGATGGGTTATCGTGTCTTGCTTACGTTTTTGCCAAGCCGTTAAAACCACTTTGCGTGATTTTTCCTTCAATAAGATCGCGCCGCTTTCCGTAACGTCGAAATCGGTTTCCTGAATTTGCTTTCGATTGATCAACGACAATGCCATCCTGTCCGCGAGAAAGCCTCGAAATTCTTCAATTAAATCGAGTGACAATCCTGGCCGACCCGGTCGATCTCGATGAAGGAAACCGACCGCTGCATCAAGTCCACTGGCTTCGCATGCACTTCGAGCGTCGTGGGTCAGCATTGAATACAGGAATGACAATAGTGCGTTGATTCGATCCAGTGGCGGTCGCCTCGAACGATGAGTGAAATTGAAACCGACGACGTTTTGGGAGTACAACTCGTTAAAGACCGAGAAGTACAAATTGGCACCGTCGCCCTCGATTCCTCGAAGTGAATCGATGTTGCCAACTTTAAGTGCCGATTGAACATTGTGGGAGAGGCGCCTAGCAGTTGACCTAAGCTTTTCAGATGATGCTTGCCTCGGCGTATCACGAGCAGCTCGCAGTAGTACAGCACGACAGTTGGAGATCTTGGCTGCAACGAAATGACGCGCGATCTCCAGTGTCGACTCAGGATCATCCGCCCTTCGGTATTGCTCGCGCCGCAACAGAACATTTCCAGGCGAAAATCCATTGACTGCCGCAATGAATCCACCGTAGGTTGACAAGAATGAAAGGCTAACGCCAGCTTTTGCACAAGCACCCATCAAGCTTGGAGTACACATAATGTTCCCGAAACAAACGATTCCATCCAAGTTGTGCAGCGGAAGCCTTAGTTTTATCTCCTTGTCGACCATGACAACGACTGCCAGCCCGTCCTTGCGCAGATAGGCACCTTCGGTTGTGACGAACAGTGTATTCAGGTGACGCTTCATGATTGTGGACGCTTCTCGGTGGTCAGATCTCAATCAACAATTTGTCTTCTCCTACCGCGCGAAAGGCAAAACATTGAAAGGAAAAACAATGGTCGAGCTTGTTCAGACGCTAATCATGTTTCTTCGCCATAAATCGAAAACTCATCGCTGGTCGGTGCTTCAAGTGACCAAGTAACGAATTGCCTGGCGTTCCATAAAGCGGTTCCCTTGGCAAAGCGCATCGAGTGCGGCATACACAAGTTCAACAGAGAACATTGGTCACACTTTTTCTCATACTGCGCCGTAGGCGTTGCTCGTTGAGCAATCATGTCATGCAGCCTTTGGGAAGTAGAGTGGGTTTTCGAACGTAGTTCATCATTGAAACTGATCTTTGTTCGCCGTTGTCGTTTTCCATAGAACAGTGCTCCAGATTCGACGATGGTGTCGAGCATCTCTTCAAGGCACAACGCTTGGGCACAAAGTTGAATGCGATCAGAATCGTCTTTCTTCGGCTTGCCCCGCTTGTACTCGATCGGCACGACCGACTGGTCTGACTGAAACTCAACAATATCAGCTTGTCCGATCAAGCCGAGTCGATGCGACTTGAGCCACAGACCGCGAGTGATTCTTGTCTTGTCTCGCAGTTCTGAGTTTCCACTGTGCGCCTTTTCATGAAGCTGCCTTCCTTCGACAGTTAACACGTTTTCGGCCCAAAGTTGTTCCACATGGATCAACGCGCATTGCCTCTCGCAAAAGATCAAGTGTTGCAGTGCAGAGATTGGAAGAAGTTGCTGTTCAGAATACATGCCGCCGATTCAGCTAGTTTTCAGTAGTAGAAAAAGGAAACACCATTCCACCCGGCAGAACTGCAGGGCGGATACCGGGCGATTTTCATCTTTGAAAACTAGATTTTCTGTTGAATCGATACACCTGCTGGCAAATCCGATTCGTCGATCGAAATCTCATAGTCCACGACGGACCTTGCCGAAGTCGTTTCATCTTTTAATCTGACCGTCACTCGCGATTGGAGTTCGTGTGCAGGTGCATTGCCAAGCGAGTCTTTGTGTTGAAACACTACCAACTTTTGCGGTGCCATTTGGCCGCGACTGGCGCTCCGGTCAAGCTCGAACATGTTGGCAAGTGATTTCCAAAAAAGCTCAAGGTCGTCGTCGGAAAATCCCGTTTGCTTTGCAAAAAATGGGTTAACGAATCCGTGGCAGCGATAAAGACCATAGGGTACCGTAAATTTCCGACCCATCGTTCGATTATCGCCATCCTGTTTTTCCGCTTCTTTTTCGGTTGCAACAGCGCATCGAGTGATCGCGTGTTCAAGCGAAACAATTGGGTCGATACTTCTCGAAAATGCCATCTGGATTGGGCCACGCACCTGTCCACAGTTCACCTTGGTGCTCATTACGGCTCCAAAAGTACGGACATCAAAAAAGTTTTGACACATCCACAGGCGGCACTGCTCAACTTCTGGTCGCTTGGCTTTCTTCGGATCAAGTTCTAACGCTTCATACGCTTGTGCGTGGGTTGCATTGAGGACAGCTCGTTCTTTGACATAAATTCTATAACCAGTTTCTTCCGTTTTAGTCATGTCGACAAAATTTCGGATCTTTCTTTTGAGGCAGACATCAGTGACCAATCCGTGGCCGGTTTCGGGATCGACTCGGGGCAGGTTTCCTGCATCTGGGTCGCCATTGGGGTTTCCATCGGTAACGTCAAAAAGAAAAACAAAATCGTAACGGTTATCCATAAGAGGTTCCTTTGTTGAGTGGAATCGAATATTACTTGTTGGTTTGAGTTCGCCATGGCTTATGCCATTAATCGCCGGACATGGATTGGTCACGTTCGTGGTCCGATTTCTTTTTCTTCTTAAAAAAATCTTGTCGCTGATGGTAATAGCCGATTGCAAACAGCCCCTGATCTTCAAGGTTCAAATGGCTGGGAAAACCGGAAAGGCGTCCCATGATTTCTTGCAATCGTTTCTCAGCGACCACTTTTTTTCCACCGTCCAATTTGCCTACGTGATGTTGGCTAAGACGAATCAGTCTTGGGAAAACCGTGGATGGGGTGGATGACGCCGCGCCAAAATAACGATCCTTGATCGTCGCATTCAATCCAGGCAGTGCATCTTCTTGAGCCCGTTCGAGACAAGCAAACAAACGCCCAAGTTGGTAGGAACCTTCGCTCCGTTGTGGATCAAGCATGACAGAAATCTCCTTCTGATAGTTGCGAATAAGAATGGCCTTAATCGTGGCGGCTTTGACGTGCCGGATGTCCTGTTCCGCCCGAATTCTTCGGATCACTGCTGCCAACATGGATTCCGGGTAGCGACTGTCGGTAAGCACACTACGGAGCAAAGCACCACCAAGCAACGGTTGGATCTCTTTTGACTCGCGAGCCGTCTGCGCCAGGACCAACCAGAGAGGAATCAAATCTCGATCCTTGGGCCCTTTAGCGATTTCAAGTCGTTTTTGATGCCGAGCGATACGGTTGACTAAGGTTTCAGCGGTTTCACTCATCCAGAACCGTATCGAGAGTCGCGAAGCGTTTGGAGAGAGGCCTAAGACTTGAAAACCGACGCCCGCATCCGGGTAATCGGCGATTCCGTCCCTGGCTCGCAGAAGCATTGTTTCGATCTCAGCAGCACGTCCTGCGTCTTCGAATTGCGATTCAGAGTCCAAACCGAATGCAAATAAATCTTCAACAACAGTGGGCTTGTCTGCCCAGAAAACGCAAGTCGTATCGCCAATCTGCAGCTTTCGCCCCGAGTCTTTTTGAAGCAAACAATTCAATGCCGTCGCGTATTTGAATGCTGCGTTTTCGCTGACAGGCGCATTGAAGCTTTGCTTTTTTCCATAACTGGTGAATGCGTCGTCGTTAAACGAGACGATGGAAGCGCCGGAAGTTTGAGCGTCGCGAACGCCTTTAATAACTGGATGTAAACGAGCCAAACTGCCGGCTTCACCAGAAACGAGACAGACGCCATTGACTTCTTTGTCGGTTGCCTGACAAATCGTTTTGATCCACAGTTGACGTAGCTCTGGGCTGTCATGAAGAAATCGCGTCGTGCCCTGAATGCGAAATACGCCAAAACCTGTTCCAACTTCTTCCAGCAACCCCTTCTGTGATTCCGTCAAATAGGTCGACTGCCATGTCTCAAAAAACTTACAGAGCAACTGATAGTTCTTGTCTTCAACTTGATTCTTGAATGCCAGATGAAGATCAACCGTCGCTGAGTGACAGGACAAGATGCGATCGACTTTCTTTGCGCGATTCTTTCGAGCAGCATCGGATTCGCTATCGGTTGCGTTGGCAATTTCAGGTGGTACATAGCCAAGAAGATATTCTGCTTTGTCCCAAAGAAACATCGCTTTAATGCCGCTAGTCCGTTTCTCAAATGGTAGCCTCATTAATTGAGGCACCGGCTTTTTCCCACTCGCATCACGAACGTCTTGGATTTCATGCAGCGACCCGTCCTCATTGATTACAACAGCAAAACTGATTTTCTGAGGTGCAAATCCTTTTTGAGCGATCGTTTGTGTTGGGTCCGCGTCAATGCGGTCATAATATTCGCAAAGTTTCTGCAGGATCATGCCTTCACCTTCGTGCTTTGAAAAGCGGGAACCTTGACCACGCCATCGATCATCTCAGCACGAAAAAACCGAGGAGTCATTTCGTTTTCAAAGTCAATGTCATGCAGCATGTAACCAAGATCACGTGTGCCTTGAAGTGATTGATCTGGTTGCGGTGAGTCGCCTTCGTGCCAAGCAAAATTGGCAACGAACTCACGGCAGCCAAGATACGGTTGTTGAAAGCACTGGCCCTTCATCGCCCGCCGCTTAAACATTTCGTAGTGCTTTTGAGGTGGATCGTTCGAATTCAGGACCACGTAATGAGCGTGAATGATGTAGGCAACATCTTGCAACAGGGTCGCGGCTCGTTGCTGCCGATCGTCTTCAATAAACTGGGCGATGCGATCCTGTTTGCGGCCTTTTAGATACGCCTTCAAGGTCCGATCGGACGGGCCAATACCTCCCAATTCATTTCGGCGAACATTGCCAAAACGGATTTTGTTGAGCACGTGAATTTCGCGAACGACCCAGCGAATCTCAGGTTTCCAATAAATCGCTTCTATAACGCCCCGAGCAGCGGACGGTGTCATCACGTCGTAGCTGACCCGTTCGACTTTCATTTCTGGTCGAGTGAAGCAGGCGAAGTCGCCCCATACCCGAATACAAACTCTGTTTTTCTCAATGTCCATCCTTTTCTCCTAAATGATCGTGTTTTCAACTGGTAACACTCCGTCGGCTCTCTCAAGCACTAGCCCCAGTTTGGCGTCATAAAGATGTTGTTGGGTCAGAACCCATCGCTCGTGATACAATGCAACCGCACCGGCTTGTTTCAATCGGTGTAGCTCCTGTTGGCGAACCTGTACGCCGTAGCGTTGTAGTCGACGCCAAAAACGCCGATCGAAAAACTTGGCATCCGATGTTTCCAATTCTCTAATCAGTTGCTCAGATTCTTCATCCCAGGCAACTAGCACGGTTTCAGTCTCGTCGCGAATAAACTTGTACCTCTGGGCAGCAGCACGAAAATTGAATTGCACCTTATTAAGATCTTGAACTAGGTCTTTGAGCACTCCATTTTGATCCCAGCTTTCAGACTTTTTCCAATAGTGCAGTTTGAAGTAGTGCTCAATGGCCTCGGGGGAAAGCAGGTCTTCATGCTTGTTCAATAGCTCTCCAGCTGATTCCGCGGCCTGGCGCAACAGCCCTGGCGGAGGAGCAACTTCAGTATCGAAGAAATAGACTTGACCAGACTCAAGGCGTCCTTCGCGATTGCAACGCCCTGAGGCTTGGGCCAAAGAATCAAGGCCAGCAATCGCTCGATAGACAATAGGAAAGTCAATATCAACACCGGCTTCGATCAACTGAGTGCTAATCACCCGACAAGATTTGCCACTGTCAGGGTCGAGTCGCGGACGGATCTCATTATCCAGTACGTGTTTCCGATGAGCGGCACACATGCGTGTACTCAAGTGATAATTTCCATCATTTCCCCATAGCGACTCGAAGATGGCAGCTGCATGAGCTTTTGTATTGACGATGCAAAGAACTTTTTCGGTTTTATCGATTCGGCTGCAAAGGTCATCATCCGCGAGCTGACCGATGAAATCGACATGAACCCGTTTTAAATCCGTATGCAGTTGTTCAGTTTGGTCAATGATTGGTGTGACTGATGTCAACCCGATCGTAAAGTCGCCACGATAATTGAGGGCCGGTTGCGTCGCCGTGCAGATTACAATCGTGCAACCATAAACTTCAACTAGCTCTTTGATAGCAAATAGTGTGGGCTTGAGCAAATCAATCGGCAACGTCTGTGCTTCGTCAAGGATAATGACGCTCTTGGCAATGCGATGTAGCTTCCGACAACGAGATGTGCGACTCGCAAACAAGGACTCGAAAAGTTGAACGTTGGTCGTAACGACCAGTGGCGCATCCCAGTTTTCCGCTTGAAGTCGATTGACAGTTGATTCGTTTTCAGGGTCAAAATTACTGTGATGTTCAAGAACCACTTCCTCTTGCAAACTGGAAAAAATCGACCGATAGACATCTGCGTTTTGTTCGATAATGCTCGTATAGGGGATCGCAACGATAACTCGCGCAAGATCATTGAACACTGCGTGTCTGAGAGCAAAGCGAAGCCCAGCAATTGTTTTTCCACCACCCGTGGGTACATTCAGAGAGAACAAGCCAGGTGGTAGTTCGGCTTTTGCATGGCAGGCATCTCCAATCTGTTTACGAATTGAATTGATTGGGCTCGGCTCAGCTGTTGTTTCCAGTTCTTCTACAGAGGCTTCTAACAGATGCATTAGTTGTTTGATCGAAACCGATCCAACTTCTCGTGCTGACTTCCGTTCGGGTGACATGAAAGCTTCAGTTGCCAGAAAGTCAGAATCGACTAAGCCAGAAAAAATCATCCTAATCCAGAATGCGACGCGAAACGCGGCTCGTTCAAGCTGGTGCTCATCCTGTTCAACGTTGGGGAAACACGGGACAGACGGGAGTCTCTGTTCGAGAAGTTTTTCTGGAGCGTTGAACTGAAAGTCGAAAATATTTTTCGCAAGACGCTGTCTTAGTCCGGTCTGCGTGATGCCGTCATCCCAATCTGGTAGTCCGGCATGATGACCAGCGAGAGGATATGCCAAAAGCCTGCCGGCCAAGCCAAACTTTTTAACGGCTAGTTGCGCAGCGGCAGTTGAGTGATCGACTTTCCCCGCGATATCTGCGCGATGAGCATCGCTAAGGCGGTCTAGTTGGTTGTTGGCTTGATGCAAATATGTTTGAAATTCGTTCGAATACTTCCCCAAGTCGTGCCAGCGCCCTAGCAAATCACCCCAAGATTCTAGTGTGGGGTCAACCCGACCCAGAAACGAACGGCAATACTTTGCCACAAGTTCTTCGTGCTCTTGCATGGACTCCCAGAATTCGGGAGGCCGATGTTTCAAAGTATGTGCGAAATACAATTTGGACCACCGCAGACCAGAATCAGGTCAGACGAGTTGTTGTTTGGTTGACAAGCATCGACAAGATCAGCTCATTTTAAGGCGTGGTGTGACACGTTTGGTCCATGTATGGAAATTTTATGGTTGAATGTTTGGTCGCTTGGGTTGTCTAGTTTCATTCAATGCTGATCGATCAACTTTTCAAACCACTTCGAATACGTGTGGAGGCGACGCAACCAAGTTCGCAATAGAAAGTTGAAAACCTTCACGACTACCCATCCACTGCCGAACGGTGTTCGCTTCCAATCAACAAGCGATTCTCGTTGCGGGGTGCCATGCGGATACAGTCATACGATCCGTTCAACAAGGAGCACGAGTAAGCTTGAAAAATTGAGTGTTTTCCTTCTTTGTTCAGCATCGCCAACCAGCATCGTCAAAGTATTGTTTTGCGAGTCGTTTTCTTAGCCGTTCTCGAGAGCGGCATGTCCCATTACGCGACTCCATCCAGACTGTTTAAAGCGACCAAGAGGGAGCGCGGGAGCGCAGTATCGAAGATGCTGTAGCGGTCCCTTTGCTGGGATGTGGCCACAAAAAATGTAGCGAAAGGGCGCAAGCGCGCAAGCCCTACGGCGGTACTTCCGAAAGGCTCGATTCTCGACAAACTTGATTTGCGAGATTTAGTCCAACACCGGCCGGCTCGCGCCGGTCCGCTATATGTTTTGTCGATTGGTGTCTTCGTTGGTTCATCTAAATTTGCGTTGCTTTAAAAGCGATCGCCAATGGGTTTTTTCGAGTGACTACAGCTTGATCGCCACCGATTTGGTTTGTAGGTAGTTCTCGAGAGCGGCATGTCCCATTTCGCGACCCCATCCAGACTGTTTATAGCCACCAAAAGGGAGCGCAGCGTCGAAGATGCTGTAACAGTTGATCCAGACGGTGCCAGCTTTGACTTGTTTGGCCAGCTTGTGAGCTTTGGAGATATCTTTCGTCCAGATACCAGCAGCCAACCCGTACGTCGAGTCGTTTGCGTTTTGAACAAGGTCTCGGTCATCCTCGAACGGCATGGCGGCAACGACTGGACCAAAAATTTCTTCGCAAACAACGGACATCTCTGGCGTGGCATTTTTTAAGACGGTTGGCTGAACAAAATAGCCGGGTCGATCCAATCCGTTTCCACCAGCAATGGCTTCGGCGCCGGCGTCCAGGCCGGATTTTAGATAGCGGGTCACTCGATCGTACTGCTCGCGCGACACCAAAGGGCCCATTTCAGTTTCGGCGTCAAAACCGCTGCCAAGTTTCATATTGGTTGCAATCTCGCTGACTCCGGCGATCACATCATCGTAAATGCCTTTTTGAACAAACAGTCTTGAACCAGCACTGCAAACTTGGCCTTGATTAAAAAAGATTGCGTCGGCAGCACCCGCAATGGCGAGGTCAAGATCCGCGTCGTCGTAAACGACGTTCGGACTTTTGCCGCCCAGCTCCAAAGTTACTTTTTTCAAGTTGCCAGCGGCTGCGTTGACAATCAGTTTTCCAACTTCGGTGGAGCCGGTAAATGCAACCTTGTCGACACCATCATGGGCCGCGATCGCAGCGCCGGCAGTTTCGCCGAATCCGGTCACGATATTGACAACGCCGTCGGGGACACCGGCTTCCTGGATCAGTTCTCCGAGCCGGATTGCGGAGAGCGGTGTTTGTTCTGCAGGTTTCAAAACGATTGTACAGCCGGTAGCCAATGCGGGGCCAAGTTTCCAGGCTGCCATCAGCAACGGAAAGTTCCAGGGGATGATTTGTCCGACGACACCAATTGGCTCTTTGAGTGTGAAAGCTTGAAAGTCGCCGTCGGGAATGTACGGCACGTTCAGCGAAATGGTGTTCCCTTCAATTTTGGTTGCCCATCCGGCCATGTAGCGAAACATGTCAGCGGCCAGTGCAACGTCTGCCGCTTTGGCGACGGTAAACGGTTTGCCATTGTCCAACGTTTCCAGCGCGGCGAGCTGTTCGGAGTGTTGTTCAATCAGATCGCCAATCTTCCAGATTAATCGACCTCGTTGGGAAGCTGTCATTTTAGACCAAGGTCCATGGTCAAATGCTTTTCTGGCAGCGGCGACCGCAGCTTCGATATCCTCTCGATCACCTTCTGCAGCTTGAGCGATGACGGTATCGGTGGCCGGGTCAAAAACGTCAAACGTTTTACCGCTCTTTGCGTCGACCCATTGTCCATCGATGAGCAGTTTTTTTGGTTGCTTGAGAAACGAATCGATCTGGTCTCTGGCTTGAGTAGTGGTTGCAGTCGACATTTGATTTCTTTCCTGAATGGACAGGTTGAAATGAAGTTGGGCGTTGGCCAAGTTTAAGCCATTAAGGGACGTTGGTAAATTCTCCAAATTGCGGGACGCTTGAAAGGTGAGAATAGGGCCAAGACAGGTAGCGTTCGGGCGCAAGCCCTACGGTGGTACTACCGTGAGACTTGATTCTCGAGAAACTTGATTTGCGAGATTTAGTCCAACACCGGCCGGCTCGCGCCGGGTCCGCTACATGTTCTCCAGGTAGCGTTCGGGCGCAAGCCCTACGGTGACGTCCATCAAAAAGTAGCGTTCGGGCGCAAGCCCTACGGTGGTACTTCCGAGAGACTTAATTTTCGAGAAACTTGATTGCGAGATTAGCCCAACACCGGCCGGCTCGCGCCGGGTCCGCTACATGTTCTCCAAGTAGCGTTTTGGCGCAAGCCCGACGGTGGTACTTCCGAGAGGCTCTATTTCTCAAGAAACTTGATTTGCGAGATCTAGTCCAGCACCGGCCGGCTCGCGCCGGGTCCGCTACATGTTCTCCAGGTAGCGTTCGGGCGCAAGCCCTACGGTGGTACTTCCGTGAGACTTAATTTTCGAGAAACTTGATTGCGAGATTAGTCCAACACCGGCCGGCTTGCGCCGGGTCCGCTACATGTTCTCCAAGTAGCGTTCGGGCGCAAGCCCGTCAGCGTGAATTTCGTTTGGCCGTCGAGTCGCACCTTCATCTCACGGTTGGGGAGTCGGTTCAGCGCGGTTGTTCACATTCCAACGGCTCAGGCCAACCAAATTTTTTGAGTTGACCAATCAGATTTTTGACGGGCGATTAAACTAACAACTTAACTTCGTCTCGCGAATCATGTGTGCCCATGGATGTGAAGCTTCATCAAGCTCGTTTGCATCAAGCTTGTTCTTACCGACTAATTCCGCAGTTCCTGCCACCCAAGTTGGGTTGGTCGTGGTCAGCTTGCGCAATCGCGGTGACGTTTCTCCTCCCCCTCTCCCCTGCCCTTTCGCAGGAGCCTAAACCGGTCAAAGTCGATATCGTTGTGGTGTCGGAAGTCAAATCGGGACGACGAGTGGTTGGATCGGTTGAGCCGCGACGTGTCAGCACCGTCGGCAGCGCCGTTGTTGGTCGCTTGGACAAGATGATGGTCGACCCCGGACAACCGGTTCAAAAAGGCGAACCGATTGCTCAGTTGTTAACAGCAACTCTGAAAATCGAACTCGCTGCTGCCCAAGCAGAGCTGGAGTTGTTCAAACAACAGAAAGCAGAACTCGAGAACGGTTCTCGCCCCGAAGATATCGCTGAGGCTCAAGCCAACCATTTTTCGGCAAAAGCCAGTTTGCAAAACGCGTCGAACCAACTGACTCGCGTCAAGTCGCTTGCTGTGACCAAAGCCGCCAGCACTTCGGAGCTGGACGAGGCACAACAACGCTACGAGGCAGCTCGGTTTTCAGTCGAAGCAACCGATGCATTGCTCAAGCGGATCACGACAGGTGCTCGGAAGGAAACGATCGCTCAGGCAGCCGCCCGAGTTGAGCTGCAAAAACAACGCTGTGAACTATTGGTCGATCGTATTAGTAAATGCACGATACGTGCGCCCTTCGATGGCTTTGTTTCTGCCAAGTTCACCGAAGTCGGCGCCTGGATCAGTCAAGGTGATCCAATCGCAGAAATCATTCAATTGGACGTCGTTGATATTGTCGCGCCGGTCACTGCGGAAGCCGCTGTCAATCTTCGAGCGGGGACGACCGTGCGGATCGAGTTTCCCGAACTGCCCGACGAGTTGCTGATCGGTACCATTGATCGTGTCGTTCCATCGGCCAGCGCAGGTGCTCGCACGTTTCCGGTTCGGATTCGGGTGAACGAAAATCTGCGAGATGGAGTGCCGCTGTTGCTGGCCGGTATGTTGGCTCGCGTCGATTTACCTGCCGGGGATAAAACCCGATTGCCACTTGTCCCCAAAGACGCGTTGGTCCTCAACGGCAATGACCGAGCGATTTTTGTGGTCGAATTCGATCCAGACGAGAAAGACTCAAACATCGGTGTCGTCAGAAAAGTACCCGTCACACTTGGCGTTGCTTCAGGTAAACGGATTCAAGTCAAAGGGGACGTCCAAGCCGGCGCGATCGTCGTCGTTGTGGGCAATGAACGTCTACAACCGGGTGCGACGGTCAAGACGATTCGGCAACCAGCTTCCGCACCTGATGCGACTGACTTGAGCAAGTCAGCTCAGTCAGGAGAGCAAACTCAATGAGTCTTTTTGAGTCGTTCATTCGCAACCCTGTCAAAGTTTCCGTTTTCATTCTCATCATCACACTCTTCGGGTCGATCTCGTTAGTGACGATGCCGAAGCAGCTGATTCCATCGGTGCAAAATCCGATCCTCAGCGTCGATACCCGTTGGCCAGGAGCAAGCCCAAGAGAAATCGAGCGCGAGATTGTTCAAGAACAAGAGGAGCAGTTGGCGTCGATTGAAGGCCTGGTCAAAATGACTTCGCAATGTCGGGATTCGCGAGCCGACGTGCGTCTGGAATTTGCGATCGGTACCGACATCGACAACGCGTTGATGAAAGTCAATACGCGTTTGCAACAAGTCCGCGAGTATCCGATCGATGCGAAGGAACCGGTCATCGAATCGTCGGATGTCTCCGATCGTCCGATCGCACGCTTCGCTTTGACCGCACGCCCCCCGACACTGGAAAAGATCGAAGCGTTTCAGGAGACGCATCCCGAGTTGGCGTCGGCGGTTGAGCCAGCTCGACGCGCTGCAAACACGGGGCTTCGTGTCTTTCGGCTGAATCAACTTTACAAAAACCTGGGTGATCAACACCCGGAGTTGGCAGAGCTGTTGCCACCCAAAGTCGACCTTCAGGAAGTGCGTAAGCTATCCGAAGATCTGATCGAACCGCGTCTTGAACGGGTGCCCGGCGTATCCGAAGCAGAAACCTATGGAGGTCAGGATGAGGAGCTTCAGGTCATCATCGATCCCGAAAGACTGGCTGCACGGCAGTTGACGGTCGCCGATGTGCGAGTCGCTTTGACGGGACAGAACAAAGACACTTCCGCGGGAAACTTGTGGGAAGGGAAACGACGCTGGGTCATTCGAACGTTAGGTCAATTTCGTGATCCCGAACATGTCGAACAGCAAGTTTTGAAGACCGAAAACGGCATGCCGGTCTACATTCGCGATGTCGCTGAAGTTCGCGTTGACTATAAAAAACTGGAAAGCATATCGCGACGATACGGACAAGCGAGCAACGGGTTAAGCGTTCGTCGAGCCTCCAATGCCAATGTGCTCGAAGTGATGTCCGGGCTCCAGGAAGCGACTGAAGAATTGAACAACGGTCTGCTTAAGCGAATGGATCTGGAGCTGTTTCAATACTACGACGAAACGGAATATATCAAGTCAGCGATCAGTCTGGTTCAGCAGAACATTTTTGTCGGTGGCGCGCTGACGGTGATTGTCTTGTTGCTGTTTTTGCACTTGGGGCGTCGCGCGTTGCTGGTCATTCCGCTGATCGCAATCAGTGCAGTTGCCTCAATCGCCCTTTCACCCTGGTTCGCGGTTTTGACGGTGGTATTGACGTTGGGTGCCGGCTTCTGGTTTGGTCGGGGCGCACTGGTCGTTGGCCTGGCAATTCCAGTCAGCATTGTCGGCACGTTTTTAATGCTCGGTTTGATGGGTCGTTCACTGAACGTGATCAGTTTGGCTGGTTTGGCGTTTGCGGTCGGCATGTTGGTCGACAATGCGGTGGTGGTCCTGGAAAACATTTACCGCAGGCGACAGGAAGGTGATTCGGCATTTCAGGCGGCCGTGCGCGGAACATCGGAAGTTGCCGGAGCGGTGGTCGCATCGACGTTGACAACCATCGCCGTCTTTGTGCCCGTCCTGTTCATTCAGGAAACGTCTGGTCAGTTGTTTCGCGATATCGCATTGGCGATCAGTTGTGCCGTTGGGTTATCACTGGTGGTCTCGTTCACGATGATTCCGACGGCCGCTGCTCGTTTGTTTCAAGCAAAAATTCCGGCTGCGTTAGAGAATCGAAACCGATCGCAACCCGGTTCGGCTTCAACGGGATTTCTGTTTCAGTTGATTCAGGCCTTTGGAGCGGTGTTCGCCGGGGCAGTCAGCGCCAGCAATCGATGGATCTTGAGCAGTCGTGTTCGCTCATTGGCGATTGTCGGAATCATGGTGACGCTTTCGTTGGGCATCAGTTACTTGTTGTGGCCGAAGGTCGAGTACTTGCCTGAAGGGAATCAGAACTTCGTTTTTTGTATTCTCTCGCCGCCTCCCGGCTACAACACTCAGCAATTGATGGAGATGGGCGAGGAACTGGAAACCGATCTGGAACCCTATTGGAATGTTGATCCGAATTCGCCAGAGGCGGCGGAGTTGGATTTTCCTCCGATCAGTTACTATTTCTATTCAGTTCGAGGAACATCGGTGTTTGCGGGAATGCGTTCGCACGACCCAGCGCGAGTTCGCGAGTTGATCCCTTTGGCGAAAAAAGTCGGCTCGAAATTTCCTGGCACACGAGCGATCGCAAAGCAGTCTAGTTTGTTCGAACGCGGCTTAAGCAGCGGCCGAACTATCGATGTTGAAATCACCGGTAGCAAATTGAGCAAGTTGATCGATGTGGGTCGTCGGATGATGAGAGATATTAAACGTGTCCTCCCGGAAGAAACCCAAGCGTTACCGCAGCCGAGCCTCGACTTGTCCAGCCCTGAGATTCACATCGAACCAAAACTGGTCGAGTCTGCGGAGATGGGTGTCGACGCATCGACGTTGGGTTACACCGTCGACGCTTTGGTCGATGGAGCTTATGCCGGTGACTATTTTGTAGGTGGCGAGAAGATCGATCTGACAATTATCGGCAAGGACTCTGGCGTCTCGCGAACGCAAGACTTGTTATCGTTGCCGATCGCCGTACCCGGCGGTCAAATTGTTCCATTGTCAGCGTTGGCGGGCGTGGACTACAGCAGCGGACCGGAGTCGATCAACCGTCGCGAGAAACTTCGGGCGATCACGATTTCAGTGACACCACCAATCACGATGCCGTTGGCCGAAGCGATGGACTTGATTGATCAAGAGGTCGTGGCACCGCTTCACGAGGAAGGGATTTTGGATGGTGAGACACGAGTCACTCTTTCAGGCACAGCTGATAAACTCCGGCAAGCCTGGTTGGCATTGCGTTGGAATTTGTTGTTGGCACTCGCGATCACGTACTTGTTGATGGCGGCTTTGTTTGAGTCGTGGTTGTATCCATTGGTAATTTTGTTCAGCGTTCCGTTAGGAGCCGTTGGCGGAGTGCTCGGATTGTGGGTATTGAACTTTTTCGTGTATCAAGCGTTGGATGTTTTGACGATGCTTGGATTTGTGATTTTGATCGGCACAGTAGTGAACAACGCGATCTTGATCGTCCATCAGTCGTTACAGAACATTCGTGAGGGGATGTCGCCACGAGAGGCGGTACCCAAGAGTGTGGCGACGCGGATACGACCAATTTTTATCACGACAACAACGACCATTTTGGGACTGTTGCCATTGGTTGTCTTTCCAGGAGCTGGAAGCGAGTTGTACCGGGGATTGGGCGCCGTCGTCTTGGGAGGCCTGTTAGTGTCGACCATATTTACGTTGTTCCTGGTCCCAGCCGTTTTCATTTTGACGCTGGACGCAAAACAAGCGATCATCAATTTATGGCAGCCAGCGAAGCAGTAGGTCGTCGCGAACGACCCGCTCAGTCGCATGGCTATCGACTAAGCAGCCATGGTTGTTTGAAATCTCCGTCCCAAAACGGAATCACGGGCAACCAAAGCTTGTCGTACTGACTTGGTCGCCAGATACCAGAAATCGACGTTTTCTGTTCGACACGTCGGCAACATGCGCTATTTTCTGGCGCGTTTTTTCTTTCATCCACCGCGGATTGGCCGAGGAAAAGGTCTTTTTGAATCCGGATTGCAATTGAATACCATTTTGGCTAAAACGTTTACAAACGTAATCAATTACATCTGTAAACATCTGCCAAGACTAATTTTTCGCTCTGCAAGCAAATGGATCCACGCCCAGAAATTTCAAACTCAGAATGGCAGGTCATGAATGTGATCTGGGACCATCAGCCGACGACGGCTAGCGAAGTTATCAAGCAGTTGTCGGAGAAGAATCGTTGGAGTCCGGCCACCATTCGAACCTTCCTTCATCGGTTGATTAAAAAAGGAGCACTTCGTTATGAGCAAGACGGCAACCGATACCTCTACCGAGCTGCGGTCACTCGATCGGCGACCATCAAAAAAGCTAGTCGCTCGTTTTCGTCCTCTGTCTTCGATGGCCAAATTGGTCCGCTGCTAACTCATTTTGTAAAAACGAACAAATTGACTGAAGAAGAGATTCAAGAATTACAGGCATTGCTCGAAACCAAAGAGCGGAAACGATAATGGACTCCTCAACATTGCTAACACTGATCCTATCTGTTTCGTTGGCTGGCACGGTCGTCGTTGGATCGATGCTACTATTGCAAGTACTCATCAAGAATCGAGTTTCACCAACGTTTCTGTATGTTTGTTGGGCGATTGCGTTACTGCGATTCGTAATTGTTTGGACACCCGAGAGCCCAACTAGTCTTTCGGGTCTTTGGCAACCGATCACCGCGTTGATGGAACGGAACCATTTGACCCCGAAAACAGAGACGACCTCCATCAGCGGGGCCGAACGTCAAGCGATTCAGTCGTTGGGCGCTCGCGCCTTGAGAATTGAAAACTACATCCCCGCGCAGAACGAATTGGTTCCGGCAGTGGAAGCCTCGTCTGCCCAGTCAACCGAAATTCAAATCGACCGCCAGGCAGCGACGTTCGAGACAACACCGCCGAGTCCTCGCTGGGAATTCCAATCGTTGTTCAGCTTGATCGTCCTTGGGATATGGGCAACGGGTGTGCTTTGGTGTCTCGGGCGATTATTGTTTCAATCGTTTTTCATTGCCAGGCTGATTCGCAATAGCGAGCCCGCACCGGAGTACCTTGGCGATCAATTTAACTCGGTATTGAAATCGGTTGGGTGTTGGCTGCCAGTACAAATTCGTTGTTCTGACCAACTGGAATCACCTTCCGTAACGGGTATCTTTCGACCAACCATACTGATCCCCAGCTGCAGCCTGGATGAGTTAAACGAACGCGACATGCAACTGGTGCTGCTGCATGAGCTGATTCATGTTCGTCGGTTTGATGGGCTTTGGCAAATTATCGGCTATTTGATTGCGTCGATTCACTGGTTCAACCCCTTGGCTCAACTGGCAAACTATCGCCTGGCAGGTTTTCGAGAACTCTCTTGCGATAGAGCCGTTGTCAACTGTTTGTCCACCAAAGAATCGAATCGGCAGGCGTGTGATGAGGATGTCTTGATTCAAGCCGAATATGGCCACACGATTTTAAAACTGGCACAGTTAACGGCTGCTGATCATGAGTCTGACCAAAAACGCTTCCCAACCACGATGTTGTTTGGCTTTATTGGAAAAGAAGAATTCATCATTAAACAAAGGATTAAGATGCTAGTTCAATCTCCCAAGTTGACTTACGCCGGTTGCGTTACTGGTTTCATTTTACTCGCCGTACTGATTGCGGTTGGATTCACTTCTCAACCGCAAGTAGCCGCGCAACAGATAGGTCCACCAACTCAAGCAAACCCAAAGCTCAAGTCGGAACCAAAACTGGAATTGACCTTTGAAAACATAGGCATCGAAACGATTAAAGATTTGCAATCGGTCAACCAGACTCCCAGATCTATTCAACCTCAACCGGCGCCGTTGAACGGGGAAAACATCAAGCTGCCGGGCATGGATGTTTCGGTCAAACGGAAGCGGCACCGCAATCGAATCGATGACAGAACCACCACAATTCGCTTGAGCGGACGAAAGACGATTGAGTTCGAGCTTAAAGAAGGCGCAAACAATTTTAGGTTTGACCCAACACTGCTCCTGCTAGAGCAGGTCGACGATCGAACAATTACGTTGACCGGACTTAAGCCAGGGGTCTGTACGATTTCCTATCAGGTCGATGACACGACGCGAGAAGTTGAAGCCGAAGTTCTTTGTGATACCCGGGCAGTTCAGCGCGTCCTTGACACTGCTTACCCATCGCAGAACCTGCGAGTTGACGGTACGCCAAGCAAGATGGCATTACTTCGAGGCTTTGTCAAAGATGAATCAGCTGGGAGAGAAATTGAAAACAGTATTCGTCAGGTCACCGAGCTTGTCATCGTCAATCAATTGACCGTCGCCAACCCGATCGCATTCCAGCTCAAGATATACAAGTTCGACACAAAAAAATTCCGCGAGCTAGGCATAAATATTGGAATCCCTCATCCCAATGAGTCGAAGGCGTTCAAGCAAGTTCAAACGTTCAGTGAGGTGATGGGTGGGTCCAATGCCTCGATAGACTCATCACGCTTGAACCTACAATCCTTGAAGTTCCTAAAGGCGCTGGAGAAGCAAAACGTTGTGACCCTGGTCGAAGATCCAACACTCGTTAGCGTCAACGGTCAAACGGCCGAATTTTTGAGTGGCGGAGAGATTCCCATCAAGGTTGGTCAGGGCGACCAAGAGACGCTTGAGTTCCGTGACTTTGGAACCAAAGTTGAACTCATCCCACAGCTCAACGGCCAGAATCAACTGACCCTTGAAATTAAGGCAGAGTTTTCAGAGCTTGATTCAACGCTCGGGAATTCCGACAAGTCTCCTGGTTTTCGAGTTCGCCGAGTTAACACGGGCACAAACATTGAGTTCGGCCAAACCTTCTGCCTTTCTGGCGAACTGTTCGCCAATCAATCGAATGAAGAATTGGTGCTGTTGATCACTCCAACAAAAGTGACTTCAAATTAGGTCTTTCTCAACGCCGCTTTCCCAGTCAAGGATCGGCAAAAGTTTTTGAAGAACATCGCCATGAATGTGGCGGTGTTCTCATCGTCCACCGACTCGCAATTATCGTCCAGACACCAGCGATATGCAGCGCCTTTTGAATTCCAAAAACGCCTTCTGCAAAATTCGTCAGTCCCTGGTGAAGCTATTGAGCCAAAAGATCTCACTTCTCGACCATTGGTCTGTTGCTTTGGGAAGCCGATTCTGATTCTTTGGCAACGTTGCCAGGATGGTAAGAACGAACAGCTTTGTCGATAACCTGCTGCCGATCGAAGAGCGCCGATTTGAATTCACCGCGAGCAAACATTGGTGCCTGATCGAGATAGTGTTTTGAATCCGGGTTGCTACTGGTGCCGAACGGAATCATGGACTTGCTTTTGATTCCGTTAGGGTCAAGTTCGACAATGCCTACATAGGAATGTCCATGAAAACCATAACGCTTCGACGAACCTGGAATCTTGCGAGTTAAGTACGTAAAGATCATGCCCACACGAGGATGGCCTCCGGCAATTGGCCAACTCGCTCCCTGATCGCCCGCGTACTTTCCAGCAGCGTCGGGACGCTGATGCCTAAACACGTCGCCATAACCAACGTCCCATTTTCCAAATTCACTAACTAGTTCCTTGATGACTGTTTCCAATGCTGTCAGTGCTTCTTTCTTTGACAAGCTTTGGGCCTGGATTTCATTGGCAACCTGTTCGTACCAGAGATGAAATACGGTCGCAGCCGCCGATTTCGTTGTGACCCGTTGGTCCCATTTATCAAGTGTATCGATGACCGCGTCTAGCTCTTCAGGCTCGCCAGGGTTGTGAGCTTCGACCAAATAGGGAACCCAAGTCTTTGCCTCCAACACACGAGTGTCCCAGGCAGCCGCTTCCAAGTCTTCAAACGAGAATTTTTGCTGGCGACTCAAGATTGCTTTGGAAATCTTGACGCGATTGTTATCCTTGTCGTCGCGACCAATGTAAGTCAGAAAATCCGCTCGGTTTGGATTTTGGCCCTTCGCAGACGTTGAAAACGGCGATGAATTGCAATTCTGCATCCACCCACATTCAGGATTCAACACTTGCGGCATCTCATGAATTGAGTGATACCCATTCCAGTCGGCTTTTGAGTTAGAACCGTCGATCGGTCGATTGCGGGGAATTTCTGGATCGCGTTTCGGTGTTGCCGAGTTGTACACGTACCAGATGTTGCCTGCCACATCGGCGTACATGACGTTGTGAAAAGCGAGCGAACAGTTTCCAACAGCTTGCTTGAATTGTTCGAGATTCTTCGAGACAGCCATCTGATAGTGTTGTTGAGGAAAACCTCCCTCGGCGATCCGTGCGATCGCAACCGAGTAACCCCGATTCCCGACTCGAAAAAATACTGGCCCGCGATGGGTTTTCGAACAATCAAGTTGAATCGTCTTCAAGCGACCATCCAACTGTTTCACTTTGATGGTGTCGGTCCATCGGGTGACGGATCTCCATTTACCATCGTAGCGGTATTTGTCAGGATCACTGTCATGGTCAAATTGGTCAACAAACACATCCATCACGTCGGGGTAGTTGACCGTCAAGCTCCATGCAACTTGTTCGTTGTGACCGGCAATCGGAAAAAGAAAGCTTCCATAGGCGAAGCCGCCGGTAACATTCAGGCCTGCTTCGCTGACAAGATGACCCTCGTAGATTTCATTCAAAGGAATATGAGGATTGATAAACAACATGGCATTGCCAGTCGTGGTTCGGGATGGCGCCAATGCCCACATGTTGGAACCGTCCCGCTCACCCTCTGGCTTGGGTTTGATCAACCGCTCTTGTTCTTGTTCAGCAGTAGCCTGTTGTGCAGCCAGCAACAAGTCTTTGTACTCTGCACTCAAGACCATCATTGAAATGTTCATGGAACGGCCTGCTGCAAGAACGTGCCAAGGCTCAAAACACTGGATGACAACGGGTTCCTGGTTCGGGTGTTTCTTCACGTAGTAGTTCAGGGCATCGGCATAGGCAATCAGAATCTTTTTAAAAGACGGATCACATTTCTCGAAGTCTTTCCTGGCGTGCTGTGGAACTTCAAAAAAACGTGTCGCTCGATCAGACATGAAAGCAGGTGGACCCATTAGCTCCGAGAGTCGCCCGCAACCGGAGAGCAAGCTCCGCTGAATCTTTTGAAACTCGTCTTCCGCGCGGGCATAAGTAAAACCGAAAACGGTGCTCGCGTCAGTCGTTCCAAATACGTGCGGAGTGCCGAACGAATCGCGATAGATCGTTACTTCGTTGGCCATCGTTTCAGCGCGAGCCAAGCTGGCCTCAAACTTTGCGGTTGGGTCGTCTGGTTCCCTGTTTGAATTGGTGACGGTCTGGGCACCAAGCATTGGTGCAAACGCCAACAGGACAAAGACTGTCATGTAAAGTTTCATTGGAAACCTGTCGTTCGGGGCTTTCTAGCGCCTCGACCTTGTCGCACTTACGATCAAGCCCAGCGTCAAAAAGTGGAAATATTGACGTGGGTTCGGGTACCGAGGTGATCGCGTTAACTTCTTCAGACCAATACCCTGGCCACTGGCCATAGTCGTTACTGTCGCTTCCTGCATCGTTGCCAACAAACAGCATACCAAATCTAATTTTTTTTCCCGATCGGTATTTTTTAGGGGCGTTTACTGGCAATCGACGTAAAATACTCCCGATCGGTATTTTTTTGTGCCGAACAAGCTCTCAACAAACCAAATCATCCCGATCGGTAAAATTGTGGAATTAATTAAAACGCCAGAAGATCTGGGAAACATGATCAGAGAACGTCGCAAGTCAGCCAAGCTAACACAAAAAAAAGTGGCGGCTCTGGCAGGGATCGGCGTGCGATTTTTGTCGGAATTAGAGCGAGGAAAATCAACTTCGCAACTTGGAAAAACTCTCAAAGTCGTCCAACTGCTAGGTCTAGAGTTACACATCAATGAACGAAGCTAAAGCAGTAACCAACAAACCCGACCTTCATGTCTATTTTGAAAATGAACTAGTTGGCCAAATCGCTATCAATGATGAAGCCAAGCTGCGGTTTGCCTACGCGAAATCTTGGCTGGAGAACAAGAAATCATTTCCAATTTCTGTTTCAATTCCATTGGTCGAGAGGGTGATTGATGGAGGAGTCTCCAACAATTTCTTTGTCAACCTTCTACCTGAAGAACGCATCCGAAAACGCACTTGTGAAAAGCTCGGAATTTCCGAAGGAAACAACTACGAACTTTTGCGACGAATCGGCGGTGACTGCGCCGGTGCTCTGACAATTGTTGAAGAGGGAAAACAACCGCCGAAAAGCCGGAACGTTTACAAGCAGATCACCAAAGAACAGCTTGCTGGATGGTCAAAAGGTGACCAGTATGCGTTCGCCGAGGTAACTGGAGATGAAGATGTGAGGCTATCGCTGGCCGGCGCACAAGACAAACTACCCGTCACGTTCGATGGAAAGGACTTCTATCTTCCAAAAGGAAACTCACCAAGCACACACATCCTCAAATTTGCATCTCACTTCTCGCATCTCCCTGAGAACGAAACATTCACAACAATGCTCGCAAAAGCCGCTGGCGTCGAAACAGTAGACATTGTTCTGTTCCAAACAAGCAAATCGCGAATTGCGGTCGTTAAACGATACGATCGAATTGAACGAGACGGCTCATACACTCGAATCCATCAAGAAGACTTTTGCCAGGCTCTTGGTATGCATCCCAACGAAAAGTACCAACAAGAAGGGGGCCCAAGTCTGAAGCAATGTATCGACCTAATCAAGAATGTTTGCTCCGTACCCGTAGTGGAATTGGAGAAGGTTATTCGATGGACAATGTTCAATTGGTTGGTCTACAACGCTGACGCGCACGCGAAGAACATCTCATTACTGTTTGTTGATGGCAATACAATTATCGCGCCGTTTTACGACTTGGTCTGCACAAACAATTATCCACAATTGAACAAGCGACTTGCGATGAGGGGTGCGATCCGGTTCATGCGCCGTCTGACTCGATAAACACCGGGGTTTGAGTTTTGTTTAGTTCGTCGACGGGTGCGATTTCTTTTAACATCCTATCAAACGTCTGGCTCCAGATGTGGCTCAGTTTGATGCAGCGAAGCGTCATCACGCTCTGGGCTCCCGGCTTCTTCCACCGCATTCCTGAAAGCTTCATTCGCTCGCTGACGATCTGTTTGCAAGCCGACTCAACGACGCCGCTTCCGATCGGAAAGCCGCGTTGTTTCATCTCGAAGTAATTCATGAATCGCTTCTGGTTGTTCAGGTAACCGATCGCATTTCTAAAATCGCTGGCGGTTCCCGATTTGAGCCCACACGTTCGCTTCATCGCCGCAATCGACCGCGTCACACGTCCCAGCCCACCTCGCTCCAGCAGTAACTTTCTTGCATACTCGAGCCATTGATCTCGTGTTCGTCCCGCTTTGCCG
>JBCAWX010000017.1:0-149249 GCA_038534355.1 Planctomycetota bacterium
CACCCGTCGACGAACTAAACAAAACTCAAACCCCGGTGTTTATCGAGTCAGACGGCGCATGAACCGGATCGCACCCCGGCAAGTAGTTCGGGAGATGTTAACGCCTCGATAGAAAATTCAACGTTCCAGTTGGAGGGAGTTTCCTTTGGAGTTGGTGGGAAGACGGTGGTCGCCCAAAAATTCGACAGCAATCGGAACGTAAACGGGTTCATCATCCCGGTTGTCGACGTTCGCGGGAGTACTCGCTTTCTATTCAACGACAGTGGTGAGCTTGCCATCGCAGGATTCACCGACAACGGCTATGCTTCGGATGCCGACCTCGAGCATCTTTTGGATTACTTCTCTGGATACCAATATGATCCCAAATCTGGCACATATTTCGTGAAGGGACGCGCCTACGATGCCACCGTGGGCAAGTTTCTTTCTGAAAGCAACGGTGTTAAATCTGGAGCGAGCGACCTTTACAGCAAATCGGCTAACTCACCTTCCGGTTCGCGGTCTCGAAATCTCCGCGTCGATTACAACGGTCACAAGTTTGTTACCAGTGTGATTGCGGGTGATGTTGCGGATGCATTGTCGCCCTACGTTAGCCCAGCGCTGGCAAGCCTACAGGTGGTAGGCGGAGCGATCGAAGTCACGACGGGGGCAATTGTCGCAGCGGGAACCGGTTGGACAGGAATTGGGACAGTTGGTGGAAGCCTGTTGATCGCGCATGGCCTTGACGACATGTACGCTGGGATAACATCGCTCGCTTATCCCGACGCACCACCAGCGATGACCTATACTTATACAATTGCCGCCGGAGGCGCGAAATGGTTGGGCGCATCGGACACAACCGCGTCTTACGTAGGGTTGGCAGCCGATATTGGAATCGGGTTTGGTTTGACTCCCGCGACTGCGATTGCTGGGGCTTCGAAGATCGTTAGAGCCGCACGAAACGTGTCGGCGGTTGCTAAAGGTATCGCGAATGCACCTCGTCAAATTCTCTCGCAAGGACTTCGCGCTGGTTTGTACAGAGGCTTCCGGCAAGCGGGCATTTCAACAACATACTCACGAGTATTGAGTATGTCACGGGCAAGCAAATACAGCAGTTGTTTCGTGGCGGGTACACTCGTGCTAATCCCAGGACAAGAGCGTCCTTTCGAAGAAGTTGCGGTTGCGGCACCGCTGCCAATGAGTGACTTTGAGCTTTCCGATCATTATCGAAAATGGATTGGACTCGCCGTTGGCGTCGCACTGACTGCTGCTGCCGCAAGTCCATTGTTATCCGAGAAGGCAGGCAGGAAGCGTCAAGAAATAACCGTTGATGTTGATGAGCGAAATCTAATCTTTGTGTACACATAACTTTTGACGCTCGCTTTTTAAAAACACCAATTTGGATTCCAACAATCAGAGAACCATCAATGTCCGAACAAATCAGATACATCGCGATTGCAGCTGGAATTTTATTGTCTGGTTACTTTGCGTTAGATATCGCAAATGATGTTCCCGGAGACATCGCTGTTCCAGTTTCGATAAAGTCAGTTGCGCTGTCGGCGCCGGATGTTGGAACTCCAGACCACCGCCCGATCGAGTCCATTCGGGTTGGCGACCGTGTTCTCGCCAACAACCCGGAATTTGAATCCGCCGAGTTGGAATCGGACGTCGAAAACGACTGGTCGCAGTGGTCATTGGTCAAGCTTCGGCTGGAGAAGGACCTCGATCCGCAGCACTTGATCGACTTACCCGCGATCACCACCGTTGAAACACTTTATCCCAACACAGCCATTCAAGAACTCGCGCTGGAAGTCGGCGACTTCGTCTATGTCGACAAACCGGAAATGAGCGTCTGGGGTTTCGCAGAGATTACCGGCATTGAGCCGGCTCCAGCGATTGAGGATGGAGCAGGCGAGGTCGTCACCTCGACCTTCAAGCACACCGGAAGCTATGTACTGGATGTTTGCTTTGAAGGACAAACCGAACCCATTGGCGTCACCGCGACTCACCCATTCTGGTCACCCGAAAGACAAGCCTTCGTTGCGATTGGTGAAATGGAAGTAGGCGAAAGCGTGCAAACTTTCGCTGGCGAAACAAAAACCATCTCCAGCAAACTGGCGCGTCCCGGGCCGCAAGTCGTCTACAACATCGAAGTCGACCGACAACATGTTTACTTCGTAGGCCAAAATGGCTTACTGGTGCATAACTCAAGTGATTTTCTGGCCCCAAGGAGCGTAGTAGACGACTTCACCAGCCAACTATCGGCTAGGAAGGGTACGGCGAGGAGCCGATTGGATCGCGCGTTAGGTGGTTTTGTTGGTGATGGTCGGGCCGCGCATCATATTTTGTCGTTAGATGCAATTACCGATGCTTCAACATCTTCCGTGGTGCAAGCCGCTGCTCGTGGCGGATTTAACATCAATGGTGCGAACAATGGACTACTGCTTAGTCAACGTTTCCATCGTGGTGGTCATCCGTTGGCTATAAAGCGATTTAATCGGAAAGTAGCTGAACTCGGAGGTCAGGGACTTTCAGATGTACAGATTGCAAACCGCCTTCAAAGTTTGGTAGACACGGAACGGTCCTTTCTTCAGCGGATTGAAGCACTACGTCTCGCAGCCGAAGCCAACGGCAGAACAAGGATATTTTTGAAATGAACCTAGTGTGGGAAGATAAGAAGATCATTCGCGGAATAGCGATTGAAGCGAACTTGAATGAAACGGACTTGAGTGAAATAGGTTCAGCGCTGAGTGAAGCTTGGCTCAAATGTCTCGACGTATCGAGTCAACTATGCGATGGACCAAGGTTTTCTGCGTTAGTTGAAATTTGGCCTGATAGTGGGCGAATCATCTACAGATTGTCTGACACGCGTGAGTTTGCCCGAGTGATTTTAAGCGTGTTCAGTCTTGAGTCAGTGTATTATCAGCTTCCGGAAGATGAAGATGCATTCGAGACTGCGTATGACGAATTAGTTGAGCGCGTGAGAAAAGACGTCGAAAATGGCCTGACACTTGAATCAGCTGTCAACGAGATCGTTATCAGAGATTCAGACGACGAAAAGTCACAACAGGTTGCCCGCGTAGCTACTTAACGTGCCCGCCGCGCAAAACGCGTGACCGAAGCGAGAGATTCCACCACGCGGCGGAATACTGAGTGAACGTTCCAACGGAACCAAAACGGGTTGAAGTGCGTTACCGGTCTGCGCTCGACGAGGGAAGATAGACCGACAGTTGGCGATAGCCGACTCACTTTGCAAGGATCCCACACAATTTCCGATCAAGGTCATTACAATCTATCGCAACTAGTGATACCGGCGCAACGACGAAAAGCGAATTCATGAGGAAACACCAAAGACTGATTTTGATCGCAATCGGCATTCTTCTATCGGTCTATTTTGCGTTAGATATCGCAAATGATGTTCCCGGAGACATCGCTGTTCCAGTTTCGATAAAGTCAGTTGCGCTGTCGGCGCCGGATGTTGGAACTCCAGACCACCGCCCGATCGAGTCCATTCGGGTTGGCGACCGTGTTCTCGCCAACAACCCGGAATTTGAATCCGCTGAGTTGGAATCGGACGTCGAAAACGACTGGTCGCAGTGGTCATTGGTCAAGCTTCGGCTGGAGAAGGACCTCGATCCGCAGCACTTGATCGACTTACCCGCGATCACCACCGTTGAAACACTTTATCCCAACCGAGCCATTCAAGAACTCGCGCTGGAAGTCGGTGACTTTGTCTATGTCGACAAACCGGAAATGAGCGTCTGGGGTTTCGCAGAGATTACCGGCATTGAGCCGGCTCCAGCGATTGAGGATGGAGCAGGCGAGGTCGTCACCTCGACCTTCAAGCACACCGGAAGCTATGTACTGGATGTTTCCTTTGAAGGACAAACCGAACCCATTGGCGTCACCGCGACTCACCCTTTCTGGTCACCCGAAAGACAAGCCTTCGTTGCGATTGGTGAAATGGAGATTGGTGAAACCGTACAAACTTTTGCCGGCGAAACAAAAACCATCTCCAGCAAACTGGCGCGTCCCGGACCGCAAGTCGTCTACAACATCGAAGTCGATCAACAACATGTTTACTTCGTCGGCCAAAATGGCTTACTGGTGCATAACTCAAGTGATTTTCTGGCCCCAAAGGACGTAACAGTTTTTAGGGTTCAGCCTCGAGGAGGATCCGATATTGTTACAGGTGGAGCGTTCCGCAGATCCCGGGAAGGCGGGGCAAACCTAGTTGAAGCAAATGCTCTAAGGCAAAAACTTCTTAGCCAAACTACTTCAGCTGACCCAAAAATCCAGAGAAGGGCACTCGTTAACGCTCAGGCAAGCGGTGCTAGAAGTCCTGTAATTTCGACCACGTTTAGTCGGCAAGGTGCTCTTGATGCACAAGCTGCCCTAAAAGCGCGCGGTATAGACGCGGAAATTTTAACGATAACTGGACCGAGGTCTGGTGGGATTGATTTCAATTCGGCTTTTCAATCTCTTGGCGGCCGAACCAGACGGCTTCAAGATGCGGGACTTCAGGAATTCGGCATTCCCGATCTATTCATTCCCACCAGTGGAACAAGTCGTTCGGGATTTCGAGTAATAGGAAGGCAATAGTATGAGTAAAATGACTGAAAAGGTCTTTTGGAACAAAGAGGTCGTGGGGGTTGTTACTTCCCCGAGAGTTGACAACTTTGACTACTACGGGAATTGGATACCAACTGAAAATCGAGAACTATACGATAGATTCATAGAAGCAGTTGAAAAGGATGGTGGAGCTCAGATTATTGTTGGTGAGTTGGACTCGCCATTAGTTGGTACGGTTGAACTTGAGCCGGATGAAGAGATTGAGATCAAAATTAGAGTCTAACTCAGGCTCCAGGTAGGCTCCTGCCCCAAGGAGTGTAGCGACTTCTTCAGGACGTCTTTCTAAGAAAGTGATCGGATGCGGAGATAGCTTATCGGGCTGCCCGTAGTCGCGCTCGGTTTGAAGCTTCGGCACACACCATTACGCTTCGCCAAGTTGACGGAATGCCGACCCGCGAGTTCATGCGAAAAGCTCATGCTCTTCAAGAGCTTGGAGAGCAAGGACGTTTGATTCGTAGAACGACGCCTCGCGACCCGTCGATTACCCGTGCGTTTAGGCAGGACACAATTGATCGCATTTGGGCGCAGTACGGCCAACGTAATCGCGAATTTGCAAATCAGTTGATTGACCGTGTGACGCGGCGCATGTCACCTGACCACGTCCATGAGTTGCAATTACTCGGCCCTGACGCAGCTTCAAACTTGCGCTGGCTAGATCGCTTTACTAACGAACATATTGGGATGCGTCAAATCTGGCCACAGAAACGCCGACTCGAACAAGGAACGCCATTCGTATCGTAATCGAATAAGGATTAGCAAAATGGAAAACGATTTACGCGAAATGATTAGCCACTTAAGAACGGCGCTGAATGCGCGCGACGATGGGCCAAGAGTTGGCAACATTCCCGCAGGCAACGCGAATTCCAATGTTGAGATTTCAGTGTGGTGCGACGTGTTGAAAGAATGCGACGGTGGGCGATTCGGTTCAATTGACTTGTGGTCATCCAGTGAGTTGCCATCGTATCAGGGACAAATGCTCGACGTTGATGACCCCGACAACTACTTGATTGTTGGCCAGATACTTTATGAGCCAGTCGCGATTAACAAGGCTACAGGTGTGTTGCATTGGTTGCCAACCGGCGCGCCAAGTACGGAACTTGGGAATCCCGATCGCTTCTTGCGGCACTTCGTATTCGGATCGGGCTACGCAGAAGTAATTCCCGACGTTGACCAAGAACCTTGGTGGCAGTTTCTCTCCTCGCAATCTGTTGCGTAATAATCAAGCCGCCGACTAACGACGTTGCGTAAACGAAAACGCGCTCCAGTCGGCGGAACTTCTTGGGTTGATGTTCCAACACAACCGCCGCGCAAAACGCGTGACCGAAGCGATAGATTCAACCACGCGGCGGAACACTGAGTGAACGTTCCAATGGAACCGAAACGGGTTGAAGTGCGTTATCGGTCTGCGCTTGCCGAGAGATGATAGACCGACAGTTGGCGATAGCCAGCGCGCGGACATGGACGTCGGCGTATGACACCCGTCGGCGGCAAGGACGCCGCCCGAGGAGCGGAGGCAGGATGCCGGAGCGACGAGGGGCAAGCGTGTTGGCCAGCCGCAAGCAGACATTCAAAGGCAGCTAAAGAAAAATCTTCCAACCGTTCCCGCGCCGCCGCGCAGCCCGACGGGACAGCGAAGCCGCGCATCGAGCCGACAGGATGGCGGCGAAGATAGCGTCCGATCCGCGGAGCGTGCGAGGAACGAGCCGTGGAGCAGGGATCGGTGGGGCATCGAAGCATTCAAGGCTTGAACGACGATTCATTCTTCCAAAGCCAAACGATTCTGAATCACCGAACGATTGCCCCGAGCGTCGCGGAGGCCATGGATGGCCGGTCATCAGTCCATGTCATGGAAGGAAGACATGGTCGCTTTTTAGAGGGCGGTAGCGCAGCGGTGGAGTACATCCCCGCTTGCAAGGTTGTGCGAAGCATCGAGAGCGACCGGCAAGAGAGCGCCCGCGAGGTACGAGCAGCGAACGATATACCGGATGCCAACTTATTGGTGACATTAAGCCCAGATGGAACAGAAATCGTGCTCAGATAATTAGAGATCAAATCCAGTAAAGATTAAGGCACCTCGTTTTACCAGCCAGACAAAAACTTCTTACAGCGGCTAATTCCGATACGAAAAATCCTTGCCAACCCCTGAGCGAAGATCAGCAATTGCAAACGATTCGCGAGGTGTAGACCCGATGAATCATCAAAGAAACAATAGCAAGCTCGTCATCATGACCCATCCAAACAGTTGGAGGTTCATGACGTATTCAAGCGACAAATGAAAAGCGATCCCAAGACAAACTAGCCAAAACCTGAACTCTTCAATCCAAATCAATGTGCTAAGAGCCAATTCCAGCATCAACGCACTCCAAGTCGCCGCGCGAATGAAGAAGGGCTTCATGAAGAATTTTGGAATCGGGAATCGCATGAACGAATCGCACTGGACGGCATACCAAACTGCAGTTCCATCACGCCATTTGGGGCCGCGCATCTTCCAGAGAAACGTATGAAAGTAAACCATCGATACCTGAATCTGCATCAGTCGAAAGCTCCAGGGCGCCGCTTCTGCCTCCCAAGTTCCAGCCATCCATGCGTCCAAAGACCAACCCTTTCCGGCGGAAGAAAACATTAGCAGAAAACTGAGCAAACGCATTAAGGTGTCACCGCTATTCAAGATCCCTGGATTACGGTGATGAAGGGAAGCGATTGCCAAAAAGGCCAGAATGGATGCCGCGCGCGTGCAGAATCCGATCGCCAAACAAATGCCAGCCAAAATGCAACACACGATCACGGCATAGACCATCAAAATCGATGCCGGTAGTACGCTGAACAGAGAAAAACGTTTCTTGCCGAACGCTTGTTCAAATCGCTTGAGACTAAAAATTGCATCGGGTGCCAAATGAGATCGCACCGCCCTAACAATCAACAATCCGTAAATTGCGACGAGCACGCCAAATCCGATTCGGAATAACTCCAAAGGATAGGTCGACTGCGGCCTGAAAAAAAACGTGTTCCATCCGTTCGCAAGTTGCTCCAAGGTAATCATGAATCAATCCGACCGCCCGTTTTCATCGCTCTCTTTGACCTCGGCAAATCGTTACTTGTTGATCGTCCAAAGTACAAATCGCTCTACTTCGTTTTCTTTCTCTGTATTGAATTTTCTGATATATCGCTTCAGCATGATCAACTGGCACTTCTTTAGCTTAAGTTCCGCTTCATCGTAGCGGTCCGAAAAGTAACGGCATATGGCTGGCCGGTGGATACTCTCGTTCTTGTTGGCAAGTTCAAACTGGTATCGACGATCACGGACATTCAAAAACGCGGTAATCACATCCGCCTCGTGAATCCGATACAACTCTTCTTGTTTAACGCTCCCATCGGCAAACGTCAGCTCAATGTAGAGCCTTCGATTGACCAGAATCGGCTCTGGCGCAAACATCGACCAACTCTGCCACAATCCTGCCCACAAAATGAAAGGGGAAAACGGCTGAATCATCCGTTTTAAGATGGAGCCAGCAGGACTGTTCCAAGCGATCACTAGAAACAGGAAACACACAATAAAACAGTTAATCAATATTTGCACAATCGTAAACCTGGCAAGTCATCATCCTTGAGAATCAAACAGTTCTTCAACATCTAGGAACACATAGTTGGCCGTCTCGGGTACCACATTGGTGCGCCCCGAAGCATCCACAATTGGCGACGTTGAGTCCAATGGTCGATCAACGGTCAACCGTGTATCTGATTCGATTGAACGCACCTGGAAGACTTGACCTCCAATCTCGATGACTTCAAGCGGAACCACGTCAGTCAAGAATGCCGTCCCAAGACCTGTAACAACATCGGAACCGACCGCGAGCGAGATGGTGCCTGAAACAAGATTTGAAAACGGCGTGTAATCTTCGACTGGAAGACTCTGAAATGCTGAAACAGTTCGGGCAGAGACATCAACATCCGGCAATGCGTCAATCGCATCCAAAACTTCAAGTCCTTCGCCAATCACCCTGCCAAAAACAGTATGCAGGTCTGCATCAAGATTCGAATTGTTCGTTGTATTGATAAACCAGCCGCTTGTACCACTTTGGGGATCCGTGGTTTGGCCATTCGAAAGAAGTGCCATCGACAGAGTTCCACGCAGATTGGAATTCGCTGAATCAAATTCGTTGGAAATCGGCGCATTCGTGGGAACAGCATTGATCGTGCCGCCATCCACCGTAAAACTCCCCCCCTGCACGAACCCTGCGCCAGGCGAACGATGGACAATCGATCCTTGGTAATCGTCGAGGTAGCTCAGGAAGTTTTCCACCGTCTGCGGCGCATCCTCGTCGAGTAACTCGACGTCAAAACGCCCAAGATCCGTTTCAAATCGAACCACGGTACCGACCGCATAATGAACGGAAATCGTTTCGGTTGCTTCGAGACCCGCAACCGAAACCGCCCGAACTTGAACGATGTTTTGTCCGTTGTTGGACGTATCATTGGTCAAATTGGCAACAATGGAAAACGCGCCAGATTCATCCGCCGTTGTTATACCGTCGTCAAAGCTTCCATCACCGTCACTATCAATTTCGATACGACTTTCGGCCAAAGACGTGCCGCTGATCGACAGCTCGGAACTGTCGACAATCAGCGTACCGTTGGATTGCTGCGGCGAATTCGAGGAAAGATCTAAAACCAGCGTTTGCGTTTCCGGGTTCTCTTCGCCAAATGCCGCAACCTGGGCTAGCTGAACCTTACGCGTTAAACCGTCTTCACCGCTTAGCCGTTGACTTTTAAGCTCACTATTGATTTCCTGATCGGTAAACGAAAATACGAGCTTGGCGTTCGAAACACCATCACTTTCCAATTGGTCCGCACCGCTTCCGCCGAACAAAAATAGGGGTTCGGTTGAGCTGGAGTCATCGTCAATCACGTCATTGCCTTGCCCGGTTAAAACAAGCCCTGATATATTGAAGCTGACGCCTTCCAAATGAACGAAATCATCGCCAGAACCAGTCGCGCCGACGAACAACCTAGCACTTGTCGCCGAACCGACGGCCAAGGTGTCGTCGCCACTTCCAGAAACGACGGCCAGCCCGTTTCGAAACGACGAATTTGAAATCGAAGCATCGTCGCTACCACGGCCAGTTCTTATCGAAGCCCAACCATTTGAGCTTAGCCCATTGATTCCCACGACATCGTCGTCAGCGCCCGTTGCAATTCGCAAACCCTCCACTACAGAGTTTCTGATGGTAATTTGGTCTGATCCTGACCCAGAAGTAATGCGCAATCGACCGCTTAACTCGGTTTGATCAAATCCAATAATGTCATTTCCGCGCCCAGTCCTGATCGTAACATTACCATCCAATTGGAGATCTTGCTCAAAAACAATACGATCGTCGCCTTCACCGAGAAAGATAAAAACACGAGAAAGCCCGGCTTCCGATATAGCAAATGGATCCGGGCGACCATTGATCTGCGTATTAGAGTTTCCGATCAATACGACTTGGGAACCAGACGCTTCGATCGAAAGATCATTGGCATTGCTGTCGCCATTAATCCAAAGGCTGTCGCCAATAACGGAAGCAACTACATTTCCACTTAGTAAATCGCGCTCTTCAAGTTGCTCGATGCATAGCCATCGGTCAGTGGATCGATTAAAGTTGAACATATGAGTTATTTAACACAGAAGCCAGAAGTCAGAGTTATCGGGAGCAGGCGCCGCCGCAACTGTTCCTCTATTTTGTTCACCTGGCCATCGTTAGCAAGGGAATCCATTTCATTTGTCGAAAAAACCGTCTAGGGTTAACGTGTCATCGCTTCGGGGAATCGATCGTCCTTCGATTACCCATCAAACGAGCTGAAAGTTTTGTGAACAAAATCCCCCCAGTTCGTTCCGAATATCGCAATACATAACGGAATCTGGAACATTGCATTGACTACCATTCTTTATTTTTTTCGCTAAGCCACTGTTACGACTCAAGGGATGGCTCAACAAATCAGTACTGTACAATCAAATTGAATGAAGCATCAGCTGACTCGGTATCAATGACGTTTTGTAGGGTGCCGTCGTGCGAAAACGGATTTTGATCGGCAGCGCCGAAGGTGAAAAGAATCAACAGTCCGTCAAGTGGTGGTCGTCTCAGAGACATTTTGGTTCGGCCAAACACGGGTCACTCACGCACAGCTTGAACTCTGGACCGCATCGGATACATTTGAACCGGACGAGCGATTTCGAGACCAACGAGCGAATCCTTGGCATGTTTTGCAGGGCGAATCGTGGAACGCACCCATATTCTAGTGTCGCCACGCTTATCGACACAGGTACCAAGCAAATGCGTCATTCAGTGACTTGGTCTTGGGATTTATGCTACCCGATTCAAACTCGTGAATCATCTTGATGTTCTTGTCTACAACGGCCAAATGGCAATTTTCGCGACTTGGCATACAGAATGACCAGAATCCGAAGATTGTTGCTTTGTTGGGTTTTCTTTGCCGGAAGCTTGCGAGGGGGCGAACGCAATGCGGGCTTCCTGACGTTGACCAGCAGCGCTCATCGAAACGATCTCGATGTGTGGGCCTATGTCAATGACGTGTTAAGGCAGTTGTTGGCCAAGAGAGACCGACTACGACATGCTGCTCCCCTGGAATTAGGCCAAGGAGCACTCCGAAGCAATTCGCATCACTCAGCAAGAACGCCAAGACAAAGTCATCCGCCAACGCGAAAAGCGACAGCGCCGCCGCGCCCAACGAAAACGAAAACCAAAACGCAACGGTCGCTGAACCGCCCCCGGATCAGGCCGCTGCCACCCCAACCAGCCAATGGTCCTTAGAGACGCTTACCTTGCACTTGTGTCGCAATCTATTTTGGTGAGGTATAGATTGGTCGATGCCAAACGAAGGACGTGGGGTTAACTTGGGGTTGGCGTTGCCAATTCAGACCCCATACATACAATACTTGAGTAGCGTTGCGAATCGTCGCAACACTCGTTTTTTATCGAACCGAACGCTCAAACCGAATTCAAAACCAACTTGCGTGAAACGCTAAAGCCTCAGGATTTAAAATCCTGTGTCCATTATGACGTACGGGTTCAAGTCCCGTCTCGGCTACTTTTTCTAATCAGGTTTTGAGCAAAACTTGACTCCCCGAATTCTTTGGCACAAACCTTCCATGCTCTTGGGGACACCGGAATCGCCGAGACGTCATCCCGCTTTGATTGATCGCCTCCAAGCGAGATGCGACTTCGGCGTTCGCCAGGTAAGAGTGTGGCGTAGAGGCGGTCGTAATAGCACTCCAGTCGAGTTATTGACGAGCTTCAAACAAGCTTGCTCAAGCCTTCATTATTTCTACTTCTTTGTCGCCTAACTTTTGGGAAATTCGGCAGCAGCTGATTTTGATTCTAACTACGACAAATGGAGAAGTTTAATGAGAATGAAATTGATGGCACTTTTGTTGCCGATTCTGTTACTTGCTACCGTTGCGGAATTCTCATTCGCTCAAACCGTTACATCGCAGTTCCGACGGATTCGCGTCAACGCCCAAGCCAGGGATGCGATTTTTGATGAAGACGATGTCATCGTCAGTGATCAGGATGTGAATCGAAATGCCGGACAATACCAGCAAGTGGTTGATGTTGCCGCAAACACCATTACGGGCTCGACGACCGCAAAATCGAATCAACTGAGCGACATTGATGCCTTGGGAGCCGAGTTCATTGCCAGTGGACTCGCTCAAACCAGCTCGATAGAAGATGGTGACTCTTCCAACTCTTCCGATTCGCTCTTTCGGTTTGACTTTCAGCTCGATACCCCCGGACAGCTTTTGTTAGAAGACATTGAGTTGGAAGCTTATCGAGCGACCTTTGATTTGGATCCTCGATTCGAAGATGAAACACGTTCTGATGACGCTTGGGTCTACGTTCGAGTGTTCGATCGTACCGTTGGCAACGAGCGAATCTACAACAAGACGATTCGCCTTCAGACGAGTGGTGAGCGAGTGGAGTTTCGGGATCGTGTCGATATCGACTTGGCGCCGGGAAACTATCGAGTGGTTATTCGGGCTTTGGTTCGAGGTGATGATGGTGCCAATACGGTTCAGGGACAGCCTCGCGGTTCAGATGCCTACTATTTCGTTGAAGGGCGTGTCGTTGAGAATGCCCCTGCCATTACCTTCGATTCGATCACGCAACGCGTTTCAGGAAGCTATCTCATCGCAGATCCCTACTACTACGACTACTATGATTCGGACTCTGATTTCGTTGAGAGCATCATTTTCGGGGAAGCCTTCAATGAAGAGATTGACCTGGTGAGTTCCAGTACGACGACCATAGCCAACCAGTCTTCGGACGTTGATACTGATTCCGGTGTATTTTATGCGTATGGAACCGCCGCGTCAGGTCTGTATATTCAGGGTTCGGCAACGGCGAGCACCGAAAGCCTGTTTGAAACGCAATTTACATTGCCGGCTGATGGAAGCATCACGATCGAAGGCATCATTGGAGTCTCTGACTTTCTGGGGACTTTTGTTTCCCGAGCGGAACCTGGACAAGCGTCTGTGATTTTGGAAGTTCGCGACGCTGTTGGCAACGAAGTCTTTGATGATTCTGTCTTCATGAACGGTGACTTGCCCGGCGGCATCCGTGAATCAGAGATCAGCGAGGTCGTTGATCTTCCCGCTGGAACCTACTCACTTTTTATTCGAGCCACGGCCAATGACGAAGCCATTGAAGAGGAAGTTGGCGGCAGCATTGCTGTAGGATTCTTTGAGCTCGAAGGTTCGGTCAACTTCAATCCGTAAAACGGATGTCGTTGTCGGAAACAGTTAAGCACCCAACACGCAGGGCCAAACGCGATTCGCGTTTGGCTTTTTTCTGTTGTAAACCATGGCGTTTTTTGTCAGTCGCATTTCGCATACATGACTTTGTCCTAAACGGAACTGGCTGTACGGCTGACGACTCGCCACCAGTCATACAAGGATCAACATCGATAGAGAAAGGCAAAAGCGATCGATGACGCTATCGAGCGTTACCCAACATCAGATCGACTGGTTCGCAATGATTACGACGCTTCGGGGAGAACCGACTTGTGAAATGCGGACGGGATATCCCAGACTTCAACAATCTGCCCGCCGATGACTCGCCAAACGAGTACGACATCGATGGCGACTTCTTCGTCGTCCAGCCGCAACGAATTTCTCGTCTGCATGACCAGCAATTCATCCCCAACTGGCTCGACAGAAATCGGGCGAACTTGAAAGGTTCCGTTGGTACGACTTGCCAACCGTTGAAAAAACTCCTCGACGCCTCGCTTCCCGACATAGTCACCTTGCAACTCTGGCAGTCGCGGGTTGAAGTAGTGCCAAACGACATCGTCTGAGAATGGACTCGATGTTCCACATGGATCTTTCAAATCAATCCGTTGAATCACTTTCAAATTAGGATGCTCGCGGTCGATTCGATTGTCTTGTCCCATCAGACTGCCCTCCTATTCGCGACGGTCATCGATCAGCGTGTCGTCAACTCATGCAGGTGACTTACGTGATCCGTGATATCGACTGATGATTCTGGCAAACGGCGTGCCGATGAAAACTCGATGGCTATCGCTGGAACACCACCAAGATTTCCGAGTCCTGTGATCCATGGGCGCGCGATCACGCACACGAAAAGGCACAATTCACTTTTCACTTCTCACTCAATGACAACGCTGGCCGTTGTTCGAATCTTGTCAACGCATCGGTGCTTTCGCAGTTTCAACGATCGAGTGCTCGCGATCGAAGACAGCGCTCAGCTGGTTCCCCAAAGCGTGTATCTTGTACAAGTCAACGCTTGAGATGGTCGATACCACGAAGCGTTTCCTGAAGTGGTAAGTTCAACCAGCTGGTGGACATACTCAAGACGTTCTTTCAGGTTCACGCATCGCGATCAATCAGCAACGAGGAATCGGCTTGACAGGTAGTGCTCGACTGATTTTCAATTGCTGTTTTCATTTGTTGATTCACTTGTTGACGCAAGGGTTGCCATTCAAAAAGTCATTGGACCCGGCAGCCTACTCTGCCCATGGATATCGGGCCGCCGAATGGTTGGTTTCTGAGAAATCCTCCATGCCATTGTCACTTAGCAGATTTGTTTCAAATCTATCGAAATCCTACCTCGGAAGAAATCAAGAAATCTTGCCATTTCCAGCTTGTTGGAACCGACAACCTTTGTACGATTGTGCAGCTTTCACTGACCGGTGCTCAGACCATCCAGAATCATTCGATGCTCGGAAAAGAGTACCGGTCAAAAACGGCGGACAAGTTTGTTTGTGGATCACGACTTAAAACCTCATCTCTTTAGACTTGCGAATTACCGCAACTAGTTTCTGGAAGAACATTGATGCTTGCCAAGACGACTCCTATCGAACCGGGCAACTTTGAAACGGAATCTCACTTTTACCCGAGAGTCCTCAATGCGCACATTCACCCGTTGATTCGGAATTTGATGGATATGGGCAATGATCGAATCGCTTCCAGATATTGCCATCTCCATCCGGAAGTTGCCCCAGCCGCAGTTCAGGAGCTATTGAAACAAGTACCTCGTTATTTTCGCTGGGGTGGTTGTGACTTGTTTCATGTCACCAGTGAAACAGGTTTGCGGCAAGTGGTCGTGATTGAAACCAACTCCTGTCCTTCGGGGCAAAAATCGATGCCGCGATTGAACGAGTCGATTGAGAAGGCAGGCTACGAGCGATTGCTTCGCGATTCTTTCATGCAACAAGTCAAGCGGCGCAAAGGGGGCCCCAAAGGTGACTTGGCAGTGCTCTATGACAAGAATCACATGGAGAACTCGGGCTATGCTGCAACGCTTGCTGATCTCTCCGGAGAACGGGTTTGGCTGGTCCCTTTTGGTCTCGAACAGGTTGGCAAAACGGCTGAGTTTGACGAGAAAGGCATGCTGTATGTGATTCACGAGGACCAACGCATTCCTATTCGAGCGGCGTTTCGATACGTCACGCAACAACCATGGAATCGAATTCCCACCCACACGACAAAAACCCTGATGTTCAATCCGGTCCTGGTTTGTTTAGCGGGCGGTCGAAACAAACTGGTCGCCTCCAAAGCCTATGATATTTACAACGCGTCGCAGTTGGACAACGGACTGAAAATCAATACCCCGGAGACCATCTGGGACGTCTCGAAAGAAGAAGTTCCCTTGTGGGTTCAACGCATGGGGGGCGTCGCAGTCGTCAAGGTTCCTTATTCCAATGCAGGGCAGGGGGTCTACACCATTACATCCAAGGACGAACTGGATGCGTTCATGCAACTGGAACACAACTACGACCATTACATCGTTCAATCGTTGATTGGGAATTCCAAATGGAGTTCTCAAAGCCAGTTTGGACGGTTGTTTCATGTTGGCACGATGCCTGACCGCAAAATGAACCTCTACGCGGCGGACCTTCGATTCATGGTTGCGGCGGGACCAGATGGATTCTTTCCTGTTGCGATCTACGCGCGCCGAGCAAGGAAACCTCTGACCAGCGAACTCAGGGCCGGCGACGATTCCTGGGACATGTTGGGAACTAACCTTTCGGTCAAAAATCTGGACGGAAGTTTCTCAACCCAACCCGAACGCTTGTTGCTGGTCGACAGTCGCGATTTCAATCGACTTGGGTTTGGCCTCGATGACTTAATCGAAAGCTACTTGCAAACGGTCATGTGCATCGTTGCGATCGACGAAATGGCGAAAGGACTGGTCAACACCAAGGGCAAGTTTCGCAAAAAGTTATTCCTATCGATCAATCCTGATCGACGGTTTTTTCAGGAGATCATGTTTTGAGCGAATTCAAAGAACCGCCTGTCACCAATGGCTATGAAAATGTCAAACAGGTGAAACGTGTCGATGCGCTTGAGATGGAATCGCTGCCAACCGGCAAGTTCTCCCGAATGTTCATCGAATTGGTCGAGAGTGGAATTGGTCGACCGATTCAAGTCCCTGTTGTGGTTGCTCGAGGCAAAAAAGATGGTCCTGTTTTTGGGATCACTGCTGCGTTGCACGGAAACGAGCTCAATGGCATTCCCGTTATCCATAAACTGTTGCAGCGGCTGAACCTGAAGACACTTCGTGGAACCATTGTTTGTGTGATCGCTGCCAACATGCCTGGTTTGATGACCGAACAAAGGGAGTTCACTGACGGACAGGATCTCAACCACATCATGCCGGGGAAACCGGATGGAAAAATCTCGCAGGTTTACGCTTACAACCTGGTCGACAGGATCACTCAACACTTTGACTTTCTGGTCGATCTTCATACTGCCAGCGAGGGCCGGGTCAACTCGCTCTACGTTCGGGCCGATCTCAAGCAGGCCGTCACCGCTCAAATGGCTTACCTCTTGAGACCGCAAATCATCGTCCACAATCCGCCTTCGGATTACACCCTTCGAGGCACGGTTGCCGAAGCGGGCAAGCCTGCGATCACCGTCGAAATCTGCGACCCTCAGCGATTCCAACATGATCCGATCGCACGAACGGTCAAAGGAATCCGACGCATTCTAAACCACGTCGAGATGATTCCTTCAAAGGCTTCTTCGATAGCGACCAGCAAAACACCGATGCTTTGCAAGAAATCGTATTGGATTCTTGCCAAACGCGGCGGCATGATGCGATGCATCCCCAAAATCACTGATCGTGTTGCGGAAGGAGAGGTGATTGCAACTCAAGTCAACATTTTCGGCGATACGATTCGTGATTACGTTGCACCCGAAGAAGGAATTGTTATCGGTCATTGTGTCAATCCATTGGGCCAAACGGGCGCTCGGATCATTCATTTGGGTGTCCCCATGGACGAAAGCGAACGCGCAAAATTTGAAACCATCAGTGGTTGTTCACTCGACGGCACGTTTTGCAATCTGCACGCCTCTGAATCTCGAATGGACCCATGATGCGTGTGATCGTCATCGTCAATCGCGTCGAAGAGATCGGTCCTCGACAAACCACGACAATGTTGATCACAAGCTGTGTCCAACTGGGAATGACAGTTGTCGTTGCCTCGGTCGACTCGTTTTCGATAGCTGGCGCATCAGGCGACAACCAGCTTAGCGTCACAGGTCGACTACTGCCTGATCCATCCACTGCCGGCACTGATTGGAAAGTGACTGACACGCTGGGCTGCTGTCAGAATTCAAATTCGTCGCGACGACAAACCTTTGAACTGCAGTCCGATGACACGCTCCTCATTCGAACCAACCCGGGTCGAGATCAATCGCGAGCACCGCTACATGATTCGTTTCTTGATTTTTGCCTCGTCGCAAGCGACTCAGGTGTGCGAGTCATCAATGCGCCACAACGACTGAAGTTCATGGCCAGCAAAGCGGTGTTGTCTTTGATTGCACCCCGCTTTCGCCCGCCGATGGTCGTTTCCCATGATCCGAGCATGCTGGCGAGTTTCATTAGAGACTCCAATGTAACCTGCGTTGCCAAACCGCTAGTCGGCTCAAGGGGCCAAGACGTCATCCGAATTGATCCAGGTGAAGCCGCGATCGAGGTTACCCTTTCAAAAACGTTTGGAGATCGCGGGATCATCGTGCAACACTTTGTCAAAGGTGAGCAACCGGGCGACCAGCGCGTGATCGTCGTCAATGGACGGGTACTGGAGTCCGACAAGCACATCGCCGGGATCCATCGAGTTCCAGCGAGGGGCGAATTCAGAGCCAATCTTCACGCCGGTGCGACGGCAGAGCCACTCCTGCTCGACACGCATCAACGCGAGTGCCTCGAACACGTCGGTCAACTGCTCACCCAATTCGGAATCCAACTCGCCGGAGTTGACTTGATTGGCGACCAAGTCATCGAGCTGAATGTGTTCAGCACTGGTGGATTGTTTGATGCGAGTCGGTTTGCTGAAATCGACTTTGCTGATTTGGCCGTGAAGAAACTACTGCAATAAAACGAACGCTTTCATTCCAGCGAATACTGCAATCAATGACCAAGTCTCATCGATGCAGTGCCACTGAGAAAAGAATTAATCAGTCGGTAGCATTGTCCAGAGTTCAGGCCGGCCTACGTTGCAGTGGACCGATCGCGACAACAGTCCCAGGCAACCCCAAGAAAGAAAGAGTGCGGTTCGCGCGACATTCCACGCAGTGGGACCTTTGATGATTCGATATTTCTGCCGACTGGAAACGCTGGGGATCGGATGAAAAATCGTCTCGACCAAGTCTGCTCGCTCAGGTTCATTATCCTGTAACTGATCCATTGATTGCGCGGTCAGTGAAATGACCACCGAAGGCGTCCCTTGTCGCTTCAGCACTTGATCAATTTTCAACGAAGCATTGCGGCTAAGGGTCGGTAGGACCAACAATCCCAGAAAGGACCAGACCGTAAAACCGAGCACTGTGGTCAGCAAACCAGCCACACTGGAAAGCTCAGCTCCCATCAGCCAGCTGCAAAAAAGAAAGCCAAACGTGTTCCAGGTAAATGCAAACACAACGCCTAACCAATAACTACCGCTATTGATCGCGATCGCACGACGTGAAATAGCGGTCGCTAATTGCTCTGTCGAAAGCGATAGCCATTTCTTCGGGATGACGATTTGAGGGTTGAATAGACTGCCGACAATCCCACCGGTGAAACCATTGTCTTCGTGATCGACGACCATGGTCTTTGGAATCTCAATATCCCACTTGGTTGCATAACGGATCGCTTCCTGAATTCGCTGGGTTGATTGCTCGGTGTGATCCTGCTTTCGGGCCAACAACAAATGCCGCGCGTAGAAACAGGCGATCGCGCTACCGCTCACGGCCAAGAAGCTACCCAAGCTGCCGAACTGCTGGCTGGCCAACAGAATTAGCCAACCAAAGCTCGCGAACGTTAAACTCTGAAAGAGAACCGCCGGGACGTATTGCTTGGCCCATGCCAAGAAGCCACGATCAGAACGACCGAACGTCTTTGGCAACCAAAAACCACCGAGAAAATCAAACGGCACCAGCCAGATTGCAAAGACGCCCGCTGCAGCAAGTAGACTCAAGAACGAAGAAAGTGCAGTTGAAGATTCTTGCAAGTTCAACGTTTCCGGCAACCCGAGTGCCAACGCAACGATGGCGATCACCACCAGTGAACCTACTCCTGTAATTCCTAGCCAAAGCCGAGCGCGTGCGTATGTCATTTTTGATTCCTTTAACAACGGTGTCAGATTAACCGAAACTCAACGGCTTTGGACAACCCTCGAATACGGCAGCTGAGCGCTGATCAAGCGGCAGTAGCGGATTGAATGAATCGCCACGATTTCGGCCCGGTCGAATCCAGCGTCTGCCGATTCAGTTGTGTTTGATCACACGAAAAGGCGAAGAGACGACTAACGAAATGTTTTTCGTTTAAGAAATGGCAATGAAAATCGCCAAAGTAGATCACCGATTCGGACGGCGGTCTTCCGCAAGCAGTCGCGCCACCCCTACTGATTGGTCGGTTTTGAAGGTTGGGTTAAAGAGAGCTGACCGGGCTTGTTCGCCGATCGCACCACAACCTAAGTTAGAAGTAGGGATGTTTTTTACCAACGAACGATTGGCTCTTGTAGATTGGACTCCAGCTTGGCTTCCACCATCATCGATTCGCCTTCACGAATCAATTCAATTTCCACCTGATCGCCAACCCCATACTGTGCGATCATCTGACGGAGTTCCTCAAACTCAACCACATTTTGACCGCCGACCGAACGAATCACATCGCCCACCTGAATTCCTGCGACCGCCGCGGCAGAGCCTTCAACCACTCTGGTTATTTCCAGCTCGTTGTCTGCATCGACCGAGCCACTCACGCCCAAGAATGCGTTTGCTGTAAACCCAACGTTGACGTCCGGTCGTGAAGCTTTGAACTCATTGAACTGAGTGACACCAAAACGACACTTATTTAGAGTGAGGGAACGCAGGTCGCTGAGCTTCTTTAAGAGGTCGAACGACTTGGGCGATAGCCTGAACTGCTCCAACTCAAGTGAACGAAGAGCTGAGATGTTCGACAGGACGGACAAGACTTCGTCATTGACTTTGGTTGACTGAAGTCGAATCTGATTAATTTGGAGTCCGCGATACTGTCCGAGCATTCGAATCAGATTGACAGCGGATGGATGGTTGATGATTTCGACCGTCCGAATCGTCGACACGGCATCAGACCGCTCCGCTTCGTTTGTCGCCGTAAACGACTCCACATTGCAAGCATCAAAAGTGAGTCGCGATGGTGAGTTGGAAACGACCTGTTCCAGCATTTCAAATTCCACGTCCAACTTTTTAAACGTTACTGATTCGATGTCTAACGCTTCCAGAAGTTTCAGGTCGGCAACTTGCCCAATCCATTTCTTTGAGAACGTCAGCACGACATCTGGCTCCGATGGATAGGTGTTGTTGTACACGGCTTGCATCGGATTCACCGGGGAAGATCCTTGTTGCAGTTTGCGAACGAGATTTCGATTCGCTTCAAAGTCGTTCCTGAGAATCACCTGAAGTTTCTTTTCGATCGAAAGGGTTTCAAAATCGAACGCGGGTTCCTCTTGATCTTGGCGATCTTCAGCTGCTTGATCTTTTTCTTTGACTTCGTCACTTTCAGTTTCATCACGCTCGCCGGCGGGAGTTGGCAACGATTCACTGGGAACAGGAACGATCTCCGTTGGAAACTGTGGGACAACTTTTAAGCCATTCAGATCTTCGATACCCAAGTTTCCAACCTGCACAGGTTGTAGTTGCAATTGCACAATACGAATTGGCTGATTGCCAAACTGCGCCTGCCACGCACCCAGTGCGCGTCGCCTTGGAGAGCGTAGGTCAAGGACCTCGGCCCCCAGCTCGACCAGTCGCTGGATTGTCTGGGATCGTTTTTCTCGCTGCCATTTAGATCTGACATTGTTCAATTCAAAATCTGGAAAGACGCAAGCCAGGATTGCCGTCGTTTTGTACATCGTTTCGGCGTCATGAGAATAAGCAATCTTCTCCAACGTTGATTTGACGCGCCACTGGATCTCTGGCGACGTGGAAGAGACGAGTTGGTCGGACAGCGCTTCAATCGCCGCCGGGCCGACTTCCGTCAATTCCTTCATCGCTTGTTGACGTCGCAGGTACTTGCTGTCATTCAACTTGTTGATCAACGCGTCGATGGTTGACCGTTCCGCTTGCGCCAGAATTGTCGCGTTGGTAGAGAACAGCGTGGCAATAACCAGGCTGACAATACATGCGAATTGCCAGATTCGTCGCCTGCTTGCAGCTGAAACAGTTCCGCACCGGTCGTCAGACAGGGGTTGGCCAACAGCTTCATGCTGCATGGATGAATTGGAACTTGGATTCATGGGAATCCTCACAGGACCGGACTTGTGTTGTTGCAATCGTAGAAAACCAGCGGTGTCATGTCGAGATTACCCAAGTCAAGCAATCAGGTTTGGCCGAAAATATCCCGTTTCTTCACTAACCGCCAAAATTGGAGTGACTCTCGTTTTTTAATGAAGTCGGGCCGATGGAAAGCCGATTTATGAACGTGTACCAACCTGAAAGTCTATTTTTCCCGGTCAACCGACTAACTACCTTAAGTTTTGTATCGAAGGTCACCAGCGATGAAGATCCAAACAAGCCGTTTTGCTGCGATCGAAATCGAGCCAGATGACATTTTGTTCTTCCGCAATGGACTTTTGGGATTCGAAGACTGCCGACACTGGGTTTTGCTAGCGGACTCTGACAATGCCGCTGTCGCTTGGCTGCAAAGCATGCAGCATGCCGACATAGCCCTGCCAGTGGTATCTCCACGTCGATTCGTGGCGGATTATCAAGTCCGTTTGGAGCCTTCGGATGTCGATTCATTGCAGTTGACTTCCGTTGAACAAGCTTACGTTTTGAGTGTCGTCAGTCGAGACGACCATTGCTTGACAATGAATCTTCGTGCCCCGTTGGTGATCAATCTGGATCGCCGCATTGGTTGCCAAGTTGTCACAACTGACGCTCAGCCGATGCAATTTGAACTGGCGGCGTTGCCGACCAACCTCCGCAAATCGGCCTAGGCGGACGAGCCCTTCGGCTCGAATTTGCAAAGTCCGGCTCAGATTAATTGGGCTGGCAATGGTTAGTTTCGTGAATGTAGCTTGGGCACTCTTGCCCGAGTCGCGTGACGCAAAGCTCAAAAACGAAATCGCGATTTGAGCCGATCGCGGAAGGTTACAACGCAATCGCATTTCGTGACAGCCAAGAGTCAATGCGGCGAACCAACCGTAGCTTGGGCACTCTTGCCCGAGTCGCGTGACGCCAAGCTCAAAAAGGAAATCGCGATTTGAGCCGATAGCGCATGAGCCCCTGAATGACCCATTGTACGGGTCAAACTGGATGGAAAATCGGCACGTTCGGAAAAATGCGAACTCGTCACGATTGTTCAAATCTCCGCTGGCCTGTTGCCGATAGTTTCGATGGATGATGCTGCTAGCGGTCGATCGTTTCGAGTGCAGAGTGCAGTCATTATGTAACGCGGCAAGGGATTGCCCAGTTGGAGAAGCGTCGGTCCAGCCGACAAATCAGGCAGTCAAGTTTAAGAAAAGGAGCCAGCCATGCTGGTTTTGTCGCGACACAGAGATGAAAGCATCATGATCGGTGATAACGTGATGATCACCGTAGTCGACATTCGAGGCGATAAGGTACGCCTTGGGATTGATGCCCCGCAGGAAATCCCAGTGCATCGTCAAGAAGTTTACGATGCGATCAAAAGGGAAAATCAAAAAGCGAGTCGACTGGGCCCCTCAGAGACTCGGGACTTGGGCAAAAAGTAAGCCGTCCGTCTTTCGCACCTGCCGAAAAACTGAATCAAGCAATCCAGTCGGTCGTTCAAAGATTGACTAAACGACTGACATCTGACCATCGCCGTTCGCGCTATCTTATCTGTGATCACAGTTCCCATGATCACCGAGTGACACTGTCTTCGTTGACGACGGCAGCATTTTTTCAAAACTGACACCCTCTGGTTCAGCACAACGCGCCGGCCATCGATGTGATGTGTCGGTCTCGCAGCGCACTCACTTTCACAGCGCACTCACTTTCACAGCGCACTCACTTTCACAGCGCACTCACTTTCACAGCGCACTCGCTTTCACAGCGCACTCTCTCTCGCAGCGCACTCTCAACTGGTCCAAACGTTGGATGATTTGCAGATCGAGATCGGAGTCACTTGTGACTACCAAAGCTGATTCAGACCCCTTTGCGCTAAGAGCAAGAGCTCAGATACGCCCGCTAATCTTCGTCCAGATCGAGCAGCTCGTTGATTTTGTCGATCAACAAAGGCAACTTTACGGGCTTGTAAAAGTAGCCACTGACGCCCAGCATCTCTGCATAAGACCGGTGCCGTTCTCCAAAGTTTCCAGTCACCATGATGACAGGAATTGGATCTTCAAGGTTTTGGCGCAGCCGCTCGAGAACTAGAAATCCGCTGCGACGCGGCATCATGATATCGAGAATGATCAAGTCTGGAGTCTTCGACTCGGCGATCGCCAAGCCTTGATTACCGTCGGACGCGATTGTGGTGCGAAACCCGGAATTCTCCAGAGCAATCTTCAGCAAATCTGTCATGTCATAATCGTCATCGACAATCAGAATGTGCTGTTTCGCGCAATCGTTTTCAACGTCTACTTCTTGTAAGTTTTCTGGCATGGATGCTTTTAACGGACTCATAATTCCCCAACGGTATTCATTTAAATCGTTCGCAATCCCAGCCTACGGGTTAGCTTACATGAACAATTTATGGAGAGGCAATACCTCGGGCAGTAAACTGAACGGTTGTGTCCAACCACTAGGTGAAACAAATTGTCGGAAATTGCGGGAGCTGACGAATACGCATGCTAATTGTCGAGACTTAACTTCAGGTCCTAGATTGGTCGAAAATTGCTAAAAGGCAATAGCGAAGGAACGCGATACACTGAGTCGACCATCAAGGTAACAAACGTTATGTGGCGTGCATTCTTTTTCGCTATTGGTACTATCCTAGTCATTCTAGGGCTTCAATGCTTGGTCGTGGACCAGTTTTACGTCAGCCAAAACGGCAAGGTATGTGAGTTGGTGATCAAAGTCATCAACGTGATTGACCCCCAAAAAGAAGGGTCCCAAGACGGCAATTCTGGCGGTCGAAACCCAGCTTTTGCGGCTCAGAACAATGGGTTTGGCCAGCGTTCTGAATCAGCATCGGCATTTGGCCCTTCCAGGTTTCAGGCGTCTCCATATTCTCAGCCGTCCTATCAGACTCGCAACCCCGCAAATTACGGAGGACAACCGTTTCAAAATGCGGCTTTCCGAAGCGGCTCTGCGGCACCGAGCAACTCACCCAAGATGCCACGTCCTTTTCGTCCCAAGGACTGGATGCCATGGAGTCTGATTGCTGCCGGTGTCATCATTACGCTTTACACCAAAGCGTCCGCGGGCGGGTCAACTAACCACGACGATTGATCGCCTGAATATTTGCTGAAGTTCAGATATGGCAGGCCACATGAAAATCGCAGTCACCGGTGCCACAGGTTTTGTCGGCATCGAACTTGTCAAACAACTGCTTCAGCATGGGCATTCCGTGCGTGCATGGCACCGCGAATCTTCCAATCTTGATCCGTTGCTGCGACTGCCCGACGCATCCAATTCGTTGGAGTTAATTCGAGGCAGTCTTGGAGACGGCAATGAGCGCCAACTGATCGATGGCTGTGATGCAGTGGTTCATTCTGGGCTTTGGCGAGAATCGCAGTCATTTCAGCAACCGCCGACCAGTCTCACTCGGTATGCCGAAGTCAACGTCCTGGGATCGCTTGCTCTGATGGAAACGGCGATCGAGTGTCAGGTTGAGCGATTCATCTTCCTTTCGACGTGCGCCGTCCACGATGTCATTCTGGATGATCGACCACTCGATGAAGCTCACCCGTTGTGGCCCAAGACTCATTATGGCGCGCACAAAGCTGCGATTGAAACGTTTGTTCACAGTCTTGGATTGGGGCAGGGGTTTCCCATTTGCTCGCTGCGTCCGACAGGAATCTATGGTGTTAAAACCAACGTGGAGGATTCCAAATGGTACCCTTTGATTCAACGCATCATCGGCAATGAAACGATTGAAGTTGCCCGAGGTGGAAAAGAAGTTCACGTATCCGATGTGGCCAAATCCATCCGAATTTTGCTCGACGCCGAACCCGACCAGATCGCTGGGCAATCCTTCGCCTGCTACGATCGGTATATCTCTGAATACGACGTTGCCACGATTGCGAAAGCGATATCTGCAAGTCAGGCAACCATCTTGGGCGAACAACGTCGCCCGAAAAATCAGATTAACACCAAAAAAATCCAGGATCTGGGGATGTCCTTTGGAGGACAACCGCTGCTTGAGATCACAATTGGCCGACTGATCGCCTTGGCACGGTAACTTCGGGTTTCCATAATCTAAAAATCCCGTCATCCTATCCGGGGACAAATATTCATCCGAAACACCTACAAGCCATGAACGACGACGCGGACGATTCAACATCTCCTCCCATGACGCTTCAAGCCACCGTCGCTCAGTCGTCGCAGCTCGCGGTTAAAAGCACCAGCGACAACGATGATGGCGATGGCCCCAAAGAAGCCAAACCGGTTTCGTGGTCGGACCGATTTTCATGGCCTGGAAGAATCTCTTTACTATTGGCCATCCTGATTTCACCTTGGGCGTTTGGTTCCTATGAATATTGGGCGCAGTGGTGGATGGTATTGGCGTTGTTGATCGGACTGGCGTTCTGGTGGTTCGAAACGGCAATGAACGAACGCAAGTCGCAGATCTTTCCATTTCTTTTTTTCCCGGTCACCGCGGGTTTGCTAATTGGTTTGATTCAGATCATTGGTTTACCGGAGTCAATCGCCGGCGTCTTGCTTGGTCGGCAGACGGAGATCTTTAGCAGTTATTCCGGGATCCCGGATGCCATCGCGAGTGTGTCTGTGGATCACGAAGGGACCTGGCATCACATTCGGTTGCTGGTCATCGCCATTGCGGGCGTGTTATTGGGTTGTCGCTATTTTCGCTCAAAACGTGATCTGGTTTTGCTATTGAGCGCGATGAGTTTCAATGGGGTCGCGATTGGCTGCTTTGGATTGATTCAGAAGTTTGCCTGGAATGGCAAGCTGTATTGGTACAAGGAAGTTACTTTGGGCGGATCTCCGTTTGGCCCATTCGTGAATCGAAACAATGCGTCCGGCTATTTGTTGATCTGCCTGGCTTGCGCAATTGGCTTGTTGCCGATTGTGATGAGCTACCGAAAGTCGAAAGGTCCGGCGAACTTGATCAGCCGAGAGATGCCTTTCTGGCGTCAGGTCTATTATTACGTGCTGGAGTTTGTCGCCGAGTTAACGGCACCCAAACTTGCCAGCCTGATCGCAGTCTTTGTGATCGCCGTTTCGGTCTTTGCGGCGCTCTCACGCGGAGGCGTTGTCGCGATGCTGATCGCAGGCGTCGCAACGATTATTGCTTACGGGATGGCTCGCCAACCCAAAAACTCCAGCTTCATTTTTGTTCCGATGATTTGCTTGTTGGCGGTGTTGGCTGGTTGGATTTCATTTGGTGAGGATCTTTCCGAACGCTTCGACCGAATCGATCTGGCCAACGTTTCCGAGAATGACCTGCGGATGCAACACTGGCAGGACACGTATCCTGCGGTGGGAGATTTTGGATTGCTCGGTTCCGGCCTTGGTTCTTATCAACGCGTCCATCGCTTGTATCGGACCGACAACGAGAACGTCGTGTTTCACTACGCGGAAAACCAGTACTTTCAGGCGCTGGTCGAAGCAGGTTGGGTCGGCTTGTTTATCTTTTTCCTGGCTTGGTTCTTGGTCTTTCAGTGTGCATCGTTGGCGCTTGGCCATGGGAGTTCGCCGACAACGATCGGGATGGGAACGATGGGGATGTTTCTGATCTTCAGCCAGGCGACGGTCTCGCTGTTTGATTTCAGTTTTTATATTCCAGCGAACATGTTGGCATTATCGGTGCTCTTTGGATTTCTTTGCTACCACGCCCAGGCCCTTGGCGGGCGATTGAAAAAGAAATCATGGCTCCATTTTCAAATTCCCAATTACGTCGTCCAAGTTCTTGTCTTAATGCTTTTCGCATCGGTTTGCGTCGTCGGTTTCGATCTGTACTCAAGATCGCGTGTCCAGGAAGCCACGTTCCCTCATGCAAAGACGTTTACGCCTAAAAAAATGACGATCGAAAAGACCGATCAGAAACTGGCCGCCTTGATGCCAGCGATTCAAAACAAGCCTTCATCGGCTGGCTTCAATTATGCGGCTGCGCTTTGGATTCACCGCGCCCGGCTCCAACTGCTGGAGGAACTGACCAACTCGCCCGAGTTTGAAACGGCGACGAAGTTCATGGATGAAGAACAGGCCAAAAACTATGAGGAGAACCTCTGGCAGCTGACCAATGTTCAGGCACTTCAGGATCATGTCGTCGCGTTGTCACGTGAATCAAAATATGGAGCCGGCAGTTTTCTGAGCAAACCGGCGATTCGCGAGAACTTGCCCATGGCAGCACAGCTGCTGCGGTACTCACGCAGAAAATGTGCTTTGCAACCAACCGTCCACCTGAAGCTGGGACAACTACGAGCGATTCTGGAACCGATCGGGGATGGGGATACGGACATTGACCGAGCCGTTGCCACCTCACCAAGCAATTCAAACTTCCGATTCGTCGCCGCGATCTACTATTTGCAGTCGGGCAGACCTGAGAAATCCGCGACTCACATCCAACGTTTTCTAGCCCTGCAACCCCATCGATTTGAAGAAGCGCTCAAGCTGTTGACAGGCCGAACCAATCGAGCGGTTTTGCCCGTCGACCCTCAGTTGATTGTCGACAAAATGGTGCCCGATGACCCTTCGATGCTATTCACTCTGGCATCCCGGTATTTTCCTGATGGGTCGCCCGAACAAGCTGAGATTCTCGAGAGGATCGCGACGCTCATTGAAAACGCGGAAGTCCGCCGCCACAAGCACGTGGTCCTTTTGGGCGATGTTCGAATGATGCAAAACGACAAAGATGCGGCACTGGAGCAATATACGGCGGCCATCCTGACCGACCCTGGTGACCGAGCGACTCGATTCAAACGGGCTCAATTGTTGGTCGAAAATGACAAGCTGACCGATGCCCTATTCGATGCCAAGTACATCCAGGATCATGGCCCCAAAGTCACCAAGTACACAAATTTCCTGAATCAAGTCGAGAAACTGATCGCCGAGCGAGACGTCGAGATGCGTCGATTACAAAAAGAGTAGTCGTTTCAATTGGCCACAAATACTTGAAAAGTCGCCCTCAAAAACAGGTCGAGCTTTATCGATTTGCGGGTTGCGACTAAACTGAGGCAGATTCAAGCCGGTATACCACGCTGATCGACTATCGCGAAAAGGCGTGAGCCGCCGGACGGTACCTTCGTCTCTACCCTACTGTCTGTCCAACCTCCATGCTCGCCGTACTGATCGCATTTGTCGCTTCGCTGGTGTGCGCCCTGATCGTGATCCCGATCGCGTCGGCCGTCGCTCGGCGAGTTGGACTGGTTGATCTTCCCGACAACAAACGGAAGCTTCACAAGAACGCGATCCCGTTGGTCGGCGGGTTGTCTGTGTTTATCGCAGTCGTCGCAACGGCGCCGCTGGTTCTCTATTTCGGCTACAAGTATCAATCCCAGTTGATCGGCCTGGGCAACGATTTGTTTTCCTGGATCCCGGTCGATTTTGCGCGACGGGTTTTGATCTTTCGACCCGAGGACTCGTGGCAACTGAGCGGGTTGTTGATTGGAAGTTCGATCTTGCTGATTGTTGGCATTCTGGATGACCGGTTTGGAATTCGCGGACGCCAAAAACTGTTTGGTCAGTTCGTCGCCACGACGGTCTTGATTATTTTTGGTTATCACTTCGACCAGGTCGACATCGCGGGCATCACGATCAAGTTCGATGTGTTCTCGGTGTTCTTTGTTTATGCGTGGGTGATCGCCGCGATCAACTCGGTCAACCTGCTTGACGGCGCCGATGGCATTGCTGGAACCATTGGCATCGTCATGAGTTTGTCACTCTGCCTGATGGCGGTCTATCTCGGCCAAATGGTCAATGCGATCATTGCCGTATCGGTCGCAGGTGGATTGGCTGGCTTTATGTTTTTCAACTTCCCACCGGCCAAAGTCTATCTGGGCGACACCGGAAGCATGTTGATCGGATTTGTTCTCAGCGCGTTGGCGATTCGCAGCACATTCAAACAAACATCGGCGTTTGCATTTTTCGCGCCGATGGCATTGTTGGCGATCCCGTTTATCGATACGGCCGCGGCCATCATTCGACGTCGTTTGACAGGTCGAAGTATCTTTGCGGTCGACCGAGGGCACTTGCATCACTCGTTGATGAAACATGGTTACAGTCCTCGAGTCAGCTTACTGTGGGTTTCCTTGTTGTGCCTGACGACGGCAACCGGCGGAGTGCTTAGCCTGATTTACAAGCAAAGCGAATATGCCGTCGCATCGATCGGAATCGTGATCATCGTGATGCTGGTTTGTCGCATCTTTGGCGTCGCTGAGTTCCAGTTGGTAACTCGAAAAGCTCAGGGACTGGCCAAGTCACTGATCAATCCTCGCAAAGAAAAATCAAACGTCCAACAATCGACCGTGCATGTTCAGGGAAGTCGCAATTGGAACCAGGTTTGGAATCATTTGGCCAAGTTTGCTGACGAGCACAAACTGTTGGAGCTGACGCTTGACCTGAACGCGCCGTGGATGCACGAGTCGTTTCATGCGACCCATCGTCGCAAAGACATGCCGCGCGGCGGTAATCACGAATGGTACGTACAGCTACCGCTGATTGCTGGCGGCAGGTTATTCGGTCGGATCGAACTGATTGGTTCTGGTCAGGAAGAATTGTCGCATCGTGAACTGGTTCAACGGGCGTTGGTCGTCACCGACGAGATTGAACAGGCTTTTCTTGCGTCGGAAAAACTGGCTCATGGAGAAACCGAAGTTCGCCTGCCCTCAATGTCCGCGGAACCTGAAACGATCGTTGAGGATTCCAAACCACCACACTCTTCTTCGTCCCAATCCGAGGACAGTGATAGCTCACACGAAGGAATTCCTGTTGGAGAGCAGAGCTGATTTCGCGTAAATTGATTCTTGAACAAGCCAACCGAGCTGACCAAGTTTCATCTTCCCGAACCGTCGCGATGCACGTTCCACTATTTGTTTGTCGTTGCCCAAAGTGTGGTCGACAGAATCAAAAGAGCATTCAGCTGTTGGCCAAGAGCACCATCTGTGATAATTGTCAGGCCACGTTTGTCGCCAATGATCCGTCTTCACAGTCGGCGGCGGTCAATGATCCAATGCATATCTGGGCCAAGTTTACGTCCAACGACTCTGAGTTGAACTTGGACCCTGGAGAGAACGATCAAACTACTGGCAGCGGCAATTCGATGTTTTCTCGATCGCTCAAACCCGACTTGGACTTGCAGCGGAAACCAAAGTAGAGATCCTGCTGTATTAAAACTGGTAAAAATTTCAAAGCCTGCCTCTGGTCGGTTGCGAATCCAGCAATCGTCCGGTTCTGCCAACTAGGTTCATCGTTTTTCTACCTTTGGAGTTGATCAGGAATCAATATGAGTAAGCAGTTCGTTATCGTTGGCGGCAGCAAAGGCATTGGGTTTGCTATTGTGCAGCGTTTGCTTTCTGAGGGAAATCAAGTCACTGTTCTCAGCCGGACGGCCGAGGCGCTGGAGTCACTCGATGGTGTCACGCACATTCCCTGGGATGCGTCATCGGAAGATTTGCCTGCTGATCAATTGCCTGAGTCAATCGATGGCTTGGTCTATTGCCCGGGATCGCTGAATCTGAGGTCATTCAAAAGCCTGAAGCCTGAAGTGTTTCAAGAAGACTTTCAACTCAACGTTGTTGGAGCGATTAAAACAATTCAGGGTTGTCTCAAAGGGATGAAGTCAGCGGGTAAGTCCAGCGTGCTCATGTTCAGCACGGTCGCGGTGGGGCAGGGGATGTTTGCTCACGCCTCAATCGCTGCCAGCAAAGGAGCCATTGAAGGATTGACACGAACCATCGCCGCTGAGCTCGCTCCCAACGTCCGTGTCAACTGCGTTGCTCCGGCACTGACGAACACGCCGCTGACATCCAAGTTTTTTGCGACCGAGGAGAAAGCGAATGCGATGGCGGAAAAGTATCCATTAGGCAGAGCGGGAACCGTTGACGACATGGCGAACGCGGCAATGTTTTTGCTCAGCGATGAAAGCTCGTGGATTACGGGTCAAGTTCTCGGCGTTGATGGCGGCATGTCGACCTTAAGGAAATAGCCCGAAGCGTCTGAGACGCGCAACTGCCAGTTCACCGGGTCGATCAGTAGATAAGCATCAATGCTTCTTTCGCCACCCTCGATGCGATGGAGGGGTTCATTTTTTAAGAGTCGGACCGTCGTTGGTTTGGTCGGATGGTCAATCCGGACAGATTACCAATGCAGTATTTGCGGTTTAATGTGTAGAAACTCTCATTGAAAAAAGGCTGCCAATCATCTTCACGATGTCGCAATCATTGAGGAATGGCCGTTTGGAACGTTTCAAAATGCTTGGGGCAGACATTGGAAGTGAACCGCGATAACTTTGTGGTATACTGCCAATTTAAATTTGACGTCATCGTCGATAATTCAAACTGATGGCTGGTTAAAACGCGACTGGGCAGGCCCGATCGCAGCGAAACCTTGCCGTTGGTAACAGAATGATTTTTGCAGGCTTGGGTCTGGAAAACGAATTCGATTGATGAACATGGACCCTTTCAGGTTTGAGGAGCTAGAAATCGTGATTCGAGTAAAAACTTTGCTATCGTTGTTGTTGGTTGCCGCTTGTTGCTTTGTATTCTCTTCGGAGGCACAAGCTCACAATGCATTCAAGAAGTTCATTTCTTCCAAGTATCCCAAGCTCAAAATCAACTGCAACGCTTGCCACGTTGAGAAGCAACCCAAGACGACTCGTAACGCATTTGGCAAGATTTACACCAAACTGATGGGCGTCGAAAACATGTCGGCTACCTTGAAAAGCAAAAAGGGTGCTGAGAAGAAAGAGTACGAAAAAGACGTGATGCTGCCTGCTTTTGAAAAGGCTTACGAAAAAGTCAAGAAGATGACATACGAAGAGATGCTCGAAGCGGGCTTGATCGAAGGTGTCGAACCGGCAGAAGGCGAGTAAAGAATCTAGGGAAATGAGCTCGATATATGTTGGCGATCGGTTCAGTAACCGCCCAACGATAAAGGGCTATGTTGTGAAGGCTTTGGGCGTTCAGTCAACAAGTACTCAAATCAGCAAGTACTCGAACAAACAGCCACGCAACGACCTCGTATTCAACGGATCAAGTTCTCGGCTCAAGTGCAACTCAACGGCTCAAGTGCGAATCGCATTTTGAGTCGTTTTTTGCGTTCATCGAGTTGCGAACATTTCAGATGGGTTATTGTCATTTCTTTTAGGGCAGCAGAATTGCTGGCGAAAAGCCAGAAAACACAGAAATCATTCCAGATTTCGCGAAGCTGAAACGAAAATCAGCCGATTGACAAGCAGAGCGTTGTCACAATAATTTAGGCTGACCTCGTGAAAGTGAAGGGCGCTTAGCTCAGTTGGCTAGAGCATCTCGTTTACACCGAGAGGGTCGGGGGTTCGAGTCCCTCAGCGCCCACTTCAAACGCACCGCGGAGCACCCGTTGCTCGGCGGTGTTTTTTATTGCGCTTTCGGAAACTCGATCCACGGGCTCACGCCCATGGCTACAGCATGCCCGCACGTCGGGACTAAACGACAAACTCGACGCGCACCAGTCGCGAAGCGACGACAGGTTGTAGCCACGGGTGTCAACCCGTGGAAACCAAAACGCCAAATACAGCAAGCCCCGAAGGGGCGACAGGAAATCCGCAGCAATCTCCTGCCGCCCTTTCAGGGCTTTTTTCGATTGTTGTTCAAACTCTATCCATGGGCTCACGCCCATGGCTACAGCATGCCGTCCCTTCGGGACTAAACGACAAACTCGACGATGCCGCCCCGATGGAAAAACCGTTTACCCAACCTATTAGCTGAAACGCTGCACCAGAATCATTCATCGCTTTTGTTTGCCGCTCTGTTGCAACATGTTCTCAAGCAGCTGCTTGATTTGCGGATTGTCTGATTTCTGTATCATCTGCCGCAACTGTGTCGCCATTTGTTCATTCATGTTCTGGCCACCAGTCGATTTGTTTCCAAAGGTTCCCGAATCGTTGAACCGCCGAACGTCGCCATTGTTGTTGACCATTCCGCTGACTTGCCAGCCGCCGCCAAAAGATGACGAACTGGATGGCCCAGAAGTTGGGCGCTCTGATGGATATGAGCTACCGTCATTAAAACTGGACCCGCTTGAGTTTGGAATCAACTCCAGTTCAACTGGTTTTGATACGACTGCACTCGCGTCAATGCCTTGGGACTGCAGATAGAGCTGATAGGCCGCGAGGTTTTGTTCTCTAAGCTCTTCCATCTTGCTGACCGTGTAACGCTTGGTGTCTGTTTTTTTGCCTCGACGCTGCTTGAACGTGACCAGAGCCTCGTCCTTTTTCCATTTGACGTCAATCGACTGAGAAAATGAAACGTCTTTTTGCCGCGGGTTCGCCTTTTCAGCGAAGCCTTGCGGTGCCCCAAGCGAGTGGTGTTGCACAACAAAAATCAAAAGAACAGCAGCCAAGCATCGGACAGTTGCAGATACGATCATTTTTTCATTCCAGAATCAAGCAAATCGACAAAATTGGTTTGAGGGGCCTGGACGATCAATGGCTTTCCCTGAACGCCAAACTCCCAACGAAACGTTAGTGCCACAGAGGTGCATCACGTCACGACAATTTTTAAATATTTCTGGCATTCCTTCACTGCTTAGATCAAGCGGCAAAACACCGCGTTCAGAAAACTGAAGGCTTCCGAATCACCACGATCGCTGTGGCGACGAGATTTCGCTGATCTCATTTTCGCTCTAAGTGCCGTTCCAAACGCTCAATTGAGATCAAAAGAACCAACTTACAATTCAAGCATCCTCATGCCCTAGAGCGCCAACGCCCCCTAAAACAAGGGAAGCCCTGGCAGCCTCAATGACGAGCGAAACCAGGTAGATTTACTGAGTAATTCCCACGCTTTCAAACGATAAAACCTCAGTAAACTCGTTCCAGTGTCGATTCCGAGAGCGGGCTCGTATTGAATCGATGCTGGCATTTTCCTAGACTTCCGATGCTAGCTTCGACGTTTGTGCGTGCCGGCGATGCAAATTTATCCCTGCTTGTGATGGTTGACCGTGATCCGATTTCGATGCTCCTGCGGAAAAAAACTCAAAGCCGATGAGACGATCATCGGCCGCCGAGTCCAATGCTCCGTTTGCGGCGAAGTTAATCGAGTCCCCAAAGAGAGTACCGCACAGCCATCAGGCAAAAGCAAAACGAAACGTCGCGAAATATTGACCATTGACGATCATGAAGAGATCGTCGCCAACCTCGATTCGACCAACGAAACCCCGGACCGACCCCAACCATTGGACGTCCCAAAATTTAAAGGGCGACCTGCAAAATCGAAGAAAAAATCAAAGTCAAAATCGAAACGGAAATCGAGTCCAAGCCAATCTTCCGTCAGTCCAGTTCAACAATCCAAGCAACCCTCTGAATTCCTTGGAAGCACAGCGGCGGCCACTGATGAACTACTCAGTTCCAACGACGACGCTTCGCCTGACGAAAATCGCGACCACCAAACGACCAGTTTGCTTGGCGATGATGAAGCCAACGACCAAGCCAGCTTGATCCCGACACCCGACCGCTTCAAACAGCCGCCCGAGTTCGATCCGGACCCATCGGAAGAGTTAATCGGTGCCAGCGACTCCTTCGATTTTGATCCCGATCAGATCGATTTCAGCAGTGGACTTTCCGAACGCACGCTCCCAACACGAACAACGGATTCGGATTTGCTCACCAGCGACAGCGCATCATCAAGCTCGCTCGATTCAGAAACTTCGTCAGCTGAAAACGTCAGCTCAAACGCAACACCTGACACGGATTCCGCACCAAAAAAATCCGCGACCGGTCTCCCCGAAGTTCGAATTGACACCGGGTTCGAACCTCGTTTCAAAACGAAACAAGAAAACAAAACTAAACCGATCCTGTTGTTTGCCGGTGGCGGTCTGCTGGTCTTGGCCGCGTTAGTCGGAGTTGTATTCGGTGCGATTTGGCTGTTTTCGGGAGATGGCTCTTATCCGGCCAGCTTCGAGTCGCTTGCCGCAGTCAAGAAGTATCGCTCCTCAGCGATTCTTTATGACAAGTCACGTCGCATGTGCCGTGTTGCAGGGGAATCTTATTTCAAGACTCATGAAGCACCTGACAATGAGATCACGGAATTCGATGACTTTATCAAAGCTTCCAAACGGGATCACGAATTGACGCTACGTAATGCCTTGGAGTTGATCAGCCGCGATGAATCAGATCAAGCGAAAAAGTCATTGCGTCAAGCTGCACTTAACCTGGACCAAGAACGGGTCGAGATCGAAAAAAGAGCGATCGAATATCAAAAGAAAGGTCGCTAGACGCCAAGTTTTCGAAACTCCGGCCCTCACCGTGTCGGTCGCGTCGCGGTAAACTTGGTTGAGACGTTTTACTATCGGATGATTTTAAACTTTCCTTCGCATGAACGAACCCATTGTCGTCGAATCAACTATCGAAGCGTCGCCCGAGCGAATTTGGGACGCACTGACCAACCAATCAACGATGGTCCAGTGGTACTTCGAAGAGATCCCGGCGTTTCAACCATCAGTCGGTTTTGAGACCAGTTTTGTGATTGAAAACGATGGCCGGACGTTCACGCATCGATGGTGCGTTACACAAGTTATTCCCAGAGAGTCCATCAGCTACACTTGGCGTTACGATGAGTATCCAACAAGTGATGGGTCGGTCACCTTCGAGTTGATTCCGCAAACCAACCGGACATTGGTTCGGTTGACCTGCGAGGGCATCGAGACCTTTCCAGACGATGTCCCGGAGTTTCACCGCGACAGCTGTCTGGCCGGTTGGGAGTACTTTATCAAGGATCGGTTGAAGTCGTTTTTTGAAACTCCATTGAACTGAATTCAATGGCGCGAGTTGCCATCGGCTACTCCATCAATTCGATCATCGACTTGGCCATCTTGTTCCCGATGCGATTGAACCAAATCGCGCTTCCCAAATAATGGTACGGCCGATCTCCGCCCACCAATTTCCATTCCTCGAAGCGTTCTTTCCATTCGGGATACAATTCTTCTGCGGCTTTATCAACTAACTCATCCGTGCGAATCGAAACGACATTTCCTTGAAAATCGTTGACGCTCATCATTGCCATCTGAGCCTGTTGAATCGCCAGCATCGGCCCCTTGGCAGGCTTGGAGCCATTCTGGCCCATTAGACCAATCACCACAGGCATTTTTTTGACGCCCAGATCCTTGCGAATATCGTTGATCAGGTGCTTCATATTGGTTTCGTATTCCTGTTCAGCGCCGCCGTACTGGTCATTCCAACCTTGAAACCAGACAAACCCACTGATCTCCAGCTGTTTTCCTTTGAGCTCAGGAAACAGTGTTTCGTAGTTTTTCTGAACCTCTTTCACTTCTTGCAGCATGTTTCGATAGGAACTGCCATAAACCGTGGTGATCTCGTCCATCGTCGGCAACGCGTCATTTCGATTTCGTTTTTCGTTCTGCTTCTGCTTGTTGGTTTTTGCCCGTTCCCATTCCTCTTGCAGCGTTTCATCAGCGGGCATACCGGCTGAGGGTGGTCGAAAGTTTCGAAAAAGCGAATGACCGCCCCAACACGTTTTGATCAACAAGACAGGTTCCTCAAAATGGTTCCCCAAAACGGTACCGAATTCCAACTCAAGCCCCGTTCGATCGCGCGTGCCATAGCCGAGCGTCAATCCGCCATGTCGCCCAAGATATTTGATCCAGACATCATCTCGTGTTACCCAACCATTCTCATCACGTAGATGGGTGAACAGTGATTTGGTTTTCGCGTCAGTCGCCTGATGTTCGAAAAGTGCATTGGGGGCCTTGCCCTCCATGTTGGATTGCCCGGCAAGGATAAACACCTTCACGGAGTTGGACTCCTTGTCCTGGCCGAACGCAACGCTGGAAGGCATTGCGGCAATCACGAACAAGAGTAAAAGAGAAAGTACCTGAGCCGAATACGTCTGGATCCAAGGCATCACATTTTCTCGCAATGGTTGAAGTGGGAAGAACCGCAATTATGGTTCGTCACACCTCAACAAACAAGCAATCCATGAATTCTGAATTCTGAATTCGAACCGGTTCTAGATCATCAAGCTAAATTCTGACGTATTACCATTGGCATCGGTGGCAGTAGCGACAATTCGGTCGGTCAACAACAAACCCATGCCAGTCACGTCCAAGAGGACTGTCTTGTCGCCCGCGGCCCAGTCTTCGCTCGTGTAGATATCGCTGCCCACAAAAGTACGACCGGAACCGTTGAAGTTGGCAACAAAGAACTCGACCGTTGCCGGAACTTGCTCAACAGCCCCTCCAACCGAGTAGGTCAGCTCGAGACTGTTGTTTCCGATTAGCACTTGCTCTGTCAGCACGGGCGTCACCATATGAGTCCCGTTTGCCGTGCTGCCATGTTGATGCCCCGGCAGCCCATTGTCGATTCCAAGATAGTTGACATGCCGAAACGAATTCTGACGATACTGGTTTGCTGTCCCGGTACTGGTGTTACGAATCCCAGTGACCACATGATGAATTACATTGTTCTGAATCGTGTTGCTGCTGCCAGCTTGAAAAAAGTAGATGCCAAAATTCATACCAAGGTCGTAGATCTCGTTAGCATCGGTGCCAATATAATTCTGAGTGATCGTATTTCCGGTACCGGCTCCGATCGCCAGTCCAAGATTGGAGTCAGAGATGACGTTTCCGCCACCAATGATGTTGCTGTTGGAGAAGATGAACAAACCAAAGTTGGTGTTGTTGAGTCGTCGCGTCCCTGTGAAATCAGTGCCGACTTTGTTTCCCAAAAAGGTGTATGCGGTATCGCCGCCGACTGACGAAAACCCGCCCTTGTCGTTTCCAGAAATGACGTTGTCGGAAATCGTCGCACCGATCGCTCCGTTGACGATCAAACCGACACCAGCGTTGCCCATATCTTGCAGGCCGCTGGAGTCCGTACCGATGTAGTTCGAGCTGATCGTGGCATTCGTCGAGAAGACCCCGCCGATAAACAGTCCGATGGTGTCGTTGCCGCTAATGACATTGGAGCGTGCAACAAAGTCTGCACTGCCGATGACCCGCAGACCAACGAATCCATTGGCAACCTGAACATCGTTTTCAGTCACGCCAATGAAGTTGCCTTCAACGACGTTGCCGGAGCCACCCCGAAACATGATTCCGTGCTGGCCGTTTCCGGCAATCACGTTGCCTTGTCCCGCACCTGATCCACCAATCATATTGTCAGATGAAAGAACAAAAACACCGGTGGTCGCGTTGGCGATCTGAGTCCCATCTTGCGAGACTCCGACGTAGTTGCCAAGCATCGTTGTTTCGCTGCCGTCAACGGCAGGGTTATTCAGTGCCACACCGACCCACTCATTCCCCGCAATCACATTGTCAATGATCGCATTGCGTCGACTTTGATTCATAATCCCAACGTAATTCGGAATGGCTACCGTTTGAGCTGCGTTGGTTCCAATTTGATTTGCTTGTACCGCAACTTGTTGCGAGTCCCCTTGAATCAAGATGCCTGCAAAGTCGTTGCCAGAAATGACGTTCTGAAAAATTTCGACCTCATGCGACTCAGAGACACGAACTCCATTGTTGTTGGCATTTTCAGCGCCGGACAAATCGAGACCGATATAGTTGCTACCGATTTTGACGTTGTTTGCTTCGATCTCGATCGCGTCGTCATTAAAGCCGCCAATGGCAAGTCCAAAAATCTCCGTGTAGTCCGCGGCAATCAACAACCCGTCGGTTTCCGGATCGGTGATATTGCTGCCGTCCAACTCAACGACGATATCACCAAAATTAAAACCTTCCTGCGTGTGCCCATAGATGGTCACTTCGTCAATGATCGGCGGTAGCGCCGACTCAAGCACGATCTTGCGATCCGAGCCATTGGGCAACATGAAGAGAATATCTTGTTTGCCCAGTTGATTGTTGGAGCAGTTGATCGCCTCGCGAAGTGATCCGTCACCCGAATCGTTCGTGTTGGTTACATTCAGGCAAGCGACGTTATCATGCGAAACGTCAATCAATGTTCCTGGATCATCGGCAACAACAACCGGTGCCGTCAGCACTCGACGTGGCTCGAGAGCGGCATAGTCCACAAAGCATCTGGTAACACGAATATCGCGTGACATAGGGAAGGCCCCTTGAATACGGTGGTGGGAGGGCGTGTGATCAAGCATGATCACACCGATCACGGTCAGATTGATCAAGGCCTCAATCTCTGTAGCGAGGACTGACCAAACTGGCTTACACCATGATCTGCTGATGTCGAGCGAGTCGAACGCGAGAAGAAGATCTCATTCAGCTGACAAATGTACGTTCTAGAATGCCGAGCGCCGGCTTAATCGCAGCTGAAATGCTCTCGATGCGCAACTGTCACGGCAAACTTGATCGTGTAGATAACTGAGACGGCAGAATCGATCATGCCAAGTTCTGGGCAGCGACGCATGATCCACCCAACATGGTTTAGCCAACTAACCGTCATGATCGGATTGTGGCTGTTGATGTTCTTCGCTCGGACGCGTCGCTGGCAAGTTCGTCACTTTGAAGTGATGGATGAATCGCAGAGCGTCCAGTACGCGCTCCAGCTCATCCAGTTCCTTTTCGCTCAAGTCACTTTGACGCTGGGGCGATTCCGGATCAAGAGCGTCTGCGACAATTTGATTGACCTGTTGATAGCGCTCACGCAGCTTGCTGGCCTTTTCAGTATCAAAGTCTTCTTCGATGGATGCAACTGATTCGTCAATCTGACGGGCCAACTCAACCAGTCTCGCTTGGCGATCAGGAGATTGTTCTGCCACTCCAACACCTGCGAGCTGCAAAGAAGACGGACGAAAATTCATGGCTCGCAATAGAGAGTTCAAATCGCCGAGAAATCCGCTGATGATTCTTTAAAAAACGAAAGTGGAAAAATGCGATTGTTACTGGAATTTCGACTCTATTTCGCGTCACTCGTCATCATCTTCTTCTTTGAAGGCCGTTTGATTTCGGAGTTTTTCTTCAAATCCCATCATCGCTCGGACCCAGAGTTTGGAAGCGGCGTTCTCGCTTCGACCCATCCGCTTACCGATCTCTTCAAACGGAAGCCGATCGAGACTTCTCAATCGAATGACCTCGGCATGTTCTGGCGACAACTGATCCAGAATTTCATTGAATATCTGTTTTCGTTCTGCTTGAATCGCTTCGCTGGACGGCGTCATATGCCGGTCGGTCGGCACGAGCCCTGGAGCGGTCGAACTTTTCGGCTCAATCGCTGTTTCCTGGGTGTAGTCACGTTTTGCGGTGCGAAACTGCCGCCGAATCCGATTCATTTCATTGGCAACAATCGTCTTTACCCACGCGCGAAGTTCACCTTCGCTTTTCCCTCGAAACTTGTCGAAGTTCTCAATGATTTGTACGAACGACTGTTGCACAATGTCAGACGCACCCGCTTTGTGTCGCAAGCTTCGGTCATGCTGTCGATTTGCCTGATTCTCGACAACTTCCTGTAGAAACCGCATCATCTCGGCACGTGCGTCTGCATCACCGGCTTTGGTCGGAGAGATCAAAAGACTGATCGACTCAAAGCTCTTTTCTGCTTGATCGCTAAACGTCTCTGCGATCTGCTGGGACGATTCGTCGTCAGGATTTGAATCCGGTGTTTCGTTTGTTTCAAATTCTTCTGGATCACCGCTGGGCATTTCAACACTCCGACCGGGTTAGCTGGCTGTGCCACACTATCATACCCCAACCAACTTTAGCGCGCACTGTTACGAATCAGCTTGAACCAACTCCTGATAACGTTGCAGGACATCATCTCCCACCAGAAAACCAGAATCGACTTCGTCTGGAAGGAATGTCTCGACTTCAAACGACTCTCTGACGACGCCGCGGATGTCGTCCAGCCCGTTTAACTGACCGTTGCCCACCGCCTGCGTCAACAAATTCCCGATTGCCGTCGCTTCAACAGGACCGCAAAGAATGGGGCGATTCATGACGCCACAAGTGATCTCATTGAGCAATCGATTTTGCACCCCGCCTCCAACAATGTGCAACGTTTCGACGCGTCCGTTCAAAACGGTTTCGAGTTGATCGACGGTCGCACGATAACAGAGTGCGAGACTGTCGAGGCAACACCGCACCAGATCACCCAGCGTTTCCGGCTCCAGCTGATCAGTCTGTCGCGCGAAGGTTCGTATTTTTTCTGCCATTGCACGTGGCGTCGCGAACTGCGGTGCATTCGGATCAATCAACGTTCGAAATGGATCGGCCAATCGAGCCTGTTCAGTCATTTCGTCAAAGGAAATCTCGTTGCCTTGCTCCAGATACTCTCGGCGCAACTCCTGTACCAACCAAAGCCCGCCGATGTTTTTCAGAAAGCGTACTGTCGACTCAAGCCCGCGCTCATTGGTAAATGGTACTTCACAAGATTCTTTAGAGACAAACGGATCCGCAAGCTCTGCTCCCAGTAACGACCAGGTTCCACTGGAAAGATACGTCTGGATGGTTGTCTTGGCATCTTCCTTTGCTTCAGGGGAACGCTCGGTTTGACTTTCAAATGGGACCGCAGCGATGGCAGATGCCGTATCATGCGTTCCAGGCGCGATGACGGCAACCTCATCAGCCACACCTGCTATTTGTGCAAGTTCAGGAAGCAATTTTCCCACGACCACGCCAGGCTCGATCAGTTCGCCAAAGATGGATTCCGGAAAACCCAATTCTTTGATCAGCTCCCAGTCCCACTCTCCGGTTTTGACCGAAAGCAAACCACTCGTTGACGCGATGGTTCGCTCATTGGTCATCTCTCCAGACAACCAATAATGAAACAGATCTGGGACGAACAATAACCGTTCTGCGACTGAAAACAGCTCCGGTGCTTGTTCCAATCGGGCTGCGATTTGAAAGATGGAGTTGATAAACATGTGCTGGACGCCCGTTCGTTCGTACAGCGAATGCTTCCCACCCAACTTTTCAAGAACGCGTTCCGAAGCGGCGATGTTTTGTGGATCCCGGTAGCAATGTGATTGACCGAGCTGTTCACCGCTGGGGCCAACCAATGTCCAGTCAACACCCCAAGTATCGACTCCGACTGAACAGAGTTTCGCGTTGTTTTGTTGGCACCAGCTACCTGCGAGTTTCAACCCTTGAACAATGTTCAGCCAGATTCCCGTCAAATCCCAAATGGGACCGACTGGGGTAGGGCAGGGGTGGTGCTCAAAACGATGAATCTCTTCCAACTCAAGTTGGCGAGATTGGGCGTCGAGTCTCCCGATAATGGCACGACCGGAACTCGCGCCTAAATCAATCGCAAGATAAACATTGGCTTGATTCTTTTTATCCACCGCGCACTTCTACAGCAAAACCATGTAACATCGACAACGACAAAGAGACGAATCAACGCAGGAACGCTTCATGAAGGCCGCCATCGACGTTGATAATTTGACCTGTCGTTTTTGACGATCGGTTAGAGGACAGGAAGTAGATTGCTTCCGCCTGGTCATCTGGTGTAATCGGGTTCTTCGTCAGCGTCCGCTGAGCGTAAAACTGAGACAGCTTGTCTCGCAACACATCGTCGGAATCCGACTCATCAAAAGCGATGTCGTATTTGGTCAACGACGAAATCACTCGATCGCGCGGAAACATGGTTGAACCAGCAACTACGGTTGCCGGCGCAACGGCATTGACTCGAACCAGTGGTGCCATCTCAATAGCCAACTCGCGAGTCAAATGATTTGCAGCTGCTTTGGAAGTATCGTAAGCAACCGAACCTTTCTTTCCGACCACTCCGTTAACGCTGGTCGTCAACACGACGGATGCCGGCAAACCTTGATCTGCCAAAACGCTGCGGAGTTCATCAACGACGTTGTAGCTTCCTCGAACATTGACATCAAACGTTGTTTTCCATTTATCATCCGAAAGACTGCCATCTCGCTCGGGCGCAATGAAGACTCCGGCAGTCACGATCACTCGGTCGACACCACCGTAGGCCAACAACGTCTGTCGAATCATACTGTCAATCGACTCGCGATTCGTAATATCAACATCAGCAGCGATTGCTGGACCACAGCCCGACACGCCTGAGCCGGCGACGCCGATGCCCAAACCGTAAATTTCAGTCAGTTCATTGGCTGTGGCCGACGCGGCATCTCCATTCAAGTCGCAACAAACCACATGAGCGCCTTCTTTCGCCAGTCGATGAGCGACTTGTTTGCCGATTCCATTACCTGCTCCGACAACAACGGCGATGTCGCGCGACATCTCTTTCTCTGGCGGCTTGCGTTTTAGCTTGGCTTCTTCCAACAGCCAATATTCGATATCGAACGCTTCCTGCTTGGGCAATGCGATGTAGTTGCCCATCGCCTCAGCACCTCGCATCACTTCGACCGCGCAAGTGTAAAACTCAGCTGTCACACGCGATTCACTCTTGTTTTTTCCCCAGGCAATCATGCCGACGCCAGGAATCAGGATCACGGTCGGATTCGGGTCCCGCATGGCTGGCGAATTGTCATGTTTGCAATTCTCGTAGTAGGCAACATAGTCTTTGCGGTATTGCTCCAACCCGGCGTCCAGCATGGACTGCAATTCAGCCACCGCTGCATCAGCATCCGTCGCCAACGTTGCAGGATCCCAATCAACATACAATGGTTTGATCTTCGTCCGCAGGAAATGGTCTGGGCAACTGGTTCCCAGTTCGGCCAAACGTTCTGCGTCGTTGGAATTCACAAAACGCATGATGGAGTCGCGATGCTCAACCGTTCCAATGAACTTGTTGACTTGAGACACGCGTCCACGCAACCAAGGCAGCAAAGAGACCAGCAGCCCGTCACGATCCGACTCGCTCAACGTCGAATATTTGGCGCCACCAAACGTCGACTCTCCTTTGTCTTTGGACTCGATAAATTCGGCAGCGGTTTCGATCAGACGCAACGTCAACTCGTAACACTCTTTGTCATCGTCGGCCCAGTTGATCAATCCGTGTTGGCCCATGACCAGGCCTTTGAGTGATGGGTTGGCTTCAACTTCCCGTTTCATCATCAGGCCCAATTCGAAGCCAGGACGCAACCATGGGACCCAGCCAACTTCATCGCCAAAGATCTCCGCCGTCAATTCTTGACTACGATCACAAGCGGCGATCGCGATCACACTGTTCGGGTGCATGTGATCAACATGTCGCGCCGGAAGAAAGCCGTGCAACGGCGTATCGATGGAACTGGCACGCGGGTTCAAATTAAAAGTGCAATGCGGAAAGAATCCGACCATCGCATCCTCGGCCGGCGTCTTCGGTCCATTGTTGGGCGATGAGTTGTACGTCTCAATTAGCGACAACAATTTGTCCATGTACAGTGAAGCAAAGTTCTCAACTTTGGCGGTTCGCAAGTCACCGCCCGAGCCCTTGACCCACAGGACGTCCGTTTGCTGACCTGTCAGTGGATCTGTCTCCATCACTTTTGAAGACGTGTTGCCACCGCCCGTGTTGGTGATTCTCTGGTCTGCACCGAGACAATTGGATCGATAGACCAGACGCTCGGAAGCGCTCATCTCTTTAATGGCCGCATCATCCCAATTTCGATCAACGTGTTTATATTCGGTTGAAACAGAACTCATAAATTCATCCAACTAATGCGTGTAACTTTTTTGCCCGTTCACAAAACGGCCAACTTAAACAGGCTATCGTCGCATAACGTTTAGGTGTGTCAACTGGCATACAAGCCGCCGCGACGCAACACGCCACGGGCTGCGATTGATGTTAACCAACTGCCTCGTCAGAGTTATTCGCCCGTCAACCGCTTGAACGATGCTTGCCAGATTTTAATCGAAATGAAACCGTGCTGTCGCTTGATTGCCATTCCTCTTTCACGTAGCCTGTTGATCATGAAGTTTCGAAAAAACTATCAAAAATCCGTTTCAGCATTCAATTTTGACGACTTCAAAATTCTACAACTATCCAACTTGGGAATATCATGAACACAACATTTTTTAAACTCAGCCTGCTTGCCCTGATTGCCTTGACCTCCGCTGGATACGCCATCGCCATGGAGATGGGTTCGGTCGACGTGCCATTGTCTCCAAACACGGAACCGACGGTCGCCAAGGCACCAACCGTATCGGCACCGGCGCCACACTGCCAGGTTCCGTGCGGCATCTACACGGACCAACTCCGTTTTGAGCAGATGCTCGAAGACACCAAAACGATCGCCAAGTCGATCACCACACTCAACGAGTTTGCTGATGGACTTGCAGGTGCGCCTCCCACCGCCAAAGACTTGAATCAGCTCAGCCGCTGGGTCACAACAAAAGAGACACACGCAACGAACATACAAAACATCATTGCCGATTACTTTTTGACACAGCGAATCAAAGAGGCAAACAAAGAGTACACCAACCAATTGATCACCTCCCATAAAGTGATGGTCGCCGCCATGAAATGCAAACAGGATGCCGCCCCTGCAACCGCCGAAACTCTGAAGAAGGCGATCCTGGATCTTTACCGTGCTTATGAAGGTAAAGAACCACAGTTTGATCACAAAGAAAAGTAAATCGTGATCGCCGAAAAAATCGTTTTGATTTTCAACAGCCGGGCAGTTCTGTCCGGCTGTTTTTGTTTCCATCGAGAGTGAACAACCCGACTCTCAAATTGGCTCGTGTTCTCGCCGGAGCCTATACGGGGATCGCTGCAGCCGAACCAAAGAACAAAATCAACCCGACCAGAGTCCTCGCCGCTACCCAGATGCGTTTTCGTTTTTTGTGATCAAAGTACAACGCATGATCAACATGTTGGTTAATGATCGATTCAATTCGTGATCGCAAACTGGGATGAAACAGCCCACCTCGATCAAGCTGAACTGGCTGATACGCTGCCAGACGCAACAACGCCTGAGACGTTTCAATACTCAACTGTTCACACCAAACCCACTCATCACGCACCAGTTGGCAACACGCGAAGTAGTCGGCCTCATATTCCAAATCATGTGACAGCCAGCGAAACACGACAATAAAGTAGAGGCAGTACACCATGGCAAACGTCAAATAGACCAACTCGATCCGCAACGCCCACTCGATCGCAAGTTGCTCCAGGAGTAACGGTGAACCCAACACGATCCAACCGGCCATTGCCAACGCGACCAGCGGCAAAAGGGCGAACCAGGTACGCAGCCATCCATGGCCAAAAATCAAATGCCCTGCTTCGTGACGAACGACAGCACGAATCTGCTGCACTGGGAATTCATGTTGAAGCCGATCGGAGAGGAGAATTCTCCGCCGCCAACCGTCGCTGACCACACATGCGTTGACCAATTGCAATTCGGTTTGCCAAGTCGCGATGCCCACTCGGCCAAGCCCTCGATCGTCGAGCTCTGCACGCAATGAACCCGGTTCGCAAACCAGCGGTGACGTTCGCCACACGAGTCGTTGCAACAGTGGATAAAACACTCCGATGGTCGCCATGACCATCGCAACCACCAGCCATTGGATCGAACTCCCAGCAAACAATTGATTGGAGTCATTCAGGGCAACCACCATCAACACCGGGATCAACACAATCAAGATCTGCAGCTGGATTCGCAACGAAAGAAAACGGTACCGCTCTCGATCAAGGATCCAGCCGAGTAATCGGTTCAGCCATGATTCACGCTTAGTCGCAAGCGAATCGTTTTCGTCGGTTGACTTCGGTCGATCGATTTCAAAAAAGATCAACCAAGAAGCAATCAATGACATTAAGATCGGCGCGAGTATGCACAATTCGTCGACCAACACAAATCGATCCAGATCCCAGTTCACTCGGATGACTTCTGGCCACCGCAAGGACCAAACAATCGCCATCGAGGCCGACAACCAGACCGCGGTATGACAAGCCGAGAGTCGCCTTAGGCGTTCACTCCACGCGCGCTCCGATTCAGCGTTGCCATCTTTCTCGGAACGGCTCCATCGAGTCACCAAGATTGACTGAAACAGTGCCAATCCCGGAACCAATATCGTTGTGACTCCGACAAGCAAAAGTCGAACCGGCAGATCAACCACGGGCTGATCTGTTTGAAACTCACTGGCGACAAGACACACCAGAATCACAAGTCCAACAAGCAGGTTCATGGCCCCAGCTTAACCAAGCAACCCGCGGCAACGTTGAATCCGGTACGCTTTCCTACCCAGTCGAGCGATCAACGATCGCGATAACCCTCAAAACCCGTATCAATCGGTGGCGATTGAACATCACAGCAGGGTTCTGGTCGATTAAAGAAGGTGATGCTTTTTCGCAACGTTTCATGGCGTATAAGAATCGACCTACTCCAGCGTCTCGTCTGACGCATCCCAATTCAACTTCTGCAACCGATACGCCATGTTTATCAGCTCCCACAACCAGCTTGCCGAAAACGTTTATCAAGCCGTCGTCCTGAATCCTCACCTACGTCAGGATCGATTCGAAATTGAAACCGTCGGCAACAAGGTGACGCTTCGCGGGACCGTCGGTACCTACTATCAAAAACAGGTTGCTCAAGAAGCCGTACGCGAGATCGAAGGCGTCGAATTAATCGACAACGATCTGACCGTCGAATGGAATTGATTCGGGCCAGCTGAAGCTGATTCAAACCTAAGTGTCAGCTGACGGTTACCGATCGGCCAACCACTCCGGAAGTTGATTGATTTCTGGCAAATGGATCAACTTGGCAGACTCGATCGAATCGTTTTCTACGACACGCCGTAAGGCCGACTCTGGCGCAGAACTATCCAGATTCAACACGCCGATCGCTGAACCGCCTTGGGCTCCCGAACGCCCGACTGCCATCTGAGCAATATTGACGTTCTCGGCCGCCAAAACCGTGCCGACATAGCCGATGATGCCAGGCACATCGGTGTGATGAAAAATCAACAGGTTGCCGTCCAGATACGACTCTGTCTGATATTCGTCCAGCTTGACCAAACGGGGCATGTCACGGCCAAACAAAGTTCCAGAGGCACTATGCGAAATCCCATCGCCACTGACCGTTGCCGAGATGACACTGCTAAAGACACCTTTGTTGGGATTGGATGTTCGGATCAAATCAATCCCTCGATCGCGACAAAGCATTTCAGCATTCACGATGTTGGCGTCTTCGCAAGTGTGTCCGATCAGGCCAGCACAAAAAGACGACATTAAGGAACGGGTATCTGACTCGGAAATCTCACCCTGTATCGATAGCTCACATCGGTCAATCGCGCCTCCATGCCACTGACCGAGCAGCATGCCCAAGCGGTGAGCCACATCGAGATGATGCCGCAGCATACTGAGCGTTTTGGGATCCAATGAAATCGTGTTGACGGCTGACCGAATCTCACCTGTCTTTAGAAAGTTAATCAACAAGTCAACCGCTTCCACAGCGACTTCCACTTGAGCTTCCTCGGTACTGGCGCCCAAATGTGGCGTACACAAAACGTTGTCCAACTGGAACAGTGGATTGTCCGTGCACGGTTCGTCAGGATAGACATCAAGTGCAACACCACCAAGGTGCCCCGATTTGAGACCGTCGACCAAAGCGTCGTTGTCGTAGATTCCACCACGAGCGCAATTGATGAGACGAGCTCCCGGCTTGAGCAGCTTAACCTGTTCCTGCCCAATCAAACCTTCGGTTTCCGGAGTCAATGGTGTATGCACCGTCAAGTAATTAACCTCGGGCAGCAATTCGTCAACGTTTGTGATCTTTGTGATCCCCAGTTCTTCAGCACGTTCGTTCGTCAAAAACGGATCGTACCCAAGCACCTGCATACCGAACGCTTGAGCGCGACTGGAGACTTCGACACCGATTCGTCCCAAGCCGATCACACCCAACGTCTTGCCGCTGACCTGCGATCCCTGAAATTTTTTCCGGTCCCACTTTCCTGCCTGCAAACTTGAAAACGCTGGCCCGACGTTTCGCGAAAGCCCCAACAACAGTGCCATCGTATGTTCGGCCGTACTGACCGTATTGCCGGCCGGCGTATTCATGACCACGATGCCCAAGCGTGTTGCCGCCGGTTTGTCGATGTTGTCGGTACCGACGCCCGCACGTACGATCGCCCGCAATGATTTGTTGCCTTCGAGTGACTCGGCGGTGATCTTGACACCACTTCGGCACACCGCCCCTGCGTAGTTGGCCAGCTCACTCCGAAGCTCGTCACCGGAAAGACCGGTCTTGATGTCGAACTCAATTCCTTCCGTCGCTTCCAGTTTTGCCAAACCTTCCGCAGCGATATTGTCCAGAACAATCACTCGCGTGTTTTGGCTTGTCGACTCACTGATATCAGTTGATCGGGGTGTTGCAATTGACATTGAGTTATCCATTCTTGTTAGCGAAATCCTGCATGAATTGGGCCAGAGCCTCAACACCTTCGATGGGCATGGCATTGTAGATGGAGGCACGGATCCCCCCAAGGCTACGATGGCCTTTCAAAGTCTTCATCGATTCGGCGGCCGCCTCCTCCAAAAACTTTGCGTCCAGCTCATCGGTCCCTAATTTGAACACAACATTCATCACCGATCGGCAATCTTCAGCCGCGTGTCCCTGATAAAAACCATCGCTCGAGTCGATCGCTTGATAGAGCATCGCCGCCTTGCGCTGGTTGATGTCCGCCATCGCCTGAAGCCCACCGACCTCTTCCTGAAGCCATTTGCAAACTAGCCCGGTCACATAAATTGCAAACGTCGGTGGCGTGTTGAACCGCGACCCACCCTTGCTATGTTTGGCATAGCTCAGATAGCTTGGCAACCGATCGCCGCTTCGTTCAAGTAACGACTTTTCAATGATTACCAGCGTCACTCCGGCGATCCCAACATTTTTCTGGGCACACGCATAGATGAGACCGTAGTCAGATACATTGATCGGAGCGGAAAACATGTCCGACGACTTATCCACCACCAAGGGAGCATTTGTTTTTGGCAACTCGGGATACTGGACGCCCTGAATGGTCTCATTCGAAGTGAAATGACAATAAGCGCCACCTTCGCTAAAGCGTTGCTCGGAGTCCGCGGCCAGACGGGAAAAACCAGTATCGCTGCCATCAAAAGCAACGTTGAGTCGACCGTAGTGATGAACCTCAGCGGCACTCTTTTTGCCCCATGAGCCCGTAATCAAATAGTCCGCCGTCTGATCGGAATTGACCAACAAGTTTGCCGGGATCATGACATTCTGAAGTGCCGCCCCACCTTGCAGAAACAACACTTCGTGCGTCTCGGGTAAATTCAGTAGCTGGCCGATTCGTGTTTCAGCGTCCTCGATGATCCGGTCAAAGTCGGCACTTCGATGGCTGATCTCCATCACGCTCGCACCCACATCGGGCAGCGTCAGTAACTCGTCCTGAATCTGTTGCAAGACGCTCAACGGCAACGTTGCCGGTCCGGCCGAAAAATTGAACACCCGCGTCGCTTGGTCTGCTGTAAGATTTGTCGTCATATCCAACCGTCGATAAACTGCTGCGCCTTGTCAATTTGATGTATCACGACTTCGATTCTACGCAGTTCCGAATCCTTGAAAAGACGCGTGGTCTTTCGGCCACTGGTCACACCGCCCAAGGGCGTACGCGGTGCCTGCAGGAAGCAACAGCGGACAGTCTGGCACCTTATCAAAAGCCAAACATCGAAGTGAGGCAACGCTAGCGTTGAGTGGCCTTGTCGCGACTTTAGACTTTTTCTAGGCTTCGGCCAAGTTTATCGATTTTATCTGGAAACCGTCATGGACCGACGACCGGTCGCGATTGCGATTTTACTTTTAGGCGTGTTGGCATCTGCAGGTTGCAACTTGCAGGCGAACCGCCGAAATACCATTGGCCGACAAGCGTTTGAGCAGGGTCAGTACGCAGTTGCGATCAATGAGTTCCAGCAGGCGTTGAATTCCAATCCGCAAAACGCAGACGCTTATTACAATTTGGCGGCCAGCTTTTCCGCATTTGGGAAACAAACCAAGAATCGACAATGGCAAGATCAGGCGGAACAGCTTTACCGCCAAGCGATCTCGATTGACGACCAGCATGCCGATGCTCACCGAGGTCTGGCGGCGTTGTTGATCGAAACTCAACGTGAATCGTTTGCGTTTGATCTGCTCAATCAATGGAAAACACGCTATCCAGCGGCCACTGAGCCGTTGGTCGAATTAGCGCGGCTTTATCAGGAATATGGGGATGCTCGTCGCGCGACCGATTTGTTGGCAGACGCGCTAAGGATTAACCCCGGCGACCTGCGATCGTTGAAAGCGATGGGTCATTTGCGCGAACTCGAAGGCCAAACTCACTTGGCACTGGACAACTATTTAAGGGCGCTTCAGGTCAATGGAAATCAACCAGACCTCCAGCAGCGTGTCGCGTCGTTGCAAACCCAGCTGGCCTCGCGACCCGTACCAAGCAATCTTCCGGGAACGCCGAACCAACCAGCCATCCGATATGGGGCAGTGGATCCATTCCGGAGATAGTAAGTCCGGCTTAAGCGATACCGGTGTTTGCTGTAGGAGCGGCCGCGGTTGAATCGTCGCTCGCGTCCTGTAGGTTTCGTTGGGCACGATCAAACGAACATGTCTTGTTCAGATGTGCTACCTAGCAACGTGCAGCCAACATGACCGGGTTGAAATGACCAAGATCCGGATCCAAAGTACTTTGTTCTCTGGGGTTCAGCAGGCCTTGCTTCCGTGAGAGCGTCTTTCGGATCAACTCGATGGTAATATTCACGGTACCAGCTACTGGGTACACATTTGGAAACTCACTCGAGTATCGAAGCACGGGTTCAAGCTGACCCAGCTGGCTTCGAATGTTCTGCCACGAAGTATCCAAAGCAGAATGCCCGATTCCCGGCGTCTTTTGAATCGCCGAATCGGGATAAGTGTCGCGTTTCGTTGTGGCTGGATTGTTGGCTTCCGTCTTCGTTTCGTTGGCATTGGACGAGGCAGCGTTCACTTGTTTCACAGGTGGCTCAATCGAGTGCACATTCGCCGACAACATCGAAACATTGGGCTGGCGAGCGTTGCCGGGCATCAGGCCCAAGCAAAACAGGAGCAACAGAGCTGACGCGGCAACCCAAATGATCGATCGCAAGCGTCGGTGGTCCGGTTTCTCGGCATGCGAATCATGCTTGGCAAGAATCGAATCGATGTCCCCTTTGAGCAGCCGCAATGAATCGTCAACCGAGACGTACTCGTGCAAAACGAGACGGCACCCCGGGCAGGATTTTGCGTGCTCGGCCAATCGCGCGTCGGACTTTGGAGAGACTCTTCGATCCAGTGCTTCGTTGACACGAAGCTCAAAGTTGTCGCAACTTACATCGACGTCGAGCAAAACGGCATCATCAATAAAATGTGATGTCCTGTAATTAGTCGCCTTTTGACCCACTTAACACTCCTCGTTTTCGCAATTGGCTGATGAGTTCCCGACGTGCGCGATGAACCCAAGTCTTCACCGTTCCCAACGGAATATCCAATTTTTCGGCGATCTCGTGATAAGCCATTCCGCGTTTGTGAAACAACAGAAAAGCATGGCTGTATTCGGTCCGAACGGTGCTCAAGACCAAATCAATTTCTTCTGCCAACAACTTGGCCGTCTGGTTTTCGGCGGTTGAATCCTCGATTGGGTAGTCGAGTGTAGTTGTTCCCGGTCGCCGCATCCGCTTTGCCAAACGTGTACGGCAGCGATTTCCGGCGATCGTTAACAACCAAGGTTCAAAAGCTCGCGTTTGGTCCCATCGATGAAGGTTGCGAGCAACCCTCAAAAATGTTTCCTGCGTTGCATCTTCGGCGTCTTCCCGTTGACCAAGCATGCGATAGCACAACCCGAAAACCTGACCCCGAAACCGGGCTATCAGCTCTCCAAAGGATGGTTGGTGTCCGGCTAAACACCGGTTGACAATTATTGGAAGTTCTTCCGCCAAAGTATTTTCCCCTCAACATTCCATACTACACCCGACAGGCAACCAAAGTTTCACCTGTTGCGAATAATCTGACAAGACGAGCCGTAATTCGATGGTAAACGAGAATAATTGTGGAAATGTTGACGATTTTTTCGATTTCTGACATGAATTGACTGTTTGAACACGTCTAGAAGGTAGGCGAGCACCAGAGCCCACCTCCAACTGGTGTTCGCTGGCTGACGGTATTGATGCGAATTTCATCAATCCTGGCGAGCTCGACTTGGATCCACTCCACATGCGAGTTCGCTTGTTAACCTCGGCAGGTCGTTCACTTCCTGATTTTGCCCTCCCTGATTGCCTGCCCGAATTTCATCCGATGTTTTCCGCTGGGATGGTCGTTTGAAGATGACTCAGATTTGTCATCGACACGACGATCCTTCCCCTTCGTAATTGAGTTGTGGAATCATTTATTTGTTTTAGGCACTGCCACTTAATCACTTCCACCCCGTCAGTGCATAAAAAAAGCCGGCTCTTGCGAGCCGGCTTTTTCCATTTTTTTCGAGACAAGGAAGGCCCTCATCCAGAAAACGATTCTAACAAAAGCAATCAACGTCGATTGAAAAACTTCCGCAGGACGTCATCCGCCGCAGACGTTGAGCTTTCATGATTATCTTGAGGCAAGGAAGGAAGTTTGCCAGCCTTTTTCTTTTTGGCATCGGCTGAGCTTTCTTCTCCCGAGTCATCTTCTTTTTTGGGACGCTCACGACCTGAGCTGCCAAAAACCGAGGTTTCTTCGAGGCTGAGCTGAATCGTCTCGGCCGAAGCGATCTGATCACGCTCGGAAGTCGTAGGGTCGTCGTCACCTTCGCCGTCCATTAACCAGTCGGTAATGCTGTCTTCAAGTGACAACTTCTTTTTCGCCGAAGCGGCACGTGAGGCAGCTTCGACAACGTTGTTGACTCGCGGTTTTTTTGTTCCTGCTTTCACAGGATCAATGACGACTTCGAATTGAAGCCGGCCAACACGGAGCGAATCGCCAGACTGAGCAAAGTGTCTGGCAGTTAGTTGAGAACCATTAACAAATGTCCCATTGCGACTCTTGAGATCACTGATGGTGACGTTCCCTTCCTCACCGACAACGATCTCGCAATGTTCGCGACTCACCAAGTCGCTTGAAGGACGTAAATGTGCGGTGTCACCGCGACCAATAATAAATCGAGGCACTGCAATCGTGATTTCACGACCGTCGTTTTTACCACCGACCACTCTCAAAACTACTTGCATCCTGGCCTTACCTCCTAAGATTCAGGATTCCCATCAGCTGAAATCTGCCTAAGCCGATATGATACGCTTAAACTATCGGGATTTCTATGTGAAATTATTATCATTGGGCCTCAATTTCATGTCAAATAAACGGTCCCCGGCATTTTTGCCGGAACCCGTAAATGCGCGCTCAGTCCGGGTAAAACGACAGATATTTGAGATTCACAAATTCTGAGGTTTTTGGTTTAGAGTCGACACATTCTCGCAATTTGGCACGCTTTACACCGATTTGACATCGCCCACGTCAAACTTCGAAGGCAATTTCTGCCCCACTCAACCCTCTTTAATGCCGCCTTTAATCGCCAAAACCAGGCCATCTTTACTGCCGAGTTTAGCGACTCAGTAGCCAGCAAGCATCCTCGAAAACAGCTCGATGAGTATTTGCCAGCTCCTTCTCCGCCTGCGTTAAGCTGCCAGAAGAGAGTTCAAGATGCAATAGGCTGGCTACCCGATTAGCCAAATTGGCGCCAAACCGACCTTGATCCAAGGTCTGGCCCCACTGTGATAATCCTGGAAGCTCCGGAGCAAATTCCGAGCGGTGCAGCAAGATACTGCCGTGCTGTAACAGCGATCGCTTCAATCGTCTTTGGGCGCTGCCGGTGATTTTCCAACCATCAAAAACAATATCTCCCGCCGACCGCCGCTGGAAACAGAGAAATGCTTTTCCATCTACAACTGGCAGCTCCCCCTCGACTTCGATCGGTGCATGCTCCGCCTCCGAATACAAGCGAGCTTCCATCCCTGCCTCGGCCAGTTCATCGATCACACAGCGGTGCACCAGTTCATAAAGATCGCTGTTTTTTGATGACCAGCGATTCTGATGAGGGACGGTTAAGCTGTAAGTCAATTCGTGATGATGCAAGATTGCACCGCCGCCAGTCTTGCGCCGAACGACAGAGCAGTCCAAACTCGAGGCGTGCAATTTTCGATCTTCGAGTTTTTGAAAGTAGCCCAACGATAACGTTGGCTCACTCCACTGGTACATCCGCAACGTGATTTGGTTTTGCTGTTCGGCACTCTCCAACAAAGCCTGATCGACGGCCATGTTCCAGGCACCAGACGCTGCGTCGTCAATGATCAATCTGGCGTTCATTGGGACCTGACCATTCACCCGTTCGATGCGTTGACGACTTCGTTTTCGTCTTCGCTTTCGTCTTCGTAAATTTCCATCGGCGGGCATGAGCAGACAAAGTTTCGATCCCCATACACGTCGTCGATTCGATTGACGGTTGGCCAAAACTTGCTGCGACGTGTCGCCAAACTTGGAAAGACGGCTTCTTCGCGAGAGTAGGGACGGTCCCAGTTGGCGTCGACCAAATCGTCAAGCGTGTGGGGTGCTTGATGAGTCACACACGCTTCCGCAGTGACCTTGCCTTGTTCGACTTGTCGAATTTCATCACGGATGCCGATCATCGCATCGCAGAACCGGTCGAGTTCTTCCAGTGATTCACTTTCGGTCGGTTCAATCATGATCGTGCCTCCGACCGGCCACGACATGGTTGGCGCGTGAAACCCGTAGTCCATCAGTCGTTTGGCCACATCGACCTCACTGATTCCCGTTGCCTCTTTGATCGGGCGAATGTCAACAATGCACTCGTGTGCCACTCGTCCATTTCGGCCGCGATACAAGACATCAAAATGGCCTTCCAGCCGCTTCGCGATATAGTTCGCATTCAGAATCGAAACCTGTGTTGCTTTCTTTAGCCCAGCGCCGCCCATCATGTAGATGTACGCCCACGAAATCGGCAGAATCGCAGCACTTCCAAATGGGGCCGCGGCAACGGCGCCGTTGTCATCCGTTGGCCTGTCTTCAATTGGCCGAATAACATGGTTTGGCAAGAACGGAGCCAAATGTGATTTAACTCCGATCGGCCCCATGCCAGGGCCACCGCCACCGTGCGGGATACAAAACGTTTTGTGCAAATTCAGATGCGAAACATCGGAGCCAATTTTGCCTGGAGCTGCGATCCCCACCAGTGCGTTCATGTTGGCACCATCCGTGTAAACCTGGCCGCCGTGTTGATGAACAATCTCACAAGCTTCCGTCACGGTTTCCTCAAATACGCCATGTGTACTCGGATAGGTGATCATCAAACTGGATAGATTCTCGCTGTGCTTCTCCGCTTTGCTTCGTAAGTCATCAAGGTCGATGTTGCCGTCCTCGGTCGTTTTCACGACAACGACACGTAGTCCCATCATGCTTGCACTTGCCGGATTGGTGCCGTGTGCCGAGCTTGGAATCAAACAGATGTCCCGATGCGATTCGCCCAAACTTGCATGGTATCGCCGTATCGCCAACAAGCCTGCGTATTCCCCTTGAGCACCCGAGTTTGGCTGCATCGACATCGCGTCGTATCCGGTGATCTCAATCAACCAATCACGCAACTGGTCGATCATCTCTTTGTAGCCTCTGGACTGATCGTCGGGTGCAAACGGATGAAGATTGGCGAATCCATCAAACGTTACTGGGATCATCTCGGCCGTCGCATTGAGTTTCATCGTGCACGAACCGAGCGGAATCATTCCATGGGTCAACGAGAAGTCCTTGTTCTCCAATCGTTTGAGATACCGCAACATCTCCGTTTCAGAATGGTAGGCGTGAAAAACCGGATGCGTCATGTAGTCCGACGTCCGTTGCAAGTGATCCGGAACCGCTTCAGCAAACTCAGCGATCGGTTGATCTGCAGAGAAGTTCGCCGCTGAAATCCCAAACGCGCTGCAGAGGCGGCTTAAGTCGTCCAGCGTTGTCGTTTCGTCAACGCTGATTCCAATACGCTGGTCATCAATCAACCGCAGGTTCAGATCAAAATCGAGAGCCGCCTGCTGCACGATTTTCGCCGCTTGATCGGTTTGCACGCAGATCGTGTCAAAGAATTGGCGATGCTCGATTGCAAATCCTGCCGCTTCGATCCGACTCGCCGCCAAGCGTGCCATCAAGTGAACTCGACGAGCAATCGTCCGCAATCCATCGGGACCGTGATAGACCCCGAAAAAGGCTGCCATATTCGCCAACAACGCCTGTGCCGTACAAATGTTTGACGTCGCCTTGTCACGTCGGATGTGTTGCTCACGCGTTTGCATCGCCATCCGATAAGCTGTCTTGCCACGCGAATCACGAGAGACCCCAATGATGCGTCCCGGGGCCGATCGTTTGTAGGCATCACGTGTCGCAAAGAACGCGGCATGCGGGCCACCAAAGCCCATCGGCACTCCAAACCGCTGCGCACTTCCAAGAACAATATCCGCCCCCATCTCTCCCGGTGGTTGGAGCAATGTCAACGCCAGCAAGTCACTGGCGACTGCGACCAACGCTTTGGTCTGATGGATCGACTCGATGATCTCCGTCAAATCTCGAACCTGTCCCGACGTGCCCGGATACTGAAGAAGCGCACCAAATAACTCATGATTCGCAGCGTCTTCAACGGGACCCACGATGAGTTCAAATCCAAAGTAGTTGGCTCGCGTCTGCAACACATCGAGGGTTTGCGGGTGAACATCATCGGCCACAAAGAACTTGTCAGATTTCAGTTTGCTCGCACGCTTGCAAAGCGCCATCGCTTCGGCCGCTGCAGTGGCTTCATCCAACAGCGATGCGTTCGCCATCTCCATGCCAGTCAAATCCATCACCATCTGCTGAAACGTCAACAACGACTCCAAACGTCCTTGTGAAATTTCTGCCTGGTAGGGTGTGTAAGCGGTGTACCAACCCGGATTTTCCAACACGTTTCGCAAGATCACATTGGGCACATGCGTTCCGTAATACCCCATTCCGATCATGGACGTCTTGACCTGGTTGGACTCCGCATATCGCCGGAGCACTTCGACCGCTTGATGCTCGGAACATGATCCTGGCAAATCAAGTTCCTCTTTGAGCAAAATGCTCTCGGGCACCGTCGAGTCGATCAAGTCATTTAAACTGGACGCTCCAACCGCTTCAAGCATCGACTGCACGTCAGTATCCGATGGCCCAATATGCCGGCGAACAAAGTCATCGCGCTGAGAGACCGAGTCAAGCGTTGTTTGGCTGGAAAGTTGATTGGTAGACATTGGTTTTCGATGGGTTCGAATAAATGGAATCGATTTCAGTTCATGAATACGGAACAAATGCTCCGCATCAAAACGAACTCGACAACGCAAAAATTGACAAAGAGCTAAAGACGACGCACTCGACGTTTCGCTGTTTGCAGCATGCTTGTCGGTTCGACCGGGCTTTCATCGCAACTTCGACGCTGGCCGTCAGCTTGGCTGTTTGGGAATGCAAGCTTCGGGCACAGGGATCGAGCGTCGCGTCTCAGCTGACGGGCTTAATGCCCTTCGTCACACTGTTTTTGATAAGCCGTAAAGTCGAGCAGATTGGCAACACCTTCTTCGCCCGCCATTTTGACTTTGATGATCCAACCGGCACCGTAAGGATCGGTATTGAGGATCTCCAGATTGTCTGGCAACGACGTGTTAACTTCGACGATCTCACCGGCGACCGGGCTGTACATTTCGCTGGTCGCTTTGACTGATTCAACTTCGCCGAATGACGCACCAGCGGCAACTTCCGTTCCGACAGCGGGCAAATCCATGTAAACCAGATCCGTCAACGCTTCGACAGCGTTGGCAGAGATCCCGATGGTCGCAACTTTATCAGCATCACTGTCAGCAATGTGGACCCATTCATGTGTTTCAGCAAATAGCAAGTCTTCAGCGTTCACAGGTTTCTCCAAAAGTACATTGTTTGGGAATTCGTTTATTTATCGGCGTCACAATTCCGTGGTCGAATTGCCAACGATTCGTCTTACTCAGGCCGTTGATAAAATGGCAATGCGACAACCTTGGCCGGATGCGACTTACCACGGATATCGATCGTGACCGGAGTGCCAGCTTCAGCCACCGCTCGATCTACGTAGGCCATTGAGAGTGATTTTTGCAGCGTTGGGGCGAACGTTCCGCTGGTCACCACGCCAACAGGTTTTTCGTCGTGCAGGACTGAGCATTCCTCTCGTGCCGGTCGACGGCCTTCCAATTCCAGTCCGACACGAACTCGCAATGATTCATCTTTGCGAGCATCCAGGATCGCTTGTTTGCCGACGAATTCACGATTCTTCATTTGAATCGCGAACTTTAGATCCGCCTGAGCAGGATTGATGGCTTCGCTGAGCTCATGACCATACAGGGGCATCCCAGCTTCCAGCCGCAAGGTATCACGAGAGGCCAGACCGCACGCGCCACCGTTCAGCGGTGTCGCCGCATCGATGATCGCCTGCCAAACTTTGACCGCGTCGTGACCCTCACAAATGATTTCGCAACCGTCTTCGCCTGTGTATCCCGTCCTCGACAAAATCGCATTCACACCCGCAACGTTCGTCGTCGTTCCGGTGTAGTACGCGAGTGTCGCCGGATCAACATCGGCCAGCTTGGCCACCTCATGATTCGCTTTCGGACCTTGCACTGCGATCATCGCAGTCGTCGTTGTGCGATCTTCCATCTGCACATCCGTGCCGTCGAGATGCGACTGAATCCAGCTCACGATCTTCTCGCGGTTGCTGGCGTTGACGACCATCATGTGAAACGGATTCCCCGCCGCGTCGGGAAGGTGATAGACAAGAACGTCGTCAAGAATTCCACCCTGCTCATTGGTCATCAATGAGTACCGAATCCGGCCGCAATCCACGCCGGCAATCCTGCGTGTGGTCAGTCGATCCAAAAACTGGTCAACATCGTTCCCGGAAAAATAGAGGCGTCCCATGTGAGACACGTCGAACAACCCAATCGCCTTACGAGTCTGATGATGCTCGTCAATGATACTGGTGTACTGCACAGGCATCGACCAGCCAGCAAAATCCACCATCCGGCCCTGATGGCTCTCATGCCAGTCATGCAATGGTGTCTTCAGTAGTGTTGCAGTTGAATTCACGGAACAAGTTCCTTGATTGGTTGACGAAACATCATCCAAGACTGCTGGTGTCGATCTCCGCAAGAATCCCATCGGAGAACCGCATGCCATGGGCGAGCCAACGTCAACACCCTCCGGTGCAACCATCGACAGCGCCTGCAGTCTTTTGTAAAACGAAATTGGATGTGAAAGAACGAGCCGTTATTGTAGCCCAACACGATCAAACAAAAAGGGCTCAAGCTGAGACGATGCTTGACTTACTGACACCACACGTTTGAACGCAATTGAAACGAGCCAACATTGTCCCGACCGAATTGCAGACTTGCTATGCGAGAGCCGGTTTGAGGTTCACGGCTGAATGTTAAACTTCGGTTTTCGGACTGCAATCAACTCCGACTCGTACGCGCGACGCACGCGAACTTCGCTGGCCCGAGATTTTGGATCAAACGAGTGGACCTCGACCGAAGGGGACTTTTCTTGATCCAGATAATCGGCCAACGAACGATTGTGTGAGGCATCGAGGTGACCCTGCAAACGCTCGCGCAAGTTTGACGCTTGGCCGATATAAAGATAGCCAGTGCTGTCGCGAAAAATGTAAATCCCTGGCTTCTCTGGGACTTCCGCTGGTTTGCTACGCAATTCGTCCACCGAATACGTTTTGATCTCTCGACCCCAATCTGCAATCCGCGAAATCAATTCGGGTTTTAATCTTCTGGTCTTTCGCAGCTGAAATGCCGCCTTGCGAACGCGATACAGATCTGCCTTTTCGTCGAATTGCATGACCAACGAATCAAACTCATCTCGCATGACCGGATTTGTCATCACTTGATCGCTGGAAACTGAATGCTTGTCTTGCACAGATCTCATCGCCATTTCGGCAATTGGCAACAGGGCCTCGGTGTTACCGACGGACTTTGCCCGCTTGGTCGCCTTCACCGTCAACTTTCCCGCCTTGCGCAAGGTCAACAACCGCCAGTTCAATTCAGTGTCGGTGTGTTGAGCCTGATCACTTGAGGCTTTTAACTGCGTGCGCACTTCCTTCAAAAATGCTTGATTAAGCGTATCTCTAAGAATGACTTCGTCGCTGCTCCAACCATCATGCGTCAATGCAAACGCATCGATGATGGCTTGATCGAGCACGGCAGATTGACTTGCGGTCCGTTTCGACTGGTTTTCATCCCGTTGTTTGGACTTGGCGTTTTTCGGTTGATCAGCGAGATCAACGCCCGGTGATTGGCGAGTCCGCGATTGCTCGATGTTGGTTGGGCGATGCTCTTGACCAAAGCAGATGACACATGGCGACGACATGGCACAGATCAACGTGGCGAAGACCAAGTTCGTTGTGCACTGTGGCAAGTTCATCATGGAATTTCACAAGAGACTTATGGATGATCGAGAGTTCATTTTTGTTCGCCTGGATCACGACGGCAAGATCAATGTGCCGAGGAACACGCTGAATTCAAGTTTGACGTACCAATTAGCTGGCGATTACCCTGATCAGTTGCTCCATCTAGAAATTACGCGATCGTGAATTGCCAATCATGACTGAACCGTCGCAGACACCCCGCCCAGCTGACCTTCATCCGATCGAAGCCTCTGAAATCCAAGCACGTCGTGAACGGGTTTTTCTGGTTTTGGCGGGGCTGTTTCTTGGCTCGATGACGATGTTAAACATCCTTGGGACGAGCCGTTTCATAACGCTTTTCTCAATCGACTACACGTTGACATCAGGCGACATCTGGCCGATTGGGTTTGCCGTGGCTGTCGGAGTGTTGCCCTATCCGATTACGTTTCTTTGCACGGATTTCATCAGCGAGTTTTACGGTCGAAAACGAGCCAGCTGGCTGGTTTGGGTTGGCTTTTTCCTCAACGTCTGGTTGGCATTGATCCTGTGGCTCGCAGGCGCGTTACCGGGTACAGAATCACCTGAGTTTTTTCATATCCAGCGACTGGCGTTTGGCGCGATCTGGGCATCCATGTTCGCCTACATGGCCGCTCAATTGTGTGACGTCTACCTGTTTCATTTTTGGAAGAACCTCACGCGTGGCAAGTGGCTATGGCTTCGCAACAATGGCTCGACGATGATCAGCCAACTGGTTGACTCAACGGCCGTGATCTTGATTACGTATTGGGTCGGCGGTCTTGATGGATTCTTACGCAACGACGTTGATGTTTGGCTGCAGTTGGCCGTGTTGATTGGGACGAGTTACTTTTTCAAAGTCATCGTCGCCGCACTGGACACGCTGCCGTTTTACCTTGGCGTTGCGTGGCTGAAAAACTATTTGCAATTTGATCCGAACGAAGAATTTGCCGGCGACGAAGAATTGTAAGCGCACCAATCGTGATTGCGACGATCCCACGGCGCAATGACTGATCGTTGTAGTGACGAGACGTGTCGCGTGAACGCTAGCCAGACGTGATCACTGACGCTCTGGATCACCTTTTGCAGGATCATCCAGCTTGATCTGAGGGATCATTGACTCGGCCGCTTCGATGTCGATCTGCCCGTCATCGGTGCCAGTGCCCGATTCAGATTCACTATTATTGTCGGACGATTCATCATTCGACGATTCATCACCTGGTTGATTCTCAGGTGCAGCGGGCGACTCCGTTTCATCTGCCTTGGAGTCTTCGCCGTCGTCTTCAGTCGTTTTGATTGGCAGATCGCCCACGTTTGCACCGTTACCTTCGGAGTCTGGCGTGGTGTCGTCTGAGTCGGACTGCATCACGCCGGCGCCGAACCCTTCCAGACCCAACATCGGGTCGTTCTGCTCTTCGTCATAGTCCCGTTCTTTGCGAAGTTGGCCATCGTCGAACCAGGATCGCCAGATTCCGATTGGCTGGCCCTCGTCATATGTTCCTTCGAATTGCTTCATGCCATTCGGATGCCACCAAATCCAACGGCCATTTCGTTTGCCATTTTCATTGTAAAAACCGACCGTTTTCCGGTTTCCATTTTCGTGCCACCAGAGAAACTGCCCGATCGGTCGATTCTGTTTGTACTGACCACGATACTTGGGTTGTTGATTGGCAAACCACCCCATCACCGGTCCGTTTTGCACGCGTTCACCCGTTGAGACAAACGGTGTTGGCTTGGCATCCCACCAGTTGTCGATCCCTTCAGGAATCAGCTTCGCGTCCAGAAAGTAGGCCTCTGACTTTTTCTGACTGGGTCGATACATCGTTGTCTGGCGAACCACTTTACGACCTTCGTAATAACGATCGCGAGAAACCAGTCGTTGATCTTCATCTAATTCAAGTACTTCGCCATCAAGGACACCCTCTTTAAATGTTGCTGTCCGCATCTTGGAGCGATCGGGATAGTACCAGGTTGCCGATCCATGCCGCCGACCATCTTTGTATCCGATCTCAAAAACGGATCGCCTCAAGTTGTCATAAACGATCCATTGACCTTCCATTTTTCCTTCGTTGAAAAATGCGATCGAATCGAATGGCCCCTGATAAGCAGTAAACGGCTTGGTTGCAAACAGGCCACCTTCGCTGGCCGAATGTCGCCTTCCCCATTTTCCATGCATGACGCCTTTTCGGTAGGCGCCTTCGGCGACGGTGTTGCCTTGCCGATCAACCACCTTCCATGGCCCATCGTCGTAGTAATCGCCCGACTCAGCCAAGATGACCGATCGATAAAGTCGCGGTTTTCCATCGTCATAGTTTTCAACAATCGTCTCGCGCCGACGTTGATCTGACGCACTAGCAATCTGTTCGTTGGCGATCGATTGCCGCGGAGTCGAATCTAATGGAGTCGGCAACGCTTCAATCGTTGATGGCGTCTCCTGCCGATTGTTGTCGGTGGATTCAGCCGGCATCATCGAAAAGTTCTTCAGACTGAATGGCGAAGGCTTGATTCGATCTGTCGGGCGACTCAGTCCGTTTGTAAAACCGGGATTTGGATCCTGAAATCGGTTGGAACGTCCGTCTGGATTGATGGTCGGTCCTCCCTGAAGCGATTCGTTGAACGCGCGAATCGGATCGATAAGATTGTTCTGTTCCGTTTCTTGAAACTGACGCGAAGAGACTTTTAGGGCAGGGACGCGGCGTTGATCCGGCCGACTTGGCTGCCGGTCGTAGTTGTCGGCAAAGTGTTGATTGCTGACCCAGCTACTCTTCTTTTGTTCGTCCGTGAGGAGCTGATTCAGCTCAATGGACGCGTCTTTTTTGAGCGGCACCATCGAGGCTTGATCGGCCGTCTTGGTGGATTCCGTCTTGGTGGATTCCACAAACGGCGACTTACGAAACTCAACCTGCGCTTCGACGTTGGGTCCGCAGATCACGACCAGCAACAGGGCCACGATCGAGGAGAGACTTAATGGGCAAATTTTCAGCCGGTGGAATAACATGCTGAGCAGGGTGGTATTCGAGTTGAATCAGGTACGCATCGTCGTTCATCGACGCTTGGCCGCCGGCGAAACAGCGGGAACATTGATGGCTTTATCTTCGATGCAACCTGACCGATTCGCAGCCGACGTTGTCGGTTGTATGGGTTGAAATTCCTGTTTTGTGGCTTACTGGAATCGAAAATTTCATTGCCAGGTTCGGATTTCTCGCCAACTGACCACTTGTTGGGCCGATTTTTGCTGCCAACAATGTTCCCGATGCTGCTACAGCGCGACATTTGCTTTCATCAGAGTGCGGATTCTCAATGGCTTTCTTCAGCCCGGAAAAACTAAGTTCAAAACGGATTGAAATCGACTCAACGACGCAGTCCTCGGATAGCCCCGAAATACAGAAGCGACTCGCCCGGATCGAGGCGAACTATGACCAACTCGAAAATGTTTTGGTCGATCTGGAAACCCGAATTGCGGCCGACGAACGCTTGCAGGCGATGGATAGTGTCGACGTCGATTTTGAGGCTGAATTCGGAGTCAAGCCAAAACGAAAATGGCGATCTGCTTCATCGAAGAAAAAGTCGACTCGCAAGCGGGCCAAATCGCCCAAGCGATCAAGCTCGGCCGACCCCCGCAAACCACGCTAGTCAGGTTGGAGCACGCGGATGGAGCCCCCCCAAACAGAGCCTGCTCAATCGACATTCAGTCGGCGCATTCGACTTGCCGGTGGCGCGATTCACGATCCCACCAATGGCATCGATGGTGAAGTCCGCGACCTTTGGATTGACCATGGCAAGATTGTCGAACGCCCCGAGAACGCTGGCGAGTTCCAAACGATCGATGTTTCAGGTCGAGTCGTCATGGCTGGTGGAATCGACATGCACTGTCATATCGCAGGCCCAAAAGTGAACGCCGGGCGCATGATGCAGCCTGAGCAGTTCATGCAAAATCCGGTCAGCTCGACGCAACTGGACAATGGTCAGCACTTGTTCTCCGGTGGTATGGGCAGCGTACCCACAATCTTCACCACCGGCTACAAATACACTGGCCTCGGATATACCACCTGTTTCGATGCGGCGGTTTCGCCGATGGCCGCAAGGCATGTTCATTTCGAATTTGATCGTATTCCCAATGTCGATACCGGCTTCTTTACGCTCGTCGGAAACAATCACTACGCGATGAAAGCGGCGGCCGCAGGGGACACTGCCGCGATGAAAGCGTTTCTTGGATGGTTGCTCCACCGAGTCGGTAGTTACGCTCCAAAAATCGTGAACCCCGGCGGTGTCGAAAATTGGAAACATGAACGAAGTGGCAACGCTCGAGATCTCGATGCCAAAGTTCACGGCTTCGATGTTACACCTCGACAGATTCTCCAAAGTGTCACTCGCGCTGCCAACGAGTTGGCGCTGCCGCACCCCGTCCATATCCATACGAACAACCTTGGTGTTCCTGGCAACTGGTCAACGACATTGGAAACGATGAAGTCGCTCGATGGACTTCGTGCACACCTGACACACATTCAGTTTCATAGCTATGGCGGTTGCAACGAAGAGGAAACGTCGCTCTGCTCGAAAGTCGCAACGCTGGCCGAATTTGTGAACGCCAACCCGCTGCTAACCGTCGATGTTGGACAAGTCATGTTTGGGCGAACGACCAGCATGACCGGCGATAGTCCACTGGGACAATTCCTGCATCAAGTGAGTGGCGAAAAGTGGTATTCGGCCGATCTTGAACTGGAATCCGGTTGTGGCGTCTCCCCCATCGATTACAAAAACAAGAACTTTGTTAACGCCTTGCAATGGGCCATTGGGCTGGAGTGGTATCTGTTGGTCAACGATCCATGGCAAGTCGTCATGAGCACCGACCACCCCAATGGAGGCAGCTTTCTGGCCTATCCACAGATCATTCGCTTGCTGATGGATCGCGAGTTTCGACGAGAGAAATTAGCCGAGGTTCATCCCTCCGTTTTGAAGCACTCCCAACTGGCCGACATCGAACGTGAGTACACACTGAACGAAGTCGCTGTCATCACACGCGCCGGACCTGCCCGAATCCTTGGCTTGAACCACAAAGGGCACCTGGGACCTGGCGCCGACGCCGACGTTTGTGTCTACTCGCCCGATCCCAATTTTCAAACGATGTTTGAGCTTCCCTGGATGGTGATCAAAGACGGCAAGACGCTGGTTCACGACACCGAAATACGAACGACCATTTCGGGGAACACGATCACCGCCAATCCATCATTTGATGGCGATCAGGCTAAACAGATCGAGTCCTGGTTTGAACAAGAGTACTCAATACCCTTGGATCAATTTGGTTGGGAACCAAAACCAGAAACCGGCAACCTCTAGCCTTTCGTTCGTCTATCGAAGCTAATCAGCCGCCAGATCATCGATTGAGTTGGTCGACGACTCCCTCAATCTGACGCTGAATCGACTGAGGCCCTACAGCGATCAGGCACTGACAACGCGGTTCATAGACGACTCGGACAAAATGATCGTTGACCTGATTCCCCAACAGCTGGAAGACAAGTTCCTGAAGTCCGTCGTTGGTGACTTCTTTCGCCAATCGACTGTTAATCGGATAAACCTCCAGGTCAATAAACCACTTTGCTTGCTCTGGCGTGGTGATCACCAACGTTTTCGCATCGACGGCGATGAGTTCCATCCGCATCGAATTGGCAACCTCCTGAACCAATTCCTCGGTTGTCGGCTCACTGACATTGCCAGGAATCAATGTTGATGGTGTCCAACCTTGCCCCATTAGCCGATGCCAGTCCACCAAAACAGTTAGCCCGCTCATTTTCTTGACGCGATTGAAGAATTTGCCAATCGTCCGGCTGCCTCCCGGTTTGAATTTAGAGGGCGACTGCCGCAAGGCTTCCGATGAACTCCAGCGAGACGCAACCACGGTTCGTGCTTCAACGTGGTCTGGTTGTTCAATCAGCGTGGCCGCTGCTTCGAGCTTCTGGATAAACTGTTCAATCAACAACTTGGTTTCGAGCCGGCACTTAACCTCGATTTTGTCGTTGACGACTTCAACTGTAGAAGGATTCGCCTCATCGACCCATTGGCTTGGCGCGACGAGCGATTGAATTGCGCCGACAAACTTCTGTTTGGCGTTTGCGTCGAGTCCTGGAATATTGGGGAAGTCCAGCGATGACACGACCAGTTCGTTGTTGACTTCGATGGTCAAAATGACGCCTGACTCGGTTAAAACCGGGGTCAACCCACGATCTTTTCCAATAGCCGCCAATGCATCGAGCATCGACAACTCATTGATCTCCGGGGCGATCAACGGGTCAATTTCGTGGCCATGCAGCGCCAATTGACGAGCGTCGACCGTCACTGGCAATCCCGAAAGATCGGAAATCGTTCGCACCGTCTGCGAGAATGGAACTGGCTTTTTGTAAGCGAGCCGTCCAATTTCAAGCTCCAACTGCCGCTCCGTAGAAAGCCGTGTTTCCTTGGGTGGCGTGATGAAGTATTTCGAAATGACGTGTCGATTGCCAGCGCCAATGGTTACGTCTTGCAAGTCTGCCATCGAGGTATTGGACGATTGCAACAACGACGCCAAATCGCCAAGATCGTCGGCCTCGCCCATGATGCCTTCGACAGGCGAGTCAGGTTGTTTTGGCGTAGGATCCATGTCGGGACCACCAGCAAAACGACCTCCCTTGGGCACAAGCGGATTTGGCGAATCGATCGGCGGGGGCTGATCACCAATAGTTTCAGCGTTAGTTGTCGCGCCGGGCACAGAAAACGGGCTTTGGACAGCAGGATCTTCCGCTGGCGTGTTCCCAGTGACGTTTTGAGGAATCGGTGTGACCGCAGTCGGAGTCTCGTCCAGCAAACCTCCGTTATCATCTGAGTCTGGATCGTTGTCATTCGATTGATTCTGATCGTTCGCGTTCGAATCAGAATCGTCGCGTTCCGAATCGTCAACCAACTGCGGATTCGTTTGATCTTGGTCGGCGATCGTATCCGGGTCTCCGGAGTTAACGATGATGGCAGCGATGATTGCCGTGACGACGACAACCACGCCGATCGAACCGGCGATCATCAGAATCAACTTTCGCCGCTTGCGTGCCGTTTCGCTGGTCCAGGCGTCGCTGGGCAGAACCGGAGCCTCGACTTCCGGCTTGACTTGTGGATTGATTTGTGGATTTTCAGCTGATCCGGGTGCGGTCGTTGGCAACGCCTGTTTGTGTGGCGGTCGGCCGGGTGCGGGGGCTTGCGTTTTTGCCTCGGTTGCAGGCTTGACGGAGGAGCGTTTTCGTTTGGGGCTTTTCGCTTTCTTAGCCGCAGATCGCTTTTTGGTTTGAGTGGCTGCCGACGAGACAGTTTGGGGATTCGTCAACAATTGATCGATGTCTTCGAAACTGCTCAATGATCCAGAGTCGGCATCAATGGTCGCATCTTGAGGAGGTTCCCAACCTTCTGGAGGAACGACCTTAAGCATTGTCCCGCATTTGGGACAGGCCAGCGTCTGGCCAATCGCCGATCGTTTGGTCACTTTTAAGCGCGAAGCGCATGACCGACAAACTAATGAAAAAGGATTCAAACGTGCTCACCTCGATTGGACCGCCCCAGCGTTCATTGTACCACGTCGACAGTTTTCGGACAAAAACCTTAGCGTTTCAGCCGCGAAAGCGATCTCAGGTGGTAACCGATAGCGATGAGTTGGCGGCTAACGATCAATTCGTTTGAAAAGGCTGCGGCAACTCATATCCTTTTGAGGCTGCCGCGGCTCGGGTGGTGATCAAAATCGATCGCTTGCCAGAACCAACGGGGTCTTCGGCAACGACCCAGATCAATTTGCAGTTGGGGTCGGACGCGCCGGTAATGTCCTTGGATGGGTTTGCCGACACCATGATCGACGTCAGAATCTCAGAGAGAGACTTTTGATTCATTACCAATTCACCGGGCCGTTGGTTTTTAGTAATCCCATCTGCCTCTAAATCAGCACCAATCAATTTGATGTCCCAGTCGAACGGCAATCCTCCATAGTCGGAGTCGATTTCGGTTTTCAAATCCGCCATCAAAACATTCAAATCGGGTGGATTGGCAATTTCCAAATCACGTTTGGCCGCTAACAGTTCTTGCAATGATTGAGGTGCTTTGGGTTGGTCCGTCATCACGACCGCACCTGAGCCAGCGGCAAACGAAGACACCAACTCAGATGCTGCGACGAGATTGTGAGCCGCAGAGGGTGGCAACCAACAGTTCCCGACGACCTCTCTACGTTCAACACTCCAACGGAACCGTCTCGAAACATCCGCCAACATGCCCGCGTATTTGACTCGCACTCGATCCCAATAGGCATTTGGCTGGATCAAGCCAATGTAGTCGGTCAGCTGGTCTCGTCGGGCTCGCAAGTCCGTCTCCATTCTTTGACGTAATGCGCCTGCCGTTAGATCGACGATTCGGTCGAATCTCACTTCAACGTAACTGCCGGCCGCGAGATGCAATCCGATTGAGCCACCTTGAACGCCATCGGGAATCATCACCGACAGCTCACGATTAAAGTCGGCCAACTGCGGGCCCATCCAGGCTTGACCGCGATCGTTAAACAAGGAAGGCCGCAGGAACAGAAAATTGACATGCCGTTTTGAATCGGACCACTCTGCAACATTTTGCAGCGAGCCACCCAGTGGCACACCACCTGCAATCTCCAACACATCTTCAATCATTGCGGGCGATCCAACGGCAAACCGCGTCCGACCTTCCAACCCGTCAGCGTTCTCAGTTGCCGCTTCAATAATCAAATAGGCCAGCGAATCGTTCGATTGAAAGTACTCGACACCTGCTTCGTTCGTCGTTGCATTGGGCTGTCGCCAAAGTTCCAACAACCGTGATTTGCTGATCGGCTGCTGGGTTTCGACAACCGCAAACACATCGTACCCGGCCACTTGATCGTCATCCAAAAAGGCCAAGGTCAATTGGCCGATGTTTTCCAGCTCCAAACCGACACGCGTTTGAAAGGTTTGGATCGTCGCTTCGAATTCCGGGCCAAAACTCTTCAACAGCCGTTGTCCTTCTTCGTGTTGAACCAGTTCGCTCACACGCGCGTGCAACAACATCTTGGGCGAGGTTGGCAAGTATGAAAACGGAACAGGCTGTCCCGCAGTCGGAGATTCCCACAACGTTTCGTCATCATCCTCAACCAGTCGTTGCTGGAACGCGGCATCGGGGTCGCCGGCGATTGCTGGCTGATCATCCTTGGTTGTTTCAACTGGACGCGGATCGCCGTTTCCGTTTTTTGGTTCGCCGTTTTGGACAACTGGCGTCTCGTCGGTCAATGAATTGAGGTAGGCCAGCCCACCGGTGCCAATCCCCAAAAGTCCAATCAAACCGAGCGTAATGGCAACTGGTGTCTTCCATTTTTGTTTCTTACGCAGCTCCGCTTTTTCTCGCGCCGCCTGGATACGTGCTTCAGCATCAACGGTAGGCTCATCGCCTGAATGATCTTCGACGTCGATTTGGATCGGCGGTACGTCCTCAGCGCTGGACGATGTCCCGACGAATTGGCGAATGTTTTCCAGGTAAGCCGCTTGAGTCGCATCTTCGTTTTCAACCGTCTCTTCAAACTGTGCCGTCCGTCCAGAGTACAGCGACAACAAGTTAGCGACTTCAGACATCGACGGCCGCTGTCCTGGATCGCTTTTGAGCATTCTCAAGATCAGCGTTTGTAACTCGTCGGTCAGTTCATACTTTTCCAGATCGGGTTGGGACGAGGAAAGATGAAAGTCGGCAATCTTTTTCGGTTCTGTTTCGGAACAGTACGAACGTGCCGTCAGGAGACGAATCAGAATGCATCCCAGCGAATAAACTTCTGCCGAGGGTGTGATCAACTTTGGCGACCAAGGTTGAGTCTCCATCGCCTTGTGAATTTCGGGGGCCATGCAAAGCAGTCGCGACGTTTGTGCTTCTGCATCCAACGACTCGAATTTCGTTTCGGTCAGTATTGGATCGAGCTGCAAACGGACGTCACCGCTCGGTTGCATCCAGACACTCGACTCATCCAGACCGCCATGGACTAACCCTTGTTCATGTAAGGCTTGAAGTGCTCTACCGACTTGCGCAGCCACGGCGCAGGATTGTTGCCAAGGCAGCCGTGACTTTTTGGGCATCCGCTGAATCGATTTCCCAGTGGGTACGCCAACGACGACAAATCGGTGTTGTGGCAACACGCTCGCTTCATAGACCGGATTGAGAAAACGAGATTCCGCTGCCGAAAGCTGTTCGCACTTGCGTTCAACACGTTTCCAAAGTTCAAGATCGTCGGCTGTTTTTCCCTGCATGAACTTCAGCAAAACGCCATAGCCAGTTTTGCGATGTCGCGCTGTAAAACATCCAGCCATCGGTCCGTCAGTAATACGATCGACAACTCCGTAGTTGCCATACTGAAAAGGACCTCGATGTCCGGCCAGTAAGATTTCCGCGTGATACGGAGATATGGCGCCACGGTTGACCATCCACTTGGCCAACGACTCCGGTTTCTTGTCGAGACCGGGATCTGCTGAAAACTCGGAAAACAGCGTCTGAATCTGGACCGGCAAGAGCAATTGGCTCTCCGTCAATAGATTCCAGAATTGATTGATGTCGATGGTCACTTCTTCCTGAATCCGTTTGAATCAAAAAATCTCGTCGACCGGGATAGCCGTTCGATCGGTAAGTCGCTCCACTGTTTTTTCGGTTTTTCCAAATACCGATTGTGGTTATTGGTCGATTAGATATTGTAAAGGACTTGCAAGTTGGTCGTAGTGGCAACTCGGCCTCCATTCCGCTTGTGCCAACGATCCATTCCACTCCGCAATTACACTACCATTCTTCGAGAACCAACGATGGATGCCAAGGCTTCGCTGCCAAAACCCCACATGAACGCTCACGAGACGGTGCTGCACTATTTTAACCGCGCTGCAGACGCCCTGAACATGGACGAGAGCAAACGGCGTCTATTAACGATGGCCAAACGTGAGATTACAGTCGAAGTTCCCGTCGAAATGGATGATGGCCGCGTCGAGAATTTTGTTGGCTATCGTGTTCAGCACAACAATGCCCGGGGCCCGATGAAAGGTGGTTTGCGATACCACAAGGACGTCGATTTGGATGAGGTCCGTGCGCTGGCCTCGTTGATGACATGGAAAACCGCGGTCGTCAACATTCCCTACGGTGGTGCCAAAGGAGGCGTTTGTGTTAGCCCTCGCGAACTCAGCCGAAAAGAAAAAGAGCGCGTGACGCGAAAGTTCGTCGATCAGATTCACGACATTTTTGGCCCTGATGTCGACATTCCCGCCCCCGATATGGGCACCGATGCCGAAACCATGGCGTGGATTCGAAATCAGTGGGAGAAGTACCACGGCTTCAATCCCGCTTGCATCACTGGCAAGCCGGTTGAAAACTATGGAGCGAAAGGCCGAGAAGAAGCGACCGGACGCGGTGTCGGAATCCTTTCGTTCAAAATGCTAAAACGACTCGGCAGACGCCCAATCGATACTCGCGTTGCGATTCAAGGTTTCGGAAACGTTGGCTCGCACGCGGCCAAATACATGTCGGAATCTGAGTTCAAAATTGTGGCCATCAGTGACGTCAGCGGCGCCTACTACAACCCGGAGGGTTTAGATATCCCGGCAGCCCTGCATTACGTTTTGGAAAAACGAACCTTGGAGGGATTTGAAGAGATCAGTCAAGCGAATCGGATTTCCAACGAAGAACTTTTGGTGCTTGATTGTGAACTGCTGATTCCCGCCGCCCTCGGCAGCGTGATCACCATGGAGAATGTCAACGACGTCAAAGCCAAGTACATTGTCGAAGGTGCCAACGGTCCTGTGGATGCCGATGCGGATGAAATCCTCTTCGAGCGCGACATTGCCGTCCTGCCTGATATTCTCTCCAATGCCGGCGGGGTCTCAGTCAGTTACTTCGAATGGGTGCAGAACCGACAGTATTACAGCTGGGACTTGAACCGGGTCCGACAGCAATTGGACGCAGTCCTTTCGTCGGCGTTTGAAGACGTTTGGCAAACCGCCAATGAAAACAACGTCAGCTTGCGTACCGCTGCATTCATGATCGCGATTCAGCGAGTCCAACGGGCAACCGAACTAAGCGGCTTTTAATGCTCAAACCAACATCAATGATTCCTAAAAATCATTCTGAAGTCGTACAGTACTACCGCGATCGGCTGGCTGAACAGGAACAAGAAGCGAGAAACTGCGCTGGGCAATGGAGCGGTGTCGGTTACGTTCGTGGCTTGCTGTTGCTCGGTTCCATCATTCCGGCAGTCATGGGATTCGCCAACGCTTATGAGCTGGGCACATTGTTCTATGTGATCGCCGGAGTCCTGTTTGGCGTCTTCGTGGCCGTCGCTCTGTATCACGAACAGTTGCAAACTCGCCTGTTTCGCGCGCGACTGTTGGCAAAGATGCATCGCGAATCGATCGCTCGTTGCGAACGTCGTTGGACCGACATCAACGTGCCACCGGTCGAGATCCCCGGCTGGTTTGCGCCCATTTCCAAGGACCTTGACCTGCTCGGGAATAGCTCCGTTTACAAACTTCTCGGCACCACTCGTACACCACTGGGAACCGAGACGCTAAAAAACTGGATCATCGATGGTGCCCTCGATGAAGAGATCCAATTGCGTCAAGACGCAGTCGCTGAACTAAAACCAGATTTTGATTGGCGCGAACAGTTCCGACTTCGTTGTGAGTACCTGGCCGACAGTCAGTCCGGACCAAGTCGATTTGTTGAATGGTGTGAGAGTCCTTGCTGGTTTGATGGAAACCAATGGGTACTTTGGCTCACTCGCGTTACTGCAAGCGTGTCACTGATCACCATTCTTGGCACGTTGATCACGTTGATCCCATTCAATGTCGCTGGGCCGATCATCATCGTCACCTGTGCAATCAACTTTTTTGTTTCCGTATTTCGAGCCGGCTCCATTCACGAGGTATTCAATCAAGTCTCATCCCGCTCCAACGATGCAACCCGATATGTTCAGTTGTTCGACATGGTGGCGGACTACGACGCCAAATCCAAGAAACTGATTGGGCTTCAAACTCAGTTTCAACAAACGGGGCAGGGTGCCCAATCCAAAATGCAACGACTTGGTTGGCTGGTTGGTTTGGCCAATATGCGACGCAACGGTACGCTGTTCATCCCCTACATGATCCTGGAGTTTCTCTTCTTCTGGGATGCTCACATGTTGGATTTGCTGGAGCGATGGAAAGACAAAAACGGAGCCGAAGCGAGGCGTTGGTTTGAGCGGTTGGCAGAAGTCGAGGCCTTGGCCGCACTGGCCAAATTGGCTGGTGACGAACCCGATTGGGTCTTTCCAACCGTCAAGACCGATTCGCCCAATGAAGCCCTGGTCCAAGGCGTTAAAGTTGGGCATCCGTTGTTGGGAACCGAACGCGTCGCCAATGATGTCGAAATGGGGCCACCAGGAACCGTCTTGTTGGTTACCGGCTCCAACATGTCCGGCAAAAGTACGTTGTTGCGAAGCGTCGGCGCCAACATTGTGCTGGCCCAAATGGGAAGCGTCGTTTGCGCTGAATCGATGACCCTGCCGCCGATTCGAATTGAAACCAGCATGCGGATTGCTGACTCGTTGGCCGACGGCGTTTCGTTCTTTATGGCGGAGCTAAAACGTCTTAAGGAGATTGTTGACACCGCCAAGAAACACGATGCGGACAACCCTCGGCGACTCTTGTTTTTGCTCGACGAAATCCTGCAAGGAACCAACTCGCAGGAACGTCAAATTGCCGTCAGCCGAGTGGTTCGCAAACTGATTGACGAGCAGGCGATTGGTGCGATCTCAACACACGACCTTGACTTGGCCAAAACGGATGAACTGGCCAAAGCATGTCGTACGGTTCATTTTTCCGAGCAGTTCGACGAAGTCGATGGCAAAAAGACCATGACGTTCGATTACGTGATGAAGCCGGGAATCGCCGAAACAACGAACGCGCTAAAACTGCTTGAGATCGTCGGCCTCGGCGAGTGAGAGCTGCTTCGCAGCAGATTCGGAATTTGAATGGGTTGCCCGGAAGGCGGCACAACCAATCCATGTCCTACTTCAACTGACCGCCGTAGTCGTTCTTTGGATTGCGATACATGGAATGCAAATGGTCCAACGGATCGTTGCCGAGATCCTGGCAAGCGTACTCGATGATCAGAGAGGGCGACTGAATCCGGTACGATACATCGCTGCCAGCAGCCTTGTTACCGTTCCACGAAAGTCGCATCTGTTCCATTTCGCCTTTGATCTCCTTCATCCGCGCCTTGGCTTTTTCCTTCGGCAAATCGTTGACCCATTGGGCAATCAAACGCGTCAGCAATTTCTTCTGCTCATCGTCCAGCTGATCGCAGGCGAGCCCTTGAGGCGGTGGCGTTTTGCCATCGTTGCCAGGCCCGGTCACGATTCGACCGCGACGATTCGAAAGCACCGCGGCCTTGATCTGATCGTCGGTGAGGCTGTTCATTAGTTTATGAGCCAAGCCTGTCTCTTTTGCAAACGGTTTGAACTTTTGATCCCCGATGGAAAACTGATGCGGTTGAGTTCCGATAAAACTTGGCGCCATCGTGATCGAGTCACCTTTGATTGCCAGATTCATCCCTACATGATGTCCATCCAACTGAAACGCCCACGCTTCCGTTGCTGACGGTTCACCAAAGATGACCAACGAAAAATTCTCCGTTCCAAAACCTGGTCGAGCACGTCCTCCCCGCAACAACTGATCATCGGCGAGCATAATGTTTCGCATCTTTCGATAACCATGATCGCTGAGCAGAGTCGCCAACAACTGGCATGCGAGTTTTGTTTGTGCTTCGTTTAGATCGCCCATGCGGACACCGCCAGCATTTCGTGGCGCTGGAAGATTGGTCCATTCACGCCGCTCGCGATCGTCCAAAGACAGTGCCGCTCGTTTGCGTTGATCCTTGTCAAGTGAATCCAAAAATGATTTGGCTGCTGCAGTCATCGACGCAGCATCGTGTTTGACATCTGTCGGTTCATAGGTACCGACGAGATGGCTTGCATCGGACACATAATCGCTTCGTTTGGTGGATTGAAGCGCTTCGATGGAAGGATTGTCCTGCGCATTCAATGGTGCTGCAAACAATATCGCTGACAACCAGACCGGCACTAGAATGAAACAGGTGTTACGTGGGCGATTCATATTCGACTCCAGTCTGATTTGATGAAAGCGTAAGCAAAGCTCAATTGCAGGAGGTTCTATTTGACACGATCCTGCGACTCATTGCCATCAACGAGTCGCACTGTGAGTTAAGTCGCACGCCTGCGAAAGAAAACTGCTACTGGGCAACGACGATCGATGGATCGTAATCAGCAGGTGGCTCCAACCCCAAGCAAGTGATCACCGTTGCCGCCAGACTACTGATCCCCAACGGTTCTGAGACATTCGCCAAGTCCAATTGGCTCGCTCCAGACGCATCGTAAATGTAACAAGGCACTGGGTTGAGCGTGTGACTGGTCTTCATGCGAGGATTTCCATCGCCATCCAATTTGGCTTGGCTGTTCTTGTCCAACTCATACATTTCGTCGGCGTTTCCATGGTCGGCCGTGACGATCAAAATGCCGTTTGCTGCGACCACCGCGTCCTTGATCCGAGCGAGACAAAGATCAACCGTTTCGACTGAAATCTCCACAGCCAATAAATTTCCGGTGTGCCCAACCATATCGCCGTGAGGATAATTGGCGCGAATGAAATCATGCTTCCCGTTTCGGATTGAGTCAAGAATCACATCGGTGATCTCGCCACCCTTCATCCAGGGACGTTGTTCAAACGGTAACAAGTCGGAAGTAATCTCCACATAGTCTTCCGTTTGCTCGTCGAACTTGCCGCTCCGGTTGCCATTGAAAAAGTATGTCACGTGTCCGAATTTTTGTGTTTCACTGACGGCCAACTGGCGAACGCCTGAGGCAGCAAGATACTCACCCATGACGTCATCGATTGAAGGTGGTGAGACGAGAAACTTTTTGGGAATATTCAAATCGGCATCGTATTGCATGATGCCCGCATAGGTGACGTCGGGTCGATTCCCTCGATCAAATTCAGCCAGTTCTTCTTCGTCAAAGGCACGTGAAATTTCCAGTGCCCGGTCACCCCGGAAATTAAACAGGATCACACTGTCCCCATCCACGATTGGACCGATTGGTTTTCCATCGCGTACGATGACAAACTCCTTCAAGTCCTGGTCAATCACGCCTGGTGTTTCAGATCGCAACGTCTCGATGGCTTCTTGGGCCGTCGCGAACGGACGACCTTGACCATGCACGTGTGCATTCCAGCCACGCTCGACCATGGGCCAATCGGCGTTGTAGCGGTCCATGGTGATGTACAACCGCCCGCCGCCGGATGCAATCGCGTAATCAAACTCACCGGCTTCGTTGATTTCGGTCAACACGGTTTCCAGCTTTGCAACGTATTCGAGCGCCGACGTAGGAGGTACGTCGCGACCGTCAAGCAAGGCATGCACTCGAAGTCGTTGAATTCCCTGTTGCTGAGCCTGGCGAATCATCGAGATCAGCAAATCGATATGAGAATGGACATTTCCATCCGAAAGCAGACCAATCAAGTGCAGCGTATTATTCTGCAAATCACCCGTCAGCTGTTTCCATGTTTCACCTTCAAACATGGCACCTGATGAAACCGCATTTTTGACCAGCAATGCACCTTGATCGAAAACGCGTCCCGACCCGATGGCGTTGTGGCCGACTTCGCTATTCCCCATATCACCTTCTGTCGGCATGCCCACCGCTCGGCCGTGCGCTTTCAAAGTCGTGTAAAGCGAATTTGATTTGAGCCAGTCGAGTGTTGGCGTTGACGCTTGGGCCACCATGTCGCCGGGATCTCCAGCACCGATGCCAACACCATCCATGATAATGAGAACCACAGGACCTTCTGGGGCAGCACTGCCTGATCTTTTTTGTAATGGTTTCATAAAATTCTTGCAGCGAATGGCATTGTGGCCATGCGTTTAAGTTTGAGTTAAGAAATGCGTTCTGGAGATGCGTTTTTGTCGCACAACGACGCTTGCCAACGTTGGTTCCACAGGGTTTGAGTCCTCCTGAGGTCAAACGAACGTTCGGTCGCTAGAGCCGCTGGGGCGAATTTTCAGCAAGCAACGTTTTAACCGGAATGGCCGCCCACGTCATCCACTGGATGAATTCAAATGAATTGACGACAATCTGAATTACAACAAATTAATTCAAAACGGATCAATAGCCGCTCATTGCCTTATGCCAAAAACAAAACCGATAACGTTTGACTACTCCAATGCCTTGATTCCCGAGTTTGGTATTTCTCAAGAGATGATCGATGGGCTGGCGGACACGCTGCAGGGGGCTCGAAATGAAATGCTGCAAACGGACCTCCAGTTGTTCTCATCAGGGGAAGATGTCCCGCAAGAAAAACAGCCGTTGGATGCTGGTTTTCATGAGCTGCCCGAACGGATTCTGGATGAGTATCAATCGGATCGGCAGAACAGTGAGCTCGGCCGGATCCTCGACACTGCCAAGCGATTGAGCCAGCAGGTGGACAAGGTGGTGCTGCTGGGAATCGGCGGTTCGTACATGGGCGCTCGGGCGTTGATGGAGTGTTGCTGCCACCCGTACTTCAACGAGATGACACGAGCCCAACGTGGTGGTCGGCCGCGAATGTATTTCGAAGGCAACAACATTGACAACGACTGGTCACAGGGTTTGCTTGAGTTTCTTGAGACGGACTCTCAGGGAGAGGGACCGGAAGGCAATTGGGCAGTCGTCGTGATCAGCAAGAGCGGTGGCACGCTCGAAACGGCATCCGCATTTCGTCAGTATCTTCGCGCATTGGAAACGAAAGTTGGCGCGGAACGACTTGCAGAATTGGTCGTTCCGGTTACCGGTGCATCCGGGAAACTGGCCAGCCTTGCGGATGAAATCGGCTGCCAGGATCGGTTCCTGGTTCCCGATGGAGTCGGCGGCAGGTTCTCTGTTTTTTCCGCAGTCGGTCTGTTGCCTGCGGCAATCCTTGGCATCGACATCGTCGCATTACTCGAAGGTGCGGCCGCGATGAACAGTCGTTTTCGAACCGAGCCAATGGGCTCCAATCCTGTCCTGGATTACGTCGCGGTCAACTATTTGCTCGAACGGGAGCGGCAGATCCGCACACGTGTGATGTCGGTTTGGTCGAAGTCGTTGGAATCGACTGGACTGTGGTACGACCAATTGCTTGCCGAAAGTCTTGGCAAATCCGAGCAAGGCGCGTTACCGCTGACTTGTGTCAACTCTCGAGATTTACATTCGCGTGCCCAACAACACCAGGAAGGCATTCGTGATAAAGTCATGAACAATGTCATCCTCGAATCCTGGCGTCAAGATCCGTTGGCGATCGGCTCAAGTGATCGTGACCAGGACCAACTCAATGAGCTGGCTGATAAAAAACTACCTGATCTGATGACGGCGGCACTCCGCGGCACAAACCTGGCGTACAAAGAAGACCAACGCCCGACCACTGACCTGCGACTACCTGCAGCCGATGAACCGAGCCTTGGCCAGTTGCTACAAATGTTGATGTTGGCAACCGTGCTGGAAGGACGTCTGATGGGGATCAACCCGTATGGTCAACCGGGCGTCGAGAAATACAAAAAGTATATGAACCAACTCTTGCGAGAAGCGTAGGGAAATTGATGAGCAAAACTGAACTTACCTGGTTGGGACATGCCAGTTGGCTGATTCAACACAACCAGCACCGAATTTTGATTGACCCGTTCCTCAACGAATCTCCTGCGGCTCCGATGAAGGCGGCCGAGATGGACGCCGACACCATTCTTGTGTCGCACGGCCACTTCGATCACGTCGCTGACGTTGCCGAGATTGCCAATCGTTGCGGTGCAACGGTCGTCGCCATCTATGAAATTGCGGAATGGTTTGCCAAAAATCATTCCGTCGAAAAAACGATCGGCATGAACATCGGCGGATCGATGGAGTTGCCGTTTGGGATGGTGCAGATGACCCCGGCGGTCCATAGTTCACAACTGCCCGATGGCAGTTATGGGGGCGTAGCCGCTGGATTCTTGCTGGGGATCGGTGATCTGAGATTTTACTTTGCCTGCGACACCGCCATTTTCAGCGACATGAAGTTGATTGGTAACAAAGGGATCGACGTGGCGGTACTGCCCATTGGTGACCTGTTCACGATGGGACCCAAGGACAGTGTCGCAGCGACCAATTTGATCAATCCCAAATACGTGGTTCCCGCCCATTACAATACTTGGCCACCCATCGAACAGGACCCCGAAGCTTGGTCATCGATGGTCAAGGGTGAATCAACAGCGACGCCAGTTGTGCTTTCCCCTGGCGAGTCTCACGTATTTGAGTCCGCATCGGCTTCGGCTTAAGTCAAAGCCGAAGACGAGGCGCGAATGACACCACGGGGCAAAAACAACGGAGTTCGTCTACGGACGATTAAGTTCAACATGAATAGCAAACACCCCGTCATCGTCGCCGCCATATTGGCAGGTCTTTGTCTCGCATTGCCGCATCCCGGATTAGCTCAGGATACATCCGCGAGCAGCGGCCAAGCGACCGACACATCCAAACTGCGATGGAAACTGAATCAAGGGGAAAGCTATACGCTGAACCTGAGCCAGAAGACGACTGCCAAGACTGAGATCGATAGTCGCAGCAATCGAGTCAACTCTGATGTCAAAATTCAGTTTCAGTGGGACATCGACAACGTCGACGATGACGGTGTCGCCACCATCAAACAATCCATTGCATCGATCGCCGTCAGTGTTTCCGATCCTGAAGTTCCAGCGCAAGCCGTCGCCTTCGATACGGACTCTGACCAGAAACCTTCTCGAAATTCTCGCGACCTGCTAAAACAGGTTAAACCGCTGATTGGGCTTGAGTTTGTTGTCAGTTTATCCAACCGCGGCGAACTACTGAACGTTGAACTCCCCGAGGAAACCGAAAAACGGATTAATGAGTTGCCCAACGCACTGCGACTCAAAGCACTGTTTAACCAACAAGGACTGACGGAGCTGCTGCGATCCAGCACTCTCGTCTTTCCCGAGTCGCTCACGGAAAAAAAATGGCAGACTGACGACTTACAGTCCACACCGTTTGGCAAGTTAAACCGAACCGTTAACTACACGCTCGATGACACCAGCGATTCAGCTTGGAGCATTCAATCGAACATTTCCGTGAGTTCCGAAACCCAAACTGACGAAGAGATCATTGCGTCCAAGACGGGCGACAAGGGAGCCAAATTGATCGCGTTCAACGGTTCAGGTACGTTGAAGTTTGATCCGGTATCCGGGCGGGTCGTCAGCTCGAACAGCACCAGTACTGCCAAGACATCCGCTGAGTATCGCGAAAAAACAATCGTAACCAATGTGACCAGTGTTGTTGAAATGCAGCTGACGCCAAAACAGTAAGCAAAAATGTCGAACTTCGAAACCGTTGCCAAAGTTGGCGACATCTCGCCGGGCCAGGGCAAGGCGGTTGAATTCAATGATCGCCTCGTCGCCATCTTTAACGAGAATGGCGTCTTTCGCGCAATCGATGATATGTGCCCGCACATGGGTGCGTCGCTGGCTGCCGGGCACTTCGAAGATGGCATCGTGACATGCCCTTGGCATGCGTGGAGCTTCGACACGACTGATGGCACCTGGTGTCAAAATCGACGACTGAAGATCGACATCTTCGACGTTCGCGTAGTCGGCGACGAAATCCAGTTAGCCGTCCCCGAAGACGACGCAACCGCCAATGACTCGCGTTCATTGGAAAACGACGCTGGTCCAGATCAGCCAGGTGACGCCAATGAGTGATTCAGCTGAATCTTCGTCGCGTCTGAGCTTCGCCGAGTTTCAATCGCTGATCCGCGACATGTATCATGACAAAGACCAAGCTCGAGGCATTCCCGCGACCTTCTTGTGGCTGACGGAAGAGATTGGCGAGTTGGCTGCGGCACTTCGAGAAACATCTCCCGAAGAACAAAACCGAGTTTCCGACGATGAATTCGCCAAACGCCGCAAGAATCTTGAAGAAGAATTCGCGGATGTTCTCGCTTGGCTCACCACGATCGCCAACGTTGCCGAGGTCGATCTGGGAATAGCGATTGAGGCCAAGTATGGATCTGGGTGCCCGGGTTGTCAGAAAATCGTCTGCGTTTGTCCCGACGAAGAGAAACCCTAACGGTTACCTTCGCTCAGATTGGTCGAGTTTCCAGAAAACAACGGGCAATCCATTTTTTTCGAGGCCCAATCGGTACGTTGGTCGTAGTTAAAATGTCGCTCCTTCGTTATGCTGTTCAACTCGACATGACGGGCTCAGCGTAGTTGCAGTTGCCTATTGCGGCGCCTCCCATTGGAACGACTTCCCTCCATCGACTTGCGATTTTCCCGATACCGCTCGCTGTGAAATTCAAACAACCAATCCGACGTTGCCTTTGGAATTCGATGGCAATTCTTTATCGCGTCGTCCTGATTGTTGTGATCGTACTTTCGGCCCAACTGTCAATCACGACTGGTCAAGCAACCGCACAAGACTCCGCAGACCCCACGGTCACAGCACAGTCGAAACCCGACTGGAGCTTGAGTTTTGGGTTGAAAGGTCATCTGCGACTTGGTCGATGGGCTCCAATCAACATTCAACGGCATCCCGATCGCAACACTGATATCGTTCCGACCCATTTTGAAGCGACCGCGCTGGACGGAGATGGATACCGCGTCATTTATTCTGGAAGACTTTTGCAAGACGCTGCCAATCCAAATCATTGGCAAGGCTGGATTCGGCCCGGTCGACGGGTTTCCGAATTCGAAGTCAAGCTGTTTGCTGGCTCGCCAGATTCGAACGAACCGATCGCGACGAAAACGATTTCGATCGATTCAAACATGATTGCCAAGTCAACTCAACCATTGGCAATTTCCATTTCGACCACTGATCAATCGCGGGATGCATTTGCTGCCACAGCGGCCGGTCGCGCAGACGACAAAAACAAAATTGTCGTTGATCTCGAATCCGTTTCGCTTTTGCCAATTGATGCTCTGGGACTCGACGGCGTCAACACAATCTTGATGGTCGCCAGAAACGAAGTGGTCGACCAACTAACGGAACAACGTGTCGACGCACTCGACCGATGGGTGAACCAGGGAGGCTCACTGGTACTTTCATTTCCGGCAGAAGCAGAACCAATGTTAGGTGAAGCTGGAAAACTGAAACGTTTCTCACCTGGAAGCTTCCTGGGAACTTCCACGATCGACAACAGTAGTCCGCTGGAGTCATTTGTCAAAAGCCGCAATCAACTGATCGGCAATAACAGCGAACCAATCGCGGTTGCCAAACTGAACGTTGAAAACACACGGCCATTGGTCACAATCGGCGACCTCCCCCTGGTCACGCGACAAGCTCGAGGGGCCGGGCAAATCATCTTCGTTGCTTTTGACCTCGACAGCCCGCAACTGACTGAGTGGGCCAATTACTCTGATTTGATCCGAAGCCTCGTCAGCCAGACGTCCGTTGTTCAAGAGGAGTCACGATCAACCATCAATCGCTCAGGATCGGTTTCTCATTACGGGTATACCGATTTGATGGGACAGCTCAGAGTGCCGCTCGATCGTTTCTCAAATGTCGGCTTTATTCCATTTACGCTGATTGCGATTCTGATCGGTGTTTACATTTTACTCATCGGCCCTGTGGATTACTTTTTGCTGAGACGCCTGTTTGGAAAGATGGAGCTGACTTGGATCACCTTTCCATTTTTCTCGATTCTGTTTTGTGGCATCGCATTATGGTTATCTCAATGGACCCGACCTGGTGAGATTCAGATCAACCAACTTGAAATCATCGATGTTGATGTAGAAACGGGACGCGTTCAAGGAACGGTTTGGAGTAACTTATACAGCCCGACAGGTGGACGCGTTGACGTGACACTGGAACAGGACCATGAACTTGGCTTCCAAGTCGATGATTACAGCCTGACCTGGAATGGCCTCCCAGGAAATGGTCTCGGAGGAATGTTGACGCGACCAGGTGTGACCGGAAATGCCGAATCCTACCAACAACACATCGAATCGACGGCGGATGGAAAGCAGTCGATTTCACTCCATCAATTACCGTTGCAGGTCTCGTCGTCTCGATCCTTGTTCACTCAGTGGTCAGGACAGATTCCTGTTTCGATTCGCAGCCAACCTCGCTATCGTAATCGTCTCCGCCGCGTGACTGGCTCGATCAAAAATCCTTTTGATTTTGAGCTCAGCAATTGCCGACTGTTGTACGCAGGGTGGGCTTACGAATTGGATGAACCGCTGGCGGCTGGTGACACCTTCGACATCATTACGGATTCCGACGAACGCAACTTGCTGGGTCATTTGACACGGAAGAAGTCGACATCGGGCAAAACTCGAAACTACAGTGTCCGCAGTTCTTGGAACCCGGCAGAGCCACGACTCAATCGGCTCGCCGATATCCTGATGTTTTACGAAGCTGCTGGAGGTGCCTCGTATACCGGCATGACGCACGAGTACTATCCGCACGTCGATCTTTCGGACCAACTGAATCTCGATCGAGCCATCCTGGTTGGCGAAGTCAATCGGCAGGGAGCCGAAGTGTTATTAAATGGTGGCGAACTGAAAACGGATCGAGACAACTTCACGACCATTGTGCGCGTGATCCTGCCCGTCGAAAACGAAAAAGAGGATCGTTGAGTTGATTAAGACAGAAAACCTCACCAAAAAATATGGCGAGATGTTTGCGATCAAGGGCATCGAACTTGACTTGCAACAAGGTGACCTGTTCGGTTTCATCGGTCCCAATGGTGCTGGAAAAACCACCACCATGAGGATCATCGCGACACTGGCTGAGCCATCCTGGGGCGAGGCCTACGTTTGTGGTCATTCCATCTACAACGCTCCCAAAGAGATTCGTCGACTCGTCGGCTACATGCCCGACTTCTTTGGCGTTTATGACGACATGAAGGTCATTGAGTACCTTGAATTTTTTGCTGCAGCTTACCGTATCAAGGGACCTGCACGACGGAAACGCTGTGACGAGATGCTCGAGATCGTCGATCTCGATTTCAAGCGTGATGCGTTTGCCAACACGCTTTCCCGCGGTCAAACTCAACGACTGGGACTCGCTCGCGTCTTGTTGCACGATCCCCAGGTGCTCCTGCTGGATGAACCGCTCTCTGGGCTCGACCCACGTGCACGAATCGAGATGCGGAATCTACTCCGTCGTCTCGGTCAAACCGGAAAAACCATCATCGTTTCCAGCCATATCCTTCCTGAATTGGCCGACGTCTGCAACAAGATCGGCATCATCGATCGTGGCGTGATCAGTTTCTCCGGGGAAGTCACCGAAGTCATCAAAAAAGTTCGTGACCAAGTGATCTTGCAAATTGGAATCGCCGACGACGATGAGCGAGCGATCAAGTTTCTGGAGTCTCACGAAGATATTGAATCTGTCAATCGAGGCGATGGCTTTTTGACAGTCATGCTAAAAAAAGAAATCAAAGACTACGCGCATCTGGCCACCGAATTGATCACCGAAGGGTTCAAGATGACCCTGTTCCGCGAAGAAGAAGTCGACTTGGAATCTGCGTTCATGACCTTGACCAAAGGGACCGGCGCGAACTTCTAAAAGGATCGCGTTTTTAGATGATCGCGTTTTTAGATGATCGCGTTCTTATAACGCTTCGCTGAACGCGATTGACCTTCTTCTAATCGATCCGTTCGGCATCACGTAATTCGGCGATTTGCACATACGCGTCAACTTCCAAAACGTCGGTCGAGGCGTCCTCAGGTTTTTCTTTGTAAAAATCAATCACGTATTGAGACTCGTTTTCGTCATTGATCCCGATGCTCGGTTCTCCGTTTGCATCAAGCGATTCTATCGAGCTTGTTCGGAAGTACTTGAACCCTCGTGGTTGAGCAAGCACGGCAATATCGGCAGAAATTCCAATTCCCAGTTGTGCGTCAGTTTTAAAAAACTTGCAACGAATCACGCTTTGAGTGCTTTTCATTCGAAGTTCTGACAACTCGTACCACTCGTTCGTGGTAAACGTCTGCCAATGATCTTTCTCGTCTGGTGTTGGCGTTGCGTCTTCGAGGTCAACGACGTTTGGCGCTTTCGCTGGCTGAGATGGTTCTGATTGACAGCCCAGGTATGGCAATACCATTAGGGTCAACAGGATGATTCGAAACTGGGACACCAAATCACCTCAAGGATTAGACTTGCAAAACGGGAAACGCATCATCACTCAGCCAAATTGAAATCGAAAAACCAACAACTGAAGCTCTGTAGCTAATCCGTTTTTCTCTGATGTTCGACACGCTGAGTGTACCAACCGCCAAGCCAGGCGAACAAAGGCGTCCAGCCGTAGGTCATGATGGTTTCGAGTTGAGACATATGTCCTCCGCGAAAGAGGCTTGCCGCGCCACCTTGTTGGGGAGGCAGAAAAATGGACTCAACCAAAAACGCGGCATTGGTCGCAACGCCCGGAACGGTCACGCTGGCCAGTTGGCAAATCGTCAACGAAGCGGCGACGATGCTAAATCCAATCCAGAACCATCGTTTATCAGGAACCGTGGCAACCGCGGTCAAAACGGCAAAAATCGAGATCACGAAGTTGGTGATTAAAATGGCGCCGCTGGGGACTTGAGACGTCCATTGCATACGATGTGCTTCAACCCGAACCAGACACAACAAACCGAACAGAAAGGCCAACCAGCCGATTAACATTGCGATTTGTTGGATCGAAAACTTCATGCCTGGTCATGTTTCCTTGCTCAACTGAGTTGGCGTAGTTTTTTGGGCAGTGGAAATCGCACGTTCTCCTCGCGAACCATCACCGGTTCTACTTCGGCTTCGGGTCTCCGTTCCTTGATCCATTCGATGCATTCGACGACTACAGTTTCGGGAGCACTTGCACCTGCAGTAATCAACACCGTTTCAATGCCGTCCAACCATGACTCTTGCATGTCTTGCGCACCATCAACAAGATGAGCCGCAATGCCAGACTCTTCTGCCAGTTCACGCAGGCGTTGGCTGTTGGAACTGTTCTGGCTGCCCAACACAAAACAGATGTCGGCCTGGGAAGCAATCTGCCTCACCGCTTCCTGGCGGTTCTGCGTGGCGTAGCAGATATCGTCTTTGGGTGGATTGACCAAATTCGGAAAGCGCTGACGCAGTTTGGCGATGATGCGATTGGCGTCATCAACGGACAATGTCGTTTGCGTCAGATAAGCAACTTTGGCATCGTCTGGGACCTGCAGTTTCGCGACGTCGTCTTCGGTCTCGACCAAGATCATCGCTTCCGGTGCTTCGCCCATGGTCCCAATGACCTCATCGTGACCATCGTGACCAATCAAAAAGATCGTGTAACCTTCACGGGCATACTTCACCGCTTCGAGATGCACCTTGGTTACCAACGGACAAGTTGCATCGATCGCATTGAGTTTGCGTTCGCGTGCCAGCTGTCGAATCTGTGGAGAGACTCCGTGAGCCGAAAAAAGCAAGACAGAGTTCTCCGGAACTTCGGTCAAATGATCAACGAAGATTGCTCCCTTCTTTTTGAATGACTCAACAACATATTTGTTGTGAACGATTTCGTGATAGACGTAAACAGGCGACCCAAACTCACGTAGAGTCAGATCAAGACTTTCGATCGCCATATTGACGCCGGCACAAAAACCACGGGGGCTGGCTAACAGAATTTTCACGTTGAAACGCTCCAAGCCACCGAAAGTGTGGCATCAGGAAGGAATTGACAGTTCGCTATCTTATTCGACCGATGAAATCCTGGGGAGGCAACCTTCGAAGCGTGCGCCAATCATCGTTTCCAAACCGCTTCTAAATCAATGGATCGTGGCTGTTGGTGGCCGCAAATCTGCTTTATCATCTTGTACGTTCGCTACTCAGGATTCGCTTATTGGGAAAAAAAAGTTGAAAACTCGAGAACTCATTCAATTCGACGATAACACGCTGGACCGAGGTTATCGCAGCTGTCGAGCGATGGTGAAAAAGGAACTCAAACGGGTCATTTGGCCCGCTTCCAACATCGCCGGTGAAAATCGACGCGGCGTCGATGCGATCCTCGCTCATCTTCTGACGACCATCGATTTGTTGGACCTGGAAAGTTCAAACGGATTGTCGCTCGATGTCTGGCATGAAATTCGGGACGACCTCAGTGACGCGTTTCTGGACAAGTATGCCAACACAGAGCTGGCCGCGTTGGTCGACACGTTTCGTCGCTTCGACATTCCCAAGCAATTCGCGTTTGATCCACTCCGCGGTGCTGACCTTTGGATTCGCACTCGCAAGTTTGAAACGTTTGACGAACTCGAAGCGTTCTGTAGCTATGTAGGTGGTTCCACAATGGCCTCGCTGGTTCCCGTCGTTGGCTTTGTCAAACCGGATTGGGAACTGCCAGCGATCGCTTGTGGTAAAGCAGTCATGCTGACGCAAATTTTGGCGAACTGTGTTGAAGACATGAAACGGAATCGTGTTTTCATCGCCCAGGAAGATCTCAAGTCGTGCGAAGTTGATGTTTCCAGATTGAAGTTGCGACGACCGACACAGTCATTCCGTTACCTCGTTCGACTCTATGTCAAACGACTGGAACCGCTGTTCGAAGAAGCTGGGAAATTGGTTTCGTATATGGATTACGACGGTCGTCGATCACTTGCATCGCTGCTGGCATATCAATGGAAAGTGTTGAGTAAGATGCAACTCGATCCCGATGCGATCCTCTCGCCTGATGGCGTGCTCAGCATGACAGAATCGCTGAGCTTGCGCTCAAGACACCTGTTGGGGATGAAGCAGAAAGCGAAGATCATCCCCGAAGACGACCATCATTAACTCGACGTCGGTGGACTGCTTCCAACACTCCCTCAAGTCCGACATGATTTATTGCTTCTGTTTTCGAGGCGACAGTTCTTTAGCGCGTATCGACTTGAACAGCAGGTCTGTTGTCGGGTCGTGACCTTGCAAGATGATGGTTCCTGCTTCAGCGCGATAGCCATTGCGCGGGTTTTCATGCGGCATCCTTTGATCCGTCCAGTCGGTCACTTGATAGCCGTTGACCCAGACGCTGATGTGAGGACCGGTTGCGATGATGGTTTTGGCGAACCACGTTTGATCATCCGCGTTAACGCGACGAGCATTGGAGCGACGAAAAATACCACCGGTTCCGCAGTCCTTGGGCTTTCGACGATCGCCCTTTTCAAACTCGTTCTGAATCTGGCTTTCATAACCGTTCATCAAGTCACCGGGAATGCAGCGAAAGAAGAGCCCAGAGTTCAAGCCTTTGGCGTTGGATTGGCATTGAAGCGAAATGATGCAGTCACCAAATTGATCTTTGGATTCGATCTGACCGCGGCCTCCCAAGACGCTCAACGCTTGATCGTCCGTCAACTTGAATCGACTCTCGAGTGCTTGATCAGTATTCCATTGCTCAAGATCGCTGCCATCAAACAAACTTTTCTGGTTCAGTGGTTTGATCGAAATGTCCTTGAATGCTGCGTCACCTTCATTGAACTGCAAGCCGATATAGCCACGACCGATCGGTTTCGGGTCGATGAACTCCGTCGCTTTTTCTCCGTCGATCCACACTTTAATTTTGGGCCCGTCGGCAAGAACCCGCATCTGATGCCATTCATTCGGTTCAACTTCCAAATCCGTCTTCGCGCGAGCGACAATCGCGCCGGTCGAGTACTTGTGAAGTTTGGACGAGACAATATTGATCTCATAACAATCGCTCAGCACATCTTTGGGATCAGGGCTGGTGCGAATGAAAACACCGCTATTGCTAGATTCAGGTGTCTTAAAGAACAACACCATCTCAAAGTCATCAAACTGCGATGTCGTTCGGAGCAATCCTCGCTCGCCAGAGCTAACTTGAATCTCCCCCTTTTTGACTTTCCAGTCGGCCTCATAAACAGGTTTCCACCCAAAAAGGGTACGACCGTCAAAAAGTGATATCCAACCGTCGAGGATTTCATCTTGCGTCAATTCTGCAGGGAAATGCACGGTCCGCTGGTCGGTCTGCCCTTGAGCAGTTGCGGGTAACCGAACTAGTGCGAAAGCCCAGCAAAACAGGAGAAAAACCGAAACCGAGGCCCATTTAGGCGAATTCATCCCGCGACCAAAAGTCGATGAAATGAGGGGTTTAAATTTGGGCCGGGAACTTTTGTGATTCATGCTGCATCCAAACGCGTTCTAAGTTTGCATTAATGATTGAAAGAATACCCGGCTGAATCATAATAGCCGACCCTCCCAATTTACCCAACTTGCACAATAGAATCGTGCGAACGCACACTTCCGACAATCGCACCGTGTTTTGCCTCGAATTAGAAACTAAGCCCATGTGCCTGGAATTGGCCCAATCCCGGACACCTTCGATCGATCATATCGAGGGAGTCCCATTTGAATAAGTTTAACTCAAATCGCCGGAGATCAGCGTACCTGTCGTGTAAACGATACACGTTGCTGACGGGTGCAACAGGCCTGCTAGGCAGCTACTTGATGCGAGATCTGCTTTTGAAAGGGCAGCGGCTTGCCGTTCTGGTACGACCGAAAGGGAAACAACAGGCTCGCGAACGGATCGAAGCGATCCTGCAAATGTGGGAGACCGAACTGCAACTCCGTTTGCCCCGCCCAGTCATCCTGGTCGGTGATGTCAAGCAAACCAATCTTGGCCTGAGTGAGAAACAAACAACTTGGGTTGCAGAGTTCTGCGACGAGATCGTACATGCGGCAGCGGTTCTAACGTTTCATGGTCCGTCACGCGACCAAGAACCCTGGGCAACCAATCTTGATGGAACCAAAAACGTTGTTCGATTGGCAAACGAATGCAAGATCCGAAATCTGCATTACGTCTCGACGGCCTATGTTTGCGGTCAACGTGATTCAGTCGTTCACGAGTCGGAACTGGCGACCGGACAGACGTTCCGAAACGATTACGAACAGAGTAAGTACGAAGCAGAGTGCCTGATCCAACAAGCTGAAGGATTTGAATCCAAAACAATCTACCGCCCGGCTGTGATCGTTGGTGATTCACAAACTGGATACACGTCGACGTATCATGGACTGTTTCTTTACCTGAGACTGATGGCGATGCTCGTCCCCAGCCAGGAAGCCAACGAAGATGGCATCATCGAGACACCCATCAAACTGCCGATGGAAGGAACCGAGCCACGCAATCTCGTTCCAATCGACTGGGTCTCAAAAGCCATTTCACATTTGGTCACGACCCCAGAAGCTCATGGCCGTACGTATCATCTGACGCCAGACAAGTGCACCAACGCTCGTGAAGTCATCGAGTACTGCTACGCGTACTTCAATTCCAGAGGCGTTGAATTTTGCGGTTCCGAATCGGCATGCGATCTCGATGAGAATGACGAGTTCGCCCGCAAGCTGTTTGAAAACACCGACATCTATTCGTCGTACGAAACCAGTGACCCGACTTATGACAAATCGAATCTGGTCCAATTCGCCGGGCACCTTGCTTGCCCGCACATCGATCAAGAAATGATTTTCAAGTTTCTCGATTTTGGAAAAGCCCAGAACTGGGGCAAACGGAGATCCAAGCCACCTCAGGTGACTCGCTGGATCGAATCACATTTGACCGAGATCGCTTTGGCGGCCCAAAAAACAATGTCGGCCTTGCGGATCAGTACCAACGAACGCAGCTTCCACCTCGGGCTGGACATTTATGGTCCGGGCGGTGGTCAGTGGCAGTTGACGACCATCGACGGAAAATTCCTGGTCACTCCTGGCTTGCCGGATGAATCCTGCCCCGTTTTGAAACTGAACGACTTGCAGATCAATGACTTGCTACTTCGTGACCAAACGGAATCCAGTAGCGATGATCGACAAATCGATTGGACTCAACCGCTGGAAACAGTCATGACTCCCCCAACGGGTTAGTCAGTTTTGACCTTCGGCGTGCCAACTCTAAATCGCTTCACGCGATGAACGAGTCGCGATCAATGCTCGCGGCCTCTGCCCTTGATCGGTAAGTGGACCTTCGTGCCCTTTTCGAGTCGTCGATGGCATTTTCTGGCGGCAATCAAATCGCTGCTGGCTCTCTGAGTGCATCGTTCTCTTCCAGTAGACGGTCCGATTACCGACAAATACCGATTCAACGGCGCGCATTCCGCTGGATTCCAGCAAACGCCTGAAGACTGGGATTGCCGACAAGGAGAATTCAAGTAACCTTAAGACTAAATAGAGGCGTTTTCGACCACGCCAGCTGCAGCCACCCCTCCAACTTCTGATGGAAACTGGCCAATGATCATGAATCAAGAAGCCGTTGCGACTTGCGATTTAACCATCCAGCAGCACATCATGCAGGAGCAGCAACGCTTTCCCGGGGCCAGCGGCGAGTTCTCGTTTCTACTTTCCGGGCTCACTTTAGCCACCAAAAAGATCCAGGCACAAGTTCGACGCGCAGGGCTCAATAACATTCTTGGCGAACATGGCAGCGATAACGTTCAAGGGGAACAGCAGCAAAAACTGGACGTCTACGCGAATGAGATGATGGTGCAAAGCCTTGCGTCCCGACAGAGCGTTGGAGTCGTTGCCAGCGAAGAGGATGAGTTTGCGATGACTCTTCCCAACCGCTCGGCTTCTGCCAAATACGCGGTGGTCTTCGACCCTCTGGACGGTTCATCCAACATTGATGTCAACGTCAGCGTTGGGACAACGTTCTCCATCTTGCGACGACCAGAAGGCGCATCACTTCACGACCCTGAGTCATGGGTTTTGCAACCTGGAACCCAACAGATTGGTGCTGGGTATGTTGTCTATGGTTCGTCAACAGTGATGGTTTACACCGTCGGCAATGGCGTTCATGGTTTTACTTTGGATCCCAACGTCGGCGCGTTCGTGCTCAGCCACGAGAACATTCGGATGCCGGAACGTGGCAAGTACTACTCGGTCAATGAAGCGAATCTACACACCTTTCCACAGCGTTACCAACACTTTATCGACCAACTTCGGGGACGCGCGTCGACGGAGGAGCGCCCGGCCATTGGCGGATACGGATCGCGGTACATCGGTTCGATGGTTGCCGACATTCATCGCACGTTGATGAGCGGTGGAATTTTCATGTACCCGCCAACGGCGACCCACCCATCTGGAAAACTTCGATTGATGTATGAGGCGAACCCGATCGCCATGATCGCGGAACAGGCAGGCGGATTTGCTACCGACGGTTCCCAGCGAATACTCGATATCATGCCGAAACAAGTTCATCAACGAACGCCGTTGATCGTTGGCGGAAGATTTGAAATGGAAACATTCTCCGCGTAGGGTTGCGGCTCGCAGATCCACGACTTGGCTCCGAGTCACTCGGTCTCTCCGCGTGTTTTCAAAAGACGACTTCATTCGACCGATGCATGGAACTCGAAGGTCAACCACTTTTTAGTGAATCGAGCGATCGGTCCCAGTCGACTCAGGATCAAGCGTCTCTGCGAATGGACGATACTCGATCATTTCTATTCTCGATCGGTCAAGGATACGATAAGAGATTCCACGCCAACGGACCAGCTGTTGGGACGCGGCACCCAAAGCCAAAAACGGATACAACAGCTGCAACATGGCAAAGGCGACTAAACCCATTGGGGTCGCGACCAATGGTCCCAGATCGTGGGCCTCGATCTCCTCTGGTGACGTTTCTGTTGATCCTCGGTCCGCTTCCAAATTCTCGTATCTTGCAACAATCACGCGTCGATTCGCCAACTCGATCAACAGCATCAAGACGAAGCTGAACAGCTGGGACATGACCGCGAAAATCACGACCCAGATGAATTTGAGCAGCTGGAACTGAATTAGAAAGTAGAGCGCCACCAAGGGCGGTCCAAACAAACAGAGTCCTCCAAAGACAGCGTGTGCCAAAACGAGTTTCCAGCCGCCATGGTACAAACGAACCGTCAACAGCTGTCGGCGAATCCAATTCAACGCATCTCGAATTGTCGTCGATTCTTGATTCACAACGATCAACTCAGGCACTCGAACGACCTGCAGGCCGTGCTCCTTTAACCGCTGCGTCAACATGGTGTCTTCACAAAATGCAGTGCTCCAACGATCGAGAAGTTCGCATTTTTCGATGACGTCCCGTCTGATCGCCAACGAACCTCCCCAAGCGATGTTGTAAGAGTACATTTGCGGCAGTGCCGCCGCATTCCAGACTTTGCGTAGCGTTGAACCAAGCCCACCAGCCGTCGGCGCAAACCACCGGTTTCCAGTCGAAGCACCGACTTCCGTTACTCTCAAAGGCGCTACCAATCGCGTCAACCAATCTGGCTGGACCACAGCATCGGCATCGACCAGTGCGACCACCTCAATCTCTTCATCCAGCTCAAGAACCGTGGCGATGATCGAAGAGCACTTTAGACTTCGGTCACGACCATGATCCAGATTGACATGAAAGACAACGTTCTTACGGTCCTTCAACTGATGTCGACACACGGCCACTGCCGGGTCATCGTGATCGTCGAAAGCAAGATGCAGTTGAAAATTTGGATAGTCCATCTGCATCAGACTTCGAAGACAATTCACCAAACTTGGATCGCTGCCTCTCAAGCAAAGGACAACCGCAACCGCTGGCATTGCGTCATCTGGATCAACCGGCTGGATTGGCTGCGATGGGTCGCGCAAGCCTCGAAGATACCAAACGACAAATGCCGTTTGCATCAATCCAAGTAAGACGATGGAGATCAGCGTGATCCACAGCAACCAGAATGACATTGAGCACAATCAATCAAAACAGATCGTAACCGGAAGATTTGGACGGCACGATTTTAACGATTCGCTCGTACTGCGGGAGAGCAGGGGAGCGGTTCATCAGAAAAGGGAGCTCGATATCGAGCTCCCTAAAAGTTTTTCACTGTCAAAATCACCAGGCTGCGTGGCTGATCATGTCCAGCCACGCGGTCAGTTCCCGGCAATCAACGACTAAAAGTCGTTGCTCATTCCGCCCATGCCAAACATGCCACCGAACTGTTCAACCATCTTACTCACAGCATCTTCAAACCCTTCAGGACGAGGAACATTGTAAAAGACGTTGTCACCTTTCATGGTTACCGACATGCCATCAACCAGCCCAGTCATCGCCTTGGCCGCATCCGGGCTCATCTGCGCTATCTGTTTCGCTTGAGCCTTTCCGCCTTGTTTGGCCTTGAACATCATTGCGCTCATCGCGTCTTTGATTTCTGAAGCATCTGATTCCGTCTTGCCAGTTGAAGTCATGGTCACGAGGTTCTTGTTCTTCAAGTCCATCGTTAATGACATGCTTTTCATCTTTTTGAAAACACTGAGCATCTCGCTGGCCATTGGGTTGCCACCAGCTTGCTCTTCTGCCTTGGAGATCATGTCTTCAACCAACTCTTTATTGGTATCCATGTCGACGGCAAAACGAACGGCATCATCACTGACTTTGGACCAAGCTTGATTCAGCGTGTCAGTAAACGGTTTGGCATTTGAGCGAAAAACGAATCCTTCGGTACCCACTTCGACAGTCTTGTCATCCACGGCGTACATCATGACTCCCTCAGGAACGCCTTGAGAAGCAGGAGCTTTGTAGTAAGTCTTGCCATCTCGTTCGACGGTACCGTCGTTTTTGTCGACTGCCGCTTTCAGCATCGATTTGGCGCCATCTGCATCCTTGAATTGGAATCGCACAAAAAACTCAACAGGCAAGTCACCTTGCTGCATCGACTCAAGCTCCTCGACTGATTCAGGTCCAGTAGAAGCACCAAAAACGCGAACCAATTTTGACATGTCAGGACCGTCATCATCTTCGGCTCTAGGAATCGCTTCCATTTTGCCCTTCAGGTCGAGGGCTTTGCCGAGTGGTGAGTCGGTAATCTTTTCCACTCGCAGGTCAAATACGATGGAAGCTTGTGCATTTTTGGTTTCCGATTGCGCCAACAAAGGCGAACTAATCAAAGCCAACAACAAGCAAGAAAAACCAATTCCAAGTAGACGCATTATTTATTACTCCGGATTGAGAAAAATGGTTGAACAATACAAAGACGCTTTGACGCCTTCTATTCGGCGTTAGCAACCCTTAATTTTCCTAAAAGTTTACGGTATCAGGAAGGGATCAACACCAAGGACAGTTGAGATTGGACGCAAAGACACGTAAATCTCTCAAACATTACGCCGCTGAACGAAACCTATACGACCGAAACTCCCGCTTTGTTTCAAGAATCAGCCTGAAACACCATTTTTCAAAGCACAAGTCGCAATTCAACGTGAATCTGGCCAAACTCGCGGTCAATCCGTTTCGAACGTTTGGATACCGATTTTGATCGCGTCGGCAATTTTGGACGGATCCGTCCCACCCGCTTGAGCCATGTCCGGCTTGCCACCACCTCGACCACCGACCACCTCGGCGATGACTTTGATCCATTTGCCCGCGTGACGACCCTGATCGACCAAGTCCCGGCTGAGGCCAGTTGCCAGCAGAACTTTTTCATCTGAAACGCGTGTCACCAGTAGCACCGCGATTGGTGCGGCCTTCTTTCGAAGTTGGTCTATTAGCTGTCGCATCAATCCAGAATTTGCTGACGGTAATTCGACGGCGACCAAGCGTACATCACCGACCATTTTTGCATCCGCAATCAGTGCATCGGCATCGATATCACCAGCGGCCGCCAGCTTTTCCAGCTCAGCCTTTAACGAATCAATCTCTGAGCGCATGGCAACCAAACGTGGAGCAACATCAAACGCTGAAATGTTCAACGCTTGAGCAACCTCTCGCAACAGAGTTCGAATCTCAAAATAAGAAGGCGACTCAGAAACCGAGCTCGGTTCATTCTTCCACTGAGCAACCGACTTCGATTTTTTGCCGGCAGCGATCTGCTTCTTCAGTTCTTTGATCTGATGATGCAATCCCAAGACGCTCGACTTCATCAAGGAGAGATCAACCTGTAGCTCCTGGCAGATCTGATTTACATCGTCCCGAACTTGCTGTTGCGTCGCTTTTGCTTTGTCGCCGGTCAGTGCCTGAATCCGACGAGTTCCAGCCGCAACATTTTCTTCGGCAACGATTTCAAAGTAACCAATGTCGCCCGAATTTCCGACGTGGATTCCACCGCAAAGCTCTTTGGAAAACTCTCCAATGGAAACCATTCGAACAGGATCAGGATACTTTTCACCGAACAACATCATGGCACCCTGCTCGCGGGCGTCGTCCAACGGCAAAATCTGCGCCGACACCGAACAAGCTTCTTCAATTCGTGCATTGGTGTCCGTTTCGATCGCGACGAGCACGTTTTCTTCGATCGGATCCATATTGGCAAAATCAAACCGCAGGTCATCCTCGGACACCTTGGAACCGCGTTGCTGTGCATCGGCACTGACATTCCTCTGCAATGCGTGGTGCAAAATATGAGTCGCCGTATGAGCCCGCTGAATCCCATGACGACGCGACGCATTGACCTTTGCATCGACCGAGTCACCAACATTGATCGTCCCCTCGGAAACGAAACCGAAATGCAGAAAAACGTCACCATCTTTCTGCGTATCGCTGACATGAAATGTTCCGTGCGGACCGACCAGCGTTCCAGTGTCCCCAACCTGTCCACCCGACTCCGCGTAAAACGGTGACTGGTCCAGAAAGACAATCTGAGTGGCTTGGCCTGGCTTCTGCGAACTCTGTTCAAGCGAACTTTGCTTAAGCGAATCTTGACGCACACGAGTCACAACTTCTTTACCGTCGTTACCTTCGGTGACCGTCTGTTCCTCGATCAGCCCTTTCACCGTGGCCGTTGCTGTCGTTTGATCGTAGCCCAAAAAAACGGTCGTCTTCAGCTCGCGTTTGAACTCGTCGACGGGGCCAACATCGCCCATGACGCCTTTTTCATCTCCACCAGAGACGTCGCCATGCCGTTTCATCGCTTCATTAAACGCGTCCCAGTCAAAGATCAGACCATGTTGTTCCGCGACCGACTCGGCAATGGTCGCCGGCACCCCGTGCGTCTGATATGCCTCAGCGACTTTATCGGCATCGATCGATTTCTGCCCAGCGGAAACCGCTGAGTTGGCCATCACTTCAAGAATCGGCATCGAGCGATCGACCAGCGAATAAAAGTCGCTCTCTTGGGATTTGATGACCGAAGCAACCCGGTCAACCGACTCCGTCAGATCCGGATAAGGTGCTTTCAGTTGGTCAACAACGACAGGAACCAACTGATAGAGAAACGGGTCTCGCATTCCCATTTCATAACCCTGCAGTACAGCTCGACGAAGCAATTGCCGAACCACCGACTCTTCCTTTTGCGAACCGGGATACACGTTTTCATGAATCGCCATAGTAACGGCGCGAGCGTGATCGGTGATTCGTCGCAATCGCCGACCATTGTCCGAATCGGCCTCGTAAGTCGTGCCGCAGACTTCCGCCGCAGCGAGCACGATTGGATACAACGTGTCGATATGAAAGTTCGTGCTGACGCCTTGCAACACAGCTGCGGTACGCTCGAGCCCCATTCCTGTGTCAATATTTTTTGACGGCAAGGGAATCAGATTATCAGGTGGGTCGCCGCTGCGATTGAACTGCGTGAAGACGAGATTCCAGATCTCGCACTCGGGGCCATTTTCAGGTTGAAAAAAGATCTCGCTGCATGGACCACAGACACCATCGGGACCATTGCTCGGTGCACTGGCCGGCCAAAAATTATCGCCCTCGCCTAAACGCGTAATCCGTGATTCCGGTAAACCGATCTCCTTACTCCAAATATTGAATGCTTCGTCGTCATCCAGATACACCGTTACCGTCAGTCGATCTGGATCAATGCCCAGCCACTGTTTGTCCGTCAAAAACTCCCAAGCCCAGTGAATCGCTTCCTGCTTGAAGTAGTCCCCAAAGCTGAAGTTCCCCAGCATCTCAAAGAATGTATGGTGATAGGCTGTCCGACCAACGTTTTCAGTGTCTCCCGTTCGCAAGCATTTTTGCGAAGTCGTTGCACGGGTAAATTCAAGTTTGACCTTGCCCAGAAAGTGGTCCTTAAACTGGTTCATCCCGGCGGGTGTGAACAGCACCGTTTTGTCCCATTTGGGAACCATCACGTCGCTGGGGCAAATGGTGTGATCTTTGGACTTGAAAAAGTCGAGATATTTGGAACGAATTTCGTTGGTTTTCATGGCGTTTCCGGGGAAAAATTCCAGCCACAATATATCCACGAGTGCCGGAATCGGGTAGCTAGGTTCTGATTTGTTTCCAAACCGCAGCGCTTCATCGCCGCCTCTTTGTTTCTCGATGCGATGAACGATTCGTTTCCGGCCCGAGCGAGGGGCAAACGTTGAGGCATCGGGCAAACGTTGTGGCTTATGGACGAACAACGCCATCCTTCGAGAGAAGAATGGCGTTGAAAGGTTCGAACAAGCTGCATCGTTGCGATGCGCTTCGAGCTTCTTTATGGTCGTTTAAAGTGCCCAATTGATGGGCACTGGCAAACGACTAAGAGTTCTCTGAATTGGCCTCTTTGTCGATATCTTCCAGAACTTCGCTGAGATCCTCGACGTAACCACCGGCCGAGAGAACCTTTTGGCGAATTTCTTCGCAGACATCCGGATTCTCTATCAGGAAATTCCTGGCCTTCTCTTTTCCTTGGCCAAGATGTGTCGATCCGTATTTAAACCAGGACCCGCTCTGTTGGACAATCTTGTGAGCTTTACCGAGATCGAGCACATCCCCTTCGTAGCTGATGCCATTGGTATGCATCATGTCGAACTCAGCGATACGGAACGGAGGAGCGACTTTGTTTTTGACGATCTTTGCTTTTACCCGCTGACCGACTTGAACATCCGCGTCCTTGAGCGCTCCGATTCGTCGCACATCGATACGCACGGAACTGTAAAACTTCAACGCTCGTCCACCGGGCGTGGTTTCGGGGCTGCCGAACATCACACCGATTTTTTCACGAATCTGGTTAATGAAAATCGTGCAGGTTTTGCTGCGAGCGATCGCTCCGGTCAGTTTCCGCATCGACTGGCTCATCAATCGAGCCTGCAATCCGACGTGCGAGTCTCCGATTTCACCTTCAAGTTCCTTTTTGGGGACGAGTGCTGCAACGGAGTCGATCACGATCACATCGACCGAATTGGATTTGACCAACATCTCGACGATCTGCATCGCTTCTTCACCACTGCTGGGCTGGGAAACCAGCAACGTATCAAGTGACACTCCCAACTTTTTGGCCCAGGTTGGATCGAAGGCATGTTCCGCATCTACGATCGCCGCGATCCCACCTTCTTTTTGAGCTTCAGCAATCGTATGCAAAGCCAACGTCGTTTTACCGCTGGACTCAGGTCCATAGATCTCGATGATCCGGCCTGCCGGAAGTCCACTGCCACCGAGTGCCATGTCCAGCGACAAACTGCCGGTCGAAATCCCGCGAATGGTTTGCTTAGAGTCGTTACCCAACGCCATGATCGAACCGCTGCCAAACTGAGCCTCGATCTGTTGGACGGCCGTCTTCAAGCTTTCGTTTTCCGCCAACATTTTGTCAACCGGAGCAACAGGCTGTTTCTTTTTTGCCGTCGCACTCGGACGTTTCGAGGCGGCTTTAGTGGCAGTTTTGGATGCAGATTTGGTTTTCGCCATGGCTTTGGTCTCAGTAGGTTTTGATTGGGTTTGAGCGGTATTTGATTTTGCAGAGCTGGATGTTCGTGTACGAGCAGACTTGGGATTCGCTTCCGTCGGTTTATTCGCGTTATCCTTTACCGGCTGATTGGCAGAATTCGCGGACGATTGACCAGCAGCACGTTTCTTTGCAGATGTTGCCGAACCGTTTTTAGACGGGGAGGGCAAAGTGGAATTAGTTGAGGTCGCCATACGTTTTCTCCTGACACGAATGATTTCAGAATGGAAAGCTCCTGTAAGGAAACCTCCTGTCCGTAATCATTCTTCGCCAACGGAGGGACACGTTTGGTCGAACCGAACGAGATTTCTGAAAAACCTCCAACAACCCACCCTTCCAATGGACGTTTATACACTACCGGTTCAATCCATTGCAAGTGTGCTATCACTCAGTTTTTGACTCAAATCAATCGATAGCTAAATCACCACAAATGTCGACAATTGGCGGCTCAACACCTGATCCAAAGCGAAATCTTGAGCCCCGGCACCGCATGGACCGGATTCGAATAGGGATCCAACAGACGGCTTGCCGATAACACGCCGCCGGCTCGCCGCAATCTACGGCCGAAGCGCAATCCTGGACATCGGCGTATAAGTCGGCCCCGAACGGTCGAGATAGCTGGAATAGACAACCACTTCGTTGACCGAACAGAAGCCTCCATCGTGGTTTCGCAAGCGATGCATCAGTGCCAACAACGCTTCGTTCCAACGTCCACCGCGAGCAACACGTCCCAAAGTCATATGAGGTACGTAAGCGCGGCGATCTTTGTTGACGCCCCATTCGTACAGCGTCTCTTCCAGGGCGCGATAGATCTTCTCCAGCGACTCGCTACCTTCGTCCACTCCCATCCACAAGACACGAGGTTGCTCCGGTCGTGGAAAACCTGAGACACCTTTGAGCGACAAGTCGAACGGCGAAAATGGTTCCACCGATTGCTTGATCAATTTACATAGCTCGGGAATTTCAACATCATTCACGTCGCCAATATAGTTTAACGTTACGTGCAACGATTCTTGATCGACCCAGTTGTAACCGGCTTCGGTTGCCGCTAACCGAGAAACGACCCGAGACACGTTGTTCGTGACGCGACTCGATGCGTTCACCGCAACAAAGGTTCGAATTGCAGACATGCCAAGCTTCAAAGAAAGAAAACGCTCATTGTAGCCGCACTTGGCACATTATCCGCCGACAATCGAGTCAACATGGCTGGTCATGCTGCCTTCCAACCTTGGACCGATATGCTCAACGACACGCGAAGCCAGATAGTTGCCCCATTTTGCCGCTTTGACCGCGCTCATCCCATTAGTGATCCCGTACAAAACGCCGCCGGCAAATGCATCTCCGGCGCCAACGGTATCCACCGCGTTGACAGCAAAACCATCCACCTTCGTGACCTGACCCTGCTCCAAAACAAAGCAGCCATTGGGGCCGTCAGTCATGAATGCCAAATCACAAATCTTGGCCATCTCCGAGACACAGGCATCGAAGTCCTGGTTTTCGAAAAACTGTTTGGCCTCGTCCGAGTTGCAAAACACGATATCGCAGTACTCGTCGACCAGCTTGTGAAAGTCTTCGGCAAAACGGTCGATCAGAAACGCATCCGAAAACGTAAACGCCGCTTTGACGCCATGTTTTTTGGACTGCTCAAATGTTTCCACACATGCCGCACGTGGCTCATCGGCATCCCAGAGATACCCTTCGATGTAGCTGCACTGACAATCGGCCAATAAATCGAAATCAATTTCCTGTTTGTTCAGCGACGTGGAGATGCCCAGATGCGTACACATCGTTCGTTCAGCATCGGGCGTTGTGAGAACAACACAGGTCCCTGTCGGCAAGCTTGCTTCGGACGCCAATGGGACAGGAAATCGAATTCCCGACTCTTCCATGTCCTGCTTGTAAAATTCGCCGTTGGTATCGTGAGCGACTTTGCCACAGTAAACACCAGAGCCACCGCTTTGAGCAATCGCCACCATCGTGTTGGCCGCTGAGCCACCGGAGGCCATCTGCAACTGATGATGCTCCAGTCCATGTAGCACTTTGGCCTGATGGGAGGTATCCATCAACGCCATGCCACCTTTGTTCAGTTCCAACTCAGCAACAAACGAATCTTCGACCTGAGCCAAGGTGTCGACAATCGCGTTGCCGACGCCAAAGACGTCAAATTTCTTCTGTGACATGCTTCTAACCCTCGTCCGTTTTATTCAACGCGCGAGTTTCAAGCTGTCGTTCCGTTGGAAGCTTGACGTTCCAAACCAAACCAACTCGTTCCAAGCCGCGAATGATGACCCAGCTCAAATCGAATTGCCACCACTTCAGTCCATGTCGAGCCGAAGTTGGGAACGCGTGATGGTTGTTGTGCCAGCCTTCGCCATGGCTAAACACACCAAAGAAAAAGTTGTTACGCGAATCGTCGTTCGCTTTGTAGTCCTGTGATCCGAAAACGTGACAGATTGAATTGATCGACCAGGTCATATGGTGAGACAGGCAAACGCGAGCTAAACCGCCCCAAATGAAACCCATCAACGCGCCTTTTCCGAACGCCCAACCGAGTGAAAGACCCGCTGCGGGGAACAACAGACCAGCAACGCCGCCGATCAAAGTCGGCAACACCAACGTCGCGATCACCCACTTGTGATAGTGGCGGTCGATCGACATCAACAACGAATCATCCAATAGATCCGGGACGTACTGTTCGCGCTCTTTTTTGGACCAGTTCGCATTGAACAACCAACCGGTGTGCGAGTGCCAGAAGCCTTTGAGCGTCTCCCAAAATCCACCTTCGTGCAAATGCGGTGAGTGTGGGTCGCCATGATGATCTGAAAACCGGTGGTGCTTGCGATGAACCATGCACCAATCAATTGGCGATCCTTCGACCGCCAGCGATCCGGCAACCGTCCAGAACCAGCGAACCGCAGGATGGGCTTCAAATGATCGGTGGGTCAACATGCGATGGAAACCAATGGTGATCCCCATCCCTGTCAGATACCAACCGCCAATCAACATCACAACGTCGAGCCAAGTGACCATCGCGAATTGGAACGCCATGACCAACGCAGCAACCATTCCCAGCAACGGAAAAACAACGGTGCCCAAAATGATCAAACGCTTGGTCAACGTGTTTTCATCTTCGAAATGAAGCTCTTCACCGCTCTCAGAGATCGGAGCGACATAGTCGACGGTCGAACCTGCGTGAGCAGTCTCCGATTCATTGGCGTCTTGAGTATCGATGTCCTGATGATCAAGTGGAGCATCGACCGGCGTATCGACATGAGCGATCGGTTTTTCGTCTACTGGCGGTAACACTGAAGCCATTTTTTTTCCTTGAATGAACTCGACCCGACCTTGGGGCAAGGCAGTATCAATTGGTAATCGGCGAAAGTATATCGAAAACGCCTGCCGCCGAAGTGCTTCGCGTGTTTGGGCTGTGTAATAGTTATGTAAGCGACCGTTTCCGCGGCAAAACCGGGGTTTTGGGGGGATCACGGTAGGCTCAAGTTGACCGTTTAAGTCTTCAATTCGTCAAGGTTGACCTTGCGAACAAACGGTGCATTTGATCCATCAACGGCCAACTGAGGCCGGATTGCCGACGCAAATGAGCGAATGGTCAGAGCCGTTCGCTGGCAGAAACGGAGCCACGGAAGGCAAACCTAAACGTGAAGGCAAACCTAAAGGAGGTACAGTAATGAAAACACGCCGAGGGCAAACAGGAAACCAAGGCCAACATAGATCGTGATCCCGAGTGTGTTTGAACCACCCGATTTGCCGTTGTACTGGTGAAGACATCGTCCACACTTCACGTGATTCAGCAGTCGGGGTCCAAGGATGCCGCCCCACCAAGAAAACCCGACCAGCTCCGCTGATTTATCGCCACACTTCGGGCAGGCGACATATTTGGACTGGGCAGTTCTGGATGCCGTCGGATAGATCGGCTCGCTCATCGGTGCAGCAAATGGATTCGTTGACTCCGTTTGGTCGTCTGAACCGAGCGGTTTTCGTGGATCACTCATGCATCATTCTCAGTGGATGGAGTGGGAAAGGGCGAAGACTAAAAACGTCGCTTTTACGTCAACATCTTAAACGATTGACACGTTTGGCTGCGCCTTCCGATCTGCTCGACGACGAATGACCGTCCAACCTGGCCGGATTTAAACCGCGCTCGCCGTCAATATGGCGTTAACGAGCCAATGACCGCCCTCAGAACCAAATCCGAGTCTTCCAAGGGCAAATATGAAGATTTAACCATTCCAGCGACCTGAGCGTTGAGAACGTTGAGGTCGGTTGTTACGATTGAAGAACTTCCAAGATGTTTCACCGATTGACTCTCATGAAAAAAGCCTACCTCACAATCCTCCTATTGTTTTGCTTTGCTCCCATTGCACAAGCTGATCTTGTTTTGACTGGCGTAGGTGTCGCCACCGTTGAAGACTTTACAGGTTTTGAAGGTCTCGGCTTGGGCACGGGTGTTGGCCAGCTCGACTCCGCTACCTGGAGTATCGCGGGGTTTAGCTCAAGCTCGGACCTCTCCCGTGGATCGGACGATGGTGGTGTTGGGACGGGTGGAGTTTACTCGTTTGACACCTCAAACTCAGGTGCCGGCGAGCAGTCTCTTGGAGTACAACCAGGCGGAAGTGATTTTACGGCTGGTAGCTTCACGGCGTCCGTAATGAACAACACTGGTGGAGATATTGATTCATTTGAAATCGGGTATGACGTTTCTGTTTTTAATGATCAAGGAAGGTCGAACTCGTTTAACTTTTCGTACTCGACTGACGGAACGACGTTCATCCCCGTTGCTCCCTTGGATTTCTCTTCGCCTGGAACCGCAACAGGTGCCAGTTGGAACACGTCGAACCTTTCCACAACCATCGATTTCGCATCTCCACTCGGTAACGGAACAACCTTCTTTATTCGCTGGACTGGAGATGATGTGTCAGGAAGCGGAAGTCGAGACGAATTTGCGTTGGACAACATCAGCATTACGCCGCTCCTATCTGCCATTCCCGAGCCGTCATCATTCTTAATGTTTGCGGTAACGTTTGGTGTTCTCGCGCGACGCCGCAAGTAACCATTTTCAAAATGGCCCCGCCGCGACCTCAGTCGGCTTCTGCCCGCGACGAAACATCTTCATCCCTGTCGTGCCTTGCAGCGATCGCTGCTGATCGTTGACCACAATCCAACTCCCTTCGCGAATCCCCAGCACTGGGATCTCGTTCTCTTCATGGAACTCCGCAATCCGCTGCTCGCGCGTCTCGCCTTTGTGAGTGGAGTTCGGATCCGCATCGATGAAATGCGGATTAATCTGCCACGGAAATAACCCCAGCGACTCAAACGAAGGTGGTTCCACGATCGGCATATCATTGGTCGTCCGAATCGTCGGACAGGCGATATTGGTTCCTGCACTGCTGCCCATATACGGCACACCACGTCGCTGCACAGCGTTTCGAATCGGATCCATCAACGCCAAATCGTACAGGGTTTTCAGTAATCGAAATGTGTTTCCTCCACCGACAAAAATCCCTGCAGCGTTATCTACCGCCTGAATGGGATCGTCCGCATCGTGAATGGATTCGATCGTTATATCCATGACCGAAAACGCTTCGGCAACCAGATCTCGATAGCGATCCTGATCTGCCAGAGCGTAAGGAATAAACAGCACGCGTTTGATCCCCTTGAAGTGTTCAGCAATCCCGCTGCGGCAATGCTCCAGGAATTCGCTGCCATGAACCCGGGAGCTACTGATCAAAAGAAGTTTGGACATGACAAGTGTACGACTGGAAAAACTGGAGGTCACGGGGCCAAAACATGGCGCGTCTCGAACTTGACTCGATACAGTTTCTCGCGAACCTGCCGACACGCTCTGAGTCATCCAATTTACTTGTCTACTGAATCAACGCCTAGATGAGCCGAATCCTCTATTCGGTTCCGCTTTGCCCCTCGCCGATGTTTTCGCTTTTCGATACGATCAGGGATCACTGATCTTTCCCGATCAGTCTTTTGAGTCATTTTGAATCCCAGACCAATATGAACAACCAAAGCCAATCCGCAGAAGGCAGCGACGACCCGTCCGAAAACAATCCGCTGGACTTTGTTCGACAAATCATTACCGATGATGTTGCCAACCAGAAGAACGATGGTCGCGTGCACACGCGGTTTCCGCCAGAGCCAAATGGCTACTTGCACATGGGGCATGCCAAGTCGATCTGTTTGAACTTTGGGATCGCCCAGGAGTTTGGTGGCAAATGCAACTTGCGATTTGATGACACCAACCCGGAAAAAGAAGAAACGGAATACGTTGAGTCGATCCGAGAGGATATCCGCTGGCTCGGTTTTGAATGGAATAGCGAACATTTCGCGTCAGACTATTTTGATCAACTTTACGAATGGGCGGTGCAACTGATCAAAGAGGGAAAAGCCTACGTATGCGATCAAACAGTGGATGAAGTTCGTGAATATCGTGGCGGCTGGAATAAACCCGGACGCAACAGCCCCTTCCGCGATCGTTCTGTCGAAGAAAACCTCGACCTTTTCCAACGAATGAAGGACGGTGAGTTCAAAGACGGCGAAAAGACACTCCGCGCCAAAATCGACATGAACTCCGACAACATGAACTTGCGCGATCCGGCCATGTATCGGATTCGCCACGCGACGCATCATCGCACAGGCGATACCTGGTGCATCTATCCCAACTACGATTGGGCTCATGGACAAAGTGATTCGATCGAAGGCATCACGCACTCGATTTGCACACTTGAATTCGAACACCACCGTCCGCTTTACGACTGGTACCTTGAACAACTCAAGATCCACCACCCTCAACAGATTGAGTTCGCCAAACTGGTCATCTCAAACACGATGATGAGCAAACGCAAGTTGACCGAACTGGTTCAAGGTGGCTACGTAACGGGGTGGGACGATCCTCGGATGCCAACCCTCTCCGGGATACGGCGCAAGGGAGTTACGCCTGAATCGATCCGCAATTTTTGCTCTCGAGTCGGTGTTACTAAATTCAACAGCATGACCGACTTGGCATTGTTCAACCTCTGCGTACGAGAACACCTGAATCAGATTGCTCCGCGCGCCATGGCCGTGTTGGATCCGATCAAAGTTGTGATTGAAAACTATCCCGAAGGTGAATCGGAAATCCGCAAAGTCATCAACAACCCGGAAGACGAATCGGCTGGCTCCCGAGACGTTCCTTTCGGCCGCGAAATCTACATCGAACGAACAGACTTTATGGAGGATGCGCCGAAAAAGTTTTTCCGATTGACGGTCGGAAAAGAAGTCCGCCTCAGGTTTGCCTACTTCCTCAAATGTCACGATGTGATCAAAGATGATGCCGGCGAGATCGTTGAACTTCGTTGCACCTACGATCCTGAAACCGATGGAGGCAAAGCTCCGGACGGCCGCAAAGTGAAGGGGACGATCCACTGGGTCTCCGCCGAACACGCCGTTGATGCCGAAGTCCGCTTGTACGACGTTCTATTTGAAAACGAAGATCCAAGCGACGTACCGGAAGGCAAAGATTGGAAAGACCTGATCAATCCAAACGCCCTCGTTACCGTTCAAGCAAAACTGGAGCAATCGTTAGGCAACGCCAAGCCTGGCGACCGGTTTCAGTTTGAGCGAAACGGATACTTCGTTGTCGACAGCAAAGACTCGACACCAGAAAATCCGGTCTTCAATCGAACCATCACGCTCAAAAGCAGCTGGAAGAAAAAAGGAAAATAGCCGTTTGACCAACACCGTTAGTCATCTTCCGGTTCGCGAACAAATCGATACCCCGCATCGCGAATCGTCAAAAAGTGAACCGGTTTGGATGAGTTTGGCTCAAACGTTTTTCTTAGCTGCCGCAAAATTTGATCCGGGGCACGTGTATTCATGTGACCCGGCATATTCCAGACGTCTTCCAAGAGCCGTGAACGCGGAATCACCATGCCCTCGTTTTCGACAAAATACCGCAGCACGCGAATCTGCAGTTCTGTCAGCCGCACCGGTTTTTCAGCAACCCGAATCTCGTACGTCTTGAAGTTGATTTTCGCGTCGCCAAACGAATACTCCTCGATTTCAGCTGGCAGCTCATCGTCAGGGCGATTCATGCTACCCGATTGGATCAACAAATTTTTGATCCGACTGAGCAGCTCCTCCAGCTCAAACGGTTTGACCAGATATTGATTGGCACCAACATCAAAGCCACGAGTTTTATCCTCTGAAAGCGTCCGCGCACTGAGCATCAGGATGGGCATAAAACGTCCTGCCGCGCGGACTTTTTCGCACACCTCGTAGCCGCTCATTCCGGGCAACATCAGATCGAGCACGATCAAGTCGATAGGATTATCTTCCTTGGTGACGCGATCAAGAGCATCGACGCCATTGCCGACAGCGGTGACTCGATAGCCTTCTGCTTCCAGGTTGTACTTGATACCGATTGCCAAGTGCTCTTCGTCGTCGACCACCAAGATGTGTTTTTGTGGAGCTTCCGTCGTCATCATTCCAATATTGTTTTTAGACTAGTTAATCGAGTTGGTTGAAGCGGTTGCGGTCGACCATGACCCGGCATCAGTTATCAGCCGTTATCCGCTGATTGCCCATAGTTTAGTTGCACCCAACCCCGACTTGCCTCCATCTTTGGAAACGAAATTTGGAACATGGGTATCCTTTGTATTCATGCATTCTAATCATCTTTTAGTGTCCACCGGGGACCAACGAATCAGCCGCTGACGGATCGATACTGGATACCGAATCCACTTGAAAGGGCAGCCTGACTTCGAAAACAGTTCCCCATCGCTTGTCGCGATCGACAATCCGCACTTTGCCACCCAAACGGCGCGTCAATGTACTGACGATGTACAACCCCAAACCAGTTCCTGGTTTCTTACGTTGTAGCTCTTCGCCAACGCGAACAAACCGCCCAAACACCTTGCGTCGCATCGAGTGAGGAATCCCTTCGCCGTTGTCTGAAATTTCGACAACAACCATTGTCCCCTCGGTTCGCATCGACACATTGACTTGTGGTGGATCACCTGCGTACTTGACAGCGTTGTCGATCAAGTTTCGAAAGATCATCATCGCATCGACACGCTCAGCAAAAATTTCAATCGACTTTAACTGACAATCGACCGACTCCGTGGGAACACGATAACGGTTGCAAACCGTTTGGACACAATCGTCAATCAACTCATCGAGTCGAATCGACTCGTATAATTTGTCGCGATTGTTTTTCTCAGTCGCGCGAGCATCGAGCAAGTGGTTGATTAACCCATCGAGTCGGTTGATATCCTCAGCCATAAACTTGAGAAATTTTTCTCGCTCGGCCTCTGAGACGTCACGTAGCGTCAGTGTTTGCAAATAGAGTTTCAACGACGCGATCGGTGATTTAAGTTCATGGGTCACGCTGTCTATAAAGTTAGATTGGCGGCGAGTCAGATTGATCGCTTTGATCGAGAGTACCAGATACATCACCACGCCGGTCAAGACCAGGAAAAACGTAATGCTGCCGAGCGTCAACAGGACGATGTAGGCGCGCGAGCTTTTTATCCCGGTTGTCAAAAGAATCCATCCCACCGTCAACGCTACGATGGCAATGATCATCAAAACGCCCAACATGATCGGGTACTTTAAAGATCGACGTTCGAACATGGCGACAGGGAGTGGAGGATGAAACTTGAGAATCAGCGAATCGATTTAAACGATCACTACATTGTACCGCAAACTTGCATCATTCCGGCATTTGCGAGGCATTGTCCCGGTGAAACAAACCACCGAGGCACTCGACGTTTTGGTGACTTCCGCGATTCCCAACTCGACTTTATACTGTTCCTCCACGTTTAACCCCGTTTTGGACATTCCATGATTCGTGATCTGCAACCTGCCAACGACCCACCAGTGGCCGACTCGCAAAAAACCTGGACTCGTGAAGAAGTCGCGGCACTCTTTGAATTGTCATTGATCGACTTGTTGTTCCGCGCTCAGTCAGTGCATCGTCAACATCACGATCCGAATACAGTTCAGCTGAGCAGTCTGCTGAGCATCAAAACGGGTGCCTGCCCGGAAGACTGTGCTTACTGCCCACAAAGTGCCCGATACAAGACGGGCCTCAAGCCCGAGCGGTTGATGCCACTGGACCAGATCGTCGCTGCCGCCAAACAGGCAAAGGCCAATGGCGCCGGACGCTTTTGCATGGGAGCCGCCTGGCGGAGCCCGAAAGACAAAGACATCGATGCAGTCTCCGAAGCGATCGCAGCCGTCAAAGATCTCGGGCTGGAAACTTGTGCAACACTGGGCATGCTCTCCGAAGACCACGCCCAATCGCTCAAGGACGCAGGTCTGGATTACTACAATCACAACCTTGACACGTCGCCCGAGTACTACGGTGAAATCATCACAACCCGTACGTATGACGATCGATTGGAAACTCTGGAAAATGTCCGCTCGGCAGGAATGAAAGTTTGTTGTGGCGGTATCGTTGGGATGGGCGAAGACCAACTGGACCGTGTCGGATTACTGCTGACGCTGGCCAACTTGACGCCTCATCCAGAAAGCGTTCCGATCAACAACTTGATCAAGATTCAAGGGACACCGTTGGCCGATCTGGACGACATCGACGAGTTCGATTTTATTCGCACCATCGCCGTCGCTCGTATTCTGATGCCAACATCGTATGTTCGACTCTCGGCTGGGCGAGAGTCGATGAATGACCAAATGCAGGCGATGTGTTTTATGGCTGGTGCCAACTCTTTGTTTTACGGTGATCAATTGTTGACTGCCGGCAATGCTACGGTCGACCACGATCGTGAACTGTTTCAACGACTTGGCATCAACGGTGAAACAATGCCGCAAGGAATGACTTCAACCCCGTCCGCCTGCCAGCCCGGATGCTGCAGTGACCATGAATCGTGATGTGGCGCGAGCGAATCAGCGGACTTCACAACGAACGTCAACAGAACCGGCTGTGGCGAAATCGAATCGTCAGTGAATCGGGTCAAGGCCCACTGATTTGGATCGATGGGCGCGAGTTCCTGAACTTCTGCAGCAATGATTATTTGGGACTCGCGAGTCGCCCTGAACTTGCTCAAGCCGCCAAGCGAGCGGGGGAACAGTTCGGTGTCGGAAGTGGTGCCGCTCATCTGATCTGTGGTCACCATGCGTTGCACCATCAACTCGAAGAACGATTGGCAGATTGGCTGGGTGCAGAAAAAGCGTTGCTGTTTTCAACCGGATACATGGCAAACCTGGCGGTCGCCCAAGCGTTTCTAAAATCGTCAGATCTGTTGTTTCAAGATCGATTGAATCACGCTTCACTGATCGATGCGGGACGGACGGCGCCGGCAAGGATGGTTCGCTATCAACATGCCGACGCCAACGCATTACGATCAAAGATTGAACGACACCTGTCCCGTCTGGACACTGACGCGGCAACAGTTCACCCCGGTTTGATGATCGCCACAGATTCTGTGTTCAGCATGGACGGCGATGTCGCACCGCTAAACGAGTTGCACGCTTTGGCCCGACAACATCAATCGCTGCTCTGGGTCGACGAAGCCCATGGGCTCGGAGTGCTCGGCGACCAAGGCCGCGGCGCCTTGGCGGCCCATCAAATCGCACCAACTGAAAACGTGTTTTTGATGGGAACGCTTGGGAAAGCGTTTGGGAGCTTCGGCGCATTTGTTGCAGGTGATCAAATCTGGATCGACCACTTGATTCAGTTCGCTCGAACTTACATCTATACGACGGCACTTCCACCGATGGTTGCGGCAACCAGTTTGGCGGCGCTGCAACTGATTCAACATGAGCCGCAACTTCAGTCGCAACTAAAACAAAACATCGAAAGCTTTCGTCAATTACTGCAATCAAAAAGTGATCGACTATTCTCCTGCTTAAAACCATCCTTGACGCCGATTCAACCACTTGTGATTGGCTCACCGGAAGCAACCCTTGCCGCGAGCCAACATCTTCGCGAACAAGGGATCCTCGTTTCTGCAATACGCCCCCCCACGGTTCCCAACGGTGAATCTCGACTGAGAATTACGATCTCAGCAACCCACACGACAGAACAGATCCAACAACTCGTCGATGCATTGTTGACGTCCGATATCGAATCGATGATCGATTCATCTGGGGGTCCTCATGAATGATCGGCAGCACTTCTTTCTGATTCACGGTTGGAACATGCCAACGACCAGTTGGAACTCCGTTAATGAAGAGTTGGAAAATCGAAAAGTGAATTGCGAAGTCACGGTTGCTGAACTTCCAGGCTATGGCAACTCGAACGCAACTGACGACACGCCAGATGCAGCCCTCGGCGGAAGTGACGGTACCGATTTGATCGAGTCACAAATTGAATCGTTGCTGGCCCAGGCTCCTCCTTGTTCGCACTGGTGCGGTTGGTCGTTGGGAGCAACTTTGGCGATGATTGCCGCAGCCAATCGCCGAGCCAACATCAAACGACTCATGCTGATCTCGCCAACTCCCTGTTTTACCATCCGGCACGATTGGGCGCATGGAATGGACCAGCGTGTGTTTGAAAAACTCTTCCGGATTACGCAAAAAGATCAGCAACGCGGCTGGCGACGTTTTTTGGAATTGCAAACACCCGCCGATTGGGACGCCGAACAACGACAAACGATGGTTGAACGATGGATGACAGACGATGCAAATTTTGCTCCTGCGATCGCCGCCCTCCAACAGGGCATGGATGTTCTTTGCCAAACCGATTTGCGTCCATTGGTTCCTGCAATCAATATTCCCAGCCAAGTGCTCGCTTCGCCGTCAGACCGCATCGTTCCCGTCGAGGCGAGTCGATGGATCGCCAACACGATCCCAAACGCAGTCTATGAGGAACACGCAGGCGGTCATGCGTTGCCGATCGCCGCAGCAAACGTGATCGTTGACATGTTGACATCCTGGACACAAGAACCGCAGACTTCGATTCCAGAGTTGAGCCGGAACTCATCTACTCAGGAGTCCACTTGATGATCGACAAACGCCAAGTCGCCCGTCGATTCTCTCGCGCTGCGAACGAGTATGACCAACGCGCGGCATTGCAGAATCAGATCGGCGATCGACTGCTGGAATTGATTCAACCGGATTGGATGGGACGGCTGATCGACCTTGGCTGTGGTACGGGACGCCTGTTGAAAAAACTGGAATCTCGAGACCGACTGATACTGCACGGGATCGACCTTTCGCCCGGCATGATCGATTTCGCTCGTCAACAAACACGTGCCAAATTGATCTGTGGCGACATCGAGTCGACACCGTACGATGACCATTCCTTTGATATTGCGATCTCCAATGCCGCGCTACAGTGGTGCTCACTCGATTCAGCTTTCTCAGAAGTTCGACGGTTGTTGATCGATGGCGGTCGGTTTGCGTTTACAACGTTTGGCGCCAATACGTTGAACGAACTTCGTTCGGTATTGCAAGAAATCGATCCAACACGGTCACACGTGCACTCCTTTCCAGACGAGACGATGCTTCGCGCAGCGCTGCAACGTCATGGCTTTAGCCAGATCAAGCTGGCTCAAGAAGAACTGTTTGACATCCCGCAAGATCCTGCTGACTTACTGCAGAATTTGCGTCGAATTGGCGCCGGTTACGCTGGCCCTGCCGCGGGTCAGCACTACTTTGGTCGAAAAAAATACCAACAGCTGATCGATGAATTGTGGAACCGGTATCGAATGGGTTCCCAATTCGGATTTACGTACGACACATTCTTTGTCAGCTGTGTCGCGACAGGCTAAACTAGGTTCGCCATGCAAACGATGCGGAACGTCATTATCAAGCCGACTAACAGGAATCAAAGATGCCCAAAATTACTCGAAGAGACATTGTTAAAGCCGGTCTGGGTGCTGGAGTCATGATGTCATTGCCCGCTCATTCGCTACTGGCCTCGAGACACACCAGCCCGATTGAAACGGTCAACCTTGGCATGATCAGTTGTGGTGGTCGAGCGGGACAACTGGCAAAATCGTTTTCGAAAAGCGATGACGTCAACATTGCCGGGCTGTGTGATCCCGATAAAAGCCGAACCGAGATTATGAACTCGAAATACCGTAAAGCTCAAACGTGGACCGATCTTCGCAAGATGTTGGAAAACGACTCGATTGATGCGGTGGTTGTCGCGACCTGTAATCATTGGCATTGCCTGGCCGCAATATGGGCGATGGAAGCCGGCAAACATGTCTACGTCGAAAAGCCACTTTCGCATTCGCAATGGGAAGGTCGTCAGACGGTCGCGGCAGCTCGCAAATTCAAACGCGTCTGTCAGATCGGCACCCAACAACGCTCCGATCCGATGCAAGCAGAGATCAAAAAGTTTCTGCATCAAGACAAGGCGCTGGGCGAAATCAAAGCGACTCGTGTCAACCGCATTGGGCGAAGAGCCTCGATCGGAAAACGAGCGACGGCTTTGCCCATCGACAAAAACGTGGACTACGACGTTTGGTTGGGCCCCGCTCAAGACAAACCGATTTTTCGTGATCGCCTGCATTACGACTGGCACTGGGACTTTAATACCGGCTCAGGAGAAATGGGCAACTGGGGTGTTCACATTCTTGATGATGTACGCAACAACGTCTTCCAGGACAAAGTCACGTTGCCAAAACGGGTTTTCGGTGGCGGTGGCCGCATCAGTTGGAACGACGCCGGTGAATCACCGAATGTTCATTTTGCGTTTTTTGATACCGGTTCGATTCCAGTCGTCATCGCATTGAGCAACCTTGCGGAAGCACCGGGCGGAAAGAAGTCACCCAAACACCCTGGCCCAGGCAGCGGCTACATCGTCTATTGCGAAGGTGGGCGGCTTGAAGGCCAACGAGGAAAGGCGGTCGCTTTCGATCGCGATGGCAAGAAACTGAAAGAGTTCAAAGGGAACCGCGGCGATGGAATTCACCAAGCGAATTTCATAAAAGCAGTTCAACAACAAAAACCAGAAATGCTAAACGCTGACGTTGCTGTAGGACACGACAGTACCGGTTGGTGCAATCTGGCCAACATCGCGTTTCAGGCCGGCAGCCCGTTCAAAACAGCAGATCTCAAACAAGTCGATTTGCCACAGTGGACAGAGCTGATGAAATTCATGGACACGCACACTCAAGCTCACAACGTAAAGCTTGAAAGCGAAGAGATTGTGCTAAGCCCGATGATGACGATGAACCCGGAAACCGAAATGTTTGTCGGTGAAAACGCAAAAATGGGTAACAAGTTACTCAAGCGTGAATACCGAAAAGGCTACGAAGTCCCAGAGATTGTCACCGTCGGCGTCGGTTAGGCGAACCACCAAGGAAGCGCCAACCAAAAAGGGAAGCATGACCTTCTGAAATTTGCCAAGTTGCGCTAAGCGACCGCTTCATGTTTTGAATTGAAACCACCGCAACCAAAATGAATGAACTGATGCCATTGATTTGTCGTTTTACTCTCGCCAAAAATTCTGACAGGCCCAGCGTTGCGATGGCTTTAATGCTGTTGTTGGTCAGTCTCGTCATTGTCCAAGGGAATGTGTTGGGACAAGAAACGAAAAAAGCAGACCAGCCGAAGGCTTCGAAACGTCAGAAGAAACAGCAACCGCCTTTTCAATGGGTCAACCCACCAAGCAAATGGCTCAAAGAAAAACTCCCTCCATCCGTTGCCCATCAGACGTTTGAAAGCCCATCCCTAAAACAGGACGTGGGCTACTGCATCTATCTGCCACCGCAGTATGATCAGCAGGAGTTTCTGAAAAAACGATTTCCGGTTGTCTACTATCTACACGGCGGTCGGCCCGGCAGTGAAACCAAATCGATTCGCTTGACAACAAAAATCGATGAGCTGGCCAAAGCGAACGACCTGGCACCAGTCATCTATATTTTCGTTAACGGTGGTCCCGTTAGTCACTACAACATGCCCGATGACCCGAAAAAGCAGGGCGCCGATGTTTTCATCAAAGAGCTGATTCCGCATATTGATTCAAAGTATCGGACGATCGCCAAACGAGAGGGCAGGGGACTGGAAGGGTTTTCACAGGGCGGGCGTGGTACGGCGCGATTGATGTTCCGCTATCCAGAATTGTTTTGCTCAGCTGCGCCTGGTGGTGGTGGCCATGCCACCGAAAAGAGGATCTCTGAGAGTGGCGGTTACGAAAACGAGAAACTCAAGTTTTCCGAAGGAGACAACACCTGGGATTTGGCTCGAGCCTACGCCAAAAAAAGATCAACAAAAACGGAATCAAACAATGCTCAACCGATGCTGAAGATTCTCGTGCACGTCGGTGACAAAGGTTTCAATTACCAAAACAATCTTGAATGGATGCAGCACCTGGAGTCACTGGGAATCGACCACGAAAAAATCATCGTCCCCGATGTTGGACACAGTGCGATCGACATCTACGAAAAATCGGGGCTCGAAATCATGAAATTTCACGTTGAGAATTTTCAAGCGTTCAATGACATGAAGTGAGTCAGACGAGGGTTGGCTGCGATGGGAGAGTTTGACAGACGAGGGCTGCCAGCCTTCACGAATCAATACACATCCGTTGCCATTCAATACGATCCCTTGCGAACGCTACCAGCCTTTTGCTCACGATCACCGAGTTTGATCTACAATCGCTCGGCAACATAAGCTTGGACAACTTTGCGATTCTCATGGCTCTGCCAGATCGCAATGACTTCCGCTTCAAATTCCGCCTCGTTGGCTTCGATGTTACGCATCGCCGGTGCACGTTGTTGCTGTTTCGATAACCGATAGACATTCGGAGGGACCACCGTCAGCCCCCGAGCCGCGTCGATCGCTTCGGCCTCTAAAACAGACGGGTCAACCAATCGATCGGCTAACCCAACTTCCACAGCCGCTTGACCGAGATACGTCTGGCCAACGTTGACCATGGCACGCAATGCTTCCGGGGCAACAGTGAATCGCATGATCTCGATCCCCGCACTTGGCAAGGGGACACCGATGCGCAACTCAGGCAAACCGATCTTGGCCTCCGCATGGATCAATCGCAAATCGCAAGCCGATGCCAAAACGCAACCGCCCGCAATGGCGTGACCACTGATCGCAGCCACCAATGGCTTGGCGAACTGAAAGACCGTCTTGAAACATTCGGAAAGCGTCGGCAGGTAAGTGGCAATGTAGTCGTGGTCACCAGCGACGACTTCGCGCAAGTCAACTCCGGCTGAAAAGACTCTCGGATTTCCAATCAAGACGGCAGCAATCACTTCTTGATCGGCCTCGAGCATCTTCAATGTTTCGATCAAGCGCCGACAAAAATCGAGGCTCATGGCATTGACCTTGCCTCGGTTCAGCCGAATCAACGCCACACCGTCGACCTTGTTCAGATCAATCACGTTTCAAATCTCCCCAAGGGTGCCGAGACGACTCGCCCGTTCTTCAGAACGACACCCTCTTGTTCAAGTCGTTGCTGATGGAGCTCTGGGTTATGCTGAGGCAATCGCCCATCTGAATAAACCACACGCCACCAAGGCAAGCTGGAATCTGACTTGGCCAGCAAGCGACCGGCTGCCCGTGACGCACCGGGACGTCCAGCTCGTGCCGCAACGTCCGCATAGCTGACCACTTCGCCAACCGCCAAATTGCGGACAGCGTCGCTCATTCGTTGTTCAAGTCGGGTACGTCGGTTCATGTTTCTCGAAATGAAATTTACGTCTCAGATCGAGACAATTGGAATCGATTATCACGCGACGCGCAAGCCACCAAACGCTCGATCAATTGGATGATTTATTAAATGCTTTTGCAAATTTGTTCGGGATCACTTGGTTTCGCGTGAATTTGTGACTTAGGCTTCGTCATCGAGTCGAACGAAACCCGATCAATCACGCAATTTCTCAGTTTGGCACACACGTTGCTTACTGTTTAAGTTGTGAGCGGGCAGTAAGTCCCCCAGCGTTCTCATTCCCATCCGCCGTCTAAGGGGTTACCCGCTCACATCTTTAATATATCATTTATACCTAACGCGACTTGCAAGCGTATTATTGGCAAGTCGCGTTTGTTTTTGCGCGAGTTGTACCCACGGACCAACGATCTTCAAGGTGACCTCGCCGTGAACCTGCAGGACGCCGTGATTCATGCATTTGCATCCTCAACGATCTCTGATTTCGCACTCCCCAACAACTTCTTGATCGCCAATGGGAACAAACCCAACAACACAAACGCAAACGTGATTTGAAACAGCTGGGACGACGTGAATACCGCTGAAGCACCTTGCTCCTTTAACGTCACCAAATTCGGAATCGACGAGCCGGCGTAAGCGTACACGACTGTACCGCACAGCATCCCTATTTGACTGACCCACCAAAACGTCGTCACCCGGATTTTGGTCAATGCCATGACCGCGTTGATGACGACAAAGGGAATCGCTGGAATCAAACGCATTATGAGCAGATAATACGCCCCCTCTTTCTCGAACGCAGCGTTAACTTTTGCCAGTTGCAAACTGAAGCGACTCTGGACGGAGTCTCGCAACAAGTATCGGCAAATTAAAAATGCGATCGTGGCACCGGTCGTCGACGCAAAACTCAACAGCACAACCGACGGTAGAAATCCAAAAAACCACGCGTAAACCAAAGACAGGACCGCTGCACCAGGAATCGACAACCCGGTTACCGCAACATAAATCAGATACGCTACCAGCAAAGTCAGGAGTGGATTGGCATCATAAAACGCTTTCAACTGGGTTTCCTGTTGGGCGAGATAGTCGATCGATAACCAGTTGCGGGCCAGATACAATCCGACAACAAACAGTGCCCCAACAACGGCCAGCACCAACTTTTTTACGATCGTCGATGACCCTTGATTGGGTTCCGTTGGGACTTCTGGTCCCGCTGGCTGGCTGGTTGAATTCATCGTTGTTCCGATCTTCATTTCAGAATACGGGTCTTTGCGGCGGACCAGCTAAAACGGTCATCGTCAGAAAATTTCCAGTGAACCTCATCCAACGGTGACTAAATCACGTACAACGGACTGGACGTTGAGTCTATCAAGATAAATCGGTTACCCTTGCTGGCCGTTCTTCGATCGTTTTTACGGTTGATTAGCTTACACCGAAAACAGGGAGTTGTTGATGAATTGGTTCAATTCGACATTACGTTTATCAGTCGGCACGTGTTTCGTTGCTTGTTTGTTGGTCATCTGGTCGAACCATTCGATTGCTCAAGAACGATACTTGGTGACGAAACCAAAACAAAGTTCTGATAAAACGAAGCAGAACGAAAGTTCAAAGTCTACAGAAGATGACGCGATCAAGAAGGTTGTTAAATCCGATCAAGCGTGGAAGAAACAGCTCACCGACGTGGAATACCAAGTCACCCGCCAGAAGGGTACCGAGCAGCCGTACACCGGTCGCTATTGGAACGAAAAGCGCGATGGCGTTTACGTTTGCAAGTGCTGCAAACACCCGCTGTTTGACTCCAAAAGTAAATACAAATCAGGTACTGGTTGGCCGTCCTACACCGCTTCAAAATCGAAGAGCTCAGTAGGATTGATCGCAGATTATTCCGCCAACATGGTTCGTACCGAAGTGACCTGCCGCCGCTGTGACGCCCATCTTGGCCATGTTTTTGACGACGGGCCCCAACCGACCGGAATGCGCTACTGTATGAATTCTGTGGCCCTCAAGTTCGTACCGCGCGAGACATGGGACAAACAACAAGCACAGTTGAAGCAAGATAAATCAGAACAGCCAGCATCAAAACCAGGTTCAAAAAACGAGACGAAGTCAATCAAACAGGTCAAACCGGGCCAGGCAACCCCAGCGAAGAATACGGGCTAAAAGAAGTAGCCTGACGTTTAGCAGATGAACTTGTGAGACGGTTTTGCAGAGAACCACCTTTGATCGTTGATCTTCTGGGTTTGACCATCCGAATTGAAGGGAATCAGGCGGGAATTACTGCGTCCAAGTCACCAGGTCCAGAAGGTCGTCCCGGCAACTGGGAGTTTCGGCACCTGAGGAGCTGGCAGCTGGAGTACGAGAGGCACTCGTGACTTTCTCGCCGCACAACACGATCGTACCGCTGCTACAAATCTACCCAAAAGTCCGCCTCGACAGATTGATGATCGGGGCCAGCGGGGTTACGGTCGAAGCCGCTCGACTTGTTGTCGCTAGAAATGATTGCTTGCCAAACGAAAATCGGACTTGATGCCAACGCCGAGAATCCGTAAAAGCTAATCGGGTTTTTCGATCGTCACGGATTGACCATGGTTTTCGCCACGTCACGCAACTACTGCTATGCTCGTATCGCGCTGTTTGCCGCGATCGTTCTGCCGTTTTGCAACGGCTGCAGCTCGCTGCCGACCGGATTGGGAGACAAACTTCTTCCTTCCAACAACCGTGATTGGGTTGCCGAACAAGCCGTCATGCCGCGAGCTGAAATGACTGGCTCGGAAGTTACGTTGCGAAATATTCGCAATTGCAATTATGTAACCAACGATGACTACGTTGTTGACTATTACGATCGAAACTTCGAACTATCAGAGATTCAATCGGTCGACTTTATCGTTGTCCCGTTCAAAGTCCGCCAACTCGCTCACACGATGCTCAGCTTTGGATTGCAAGACGGCACTTACTTGTGTGTGTCAGTAGAAGTGCGCAAAGAAGCAGGTGAAAAGTACAACCCGCTCTCAGGTCTCGCTCGCCAATTCGAACTGATGTATGTGTTGGCCGACGAAAAAGACCTCATCCGGGTGCGCACAAGACACCGGGATGCGGAAGTCTACGTTTATCCATCAATTGCCAACCCTCAACAGGCCCAGACCTTATTCATCGATGTCGTCAGCCGCATGAACAAGCTCGCGGTTGATCCCGAGTTTTACCACAGCATCAAGAATAACTGTACGACCAACCTCGCCGGCCATGTGAATACCGTGAGCTCAAAAAAGATCCACTACGGTTGGAAAGTGTTGCTGCCAGGATTCTCTGCCAAATACGCATACGATCTGGGCTTGCTGGACAACAGCATTCCGTTTGAGGAATTGACTGAAATTGCCCTGGTCAACGACTTGGCTGACACCCATTACGACGCTGCTGATTTCTCACAACGCATTCGTTCCCGCCATGGCAGAATCGAGCGATTTGCTGAACACAAACGTCGATTTGAAGACCGGTTTCGTTAAATCAGGTCAGACGCTTTTTTCGCAAACGAGACAACTCGCGATTCTCTGAGTCTCTCGAAGCCGACTCTTCACGTTCCGCTTTTCACGTCACGCCCTTCACGTTCCGCTTTTCACGTCCCGTTAACCGACTACGAACTTTTTTGTGGCAAGGTCGAGGCCTGACGCGAAGTCAATATTCTCGAACGGTTGCACGACCAGTTTGCCTCGAACTTGAATGTTCATCAGTCGTTTACTGTTGCTGGCAACCATCTCCACCGTCACCCCAGCCAAACGAGGTTCAAATCGTTGAATCGCTCGTTTCACCGATTCGCAGAATCGTTTTTCCATTTCTGGATCGCCCATGTTCAGACTTTGAAAATCTGCGACTCCAAAATTCAACAGCGAATCATTCAAGAGCTCCAACGACGATTCATCGGTTGGGCGAAGGATGTAGTCTCCCGGAATCGACATCCGTGTGTTGAGAATCGCTTCGACGTTGTGACGAACATTTTCAATCACGTCATTGGCCGAACAAAATCTCTCGTGACGGCGAATTCGATGCAAAATGGGAGCCAGGAATTCAGACATTCAACTTTGCCTCAGAAAAATCGAACAACGTAAACTCGTCGTCACCTGCTCCAAAGATGCGTCGGCCGGCCCCCTGTTCAAATCCATCGACATCCGTCCACTCGGTCGTTCGTCCCAGTTTGATCGACTCGGGTTGATCGGGACCCAGAGAATGAAAATACAACCCGGGCAAGTAGACGGTCAGATCAGTGCCATTTTTCAGTTTGACTCTGGCGTGCGACCAGATGTGGTCGATCAGTCGTGTCGGTTTTGCAATATCGATCGAGTCGACGATGGCGTGCGGAATCCAGAGATAGACTCCGTGCAACGTGTGCGCTTCAAATATGGTACACGTGCGATCGTCCAGATCGCGAAACCCACCGTGCGATTGGCCGCCAAGTTCCAGCTTTAACTCTGGCGTCTGTTCCAGCACCCAATCGATCGATTCCCGAAACTGGTCAGCATCGCCCTTGCGGGCACAATTCCAGGCCCACAGTAGCTTCTTGGTCACGTCATCTGGCGTTTCGACGAACTCGGGAACCATCCCGTCATTCCAGACTGCGGCGCGTTGGATTTCGGCAATCGAGAGTTGATTGACGAAGTTGGTCAACGCCATGTGTTCGTTGGCGGAATCGAGAACCTGAAGTTGTCGGACAATCTTTTCCACGCGTTCCCAGTCGCCTGTAAAACAGACCAACTGGATCAGCACGAGTCGCAACTCGAGATCTCGCGGGTTCTTGGCGACCGCTTGGTTTCCCTGTTCGATTGCCTGGGTAAGTTCACCCTGGTTGAACAGTTGGACGATGTCATCAATCATGAGCTACCTTCATCGGCATTGAGTTGCATGCGGAGTGCGACGGGTTCAAATACCAGCCGCACGTTTCCATTGTCATATTTGTGATGCGGACAGAGACGGATTGTACAATCGTATCGGCCTGGATCGGTGACGTCTTCAAAGACGTAAAATCCCGTTTGCTCGTCAAGAAACGGCTTGATCATCTTCTGTTCCAACCCGCGATTGCGTCCGCTTGAATGTTCCATCAGCCAGCGTTGCATATGGTCCTGTATCGCTTCGGCGTTGTCTGATTTTCCAATTTGAGAACGACATTCGATTTTTAGTCGATGGGCCATGCGACAGATGCACATCATATAGTTAAACATCGACGACAAACGCAAATTGGCACTTGATTCTTCGGTCGAAAAATCGCGAGGCTGCTGAACCGACTGACTGGAGAGTGCTGCGATGTAAGGCGACTGGTTAATCGAAAAAACTGGGATCAGCCCGATTGAACTGTAGGCCGCTTCGTCCGCTTCAGAAATGATGATTTCCGCTGGTGAATAGTTAGCCACCAGCGGAGAATCGGTTTCGAAATGGAGTTGTGGATACTGATCAATCAACCCGCCATCATAGCCCGGTTCGTATTCGTCATTATTGGTGGGAATCGAATCAAACTTTCGATCGATGCCGCTGACATCAGAAAACCAGTCGTACTGTTTAAACGACCGCAGGATCGGCTGGACGACGGCGAAGGAGGATCGCCCCCACAACATCTTTTCGGCCGTCGGGCAGCCATCAAACTCGCTAAACACGATACCCGTTGCTCGTTCAACGTTTTCATCGTGGTCCAACGTCCGTCCCATGACGTGATTTTTATAGGGCTTGCGAATCAGCACTCGGGGCATTGTGACGCCGATCATCCGAGAGTCTTCCTGACGTCGAAAATCATTCCACGCTTGATAACGTGCGCCTCGCAGAATCGAGTGAACGTCAATCACGTTTTCCAGTTGACTGAACGTGGTGAATGACTCGCCAAAGAAACGCGGAGAGAGCGACATCATAAACATGCAGAAGCATTCTTCACCAACTTTGGCGAGTTTCCTGACGGCTGGCAAATCGATCTGATCCAATTTGGGAGCCATCCGATCGGCTGCGTTTCGTTCGGGTTCGCCAAGTGCAAAATCAAAATCGACGACCATCAGGCTGAACGGATAGACCGCTGAATACCCTTCAATATCAACGTTCTGTTCGCCAATCAGCAAGTCAAAACGTTTGCGAAAAAGTTTGTCGTAGATCCAGGTTTGACGATAGGAATTAGCCGTCAAATCCGACTGAAGTTCTTGCGCGGAAATGTCCAACACGAAAACATTGACACGTCGTGCCGGGGGCATATTGCGAACGTCGCCCGCATCCGCAGTCGCGGAGTTGATCAACTCATAGATACTTCGAAAGGAAGATTCGAGTTGTTGAAATTTGGGATGAGCGAGTACCGAGCGGACAATCTTGACGAACTGCGCTTCGATATCAGCAATTTGGATCGCGATGGTCGCGAACAGCTCATCGAGATTCCGAATCCTTTTCAGGTCGGCATGCTCCAACCATTCGACAAATATTTTCGCATGGTCGGAATTCACAGAACGGACCGCCTCAGTTGGGGTAACAGCGTCGCGCATCAGAATCGTGCCATGGAAGCCGGAGCGTGGTAACTCCGGACTTCCCGTTGAAACGAATCATTACTCGAAGGCTTAACCTTCGTTGCGGCTGGCGACCAAAGACATCGACATGTTGATCTCTTCGACCTGGAAGTGAGGCCGCAGGTTTGCTTTGACGTGATAAACGCCAGGATCGGTCGGGTCTTCTGTAACTTTGATCTCGGCAAACCGGAATGGCTTCCGCGCTTTTGCTTCTTCGCTGGCCTTGTCCTGGTCCAAAACAAAGTTGTTGACGAACCAGGTATGGATGTATTCTTCAATCTCGTCTGCCTCTTTGGACTTACCGAGTTGAATTCGAAGCATCGGCTGCAACGCGTGAGCGGCACGAGAAACTGCCATGATATAAGGCAATCGAGCCGACAGATTTTCGTTCGCGGTCGCGGCGTTTCCGGCCGACGAATCATCATACTGCTTTGGCTTGTGAACCGTTTGGCCGCCGATAAAGACCGCGTGGTTTGTGTTCAACTCATACAACAGCGGAAGGAAACCGACTTTACCCAGGATCGCATCTTTACTCATCGGCAATGGAACTTGCGTCGGGCATTGAACTCGCGTGTCGGAGTGCTCGGAAGTGAAGTAGTGAATCGGAAGCCCTTCCACTTTTCCACCACTTTCCAAACCGCGAATTCCAACCGACCAGCCATAGTAAGCAAATGCATCGCTCATGCACTGTGCCATGCAATAGGCAGCGTTCATCCAGCAATAACGATCCACTTCCGTTTGCTGTGGTTTCCCGTCATCACCGAGCGGAAATTCCTGGTAGCCAAACGCCTGAACTGCTTGCTCACAATCACTTTTACCATAAGGCAAACGTGCCATGGCTTTGGGCATGCACATGGCAACATATCGTGAATCTTCCATTTCACGGAACGCTCGCCAATCAGTCATTTCGACGACGCTCGGATTCAAGAAACGATTTTCGATCGCCGTATCATCCAGGTTCTCCAGCACTTCCCAGCCCTTGTCTTCAGGGATCCCGAACATTTTCGGCGAAGGAGATGTGATGAACGGAGCATGCGAAACGGCACAAACTTTTGCCATCGTCGCCAGTGCTTTAACATCAACGGCTGCGTGTGAAAATTCAAAGTCACCTACGATCGAACCGATCGGCACCCCACCCAGCGTGTTGTAACGACGTGTATAGATTTTGTCGTACAGAGTCGTCGACTGGAAATTTGCAGACGTCAGGTCGTCCAAAAACTCTTCTTTGGAAACGTCGAAGACCTGGATTCGCAAATCGCTGCCCAACAGCGAATTCTTCACCAGGCTTTCGAGACCGCGCCAAGAGCCTTCCAGTTTCTGGAACTTCTCATTGTGCAGAACTTTACTGACTTCGACCGATAGCTGGGCATCCAATTCACGTACGCGGTCGTCGATTGCAGACAGCGTCTTCTTCTCGATTCGGAACGTACCTTTTTCGGCATCACCAACGATCTTGCTCAACCAGCTGGTCGTTTCAGAACGATCGGTACCGCTGGTCGCATCGACCAGTTGATCGAGAAACGAAACGCCTTCTGTTGTGGTTACTTGTGGGGCTGCTTCTTCTTGTTTTTCTTCCACGTTACTACCTTCAAATTAAGTCGTCGTGAGTGGTGTCGGCCGGGATGGTGAGCGGCTGATCGTTCAGTAAAACCACTGGGATCAGCCTGTTTACAAAATGACGCTTGATTGATCATCAACGAATGACCAATCAAGCCGCGTCCGCGATCAGTCTTCTTTGTCCAACTCGGACTTGAGTTGTGCCAGAGATTCTGGATTACTCAACATGTCTTTGAGCTTCTTTTCAAACTCACGACTAACGTTGACTTTCTGGCGTGTTTCCAGGAGTGCTTCACGAAGCTCTTTCATGGCTGCAACACTGGGTACTTGACGGGCAACTGCCGCGAGCACTGCTTCGGGGCTGAAGTCTTCCATCGATTTAAAGTCCAGCGAAACGGCTTGTGTGGTCTCGCTGCCAGGTTCGCCAAAATCGACTTCCAGATCGAGCTTGGGTTTGATATTTTTGACAAGATCGTCAAACTTGCCCGGGTCGCTGACTTCTACAAATTGGCGATCTCGTAGATCTCGACGATCTTCGTTGTCACCGGAGAGATCCGACATGACGGCAATATCAAACGGGATATCCTTCTTTTCAATTGCGCCACCCGTTTCTACTTCATACCAGATATGAGTTCTGGTTTTGTTTTTCTTGGCGGCAACCTGTTTGGCTGCCATTTTGGATTTCGCCATTGTCTGCGCTTTCTAAATGAAGATCTCAACTTGCAAAAACGAAAACGAGTTGTTGATCACGTTGTGAAGGTCAACAAAGCTGGTTTTTACCGTCAATCAAAATTGTAATGCTCTGCGATTGCCGCTCAAGGAAATTACACCGAGGGGCATAAAATCTCTCACGAAATCGCGTTTTCTGCGAATTGTCGCGTCGTTTGGGGTCTTCGACGACTAACCCGGCACCTGACAAGGATAGTCGACGTTCGTATTAACTCCACTTTATGGATGTGAAACAGTTGCTCAATCGGACGGTGATTCTGATCGAGCGGGCAAGTTTGACTGTGATAATTGACTCTGATTCGCGGCTCAATCAGTCAAATCATCCTCAATTCACCACCCACGCCCGCACACTTGGTCACCCGTCGTATTGAGACTCATCGGAATCCATGGCCCGAAAGCCAACCCGTTTCCCAAGTTCGTCCAGCGGCCCTTGATCGTCGCTGAGCAGTTCCTGAAGCAACTCGGGAAGATCCATTTTGCACCACCGAACGGTTTCGCGGATCCGATAGGAAACCGGAGAATGTCGTTCGGTTTGATGAAAAAAGTCAGCTATCCGGTTGAGTAGATCGATGGCTTGCTCGCGGTTGACGATCTCTCCGGTCATTGCGGCAGCTTTCGGCGCCGCACCGGTCGAGCTTTCCGCTTCATCGCCCTCTTCGGCTTCCACCGGTGGATAGCCGGAGCAATTGTCGGTCGCCAACGACGTCACAATATTGGACATCCGTTCGAGCGAATCGACAAACGAATAGCTGACGATCTCGAACATCGGATCTTCCAACATCGTGCCAAGTTTTTGATTGGCATTTTTGGCCGACTCAATCAGTTGATTCAGATCGTCAATCAACTTGACGTAATACTCAACTGACGAGCTGGCCGCATCGTTCGCGTAGCTACCTTCGACATCCGTATTGGCACCCCGGATGCGCGAATTACGCAATAGCGCGTAAGGAAGCCGGCGAATTTCTGTAATTGGCTGATAGAGAAACAGCTTGAAGTTTTCCGTCACCTTGTCGTCATTGCCGACAAAGACACCACGACGCAAAAAGTTCATTAGCTTCTCACGGTCACGAGGAAACACGTGACCTTCGAATCGCTCCAGCAACTCTCGAAAGACATCGAGACCGGCACTGAAACCGGGCAACCCGTACTCGATCAACATCAACTGTGGCAGATACGAAGCCAGGACCGTCGACTTACATTGCTCCTCGAGACATTCGACGATCTGCTCGACCAATTCACCGGCCTCTCGACCCGTGCTGGAGATATCGAAGCCTACCGAGTTATCATCCCGAACCGCTTCGGAAAATCCGGTTCTTAACGATTCATGAATCGAGTCGATGGTTGTTTCAATTTGCGAGATCACGGACGAAGCCGCTTGTTCGTTTTCGCCACAGGGCAACTCATCGGTGATCGGAGTAAGGCTGCGCCGAATCAAGTCATTCAGGTTTTCGTCGTCAAAGTTGGCTTCGATCTCTGGGAGCGCCGACGCATCAAAGCCAGCGGGGGCTTCGTCGCCGGACGAAGCGTCGCCAGCATCAACGTCGGAATCAGTCCCAAATGTTTCATCGGACGTGACTTCTGAAGTTTCTGTCGATTCCATGTCATCCTCCGTCTCATTGCCACCTTCAGAAGCTCCGTCGTCAACGTTTTGAGGCGTCTCGTCCTGATTCTCTTCATCGCTCATGGCTATCTCGTTCATTCTTCCGAAATGTTTCGATGGATCGTTGGTTGGTAAATTCGTCCTGATGGCTGGTCAATAAACAGCCAAATTGATGTTGGCGATCGGGTTGGTTGAAAATTCAAGTCCTCACGAGCGAAGCTCGTTTTCGGTTGTGGCGTCGCATTGCCAACGGAACCCTTCAACTGGATGTTCCCAGCAACTGGCTCCCTAACGATTTCAGGATTCGTGCATGCGTTCGACTGCCCCATGACCGACTTTTGTTCAGCTGACTGGCAGCTTCCGCCAACGACATACCCTCGAAATAGGAAAGCTGAATCAACTTTCGTTCTTCATCGGGCAGACTCGCAAGGGCTCGATGCAACTTGTCCTTAAGTTCGTTGGTCTCAGCTTGCTGATCGGGGGTATGGTCTTCGGCGGCCAGTTGGTTTTCGATGGGGTTTTCTTCATCGCCTGCTGAAAACAGGTAGACCACTGACAAATTTTCGACGGTATTGGCGAACCACTTCGCGTTACTCTCAGCTTCAGCTGACTCGGAGGAATCGGCAGCATTCGCTTCCACGACCGCGTTGGCCATTTGCATCGCCTTGTAGCGACGGTATTCGGCACGCGTCGACCAATTCATCCGGGAGAGCCCGTCATAAATGCCGCCAGTGATGCGGTAGTACGCGTACGTCGAGAACTTGGCGCCCGGTTGCGGCTGATAGGTCCGCGCCGCTTGTGCCAACCCAACCTGTCCACACGACAACACGTCTTCGAACGGGATAAACGGGGGCAGTCGTTTATGAATCCGGTTGGCGATCGAAATCACCAATGCCTGATGTTTTTCAATAAGTGATTCGACGGATTCAATCATGATCGTGCATCCGACTTACGATAGAATTCCAAAGCAATTCAACCCGGTCACAGGCGACCGGATCTTCGTAGAAACAAGTCGCAATCCAGTTGATCGCTTCCTCTTTATCGATCGGCAGCTCATCAATACGCGTTCGATTGACGATGCACCGGACAAGCTCCGCAAGGTTTTCAAAATCGAATTTGGATGACAGACGTTGTGCCCGAACGTGCTCGGTCAACAACTTATGGTAGCCTTCATCGTCAACCGCTTGTCGGGTTTGATCAAGCAGTGAGTCCAGCATCTCCTCGCGCGAAGCCGACGCTTCGCGGTCGATGTCTGCCGGATTCTGTTCCGGTTGTGATGGATTGGGTTGGCCACTACTCATGATCATCTATCCCACAAACATCCAAACAACGACACCGACCAATGCCACCACGCCGGTGACCGAGATGAGGGATGCCATCGCCGATTGAAATCGGTCGTGATTCAAAATTCGCTCACCCCAACTCGCCGTTTCTGCAAATTCGTCGCATTTCAAAAACACGCCGTTCAAAAAACCGCGCTCTGCTGAGTGCTCGCCGGTAGATGCAAAGTAACACCCGGCAAGACTCAAATCAACATACTCGTCCGGTATCTCACTTTCACTCCATAACAACGACTGCTGCAACAGATGAATCAAACGTGGGCGAAACTGTTGTCGGACACGAATCACCAGTTTGTACAGCTCTTTATTTTGAGCGGCGCGTGACAACTGGCTACTTTTTCCCCAGCGATTGGTAACCCAATCCTCAAACGACTGACAAGCGCGATCGACCTGAATCGCCAAATTACTCTTCTCAAGAAACGGGATCTCTGAAATTCGACAGCCAGCTCCAAATCGCCCTGAGCCACTCCGTTTTGCTCCGAGCAGGTTTTGCAGTTTGGGAAACCCTTGATCTTTTTCCATCGAGCAAAACAGAAACGACACTGGAAACTGAATGTCGAGCTGATTCCGTATTTCCAACAGATCCTTTTTCACGGCGTTTGTGATCGCCTTAAAATTTTCTCGATGCATGAATTTGTCGAATGGAATCACAACCACGACCCCGTTGAGCGGCATCTCTCCAGAGGTTCGTGAACGGATCATCTGGCAAACGTATTTTACCCGATCGGATGGTGTATCGCCCTCTTCGCCAAAGTCCTCCTCTTCATCGTCCACCGACTCCGAATCTTGCGTGTCGATCGACTGCATCGGCAAATCGTCATCATCGGCATACGGATCAAGCGATTGGGCTGGGTCCAGTGAGTCGCCAAAGTCTCCCATGGAATCGCCATAGCCGACTTCTTCGGTCATCGCATCGACGCCGACACTGCCCGACCAATCCGGGACGCCGACTGAAGCTTGCAAGGTATTGGTCGGATCGATCGACGCGGCACTGGTCTTGCCAGAAAGCCGCTCCAGCCGATCACTGACGTGACACGCTTTTTTCAGATGCAGGTAAGCACTCGCGTTGGTTCCAAACCAGTGCATCCACTCATTGACACCGTTGGGCAGCGGACCGATTTTTCGATCCTGCATTTCCGCATGCATCGCTTTAGCAGTTTCCAGATCGGCACCCAGCACCAGATAGCGGTGGAACTCATTCCATGCCAACGAGTTCTTTTCACGCCACGCTTCGATCGGTTCCCAGCACCGATCAATTTCCGGATACAGGGATGGTTTCTCACGGGTCGCCATGCGGATGCTGAAATAGACCGCCACCGCCAACAACAACGCGATCAGGTAATAAATCGGATAGTCAACAAACGTGTATCCGACAATTTTTGCATGAAACGTCGTTCGTTCGTTGAACGCACCGACGATCCACATGACCGTAATGAATGTGGCCAAGCCAAGAAAAAACGCGACCGCGATTTTCGCGGCCAACGACATCGCCGGACCCTTTTGAGCCATCTTGCCATATCGCAAGAATCGACTGGCATAGGACCAGATGACGCGAAACGGCCAAAGCGCGTTTTCAATCAGTCGAATAAAACTGTTCATTCGCGTTCCTCAACGATAGACAAACTAGTGATTCAAAAGGGGCATAAAGGAAGTTAACCAAACAATCGAACCAGAACCAACATGGCAGTGACCATGGCGACAATGGCGAAGAAGATCAAACTGTTAATCAAATTGACGCTCCCATCGAGAGGTCGACTTTCCCATTCTTCATCGCGAAGATCTCCCCAACTTTCCTCTTTCTCCGTCTTGCGAATTCGCGCGATTCGACCAGCTGCCTTCTTCTGCCATTCGGCATCCGATACTGGCAGACTTTTCGGCACCGTCGTCTTGTCACCCGTTTGGTAAACACCATGGTAGCCAAACATGAAACAGATATAGAACACTTCGAATGCGTTAAAATATCGCTTCTCATAAGCTTTTTCCGCGCGTAGAAAGAACTCAGTATAAGCGTTTCCGGACTTGAAGTAGTACGCTTCGAGCGTCTCGTCCTTCCACCGATTGTGGCTGATGATCATTTCAGAATCGACCCACGCGACCATGGCGTATAACGCGTACTTCCATTCTCGATCCGTCTCCATGATCGAGTTGGCTCGGTCAAATTCCTCACGCAATTCAACGGTCAAATCCCGAATCGACAACCGATCGGCTCGCTGGATGATGGCCAACAAGTTGGTAAATAACGGGTCGATGACTTTTTCGTATTCGGGCGACATGTAAAACGGTTACCTGGTGATCAGTTGCAGCGGGTCAAGGGTGCGTTGCGGATCAGTATCGCTCAAGCATTTCGCTTCACTCCGAAAATTGACATCCGGTACTGAAAGGTCCGCTGGTTGATGCCAACGGTGATTTTTTCGGTGCCTAAATCGGACATGGGTGTGCGCAGGTTTTCCTGGTCAATCCGGAGACAAATCGTCCCGGAGACCATGACACCGTCCCAGTATTCATCGCGGATAATGTCCGAGTAGATCCAACCCGGCTTTTTGGGAAGTTCTGATTTGGTACGTTGCGGGTTGTCAAACATGACACCCTGTTCGCGATTGACAAAGTAGCGATCAATTTTTTCGTGACTGCCAAGCTTCCAGTAGAACTGCCGCGCGTCCTGCAAGTAGGTGTTGAAAAACAGAGCAGCGTCTTCTTTGTTCATGTCGCCATAATTAAAGGCAATGTACAGCTGCCAGTCTGATTGAAACATCTCTGGAGGAATGACTGCCTTCATGATCACATCGTTGCCCGCCTCGGTTTGCATCGCTTCGGCAATCAATGGAATCCGACGGACACGAGTATCGCCCGGATCGACAAAGCAACGGCGAATGCGTTGCCACGCCCAATCAATCGACGCAAAGATATCCTCGTGGTCATAACGAATGTAGTTGACCAGCCGCTCCTGTTGCGGATCCACGATCGCCAATTGACCGACGACCTGACAAAGATGTTGAAAACAATCAAACGGGTGGCGACCCTGAGACTGGTTGTGTGTAACCAGCCAACCGCGAAGCTCGCTCAGCTTAAAGTAGCGAAAGAGTGTTTCGCTGTCTTCCTGGTCTGCGATGCCCGCGATGCCAAACCCGCTGGCGTCGAGGTACTCGATCAAACGTCGCAGATAACCAGAAAGTTGATCCTCCATTTTCTGATACATCTGCACCGAACCCTCAGTCGCCAACGAACGAGTCAGTGGCGGATGGTTGGTTATTGAGAACCTGGGGACTTGCCCGCCACCCGATTCCGTCAACTCCAGCTTACCGATCGGCAAGTACTCGAAGTCGAGACCTCGCTGGTTTGAACTGGTCAAAACAGCCTTCAGTTTTTTGAACACAATCTGACGTGTGTTGATGCCCGTATGCAGATCGTAGACGTCGGCTTCGAACTCGCGGTACCGACAGACTTCGGCAGCGTCATCGGTGGTAATGTTTTTGGTGTTCGGTTTGACTGTCGAAATGGCCAAGTAGATGGGAACCGATTCGTTGCGCTCCATCCGTTGCTTGGCTTGGCCATCATCACAAGTACGCAAATCGAGCGAGGGAATTTCATTGGGAAGAAAGTCGAACAAGGTCCCTTCCTGGGTCCGCCCTGTCGCCCGTGAAACCGTTAACTTCCAGTCCTCGAACGCTGTCGAATCGATTTCTAAATCGCGAAATCCGTATCCAAAAGTCTGATCGACGCGAGAGCTGGCGGACAACTGTGATTCAAAGTAATTCTCTTGACCCTGGAAGTGCTGGGGCAGCAGAAACATGCCCTCCTTCCACGAAATCGAGTTGTTTTTCATAGCGCCCCCTGCCGAACACGAAGCTCTGACTGTACCAAGCTCGCAATGGCCGGAAAACCAGATTTCCTGATTATTTGAAATTTCTGCAACATCAACTCAACTCGTTCGTAAACCATAGATACCGCTGCGCCCCAAGGCTGAATTTCTGCTTGAAAAACCTTACCTGGCCATCCGATTTCCGCAGTTTGCTGTATCTTATTTAGTGTGACCCGACTTTCGATCCAATCACGTAATGAGATTCCCAACGTCTCAATCCACCTTCGGCCTGGTCAATCGTGCACCATCGGCTCGGGGGCTGCTGCCGATTACTGTCTCAACGATCGTAACATCGCCGCCATCTACTGTCGCCTCCGTTGCCATTCCTCCGGTGGGTATATCGAATGCCTCGATCCCGAAGCGTCCATCGTCGTTAACCAGCGATCAAAAAACCGTTCGCGACTAATCAACGGTGACAGTCTGACAATCGGTTCGGTCAAATTGGATGTTGAGATGCCACAAATTGGTATCTCAAATGCCGAGTTCCACGTCAACTTCGAAGACGAAGACTCACCCTCAACGTTGGGTGAATTTAACAGCGAAATCGACATCGATGATGAAGGGGGCGCAAGTTTGGAATCCATTCAATCGATCGACGAAAAACCGATCACTGTCGATACAGAGTCCAAAGTCGACTCCGATTCGCCGCCTGTTCGATTTGAAAATGACGATTCCAACAATCTTTTTGATGATTTTGATGACGCTGAAATCGGTGACTCCAACGATTCTGCCACACAACCAACGCTCGACCTGGATGACGAACCCCGATTCTCTTTCGGCCCCTCGCAACCTACCAACGCTTTCGACGAACCGGACTCGGACGACCCGCTGGACGCCAGTCCGTTCAATGACGCCAGCGATGATGATCTCGCTGACGATGCTCCGGGACACACTCAGTCGCGTCAGGCAAACGATGAAGTGAACGCGGATGCGGCCGATCAAATCAATGATTCCGAAATCGAATCGGCCGAACCGGCTCCAACCCCAAAGACGACTTCAGAGGGATCGTCAAAACAAGGGAAAACATTAGAGAGCCCCGCTCAGTTCACATTTGACTCCAATGATCCCAATGACGTCGAATTGTCCGAAAACGAAATGGAGGAAATTTACGACGACAAACAGATCGAATCGTTTCCAACAATGAGCGTTTCGATTGCTGACGATATCGATACCGATTCAGATTCCGTCAGCGTTTCACTGGACCACGATGTCGACTTGACGTTGCTGGACCGCCCCTTCGAATCACAGTCAGACGCCTCCTCCAAACCGTCGCTGCCAGCCGGAATCCATACCGGGAAATTTTGGCGATGGAGTGGCTCTGCTTTGCAACCTGCAATCGAACGCTTGCTCGAATCTCACAATCGACTGAATGTATTCCTGTGCCGAGGCATGCAAACCCAAGCCCAATCGCTGAGCCTGCTGCGAAAACAGCTTTATCTGCAACAAGAAAACTCGCTCTATCTTATGACCTCCATGACGATTCACGGTCTTCAGGATTCTATTCGTGTCAATCGTTGGGATGACCGCATGGGACACCCCAGAGCACTTCGGATGTTTCTCGAATATGCTCCCAATAGTGTCCTGACAACGTTTTTTGAATCAGTCGATTCAGTGCTGCTTGTGGAAGAGGGTGAAGCAAGCTTGTTGCGGTTGAACCGCGAACTGTAGTTCGTGAAGGCAATGCTAGTGTCAGGGAACCAATCGTCGGGTGTTAACTCGACCAACTTGCTTTTGGACCAGAACGTTTGAGCACCGGCGGGCCGTCCAACTTCATCCGAGAAGTTAAACACTCACTGGTTATCTCGCATCGTCGATTCAATTCCGAATTGCAACGATTTGGTTTTCATCGTCCGGGATAAACCTTGTCCAGTTTCCATTCGCCGCGTTCCTTAACGAAATGCCACCCAGACGGCTTCATCGAAGGGCCGACTGAAACAGAGAACGTCGCATCCGTAATGTTCCAGAATCGAATTTGATCCGGCTGCTGTCCGACCAGCGTAATGGCATCGACGTCAGTCAGGCTTTCGTAGCCACTTTGAGTCGAGAGTTCTTCTAGTCGCTCTACATCACCGGACTCTGCAACCGTTGTGAAGGTCATCCAGGCTTCGTTTACCTCAGACGAAAGTTCCTCATCCTGATGGCCGGAATCTTGGTCGCTTACATTGGAACCGTCTGGGTTCTTCGAAAGCGTTTGATCATCGTTGTTTCCCTGACTCATGATCGAGGCGTAGACGATGAGCCCAACGATTGCAACACTTGCACCTGCAATGGCGGTTAATAATAGCGGTCGATTTAACAGCGGTCGATTCATTTTGAATTGCCTGTTGCTGTGAATGAACCGATTTGGAGTTAAGCGCACAGCGACAATGATCGCCGAGCCCGAAGCAACTTCAAATCATCATAACGGCAGCCAACACCCTACCATCTATCAATGGTCAATTCAAAGCATCCAAACCGTAGCGGACCGGCGCAAGCCGGCCGGTGACTCTCTCGGTGCCTCTCTCCAAACCGTAGCGGACCGGCGCAAGCCGGCTGGTGACTCCCTCGGTGACTCCCTCGGTGCCTCCCTCCAAACTGTAGCGGACCGGCGCAAGCCGGCTGGCATGAACAACTTACGGGCGACGACGCATCTATCCTCGAGTTTGCCCAGCATTTCTTGCCGCGGGTTTCTAGCCGGCCTGAATTGCAAAGCTTACACCAACAGGATCGCGAACAACGGCGTATTTTGCTTTGGTGTTTTCCATAATGATTTCACCTCCGCTTGCGCTAACCCTTCGAAGACTCTCCGCGAGGTCGTCGACTGGCAAGTGAATTAGCCAGACGGACGGGATGTCACCAAGATCATCTCGGTACCGTCGGATTTCCGCAGCGGCAACTCCATTGCCGCACTGCATCTCAATTCCTGCGGAAGGATCTTCACCATCCTCTATCTCCATGGATTTGGCGTTCCAACCCACGGCTTGTTGATAAAAGTCCCGGCTTGTCACAGCGTCTGGAACTGTCAATGAAAGCCAAGCGATGCAGCCGAGATGTTCATTCTGGCCTGAGGAGTCTGAGTCACCAGGCACGACTGGGATAACTCCGAATGCCGCCCCAAATTGATCGGTGAGAACCGCCCACTGACTTTGGCCATCCTCGGCTTTGCCATGCATGATTTCTTTGCCCCCCATTTCGATCACACTTGCGACGCTCGTGGCTACGTCAGCGACTTGAAAGTGAGGCATCCATTGCAGCGGCAGCGACTCATATTCCGGAACTCGAACTCCGAGGCCAATGATCGGTGTGCCAAGATTGTTGGTCAGATCGTCACGCCAGAGTGGGGCATCACCAGTTGTGAGAACTGACGAGTAAAAGGAAAGTTCACGCTCATGTTCCGGAACTGCAATGTCAGCGCTGAGGACACCACCAACGCCATGGACAAATGATTTTCGCATCGTTTCCCTTTTCGGAATTCCTATAGGTCATTTCAACAGTCGGGAATCGGCACGACAAACTCGCTGGACAAAACTTGCTCTCTGATTAGCACTCACGCAACTCCAACCGCGAAATCAAACAAGTTCACCAATCCCGATTTCCAAAACGTAGTGAGGGCTGCCAGCCCTTGTTGATTTACTTCGCGGCCTTCCAACGTATTGAGGGCTGCCAGCCCTCGTTGGTTAGCTTGATGGCTCTCCGACGAACTGCAAGACAATTGTAATCTCATTATGTTGCCGTTGTACGTCACCGGCCGGCTTGCGCCGGTCCGCTACATTCTCGAGCTGCGCCTGACGATTTCGATGCTTTCAAGTAGCGGTAGGGCGCGAGCCCTCCGGTGGCCCTTCGAAAGATCATGCCACCTCTTTAAGGTCCCTGGATCCCTTTTCTGTTTCAAGTAGCGGTAGGGCGCGAGCCCTCCGGTGGCCCTTCGAAAGTTCATGCCACTCTTTAAGGTCCCTGGATCCCTTTTCTGTTCGCAGACTGTTGGACCAAATCGTCTTGCAATCGTTCAATTTCCTTGAGCACCTGAAGAAACTTATTGCCAAATGACGTCAGATGGTATTCGACACGCGGCGGAGCGTCCGAGAAAGCTCGACGCTCCAGTATGCCAAATTCGATGTTTTTGTTGAGGCAATCGTGAAGGACTTTTTTTGTAAGTCCGTCGACGCTGCGCGCCATCTCTCCTGGACGATGAATGCCTTTGACCAACAGCGAATAAACCGTAAGCGACCATTTGCAACGAAATATGGTCTCCACAATCTGAGCCGCATTGCTGGGGATAATTTTCTCAATTTTTTTTGGCTCACTGCTCAAAGAAAGTCACTCCAAAGTTACCGGTTACAAATGGGTAACCATCAATTCTTCGTTTATCTCATTCGTAAGGATTCAACATGATAACGGTCCAGTTTTTGAACATCAAATCAAACCGTTAAACCTCAAGGTGAAAAGATGAAGAGTAAATCGATCGCTGCTTTAATCGTTGGCGGCTCCAGTGGCATGGGACTGGAAACCGCTAAGCAATTGGCCTCCCAGGGAATAGCCGTCGTCATTACGGGTCGCTCAAAAAACAAATTGGAATCCGCAAGAAACGAAATTGAAGGGCCGGGTTCGGTTGAAACCATTCAAGCGGATTTGTACGACGCCAATGGAATCAATGCGGTTGTTGATTACATTGAGAAAACTGATCAGCATTTGAAGTACTTCGTTTTTTCAGCTGGTCATTTCAACCCCAAGTCCTTCCTGGACCACGAGAAAAACGACTATGACAGCTATATGGATCTAAACTGGGCCGGATTCGTAATCTCGCAGGCTGTCGCAAGAAACATGAGTGATAATGGGGGTGGGTCGATCGTGCATGTCGGCTCAATGTGGGCCAAACAAGCGATTAAAGCTACGCCGTCGTCGGCCTATTCAATGGCAAAAGCTGGATTGCATTCGTTGACTCAACACATGGCGATGGAATTGGCTGACCAAAACATTCGTGTCAACGCCGTTTCACCTGCCATGGTCGTTACGCCAATCTATGGTGAATTCATCGAGCCTTCGAAAATCGAAGAAACGCTTCAAGGATTTAATGACTTTCATCCTTCCGGTCGTGTTGGACGGCCAGCCGATGTTGGAAACTCGATTACATTTCTGCTGTCCGATCAAGCTGCTTGGGTGACCGGCGCAGTTTGGGACGTGGATGGAGGTGTCATGGCGGGGCGAAATTAGTTTCGTAACATTCGGCTGATTTCCGCCACCTTTAAGGTCCCTGGAACCTTTTTCGTTTTGAACCTTTTTCGTTTTCAAGTAGCGTTAGGGCGCGAGCCCTCCGGTGATCCTTCGAAAGATCATGCCAACTTTTTAGGGTCCCCGGAACCTTTTTCGTTTTCCCATGAAGTAAGCGACAACCGGGCGGCCTTGTTTTTATCGTCTATGTGCAAACTCGCTGTCGGCCACGCAGCGTGCATCGCTAAGCTATCCAGAACTGTTCTTTAGCTCCCGATGTCGTCGTAGGTCATTGCTCATTTTGGAACGACGAAATCCACGACCTTTCAACAACCGATCTAGATCTGGCAAGTGATCAAAATGCTGGAGTTGGATGTGATAGTAGTTGATATATTCCAAAACCGATAGCAGTGTTGCCAGACGCGCAACCGTCCGATCGATTGTGTTGCGAGAGATCCCTGAAATGAAGAAGTCGGACGCAGTCAACACAAGGATGGCAATTACGGCAACTAACAAGGGTCGATGGAGTCGTTCAACCCAAATCAATGTAGTTTGCAGCAGTTTCACATCCCCGTTCATCTGCCGTAACTTTGCACGCCAGTAGCTTGCCCCAACCAAAAGCAAAACGCTCATCACGAACAAACAAGAGACCGCAAAGCTGCCAATCCATTGGCCGGTCGCGGCGCAAAAGAGCAGAGCCGTTCCGACTAATAGCACAATGCAAAACAATTCTAAACGCCAGTACGAATCCAACCGACGTCGCAAATTCTGCCTCATCAAAACTCGCTCGTTTTTCGGTTAGAGAATCCATGCAGGTCATGGTTTGGGGTGTCATTGATTTCAAAGTTAAGCTCGCATAGATCAAGTTTCATTCGACAAACGGCAACGATCACCCGGCCGGAACAATAGACTTGAACTTCGATGCACGCGCATTCCGATTGCGAATGCAACGGATTTTACTCGCCAATCGGCAATACTAGTTCGCGTTCATAAAGATCCGGTTCATATACGCTACGTTGTCCGTCTTGTTCCCAATAGTAAAGGCCGGGCTCCAGTTTTCGAAACTCAATGGTTCGGTGCTTATCGGCAAGATCGGCAGCATTCTTTGTAAGGACAAGACCTCGCGAATAATTCCTACCCTTGTGCAAAACAATGAAAATCGATCCTTCGAATTGGAAAGCGGGTACTTGACCCAATTCATTCGCAACATTGACATTGGTCGTGTCAATATTGGGAATCGAGATGTATGTATTCAAATCGTAGCAGTACGCGTTATCCGCGGGAAATTCTGTGGTCACGACTGCCGAATAATGTGCCCGGTCCCTTGGGATTACGTCAGCATGAACCGTGACATCGGGCGGAGCAAGTAAACCAATCAAGACAAAACAACCGCCAATTGGCAACACGACCACCGAAAGGAACAGCAACGCGAGAATCCAGCGAGACGGCTTCATTTTTTCCTGGACGGATAAAGACTGGAATCAAGCATAGGGTCGAACCCGGATACGAGGTATTGAACGAAGCCGAAGAAGTCTGTGCTGCCTAGGAACATCGCAGGCCGCTTGCGAACGTGCTCGACGTCGCTCGGATCAAGCAATGAGTCGAGTTTGCGTTTAGTTTCGACCATAGGTTGGCTCTTGTTGCATATCAACAGGATTCACCGGGCCGCGGCGAAGTCGTCAATATTGCCAACCGCGCGACCCACGGCTCAGTGTGCAACGAAATGTTAATACCTATTTTACCATGTGGAAATTCTTATGCTCTAGCCAACGGCCACATGCACTTGCGTCCCCGATTATAGTCCAGCAGGCAGGGTCATCGCCAACCCACTCGCATCTTGACATGCCAAGCTTCTCAATTGGAGCGTCAAGCAAATCGAAATCAACGATTCCATTGCAAGCCATTGCAATCTTGCCAGCGGTTGAACATAGCAATCGATGATCGACGTGCTGATTGCACATCGCAGCAAGAGTTACCGAGTGGGTAAATTTACGATTCGCAGTTCGTTCAATTGCTGCGATTTCCACATGCTCGTATTCACACCCAGGAACGTCGACGCCAAGACGCTGAACTGAACCGACAAATGGGCGAACAGATTCTGGATCTGAGTAATCGGTTTTGTTGAGTGAGATGTAGCAAAACCCGCCGTCTCGCCATCCCACAGCGTAGGGTTTGAGAAGCATTCGCCATGTCGGCGGATCATCAAAATTGACAAGAATGTTTGCAGCGGGACCAGCCATGTTTTTTCGGTTTATATTGAGTTAGTCTCGGCATCGGATTTGTCACCCCAATTCCGGATCCGTGAGCGAGCCCATTGAACTCGATCATTGTGTTCAATCAGTATCGCCGCACCCGATTCAAATATGTGCCAACTTTGTAAGGTCCCCGGAACCTTTTTCGTTTTCCTCCGACGAACTGCAAGACAATTGTAATCGCATTGGGTTCGTCATTGTTCGACACCGGCCGGCTTGCGCCGGTCCGCTACTTTCTTAAGCTGAGCCTGACGTTTTCTTTTCATGTAGCGCTAGGGCGCGAGCCCTCCGGTGATCCTTCGAAAGATCATGCCAACTTTTTAAGGTTCCCGGAACCTTTTTCGTTTTCCAAAAGGCACTCTGCGGGCGGCCCCATGTGCTCCGTTCGTTATGCGGCGCTATTTTTTGTTATTCCGGCGTCTGCGTTCGTATTGTGCAGTGCCTAATAACGTCCAAAACTAAGTGAGGGTCGCATCCATAGATCCCGGCCCCCCAGGCTCCGTTCGCTTCAACTACAGCCCAGCCTTCATTCTCAATCTCCCCAACATCAATAACGACGGCACGTGGCAAACCAGATGCGGTATGCTCGATGGCTTGCTCGGCAGTCGCTATTGCGTTCGCAGATTCTTGATCAGTTATTGCGTAGTCCGAACTTATTGCCAATTCTCCACACCTCAAGTATGGCGAATGCGTCACCACCCGACCGTCAAGGCAAAAGCAACGGTACTCAGATACCCAATTCACCGGGGTCGCAACCAATACCAAAGTACTGTCATCAAACGCCGTTGAAAGGTCAGCTCCAGATTCGTAAACCTGTGCGATGAATGATTTATCGTTTGGTGGTTTGATAAAGGTTGGCTCAGCGATTAGCCGGGCCTCACCCAGTGTGGTCAAGTAAATCTGTCGGCGAGTCAGCGAGAACGGAAGGTTAACCAGCCAGTCTTCGGCGGGGTCAAGTAATTCGCGATCAAGTCGTTTGGCAATCTCCGGTGCAAAAAGTGCTTCGACGTAAATTACCACTTCGTCATCATCAAAATCGGGAATCGTCAATCCGCGAGCGCGAACCACTGGCCATTTCCGATTGATCGCGGCGCGCCACAGGGACTGTGCGTCGCCAGTCTGTCGCGAAGAAAGCAGCAGTGTTGTCATACAAAGAGCCTTGCTTAAGCGTGGCTTTGCCGGGATAGCGTAAACGATCACGTGGCCGCCGTGAACGACTGACCACTCCAATAAACTCAACTCGACGGCTCACACGCATCGTTTGGTTCGTCCGCTTGGTCACGGCCGATCAGCATCGCCTGGATTCATACCTTTCGAATGAGTGACGGTCATCACACCGGTTGACGCCTCGTCAGATGCCACAATCTTATCACGATTCGGGGGCGATAGCAGCTCAACGACATGTCCATCCAGATCCTTCACGACAGCTCGTCTGCCCCACTCGCTGTCAGCCGGTTTAGAAATCAATTCCGCGACGGCATCCAGAAGCAGCGAGACGATCAAATCGACATCGTCGACCGAAAAGCCGATGCGCGTTCCGATGGTCGGCGGATGCTTTCCAAGTGGATAAATCTCAAAGACAAAACCATCAATTAACGATGCGTATCGAAAGACCAGCCAACTCTTTAAGGTCCCCGGAACCTTTTTCGTTTTCACCCAACGTAGTGAGGGCTGCCAGCCCTCGTTGGTTAGCTTGATGGCTCTCCGACGAACTGCAAGACAATTGTAATCGCATTGGGTTCGTCATTGTTCGTCACCGGCCGGCTTGCGCCGGTCCGCTACTTTCTCGAGCTGAGCCTGATGTTTTCTTTTCATGTAGCGTTAGGGCGCAAGCCCTCCGGCGATCCTTCGAAAGATCATGCCACCTCTTTAAGGTCCCCGGAACCTTTTTTTCGTTTTCTTATTAAAGGTGCTTCGGATCAAAGCAAGGTTACTCGAGGCCGCAGTTCCTGCCTACCTGACCCAGCCAAGCATTGCACCTATGTAAAGAGCCTCGAGCAATGCCGAAACAGTCAGCATCGGCATCACGAAAAGGAATATCCCGTATTCTCTTCTTTGAACGCTCCTTAACGCACTCATTCCAAGGAACACCACCGCAAGCCCGCCCGAGAACATGAACAGGTAGAAGTAAGCTTGTGAATTCCTGCCAGCGTCCCACATTTTTGCAGCGCAAATCAACTGCGTCGGAAACGCCAAGAGACCAACAACAAAGATGAGCTCTCGAAACAAACGACCGCGAACCAGTGGCGTTAGCCAATCTCTGTATACATGTAATTTCTCAGCCGCTGTGCCAAATTGGGATTAGTGGAGCTTGGAAGTACCCACCTTATGCGTCCAGAAACGTAATGTCCTTTGACCGTGATTTGTTCTCCCGGCAATAGGTTTTCTTGAGCGAATTCAGATAGGCGATCATAAATGAGAGGTGGTAGCCGTGTTCCATTTTTTACGCCGCGATCGTCTATCGTAACGCGAATCGGATACCGGCTACGCACGACCAGCCAGATCAATGTTGCGACGACCAGAAATGCAATTATTCGTGGAATCATGTTCTGTTAGCGGGCAAACGTCTGCGATAACCGACTCGCGGGAGTTGATTGTCCACTTCAAAGTCGCCCGGCCCCGCGACTTCGCGTGTATTGAAAAGTTTGACACATGTAGATTGCAAAATCAAAAAGTTGGCTCTTCAAGTGAGGAGGGGCAGATCTTCATCGCGCCATTAGACGACCCTGTCTTTCGACTGACCAAATGGTTTAACCTAACCGCGGAACCGAAGATGTTTTACCTTGGAATTGATCAACACGCAAGCAATTGAGCATCAACCTCAAAGATTCCACCGGAGACTCTGTGCTCCGCCGTCAAGCCAGCATGCAGTGCTACAAACGACTGGTCACGCCAACAACAACCCCAAAAAACGCCTCGCAAACAAGACCGAGCAGACGTACGAAAATCCAATTGGAATGTCTTTTTTAGCATGACAGAATGTTTCAGGAACGGATTGTTATCTGGCGCGTTCGCCGTTTCCATTGAATTCAATTGAAGGCTCACCGCGAAAGCCAGAAGTCAGCCATCCAGTGCACTCTAGTCTTCGCCCGTCGTTCAGTTCTGTTAAACCATCTAGCTCCATGTGGGCAAATTCAAATCCTCCACAACAAAGGCACCGCGGAGGAGCGGTGCGATTGGTGAATTGACTCCAATATCGTTCTGCGGTCCGAAGTTTAAGCGCGGCTTCCTGTCGTGTCGGGCATTCGCCAGGGTAGGGCCATTCTTCAGATCGTCCCGCAATAACGTCCAAACAGCGCGCTTTCCAAAGTTCATTTCTCGGCTTGTCAATTTCAAAGCTCTCCGCAGCCGAGACTTTATTGCAGGAATAACACCAAACCACTGATCCATGCAAAGGATGTTCGAATCCGTCATCGAATACATAGTGAGCGTTGAACCCCATGAAAATAGAGTGTTGTTGGCCCGATTCTAATTCGCGAAATTCGTAATGCATCTAAGTCGGATAACGTTGGATTGACCGCAATGTCAAAGACTGCTTTCCATCAGCTTACCACGTACTACTGACTTCCGGTCCAATTCCTAGTTCGGCGCCGGCTTCGCGTGCATCACTTTGTAGTGTCGCGATCATTCAGTTCGGCAGAGACTTCGGACCACTTGACCATCGTCTGCGGTTTCAAGAACGGCTTGAAATCCTCTGGGCCTAATCTTTCGTATCCATGGTCGTTGTGAAGACACTCGAATAGACGTGTCAAAGAAGCCCGACGTGTATACTCGTCACCATAAACAACCAGTTTTTCTATCAGCGCGAACACTGACTCTAGTTTGTTGTGGTCGCCAGCTTCAATCGTTTTTTTCATGCTTCGCGCCAGCGTCATTGTCTCTCCGATATCCAAGAATTGCTCACCGAGTTGGGACAAGAATTTTGGGCGCCCCGTTTCGTCGATAGCCGCATGGAATTCCGGATAAATCTCTAGGATCATGCCGAAGGCCCGCTCTCGTTCAATTATTTCAAACGGCGAAATGCCACCTCGATCGTCCCAGCCGTTGTCCTCGGGGTCCGACTCACCATAGGTAACAAACTCGCACATGGACTCCGATTGAATCGACATTCGTTTAAGTGGACTGATAAAGGTTGCTGTGTATGCGTCATTGGGGAGCCCAAGTTCAGCGCAGATCTTGTCGATGAGCGTTTCCAGTTGCTCGAATTTCAAGCAACTGTGGTCAACGCAGAGTCGAATTTTCACGCGTCGTTCGTCATCAGTGTCATGAACATCGACCCATCCGAGTACCTGCGTGATACGAGATTCCTCTTTGCTAACGCAAAGCTCAAAGGAAATGCTGGAATTAGTTTTCCAGTTGAAGCGGAATTGGATGCCAGCGTGCTCAAAGGAGTCGCTCGATGATTTGAAGCGGTCGTGTTCCATTTAAAATCAGTTCACCATTTCAAAAGCAACAAAACGGCAGTGATCGGTGGTGATCACCAAGCCGGGGCGGTTGATCATCCATTTTCTAACCCACCGCAAGTCCGGCTATGGTCATTGCGTTTCGTTACTTCAGTGTGCACCGGGAGCCAGAACGAAGCTACGAGCAAAGCACAAGGGAGTTTAAATTCGACACGGCGAATTTGCAAATTCTGCAATTAACCACGCCAACAACACAAAACAACTCCTCGCAAACAAGACCGTGCCAGAAGTACAAAAACGCAACTGGAAAGCCTTTTTTGATTAACAGAATGTTTCAGGAACATTTTGTTATCCCATTCATGTCATCAAACGGTTCATGGTCGACTATTCTGTTTCTACCATGATTACAAAACGACAACGGTCGTCTATTTGGACAGTCGCTTGTAGTCAGCTAGGAAGAGCACCCCGGTTAGTGCAGATACAATCATTGAAAATGCGATTAAGAAAACAATGCTGAGTACTGCAGCAATTGTTGTCGGGCATCTAAACATCGTCCCCAGCCACAAGAACACAGCTATCGCGAGCGGTATACTCGGTACCGCACTCGCAACGATGCCACGTCGATAGCCAGATTCAAAACTGTTTGAGGAAAAGTGGGCGCAAAACGCGAAGGCCACTGCTAGAAAAGTCGGAATGCCGATTCCAATTAGAGCCATATTCTTGCAGTTGGGTACGCGGGATAACGGCCGCCTAAAGACACGAATTCCAAAATCAATTCACCGCAACAATCCACTGGCCACGCCAAAAAAACAACCTCGAAAAACGCCTCGAAAAACGCCTCGCAATCAAGGCCGCGCCAGAATTACGAAAACATAATTGGAAAGTCTTTTTAGATTGACAGAATGTTTCAGGAACGTTTTTTATCTGGCGATTTATCGGGGTAGGTTTGCCATTTACTCAATACGATGGTCGAATAGGGTTTAGCTCGAATACGGGGCATTTCCATTCAAACATTACTAATTCTAGCAGCGTCATGGTCTTGATGACTTGGGTTTTCGAATCGTTAAGCTGATATTCTGGAACCTCAACTTGCCGAACCATATTGGGGCCAGCGTCAATATACATAACTAGAGTCTCTTTGCCATCCCTGAGGCGTCCAGTGTCCACGACTGGATATTCAAAGCTGAATTTCGAAACAAGAAGAACCAAAACGACTGCGACCACCATAGTAAATACTAGAAGTGTTCTTAAGGAAAAGGTTCTCATCATTCAGCCAGGAATAAGAAGCTTCGACAAGCGGGATAACGTTGGATTGACCGGAAGGTCGAAGACAGCTGTCCATCAGCTTACCACGAACTATCGATTTCCGGTCCAATCCCTGGTTCGGCGGCGCGGCAGTGTGTCCCGAAGCGTGGTACTTGGGCCAGTACTGTCAAAATGCATCGCCAAACGATTTCGGCTAAAAGTGCCCAGTAGCAAGGCACTTGGAATGAATCATCAAAAGATGAACCAATACCAAGCGAGTTACCACGGCGTTTCGCCGCAGTTTTCCGCGAAGTTAGCGACGCCTCACGGGGTGGCTTGACCTACTCAAATTCAGGTCAATCCAACGTTTAGATGGCAAGGATGCCGTCCTAACGGCAACGATCACCGAGCCGGGACGATTAGCAAACCATTAAAAACCGCATGTTTCGCCACTTCGGTTCATGCGTTTGATATGCGTCGATTGCGGCACACAGATCAATGTTTGGCTCTGCAATTGATCGCATTATGGCAGAACCTGTTGTAATCACCAAATTCTTCGTCGGTAATCTCATCGCGTGATCTTCCGTCCGACCAAATGATGACATCAATATCAACAATGTCAGTTAGGTGACCGTAATCTCCGGTACGAGACGACAAGCTGTATCCGTCATAATTTAGTTCTTGGAATACAAAGGGCATTGCGCAAGCATCAAGTTTTTGTTCAGAGGGTAACGGGAAGCCATGTCGCTGAACGAGCCACTTCACGTGCTCCAAGAATTGCCTCCGACCGCCACCAATTCGATCATCATGATTCGCGCGAGCGGCAATTGCTTCATTTAGGAATTCCAAGAGTTGGTTCTCAGACGCGGGCACAATCTATTCCAGACGCATAACGAGCAAAATCACCGAGCCGACAGTTGACCATGCCAACCAAACATCGGAGCGATGAAATATCTAAACCCATCGTACCATTTCATCGCGACGGGCCAACCGAATATGCGTTGGCGGATTCGCGTGCATTGATAGGTTTGAAACATCGTGCATTGATAGGTTTGAAACATCGTGCATTGATAGGTTTGAAACATAGAGTTTGCAAAGTCTAAAAATTGGCTCTCCAA
>JBCAWX010000018.1:0-134104 GCA_038534355.1 Planctomycetota bacterium
GGGCTTCCTCCTGAGAACGATTGTTTGCAGACAATTTCAATTCTCAGATGGAAGCTTTTTTCGTAGTCTGACGCCATCTCAATTTATACAGACATCTTTGCGCACGTTTATTTAGAATCGCAACCAGCTGTTTGACGCTTGACTCCATCAACCCTCGGGGGGCGTCGTCTTCAATCGAGTCCAACAATGCCTTGCCGGTAGATTCGAACGAGAGATGCCGCCGCACGATTGGCGGCGACACCGGAACTTATTGAACACCCCGATTTCGATTACCCAGCCACAGCGGAGCCCTTGGTCCAAGCGTACTTTTGAAAAGGCAGATCGATGGCGGTTTCAGCGAGGTGGTTGGAATAATTTGAGAGAACCTTTTGAGAGATACCAACGAGAACGTCAAACACATTCTCTCGCGTAAATCCAGCGTTGAGAAAAGCGGTGACCTCCTCCCCAGAAACCCAGCCTCGATTCGTCACAAGTGAACTTGTAAAGGCTCGGAGCGATTCGAGTCGTGGATCAGCGATTGGTTCTCCTGCTCGAATTGCTTCCACAATTTCGCCGTCAACTTTTTCGCTGCCGGCGATCGCCGTGTGGGCGGCCATGCAATAGTGACATTCGTTTTCGTAACTGATCGTCAACCAAACTATGTTTCGTTCGGTCGGAGTAAAACTCGATTTCTCAAAAAGCCCGGCGAGCGTTTGGTACGCTGCAATTGCCGTTGGCGATTCAGCCATCAGCCCCATAAGGTTTGGTATCATTCCGTATTTTTGCTGTGCTTTCTCAAGCAATGGCTTTGAGGAATCTGGTGCAGTTTCAGTGCTGTGGATAGTGAAAGTCGTCATTGTCGTTTCCTTTTTATTCAAGTCGGTTTGTTGTTGTTGAAGTTTGCTTGTTAAAGCCGTCCTACCTGGAGCTCAATTTGTTCCGTTTTTGGATACATGTCGCCCGAGAAAGTCACGCATGTATCTGGCAATCAGTTGTCCGTCTTCTTCCAGTGCAAAGTGCCCTGTGTTGAGCAAGTGGAATTCGAGATTCTTCAAATCCCGCTTATAGGGATGTGCACCGTCCGCGGGAAAGATTTGGTCATTTTTTCCCCACACGATCAATGTCGGGGGCTGATGTTTTCTCAAGTACTCCTGCCATTTCGGATATCTAGCTGGATTGCTGCCGTAGTCGTAAAACATGGCAAGTTGGATTTCCTGATTGCCGGGGCGATCAAGCAACGGTTGAACATGTCCCCAGGTATCGGGACTGATTGTTTCAACGTTGCGAACTCCGTGCGTGTACTGCCACTTGGTGGCGTCAATCGTCAGTATGCCTTTCAGCGCTTTCGCGTTCTCAGGCGACCGGTCTTTCCAGTACGCCCTTAATGGATTCCAAAACTCTTTCAAGCCTTCGTCGTAGGCGTTACCGTTCTGAATAATCAGCGATTCGACCCGTTCTGGATGCCGAACGGCCAATCGAAAGCCAACCGGTGCGCCGTAGTCCATTAAATAAATGCTGTACTTGTCTACGCCGATTCTCTCAATCAGCTTGTCCACGATGGTGGTTACGTTGTCGAACGTATAGTCAAACTCATCGACGGTTGGCATCGAACTGTTTCCATACCCCGGGTAGTCGGGCGCGATAACGTGAAACTCTTCAGCCAGTTCGGGGATCAGGTTTCGAAACATGTGTGAAGAAGTTGGAAAACCGTGCAGCAACAAAATTGTCGGAGCATCCTTGGGGCCAGCTTCTCGGTAGAAAATATCGAGCCCTTCGATTTTCTCAGTCTTGTAAGTAACCGCATACGGTTTCACGGCGTTGGTTGTGTCTTGAGCGACAACCAGAGTCGCTGAAACGATCCCCAGCACTATGGCCAGTACGATTTTGATCGTGTTAAAGCGAAAATTGGTTTTTGATTGGAGATACATGATTGGTTCCTGTAATTGTGTAGTTAAGAAAGACCTGCTTCGGGTGACGCGAAATTGAAGTGTTTGTTTGGGCATCGGCGATCGCTTGTTGATGTAAGCCACGCCTGCATCGCAAATGCTGTGCTACAACGCAGTCGACACAGAGCCGCTGTGCGAAGCTGCGATGCGTTCGACGGCTTCTTGAGTATTGATCGTTTCGCTCGCCAACATTTGGTAGTTCGTCAGTGCGGCTTGCATGCCGTCCAGCTGCGGCAACTTCGCGGCGGCCGTAGCATCGGCGACAACGCCAACCTCGAAACCTTGCTCCAACAAGTCGCGCAAATGAGACTCGACACACAGGTTTGCAGACATACCCGCCAATAGAACCTTGCGAATCGTCCGTTTGCGAAGCTGCAGAACGAGATCGTTTGTCTGTGGCCCAAACACTTTGTGAGGACTGGTCACGATAGTTTCACCGTCTTCAATGTAAGGCTTGTACTGCTCCATCCAGTCGGCTCCCGACTTAGCAAACTCGTCAAGAATCAAGGGGCCTTTGCGGTCAAACATGTTGATGTCATGCATCAATCGTTCGAGCGTTCCTTCAAACTTCCACTGGTGATCGTGCGGGTAGTAGTAATGCGGGGAAACGAAAACTTGCATGTCCGCTTCTTTGGCAGTGCGGAACAACGATTCGATATTCTCGACCGTATTGTTCTCCGTTACGCTTTGGCCGACGACTCCCCACGAAACTCCTTTGGGGCTCAGAAAATCAACCTGCGGGTCAATAACAACTAATGCTGTATCGCCATGAGTGACTTCGATTCCTGGTACGGGTAACGACATGATCTTTTCCTTCGAATTGAGTAAGGGGTTGAATTATGTAAGTGACGCTGATCTCGAAAATCAAGCAAACGTTGCTATTGGTTATTTAAGTCGCCGTTCAGATTCCTGAATCGGAACGTCGTTGGCACTCATATCACGAACTTGCATCAGTCCGTCATCGTCAAACTCCCAGTGTTCATTTCCATGGGTACGAAACCACTGACCATCTTTGTCGTGCCATTCGTATTCAAACCTCACGGAAATTCGGTTGTCCGTGAACGCCCAAAGCTCCTTGATTAACTTGTAGTCAAGTTCCTTCTTCCACTTGGTCTTCAGAAAATCTCGAATAGCATCTCGTCCAGAAAAAAACTGGTCTCGGTTTCGCCATCGCGAATCTTCCGAGTAGGCGAGTGCTACTCGTTCTGGGTCACGAAGGTTCCATGCTGCTTCGGCAGCTCTGACTTTTGCCAAAGCGGTGTCTTGCGTGAAAGGTGGCTTGAATTCGGCGGCAAGTTGCTCGTTCACGATTTCTCCTCGATATGGTTCTTTGATCAATCGTGCGGGCCGTTTACAAAAAACTGTGACCGTTCGATCGCTGCTACAATGTTGTGAGTGGGCCACTGCATCGAGCGTGCCAAAGCCAAAAATTGAGAAAAGCACCTGTTTTTGGCCGCATTCCATTTGCAAAAACCTGTGAATCGCAATTCTCCGAAAGCGCTTTTTCATATTCCTGAGAGATCCATGTCGAAAACGATCGAAAATCTCGTCGCCGACGCGCCGTTGTTCATGGCTGCTGTTGATTCAGAGGATGCTGTTTTTTCGATCAGCCGAACGTGGCTCAAACAGATCGACCGCAAGGCTGATGGCATCCAGTTGACCGATCTGTTTGATGAGTCGAACGGTGACTTGGTCCTTCAAAATGTTGCGGATGTAATTGCGACCGAAAAATGCTTGCAAGGGCTTCCGGTGACTTGTGGAATCAATCCCAATCTCAAAGGTGTGCTTTCAATTTGGTCCGCAATTTGGTCCGTTAACTCAGCGAACAATGCTTCAGCGAGCGATTCCGTCGTTAACCGGATTGCTTTGCTGGTGTTTTCCCCGGACAACGAACTGGCCAGGACGAAGGCGCAATACGATCACTTGCAGCAGACTCATGAGTTAATTCTTAACGCAGCCGGTGAAGGCATTTACGGATTGGACAATGAGGGGCGAATGACTTTTGCCAATCAAGCTTCGACTGACATACTTGGCTGGAGCATTGATGAGTGTATTGGTAAGTCGGCTCATCAAGTTCATCATCATTCGCACGCCGATGGCTCGCATTTCGCTCGAGAGGATTGCCCGATCTACGCCGCGTTTAAAGACGGGGAAGTTCATCGCGTTGACGACGAAGTTTTCTGGCATTCCGATGGTCGAGCGATTCCTGTCGAATACACAAGTACGCCGATTCGAAAACATGGAACACTGAGTGGTGCAGTTGTTGTGTTTCGCGATATTGCAGAACGATTGAAAGCTCGGCAAGAACGTGAGTCAGCCTACAGGGAAATCGAAAAGCTCAAGGAACAATTGCTTCTCGAGCGTGACTACTTGCGTGATGAAATCAAAGTTACTGCCAACTTTGGTGAGATCATTGGCGATACTCCCGCACTCAAACGCACGCTCGAACAAGTCGAAGCAGTTGCGCAAACGACGGCTAACGTACTCGTGCTGGGCGAATCCGGCGTTGGCAAGGAAATGATCGCACGGGCGATTCATACGAACAGCCCGCGTGCCGATCGCGCGCTGGTCAAAGTCAATTGTGCATCGATACCCAAAGAGCTTTTCGAAAGTGAGTTTTTCGGTCACGTCAAGGGAGCCTTTACCGGAGCGCACAAGGACCGCGTTGGCCGCATGCAACTAGCAGACGGAGGAACACTGTTCCTGGACGAAGTCGGTGAGATCCCATTGTCTCTGCAAAGCAAGTTGCTTCGAGCATTACAGGAGAATCAATTCGAACGGGTTGGCGACGAGAGAACCGTTTCGGTGGATGTTCGCATTGTCGCCGCGACGAACCGCGATCTGGAAGCCGAAATCAGGGCCGGCAATTTTCGCGAAGATTTGTACTACCGGTTGAGCGTGTTTCCAATCAGCGTACCGCCGCTGCGAGAAAGAAAAGATGACATCCTTCCATTGACAACGCATTTGCTGGGCAACATTTGCAAATCCATGGGCAAAGAGCCATTAACGATCACTCGCCAACAAGGCGAATGGTTACAAAGTCTCGCATGGCCTGGAAACATTCGCGAACTTCGCAACGTTCTGGAACGGGCTGTCATTCTGAGCAAAGGCAAGCGAATTCGACTCGATCTCGCGTTACCCAGTCAAAGTTCGGCAGCTGACGATAACCATTCATCTACCCACTCCGAACTTGTAAATGACACCGACTTCCTAACAGACGCGGAGTTTCGGCGACGAGAGAAACAGAACCTGATCGCGGCGCTGGAACACGCTAATTGGCGCGTTTCGGGCGAAGGTGGTGCTGCTGATTTACTCGGAATCAAACCGTCAACGTTAACCTATCGAATGAAGGCATTTGAAATTGAGAAACGCACCATGTAACTCAAGTTCCTCGCGGCAGTCGCTTTCATTTTCCAGTAAATCACCGATTTCGCACACAAACCAGATATACGGGGCGTCGGTTCGTAGTCCCGTTTAGGGCGAAACGGGCGTCAGCTTGTAGTCCGCGTTAAGGCGAAACGGGCACCGTCGGTTCGTAGTACCGCCTTTAGGCGCCTTTAGGCGGAAGGGGCCCGGAGGGCGCGCTGATTCCGACTGAAGTCGGTACTACAAACATGAGCCTGAACTTAAACACTAACTCTAGATCGACGGTATTGAGCTCAATCTATCGAGTTACTTTCTGCACCCAGTCGCCAATGATCTTTAACGCTTTTGGCGAGAACGATTGCTCGATCGTTTGATAGTCTTCCGGCGATCCAGAACCGTCCGTCTCCTGGAAAACATGGTTCGTGTTTGGAAGTCGTACGATCTTGAAGCTGGCGGGAGACCCTTGCTGCAAGGCCCGCTCAATCGGATTCATGTTCAAGTCACACAGAACCTGCAGATCTTTTTCACCATTCATGGCCAATACATGGCACTCAACATTGGCGAGCGTTTTGGCAGGATCGTGGGATACGAAGTAGCGAACCCATTCCGATTTTAAAATCGCGACCAACTGCTTGACGCTTGACTCCATCAACCCTCGAGTGGTGTCGTCTTCGATCGAGTCCAACAATGACTTACCGGCGGCTTTGATTTCGTCATGAGTTACGTCAGGGTTTTTTTCGACCAGCGAAAGAATTGCATCGTGAACTTTGCGATTCGCTTCCAGTTTTGCTTCGGATTCGCCACCGGACTTCATGATCGCGGTGCTTTGGGATTTAAGGATCACGCCACCGTTCACCCCCGTCCCAGCCAACATCACAATAAAGTGAACGTCGCTTCGCTCAGCAGCTACCATCGGAGCAATCAAGCCTCCTTCGCTGTGACCGATCAATCCAATTTTGTCTGCGTCAATTTTTGGATGCCGTTTCAAAAATTCGATTCCAGCTTCGACGTCCGTCGCAAAATCAGCGGAAGTAGCCCCAGAGAAATCACCGGTCGATCCACCTCTGCCACGATCGTCAAAACGCAAAACCGCAATGCCCTGACGTGTCAGATGATCAGCGATCACGAAGAAAGGTTTATGGCCAAAATGCGATGCGTCACGGTCCGATGCCCCGGAACCCGAGATCGTAATTGCAACGGGAAACGGTCCTTTGCCACGGGGCAACGTTAACGTGCCGGCAAGCTTCGCCGATTGCTTGGGGTTTTCGTAGTTGACCTCCAGCGATTCATAAGGAAACGGAGCTTTCGGAGTTTGCGGGCGGTTGAATTTTGGAGCTTCCTCGAAGTTAGCTTTCGTGAACGCGAGTTCATGCTCGCTGCTTCCCTGTTTGATTTTTCCCACAAGTCGTTTTCTGGATTCATCAAGCGTTCCCGAATACTCCAAATTAGCCGCCGGATATTTCACCTGGTAGCTGTCGTCCTGCTTCACCAATTCGACGGGCAGATCCGTGACTCCTTGAGAATAACTATCGAGCGTTGCCGTCAAAGAACCGTCCAGCTTGCGAAAGACCTTGATTCCCATTTCCAGCTTGATTCCTTTCTCAGGTTCAAATGTGCCTTTCCAAAATTCGACCAGTTTGGGGGAATCTGCTTTGTCTGACTCCTGGCGGATGAGCTTCAATTCGAAGTCCCTACCATGTTGAGTGAATGTTCCATTGCAGTCTTTACCCGTCTTGCCGATCGTGCCTTTAAAGCTGGCGTTGACCGCACTGAGTTTCAGAATAATCTTGTTGTTTGCAATTTCGACCTTATCAACAGGGATCTTTGTGTTGCCTTGATCTACCGAGTACGCGACGGCGGAGTACCCTTGTTTCTCTTCCTTGATTTCAACCTTTAGTGTGAGCATGGCGACGCCAAAGTCCAGCTCCCCTTGCCAAACCTGAGTATCGTCGTCGGCTATCAGGTTGGGAGCCATGGTGGTTGCGAGAATGATTGCCAGCGCCGCAAGGCGAGAACGATTGATCAGTTTGGAGAGTTGCATTTGAAAGTCCTGTAAAATTGGATTGAGTTTGCTTGGTGCCAAGGTTGTTGAGTGATTCATGTTTTCCTTTCATTGAGTTGCTTAGCCTCAACAGCAGGAAACTGACTCAATGGTTACAGGGTTTTTTCAGAGCAATTTTTTGAAAGCTGCGCAGCTCGTTTTGTGATCGCCGATCGAAGCTTTGCAAGAAGGGCAAAGGGTTGCAGACAATTACCCTGTTTCCGAGCGGGGCATGTCCATACAATCAATGAATGTCCAGCGATCACCCCTTTGAAGGCAAGCGTCAGTTTGCCACGACGCAGTGGAGCATTGTCCGAGCGGTCAACCAGGACGACACCGCTGCTGCAAATTCTGCACTCCAAGATTTATGCCAGACTTATTGGTATCCGCTCTACACGTTTGTGCGTCGACAAGGAAACGACGCCAATGTTGCCGCGGACTTGACGCAAGCTTTTTTTGCGAATCTTCTTCAGCGTGACAGCATCAAGCATGTCGAACCGGGTCTTGGAAAGTTCCGTTCGTTTTTATTGAAAGCCCTCAAACATTTCTTGATCAATGAATGGGATAAGTCCCGCGCTCAGAAACGTGGCGGTGGCAAGTCGTTGTTGTCTCTGGATTTTGGCGAAGCGGATAACCGATATCGTCTGGAGCCTGCTCATGCCGAAACGCCGGAGTTGATTTATCAAAAACAATGGGCCAAAACATTGCTTGAGCGGGTCAGTCAAACGTTAAGGTCAGAATTTGCCGATCGAGGCAAGGCTCATCAGTTTGACAAGCTCAACAAATTTCTTAGCGGCAAGAACAACGATGAAACGCTTGGCGAAGCGGCTGATCAACTGGGAATGTCGGAAGTGGCAGTGAAGGTCGCCGTTCACAGGATGCGGCAACGATTTGGCGAGATTCTAAGAGCTGAAATTGAAAATACAGTTTCCACTCCAGAAGAAGTCGACTCGGAAATCCAGCAATTATTCGACGTTTTTCGCAACGACTGATTCGTTTGGCCAAAAAAACGAAACTTTCTTATGGTTCCCGTGTAACCTTTTTCGAAGAGTCCTGCTGTTGTGTTTACGGAGAAACTCACACGATAAACAAACGGCGAATCACATGAATTCCGGACGCGCTGAACACCGACGCCAGACCGACCTTACCTGCCCTGAGTGCGGCGCGGAACTTTCTGATGGCACTTCGGGCACGCCCTGCATGGCTTGTCTGTTGAAGCTTGGAATGCAGAAGTGGCACGCAGAAGTTGGCACTCTGGACATGCACCCGACCGAGGCCCAACCAGGCGGCTCGGGTAGCAGAGCCGCTTCGATTGAGCCAGAGCTGGCAGCCAAATTTCCGCAGCTTGAGATCTTGCACCTGGTTGCACGGGGCGGAATGGGAGACGTCTATTGTGCACGGCAGACAAGCCTCAATCGTCTGGTCGCTCTGAAGATCATTCGCCCCGATGCACAGGCTTCACAGGGTTTCGCAGACCGATTCGTTCGCGAAGCACAGGCGCTGGCCAAGCTCAGTCATCAGAACATTGTGACGGTGTACGACTTCGGGCAAGCCGATGGAGTCTATTACTTCATCATGGAATACATCGACGGAATCAACCTTCGACAGATGCTTCGATCCGGAAAGCTGGGTCCACGCCAAGCGCTTGAGATTGTTCCAGCGGTTTGCGACGCGCTACAGTTCGCGCATGACAAAGGAATCGTGCATCGCGACATTAAGCCCGAGAACATCATGGTCGACACTGAGGGCAATGTGAAAATTGCCGACTTCGGGTTGGCGAAACTTTTGGACAAAAAAACAAAATCGACGATGTTGACGAAGGCCAATCAGGTGATGGGCACGATGCACTACATGGCACCGGAGCAATTTGAAAGCCCTCTCGATGTTGATCATCGCGCCGACATCTATTCACTCGGTGTCGTCTTCTATGAGCTCTTAACGGGAGAGTTGCCGCTGGGTCGTTTTGCTCCGCCATCGAAGAAAGTGTCCGTGGATGTCCGCCTCGACGAAATCGTTTTGCAAACTCTGGAAAAAGAACCCTCGCTTCGCTACCAACGCGTGAGCGAACTTAAGTCTGACATGCAATCGTACAGTGAGGTGATGGCGCGTCCTGCATCCAACCGATCACCCGTCCCGGCTGCAAACGACATGCCTCAGCCGGTACCGCCCGTGAAGCGACTGGTTGCTGACCCGCAGTTACCCGGGCCAATTCCGGGCGGAGGGTTCATGGCCGTCGTGACACACCGTCAAACGTTTCAGAACATGTTGTATCTGTTTTTGTCATTTCCACTGAGCCTGATCTATTTTGTCTTCTTGATTGTTGGCCTTTCGTTAGGAGTCAGTACGGCGATCATCTGGATCGGCTTGTTCATTTTGCTCGGGACCTTTCTGGGCATCAAAGGATTTACGGCTCTCGAACGAAGACTCGCCCAAGGGCTTTTGCGAACCTCGATTCCCTCAAGAGTTGTCACGAATGCAACTCAATCAAATTCAGATCGAACTGTTCTGGAGCAAGCGAAAGCGTTGATGACCAGTCGTGAAAGTTGGGCGGGCATTGGCTATCTACTGGTGAAATTTCCAATGGGCGTCCTGTCTTTGGTTTTGACCGTGACGTTGATTCCGGTTTCGTTGGTACTCTCTCTCACCCCGGTCATCGCGATGATTCAACCGCAGAAATTGCAGATCGGTTCCTGGTTGATTGACACACCGTACGAATCTGCTCCGTTTGCGGTGGTCGGCATTTTGTTGATGATTTGTTCGCTGCACATCCTTAACGGCATGGCTTGGCTGCATGCGAGCTGGGCAAAACTATGCCTCAAGCGATTACCCAAGTACAACTAGACCTTGAGCATCGTGATCGGCGTTGCGTCCTGAAGCGAATTGAGCTTCGAGGCAACTCAAAGCAGCACTCACATAAGCACGGCGAACGTCGCAACGATTCAACGACCAATTTGTTGACTCAACCTGAATTTCGCGTTTTCGAGTCCTGAACTTCTGAACGTTGGTTTTTAGGATTTTCCGTTTTTGAGTTCTGCTTTTGAATCGCTTCGAGTTGCTCGATTGATTTTTTGCTGCTGTCGCGTACGTCGGTGTTCCTCGCGTTGCTCATCTTTTGCAGCTCGGGGATCACTCGTGGATCTCCGATCTTCCCCAACGCCGCTGCTGCATAAGAGCTGATATAGCCGACTCGACCTCGCTCATCTTTTTTCTCTTGCATTGCGGCAATCAAAACATCGATGGATGATGTTGCCTCGGGTCCAAGTTTGCCCAAAGCTTCAATGCTGAAGATTCGCGCATCAACTGTCTTGCCCTGCTTGGCCTTGTCAATCAATGCTGGAATCGATGCACTGCCAATCATCACTAGCGCTTTGGAAGCCATTCGGGATTGATCGGTCTCCAACATCAAGGACAGCTCCTTAATCGCAGACACTTGTTTCAACTCACCAAGTGCCTGGATTGCTGCGTAACGAACATGTTCGCTCTCATCGCGCAACAACTCGGTTATTTCAGGAATTGCATCGATCGCAACCGCGTCCTCCAGCAAACCAACACAATAAAGAATGTCACGCTCAAACGGCTTGATCTTGACCGTACGCTTGTCAGAAAAACGCTTTTTTGTGCCTTCAATTCTTGAGCGAAGAAAGGCTCGCAATTGATCAAGCTGAAATCTTCGGCCAAGGTGTGAGTAATCAATCGAACAGATAAACGAAAGCGTTTTGTCTTCGTCGACCAACTCGCATGTCGGTCCCTTTCCACATATCGTGGGACGACGTTTGTAATACGCCACGTAGTCATCAAGCTGCTTTCCGTCGTAGACAATTTTGTTCGGATTATGAAAGCCATCCACGAGTGGCCAAGCCATCGCAGCTTCCAATCGCTCAAATTCCTCTTGAGACTTCTTCAGGTCGTCTTCTGAAGGAGACTGAACAGGTCGGTTCGAAGGTCGCTCTTGTGGCAGCGGTGAAGCATCTGCTGTGCGATTTGGACCCCACAATGATGCGGCGACAAGCAAACAAAAGACGAGCCGATTCATGGTCACTCCAAAAAATGAGAACGTGAAAGGATGTTGCTGCAACGTATCACACCCACATTTATTAGGCTGATTCACTTGATTTCTACCAAGAGATCGTCTTCGTGCCGTCAAAGCAACCCAATCAACGCTGGAGAACTCGGACGACTCCCTTCACAAGTGCCAGTTAGATCATTCTGCCTGATGCGGTTTGCCCTTAAGTGACCGTTAAGAACCAATAACGTTGACGAGTGCCAAGACGCTAAATGCCTCGGCGAACGGGACTTGAAAACGTCCCATTCGGTCATTCGTTTGCGAAGGTTCCTCAAACAGCTATAAACATGCATCCGGTTTCGCAGAATTTCTGTAATGATTTGTTGACAGATGAGTCGCTGTTGAAACTGCCAAAGAGTCTAGTGAAGTACCTATCGAGAGAGTTTGGATGTCTGCCACTACAAAACAATCCCACACCGATTTTCCGCTAGTCACAAAAACCCCATTGCTCGATGGCGATTCGGTTGAAGCGGTTCGGCAAAACATCCTCGACTATTTCCACCACTCGTTTTCACTTTACGAGAGTATCTTCGAGTGCCTGGTTAACGATGAAGCGTATTATCGCCGAGCCAATCCGCTGCGACATCCGCTAATCTTTTACTACGGTCATACTTCGGTCTTCTTTATCAACAAACTCAATGTCGCCAATTTGATCGACGAACGAGTCGATCCTGTCATTGAGTCGACGCTGGCGGTTGGTGTCGATGAGATGTCATGGGATGATCTGAACGATGCCAATTATGATTGGCCAACTCCTGCGGCCGTCAAAAATCATCGAGACAAGACACGAGCGTTGGTGGACAAGTTCATTCGCGAAACTGATTTCTCATTGCCAATCAACTGGCAAGATCCGATGTGGATCATCATGATGGGAATCGAGCACGAACGAATTCACTTGGAAACAACATCAATCCTCATTCGCGAATTGCCTCTGGAATTCGTCAAGCCCAATCCCGTCTGGGGCAACATCTGTCGCGATTCAGGGACCGCACCTGAAAACGAGTTGATCGCAATCGAGGGTGGCTCCGTTGAGCTGGGAAAATCGAAATCCAACCCAGTCTATGGTTGGGACAACGAATACGGTTATCAAGCCTTCGAAGTCGATTCGTTTCAAACTTCAAAGTTCCTGGTTTCCAATGCCGAGTTCCTGGAGTTTGTGGAAGACAATGGCTATCAGCAAAAAGACGTTTGGACTGAGGAAGGTTGGAACTGGGTCAGCTACACCGAAGCCGAACATCCGGTTTATTGGATCCGTAACGACAATGAGTATCAGCTGCGAATGATGCTTGAAGTGATCGACATGCCCTGGAATTGGCCTGTTGAAATCAACTACCTCGAAGCCAAAGCGTTTTGCAACTGGAAATCAAAACAGAGTGGAGCACATTTCCGCATGCCGACCGAAGCGGAGTGGTATCGCATTCGCGAAAAGGTTGATACGGATCAGCCTTACTGGGAAAAGGCACCTGGCAACATCAACCTCGAAGACGAATTTTCGCCTTGTCCCGTCGACCGTCACGCATTTGCGGATGGCCTTTTTGACATTATCGGAAACGTCTGGCAATGGACCGAAACACCGATCGAAGGCTTTGATGGATTTGAAGTTCACCCAGCCTACGACGATTTTTCTGCACCGACCTTTGACGGCAAACACAATCTGTTCAAAGGAGGCTGTTGGATTTCGACGGGCAACTACGCGATCAAGGATTCGCGCTACGCGTTCCGCCGGCACTTCTTCCAGTATTCTGGACTTCGGTACGTTCAGGCAAAACCGTTGCCCGAACCCACCGTCAATGTTTATGAAACGGATCAGATGCTTTCCCGTTACATCGAGTTTCACTACGGCGAACCTATTCTTGATCTGCCCAATTTCCCGGTGACTTGTGTCGCTACTGTGGCCGAACACCTCGCTGGCCGAAAACTTGATCGAGCGTTGGACATTGGTTGTGCCGCCGGACGTTCGGCATTTGAACTGGCCAATCATTTTGACCACGTCGATGCGATTGATCTTTCGGTGCGATTGATTGAAGCCCCCAGCAACTTGCAGAAAACCGGCAAGCAGCGATACGTATTGACAGACGAAGGGCAACTGCAGTCCTACCGGGAAATTCGGCTTGACGAGTTTCCTGAGTATGCGGAAACAAAAGACAACGTGAACTTCATGCAGGGGGACGCTTGTAATCTGGTCGAGAAGTTTGACAACTACGATTGTGTCTTTGCTGGCAATCTGCTGGATCGACTTTACGATCCAAGAATGTTTTTGAACCTGATCAAATCGCGAGTCAAACCGGGCGGCCTGTTGGTGATCGCTTCTCCTTACACCTGGTTGGAGAAGTACACCCCGGTCGACAAGTGGCTGGGAGGATTCAAGGCGGACACTGGAGAAACGTTTACTTCGCTCGATGGCTTGTTGGAAGTTTTAGGCGACGAGTTTAAGATGCTCGGCGAACCTACAGACATTCCATTTGCGATTCGCGAGACCCGCCGGAAATTCCACTACGGAATCTCTCAGTTGACGATCTGGGAAAAAGCGAAGACGGACGACCAGAAAGCGAACAACTAAAGTGAGTCCAGACTGGGAATTCGATCCCGCTGCCAATCCCGCGAATCGATTGCCGTTGTTGTCCGAACTCTACGCTCAGGATGCGCCCGAGTCTGTTTTGCTGGCCGAGTATCCATCGTCCAACAGCGATCAGACTCGGTTTCGCAACGTCGATCGTTACATCATTCATGATCCGTTTCCACCGCCGCGGCCCGAGTTGCTCAAGTGCCTTGGTCCTCATCATCTGATGTTTGGATGGGGTGACCGGCTGGCGGTGACTTCGCAAGTTCGTCCACCTGAAGCGTTGCTGGATCATTGGCGCGATGTACTTGGTGATTCGGCAAAGCCCGAATGGATCGAGTTTGATCAGCTTGCTGCCGATCAGGAATTCGTCGTTCTGTTTCCTCACGAAACACTAAAAACAGATCAACAACTGGTCGATCCGGACGACAACTATTTCTTGCATTCAAAACAGGTGATTGAACAGATCGAATGTCCTCAGGCTGAGGTCTTTGACACGATTCAGTTTCCCTGCATCGCCAAACTGAGTCACGGATATGCAGGTTTAAGCAACTACGTATTGCGTCAACCGGACGATGAAATTCGGATGAATGCAACGCTTGCCGAGCGTTGGCCGACCGCCAAACTGGTCTACAACTCGATCATTGAAGAAATCGTAGAAGATGTTGGTGTTCAATTCTACCTTCGTCGCGATGGTCGTCCGGTTTGGCTGGGGTTTACCGAACAGGCGTTTGATCAAAGTGGGCGCTGGTGTGGCGGAAGGTTTTCGGCAGAGCGGCAAGCCGAGATGGCGTTGAAGGTTTTTCCAGAGTTCATCGAACCGACAGCAAAGTATCTGTCGTCACGAGGCTACTTTGGCGTCGTCGGGATCGATATTTTGAAAAACAAATCCGGCGATCGATTCCTGGTCGATGTCAATCCGCGACTCACGGGGATCACTCCGTTTTTGGTTGCGTCGAGAATCTTGTCCGCTGACGATTTTAATTTGCGAGAAGGCATCTATCGCGCCAGTTGTCGGTTCCAGGGAAGTCTTGACCAGTTGTTGGCCAGAGTGAAGTCTGTACCTGATGCAAAAGTCGTCGTGTTGAGTGCGTTCGATGACCGAGCAGCAGGACAGACCATTTGCCATTTGTCCGTTAACGCCGAGAGTCAAGCCAAATGCGACGCTGTCTTTGGCCAACTGCTAGATTCAACAAGTTAAATGTCCAACCAACAACTTACGACCGGTTCGATTCCGCGTCATATTGCGAACATGGCAGTGCCGGCGAGTATCGGTCTGTTTTTTCAGACGATGTACAACGTCGTCGACTCTTTTTATGCCGGCGAAATTTCGACGACGGCTTTGGCTGCACTCGGTCTGAGCTTCCCAGTCTTCTTGATGGTAATCTCGGCAAGCAGCGGGCTGTCCAGAGCGGCGGCGGCACTGATCGCGAACGCGATTGGCCAGGAGAACGAGGAACTCCAAAAACGGTACACCTGTCAAGCGATCTCGTTGGGCGCACTGATCTCAATCGCGCTGGCATTCGCAGGCAACGCGATCGCTCCGACAGTCTTCGATTGGCTTGGAGCAAAAGATGAGTTTCTCGATTACGCGATGGCCTACATGACGCCAATCTTTTGGGGTTCGTGTTTCTTCATCCTGTTGACCGTATGTAACGCGATCTTGATTGCTGGCGGAGACAGCAAGACGCTGGGGAAAGTCCTCGTTACTGGATTCTTTCTGAACCTGGTTCTTGACCCGTGGTTCCTGTACGGAGGTTATGGTTTGCCGGCAATGGGAATTTCGGGGATCGCCTTGGCGACCGTCGTCATCCAGGCGCTTGGCAGCAGCTACATGTTGTATGTAGTAATCAGTCGCGGGCATCTGAAGGGAACAACGCTCCAGCAATACCTGCCTGATTGGAAGATCTATCAGGAAATCATGGTGCAAGCGATCCCAGCAAGTTTCAATACTCTGTCGGTCGCGCTTGGCTTTTTTATCGTCAACTATTTCTTGAAAGGCTATGGCGAGGCGGCAATCGCTGCATTTGGAGTCACAACACGGATCGAGCAAATTGGCCTGATGCCAACGTTTGGATTGTACGCAGCGATCCTGGCCTTGGTTGGGCAGAACAATGGAGCGGGACGATTCGATCGCATTTTGAAAACGTTGCGATTCAGCAACGCCGTTGGATTTGGTTTAAGTGTTGCGACGTCGGTACTCATTTTGATCTTTGCGGTTCCATTGATCCGCATCTTTACCGATGATCCGGAAGTCATCGGGATCGGCCGGACCTGCCTTTACATCATGATGTTGATTCAATGGTCTTATGTGATTACGTCGACCCATTTGGCGACGCTGCAAGCGTTGAAGAAACCGTTCTATGGGTTCTTTGAAACGATCTTGAGAAAACTCGCACTGCCATTGCTGTTGATTGTGGTTTTAAACCGAACCACCACGCTTGGATTGAACTCAGTTTGGGTTGGCGTTGCAGTTGCGAATGTTCTGATGACCATCGTGACCGTCGTGTTCACTTGGCAAAAACTGGGTGACATCGGGAGTGGTCCTTCGGAGGCGGTGGTACCGACCGGCGAAGTGGAACCGGCGACGAAGGCTTGAGTGGTTTGCCGTCGGGGAACCACACGAATTTCGTGAAGCCGTTGGATCGTCCGATGGCCATTGCCTTGCAGCTATCGGTCAAGATCGATCACACACTGAATCAAGTGTCCATGCGGTTGGTGAACCGTTTTCTTGATGGTCATCTGCATGCAAGGCATTGAATTTTGTCGGGGTGGCGAATCAATCTGGCAAACTGATTGCATTCACTGGCAAACGCAGGTTTAGGCGGTTACTTGAATCAATCGCATTTCGTAGAATCGAGTCCGTTGGAGAAGCGTCTCCAATGTGAACCTCGCTCAACCTTCCTGATGTTATTCCAAAACGATCGCCGAGGTTCGCCGTTTGTTTGGAGTCTCGCTCCCCAGTTATTTGAAAGGTCCCTCTTATGGACGCAATGAAACTTCTAAAAGGCCTGATGGGCAACAAATCACTTTCTTCTGGTCTTGGTGCTCAACTGCTTGGCGGTTTGATGGGCGGAGGCGGCGGAAGTCAACAGTCCTCCCAATCCAACCCAATGGCCAGCATCCTTAGCGGCGTGTTGGGCGGTGGTGGCAACCAAGCCTCAGGTTCCAACAACTTGATGAGCGGCTTGTTGGGCAGTTTGATGGGTGGAGATAGTGGTGGTGCGGCACCTTCGGCAGCACAACAACCTCAAACCGGTTCATTGGCTTCGGCTGGTGCGGGCATGGTCAGCGGCATGGCGGGACAAGCAGCCGCTCCGCAAGCGGACGCGAACGAGCAAGCGATTCTGATGATTCGCGCAATGGTCAACGCTGCTAAATCGGATGGACGCATCGATCAGGCGGAACAGGAAAACATCGTCAGCAAGCTGGGCGATGATGTCTCCCAAGCTGAGATTGATTTCTTGAGAAAAGAGTTTGCGGCTCCGATCGACGTCGCTGGCTTTGCTCGTTCGATTCCACGCGGAATGGAACAACAAATTTATGCCATGTCGTTGACTTCGATTGAGCTAGATACACAAAACGAAGCGAACTATCTCGGCCAACTGGCACAGGGGCTCGACATAGATTCCAACCTTTGCAACCAGATCCATGACCATCTGGGAGCACCCAAAATCTTTGGCTAGTTCGAAACGCTCGCTGAATTCGTCCGGCCGAAATGGATCGGATGATCGGCGGCAAACACCGTGTTGAATTGGAGCGAAGGTGACCCCTTCGCTCCTTTTTTGTTTTCATCAAGACGACATTCCGTTCGACAACAACGATTCGCTGAGGTCAACTTCGCCGACAGAAACGTAACCCGTTGTAGCGTCGCTCACCGAAAAACTGCAAAATCGCTGACGGCTGCTCTGATTTTCGCCGAAGTTTACTGGATATCTGACGTTTCACGGGATCTGCTCTCCATTTCCCGGTTTCAACAGAGTTAAACTGTGGGCGGATGAGAATTTACGAATATTGAACTTTCCACGCCTCGATACCAATCACTGGAGCCAAACATGCAAATGAAATGGTTGGCGATCTTCACCGCATTGTTGATGGTCGCTTGCAACAACACCGCTACGGAAAGCGGCAACACAACGGGTGGTGATTCCAACACCCAACAAAAGACTGCGCCCGATGACGACGCAGATAATCACGATCACGACGACGATGATGATGATGGTGATGAGCACAGTGATGATGACGATCACGATGCCGATGAAAAAAAGGACGAAAAGAAGGACGACAATTCGTTCGAAGGTGAAAAGGTCGGCGCCAAAAGCGATACCGACGACGATGAGCCTGAAACCAAGTTGACGGTATCAGAGCAATTCAAAGAAATTAAGAGTGAGTACGACGTTGCTTACAAGGAATACCGCTCGGAAGCTCGTAAAGCTAAAACGACAGCCGCAAGATCCGCGCTCAGCAAGAAGTTTACGGCGGTCGTCAACTCTGCTGGTGAACGAGCGATGGTGTTGGCCGAAGAAAATCTCCAGGATGAATCTGCCGCCGAGGTGTTGATCTGGGCATCTCGAAACGTAACTGATGCCGAGATGAGAAAGAAAGCGATGGAGTTGGCGCTGGATCATTTTATGGACTCGCCCAAGATGAGTGATGTCTGCATGACACTTTCTCGTGGAGCCCCGTCTGCAGACAACGAAGCGACGCTCAAAAAGCTTCGTGACGAATCACCTCACGATGAAGTTCAAGCAGCCGCAACTTATGGCTTGGCGAACTTTTACAAAGGCATCAAGCGGTCGCAAGACTACGCCAAGACGACCGACCGATATACGGCACCGGCATTCGTCGCAGATTACGACATCGAAAGTGTCGACATGGAAGAGATCTATCAATCGTTGGTAGATAACTTTGGTGACATCAAAGCTCCGCGTGGGACGTACGGTGAAATTGGCGAGAAAGCGCTCTTTGAAATTCGCTTTCTGTCGATTGGCAAAGTCGCTCCCGATATTGAAGGGAAAGATTTTGATGGTGAATCGTTCAAGCTGTCAGACTATCGCGGCAAAGTTGTCGTGATTGACTTCTGGGGCGACTGGTGAGGACCGTGCCGGGCTATGTACCCACACGAGCGGTCGCTCGTCAAAAAACTGGCTGACAAACCTTTCGCTTTGATCGGCGTCAACAGTGACAAAGATCTGGACAAGATTAAAGAGATCGTCCAAGAGAAGAATATCACCTGGCGAAGTTTCTGGAACGGACCGGAAGGGACCAGTGGTCCGATTTCGACCAAATGGAACGTCACCGGATGGCCTACCATCTATGTCCTCGATGCCGAAGGAAAGATTCGCTTCAAGAACGTGCGGGGAGATTCGATGGACCGTGCACTCGAAGAACTACTTGCAGAAATGGGTGTCGAAGTCGATCTGTCCGATCACGCTGAAGAAGACGATGACTCGGACGCATAGGACTTGTTCTTTGCAATAGACCAAGTGTCTTAAACAACTTTCAACGCCGCGATCGACTCGCGGCGTTTTTTTGTGCTCATCCACTGCTGAAACTGAAGGTCCGCTGGATTTGGGAAAAATCGAATCCGCTTTGTTGTAAAATCGAGACCGACCCCGACTTTTTTATTGCTTCCAGAATCCATTTTTATCCTGCGATACTGCCGGGCAGACAGAGTTTTCAACCCATAGATTGAGGAACGATGACGACCTCGCAAACCATCGAACAGCTAACCGCTCAGATTCAAACGGCCAGCGAACCATTCAAACGAATTACAGACGAAGTCAATCGGGTTCTCGTTGGTCAACCCAAACTGGTTCATCGTTTGATGATCGGTTTGCTAACCGGTGGCCACCTGTTGATTGAGGGTGTTCCCGGCCTGGCAAAAACGACGGCCGTGGCCAGTTTGGCCAAAGCGATCAGCACCGGCTTTCAGCGAATTCAGTTCACGCCGGACCTGTTGCCGGCCGACTTGATCGGAACACAGATCTACCGTCCTCAGGATCAGACATTTGTCGTTCAACGTGGGCCGATATTTTCCAATTTGATCCTTGCCGATGAAATTAATCGCGCTCCGGCAAAAGTCCAAAGTGCGTTGCTCGAGGCGATGCAAGAACGCCAGGTAACGATTGGGACAGAGACGTTCTCACTGGAAGAACCGTTTTTGGTCATGGCAACACAGAACCCTGTCGAACAGGAAGGGACATACCCGCTGCCGGAAGCCCAGACCGATCGATTCATGCTCAAAGTCGTCGTCGATTATCCCAATCGAAGTGAAGAACTGGAAATTCTGCGACGGATGAGCAAAACGCAAACGTCGTTTCAAGTATCCGCTGTCACGACGCCCGACGAAATTCTGGCCGCACGTCGATTGGTCGATGAAATCTATCTGGACGAAACGGTTGAAGGTTATATCGTCGATCTGGTGATGGCGACCCGTTCGCCTGAGTCCTACGGTATGCAACTCAACCAGATGATTCAGTTTGGCGGTTCGCCACGGGCAACCATCAACTTGGCACTGGCGTCCAAAGCAGCCGCGTTTCTGGACGGCCGTGGGTACGTCACTCCCGATGACGTGCGTGAGATCGCACTGGATGTCTTGCGACACCGCGTGATCATTACTTACGAGGCAGAAGCAGAAGAGCAGACCTCTGACTCCATCGTTCAACACATTTTGAAACACGTTTTGGTTCGTTGACCAACGCGTTCGAAACCAACGTCCCATGATCCCGGCTGAAGTCTTCAAACGAATCCGCACCATCCAGCTTCGCAGCTCGCATAAAGTTGACGAGTTGTTGGTCGGCTCGTGGCATTCCGCGTTCAAAGGGCGAGGGATCGAGTTTGAAGAGGTCCGCCCCTATCAGGTTGGCGACGATGTTCGATCCATTGACTGGAACGTAACCGCTCGAACCAACCAACCGTTTGTCAAACTGTTTCGCGAAGAGCGCGAGATGTCGGTCATGTTGTTGGTCGACATCAGCCGCTCACAGGACTTTGGCACGACTCACCAAACCAAACGTGAACTGGTAACGGAGTTGGGAGCGACGCTGGCGATGTCAGCCATCAAGAATAACGACAACGTCGGACTGACTCTCTTCTCAGGCGATGTTGAAAAAAGCATTCCGCCGAAAAAGGGATCGCGGCACGTGCTGCGTTTGATTCGCGAGTTGCTGTATTGTCAGGCCGTTGGTGCCGGAACCTGTATTGCGACGGCGCTGGAACACTTTAATCGAACCTGCAAGCGTCGCTCGGTCGTCTTTCTGGTCAGTGACTTTCTCGACTCAGGTTTTTCGAAGTCGTTAAGGATCGCACGAAAGAAACACGACATCATTCCGATCGTCGTTTCCGACCCAACTGAGCTGGAGCTTCCCAATGTTGGTTTGATCCGGTTGCGCGACAGTGAAAATGGACAGACGGTCGTCGTTGATACATCGAGCGAGAGAAATCGAACCGCCTATCGCGACTTTTATCAGCAACAGCTGCAGCAACGGGAGGATTCATTTCGTCGTTTGAAAATGGAACCGATTCGTTTGGAGACTGGCTCAGATCCGATTGAGCCGTTGCGGCGCTACTTTCGAAAAAGGGAGCAAGCATGAGCGACCTTTTGTTCCTTGGGTGCCTGATCGTATCGTCGGTATTGTCCCAGTCATCAAACAATGTGGTGACCGACGAAAAACCAACAATCGTGGTGACCGCTCCCGACTCCAATTTCCTGGTTGCCGAACCGTTTGACGTTGCCGTTACGGTGACCGTCGACAAAGATGACGCGGTTCGATTTGCTGATCTGGAGTTTGAATCAACGGATCTTCAAGTCATCGGCATTCGTGATCAATTTGATGTGCCTGTACCTGGTAATGGACAACGGCGAATTTGGAAACGAATTTTTACGGTCGAGTCTTACCTTTCTGGGTCGAGTCGTTTTCCCACCATCCAAGTCGCTGTAACGAATGAGCAGAGATCGCGGAACCTCGAATCCACGCCACTTTCGATTAACATTTCCAGCGAATTGCAATCGGCGAATGAAGCGTCCAACAGCGAACTTCGCGACATCATGCCGACGATTGATGTCGATGCACCAGAACGATCGATATCTCCTGTTTGGATTACGGGTTTGATTCTTGGAGCGTTTGGCGTCATCGGTGTCGCTTGGATTGGCAGGCGGCTCGCTTCAGGACTGCCGCGTGCATCGACATCACGTCAAGCCATCCGACGTTTAGGCTTGATTTCGATACCAACCAACGCTGGCAAGTTGGAACTGAAACATGCAGAAGAGGTGCACCAGGAGATCGAAGAAACGCTGCGTGCTTTTTTGGCGATCGAATTGGAATCTGACACGGTTCAAATGACTCGATCCGAATTGATCCAAACATTAAAACGATACTTTGGATCGTCGCACAACCAACAAGACGATGAATGCGTTGTTGAACTGGAACAGATGCTTGCAAGTGCCGAAGCGGTTCGTTTTGCAAAACAGCCGAGCACACCGGCTACATTGACGGAGGCAGTTGACAAGGCGAAGCGTTGGATTCGAAGGTTCGCTGCGACTCAGGTGAAATCTGATTCCTCTGCGAATACTCCGCGGGAGGCGACCGCATGATCGTATCTCCATGGTTGCTGTTGTTACTGCTCGGCCTGCCTTTGCTCGGCTGGTTAATGTATCGGGCCAAAGCGAATCCGAACGCGGTGTTGTTTAGCTCAGTTGCGTTCGCTCACATGTTACAGCCGACTTTGCGACAACGATTGATGTGGCTGCCAAAAGCGTTGATGCTGGCATCCTTGACGTTGATCATTGTTGGGTTGTGCCGACCTCGATTTGGTCAAGATCGAACCATTGTGACGACGGAGGGGATTGCGATCGAGTTGATCATTGATCGCAGCCCGAGCATGAACGCGCAAGATTTTCTGATCGATGAGCAACTTGTAAACCGACTGACAGCCGTCAAAAATGTAGCGTCTCGGTTCGTCGCGGGTGATGGTGAACTGGAAGGCCGAACCAATGACCTGATCGGTCTTACCACGTTTTCTGGGCACACAGACAATGAGTCGCCGTTGACGCTTGACCATTCGTTTCTCGTTTCCAAAATCAGAAAAGCACAGATCGTCACCATCGAAAATGATGGAGGGACAGCGATCGGTGACGCGATCGCCTCCGCAGTCAACAAACTTCAATCGCTCGATGAACGTCAACGCAAGAAAACGAAATCCAAAATCGCGATTCTGTTGACCGACGGCGACAACAATGCGGGTGAACTGGTTCCAATGGAGGCCGCCGAACTGGCTCAGGCGGTGGGAATCAAGCTGTACACGATCGGTGTCGGAACCAAGGGCGGCGTTGCTCAAATCCCGTCACAGATGGGTCGACAGTTTTTTCAAATGACACCCGTGCCGATTGATGAAGAATCACTTACCGAGATCGCAGAGATGACGGGCGGCAAGTATTTTCGTGCCACCGATACCGATTCATTGTTAAACATCTACCAAACCATTGACCAGCTTGAAAAAACGAAAGTCGAATCGAATCATATTGCAGACTATCGGGAATGGGCAGTACAACCGCTGCGTGATGGCTGGTTTGCTCGTTTCCCTTTACCACCACTTTTGCTCATGGCAGCTATCCTGTTAGCGACCAAACTTGTGCTTGAGCGAACCTGGCTTCGAGAATTTTCTTAACGCGATCAAGGAACGCAACGTTGGACTGGAATATAGGCAATCCGAACATCGGCTATGGCTTCGTCATCGTCGTCGTTGTGATCGTGCTGGCGATCTATGCGGCAGTCGTTCGGCGACGACAACGACGCCGTTTCGCTTCCGGCGAAGCTGGTCGGCGATTGCTGCCCAACAGCGGCAGTGGTGCGATTTCGTTGTTGCTTAATCTCGTCGCCCTGGCGTTGTTGGTAGTTGCCGCCATGGATGTTCGTTGGGGAAAATCAGAACGAGAAGTCCAACAGACAGGTCTGGAAATCATGTTCGTACTGGATGTTTCCAACAGCATGCTTGCCGAAGACGCGTTACCCAATCGACTCACTCGTGCCAAACAGCAGATTGCCGACTTGGTAAATGAAATGGCGACCGATCGAATTGGCTTGGTCGTCTTTTCGGGAACCGCAGAACAAGTCATTCCGCTGACGCGACACTATGATGATTTTCTGGCAACGCTGAATTCAGTCGGTCCAACTTCCATTGAAGTCGGGGGCTCCCGATTGGGAGCAGCCCTCGAAGAAGCAGGCAAAGGATTCATGGACAAAACCAGCAGCATACGCACCATCGTGCTGTTTACCGATGGTGAAGATCAGGAGAGCCGGCCGGTTGCAATCGCGCAACGTCTAAAAGCCGACGAAAATATTCGAGTGTTCTCGATTGGACTCGGCGACATGGAACGTGGCGCCGTCGTCCCTGAAATCGTGGACGGATATAAATCGCCAAAACGATATAAGGATCAGGTTGTGGTCAGCAAGCTGGATGGTGCGACCCTCAAAGAGATCGCTGATGCAACCGGGGGAACCTTCGTGCCTGCAGGTACCCAACAAGTCAACATGGCAGAGTTCTATCACTCATTCGTCGCCAATATTGAACCGACCGATTTTGAATTGGCACGATTCAAAACGTACACACCACAGTTTCGCTGGTTCGCTGGACTTGCTTTGTTGCTGCTGGTCGTAGACTGCCTTTGGAGATATGGTCGCAACTGGTTGCCAAGCGTGTCGAGCAAGAAAATGAACCCCGCAGCAGCAATGGCCGCTATCGCAATCGGACTGCTCGCGGTCAATCCTGCCATCGCCCAGGAGTCTGCCAACGAAGTCGCACAGCGAATCAACCAAGCGAACCTTCGAATCGCCAAGGGTGAATTGGAATCGGCGATGAACGAACTGGGGACGATTGGCGAAGACGTCGAGTCTTATGCAGACCAACGCGACTATAACCTGGGCATTGCCCAATACAAACTTGGCAACTTTGATCAAGCGTCAGAGTTGTTCCGAAAATCGTCGCGTTCAAGAACCACCGACATCGCTGCGAACAGCCGTTACAACCTGGGGAACGCGTTAGTTCAGTTGGCCGGATCGACAGAAGAAACCAAATTGAAACAGTCATTATTGTCAGAATCCATCGGGCACTATCGAAGTGCAATTCAGCTCGATCCCGACAATCGTGATGCGAGAGCTAACATCGAGATCGCTTATCGCATGCTGAAACAGATTCAGCAACAACAAGCAGAAGAGCAGGATCAAGAAGAACAACAACAAGAGACCGAAGAGCAGAAACAAGAAAAAGAAGAGCAGAAACAAGAAGAGCAGCAACCGAAGCAACAAGACGAACCGCAGCAGACGCCAGAGGAACAGGAGTCGGAGAAACCGTCGAAAAACGATGACGCGTCAGAAGACTCAAGTCAGGATTCGGCAACCGACGAGGAACGATCCGACGGTAGCGATGAACAGAGCGATACCGAAAACGATGAGTCACCCGGTTCATCAGATGCTCCCAACGAAGAGTCCTCCAACTCAGACGAAGCAAACCAGCCCGAGGAGTCGAAGGACTCCCAAGGTACAGGCAATGACTCCCAATCCAATCAATCTGAGTTGGGGTCGTCAAGCGATTCTGATCCAACAGACAAACCTGGTCAAAACGATGAAGACAAACGCAGTCCAGGTGACTCGAATTCTGCTGACACCGAAGAAGCTGATCGAGAACCGATGAACATCGACGGGAAATTGACGTCGCAAGATTCGCTGAGCGCAACCCAGGAAGCCAACGTACTGCCCGGCCAGCCGCAAAAGGATCAGAAGATCTCCAAGGAGGAGGTTTTGCGGCGACTACAGGCGGTTCGTGATCGAGAGTTCAAACGACAAATGACACTACGGATGAGGAATCGTTTGAAAGATCAACGAAGCGATGCGAATCGTCGTTATGGCGTCGACAAAGACTGGTAATGCGATCCAACACCACAACCCAGATGATCAACGAAGTGACCACCAACTTGACAAACAAACAGCGATCTCAAACTCGCGCGACCAACATTGCCGACGTGCGCGCTGCAGTTCGAGTTGCCGTGTCGTTTTGCATCGTGGCGTTGCTGATTGGCGGATCGGTTTCCAGGTTGGCGGCTCAAAATATTTCGATTCGAATCAGTTCCAAGACGGCTTATGTGGATGCTCCGTTGACGATGTTTGTGACCATCGATGACTACGGAGATTATCGACTGCCCAAGTTGCCTTCGATTGATGACTGCAAATTTGAGTTGACGGGTCAACCCAACCACACCACCCGAGTCTCACAGTTCAACAATCGGATCTGGCGATCGCAATCAGTCAAGCTGCAATATGAACTGACCCCTTCGCGACCGGGAACCTACTCGATTCCCGAGCTCGTGTTCGTCGTTGACGGACGTGAATTGGCATCGGAGCCATTCGAATTCGAAGCGATCGTCAGCGAAGTCGGCGACCTGATGTTTGCCGAATTGGAATGCGAACAAAGGACCGTCTACGTTGGCCAACCTGTCGAAGTGACACTGAATGTCTGGATCAAACCATTTCGAAGTGAGCAGGACATCGTTGTCACCGGTCGGAATCTCTTTGGGCAAGTTAACATCGATTCAGAGTCGGGATACTTTCAATGGCCCAGTCGCGTTTCAGGGACCTCCGGAATCACCGCAGAGCGAACGTTTTTAAGTGACGAAAACGGCGAAAATGTTGAGTACATCCTGTTTCGATATCCCGCGCAGTTCTATCCAGAACGCCCAGGACCAATTGGGCTTGGCGACGTCACCGTTCGCTGCGAGTATCCGACATCGGTAGGACTCAGCCGAGATCCCTTTGCCGACATGCTTGGTACTCGCTCGCGGCGACGTTATGTAATCCGTTCCACCCGCCCAATTTCCTTGCCAGCGGAGCCCGCTGCTGTGGACGCACTCCCGCTGCCCACAGAAGGACAACCCAGCTCGTTTCGAGGTGCGATCGGCAGATACAAAATCACGACGCGGACCCAGATTGACTCCGTGAACGCGGGCGACCCGATCGAGTTGCAGATCGGCATCATTGGAGATGGGAAGATGGACTCGATCCAGGCACCGATGCTCTCAGAGATCCCTGAGTTGGCTCGTGATTTCATTGTGAGCGAACGCGCGTTGCCCGGATTCGCCCGTGACGGTGAGAAGTTTTTTATGACGTCGATCCGTCCTCGGAGGGCTGGTATCGAAGAGGTCCCGGCGATCCCTTTTACGTTTTTCAATCCGGAAACGGGATCGTATGAAATCACGACCAGTGACCCGGTGCCGATTACGGTCAACGAATCCAAAGTCTTTTCATTGTCATCATTAGGCGCTCGTACTCGTCCGTCTGAACAACCCGATGAGATTGAAAAACCGGAATCCGATTCTTTGGACTATCAAAACAATTTGGATCCTGCCGCGATCATCTCTGCGCCCCGAACGTCGTCGTCAGTACGAACTCAAGGCTGGTGGTACGCCATTGTCATCCCTCCATTATTGTGGCTTTTTTCGCTCACCTGTTATGGGGCAGTTTTGGTCGGTCGCGTCCTCGGAAGTTGGCGACCGGCAAAAACAATTGCTGCCGAACAGATTCGTATCGCTGCTGCGCCTGCCAAGCTGATCGCCGCTTTGGAACAATTTGTTGCGACACGGCTGAAACTCGACGACGGAAACGGTTTGTCAGCGGTTGGTGCTTTACGACAGGCGGGCGTCGGTCATGAAGCGGACCAACTCGAATCGCTTCTTCAAAGCCTCACCAACACGACCTCTGACACGTTGGCCGCACCTAAAAAGCAGGCACTGGAGATGTTGGACATGGTTGATCTCGCGATCACACGTGCCGCTGATCGACGGATCACCAATCGTTGGGGAAAATCAGGACAAGGCGTTGTCGCCAGCATACTCTTGGCTACCATTTTCGTCGCTCCGGCAGACGCTCAAACGCAACCCGCAGGCCAATCGTTGACGCTGGATGAGACTCAAGTAGAACAGCTGTTTGTGGAAGCGAACCAGTTGTATCAAGAGGCGATGGCGTCCGACTCGCTCGAAGCGATTGAATGGTTTTCGGAAGCTTCCATCAAATACCAACAGCTGATTGATAGCGGCATTCGATCTGCTCCGCTGTATTTGAATCTGGCCAACGCACTGGCCCAGACAGGATCACTGCCGGAATCGATTTTGAACTATGAACGTTGTCTCGACATCGATCCTGGCAATTCTCAAGCGAGAAAGAACTTGGCCCTCCTTCGGGCAAGCATCGAGAGCGAATCAGACTCGGCGACACAAACACGTGCAAACATCTTGAACAACGCTGCCGATCTGATCACGCAGACGATTGGGCGACAACTTTCGGGTTGGCTCTGTGCAATGGGTTCCGTTTTGTGTTGGGGCTGGTTGACGTTGTTTACGTTCAAACGGCAGGTTGGTCGATATTGGTCTGTGGGTTTGATCGGCGCGACGTTGTTTCTGTTTTTTGGCGCTGTGATTTTGTTGAATTTACAATCACAAATGCACAATCCGGCCGTGGTGATGATCGAAGGTGTTGAGCTTCGGAGTTCCGATGATTTATCCGCAGCGCCCATCGTTCATGAGCCACTGGAGCTCGGCTCGATGGTCGATGTTTCCAATCAACGAAGCAACTGGGTCGAGATTCAACTTGCATCTGGCCAATCTGGGTGGGTGCCGCTTGGCGATGTCGCGGTCGTTCGAGATTAAATGTCGCGGATGGCAATTCAGATTTCTGGCAAAGATCGTCCAAACATCGACCACGAGCAGTTCAACGTGGTTATCTTTTGGCCGGTTAGCTAAACTTGGAAACAGGTGCTTTCATTCTCGAACCAAGAACTGTTGATGAAATTTGCAAACTCGATTTCGAATCAATCCGGTCACATCTGGTTGATCATCCTGCTGCAATTGATGTTCGTTGTTCCAAGTGTTGGTTTCTCGCAAGAGACTCAACCATCATCGGAAGAAACGTTTGACCATCATGGCCAATCGCTGAAGCTTCCAGTTGAAGTCACGTTTAACGCCCACGTGCGTGGGATCATGTCCAATACGTGTTTTGTTTGCCACGGCCCCGATGAAGAGAACAATGAATCTGGACTGCGTCTTGATTCGTTCACCGCCGCTGTCGACGACGGCGGAGCGATCGAGCCAGGCGATGCAACTGAGTCGAAGATCTATCAACGAATTGTCGACGCCGACGATCCGATGCCACCTGCTGAATTTCGCCACCAGCTCACCGAGTTTGAAAAGGCGATGATCAGGCGATGGATTGAGCAGGGTGCCAAGTATCAACAACATTGGGCATACACACCCGTCTCGCGCCCGCAGCCGCCACAAGTCGATGCAGCGGAAAAACTGTCTCGCAATGCCATCGATGCGTTTGTTTTTGCCAAACTCAAACAAAACGGCATGTCACCTGCACCAGAAGCCGATAAAGCCACGCTTCTGCGCCGGTTGAGTCTCGACTTGACCGGACTGCCGCCATCGCCATCAGAACTCGCGGCGTTTCAAAAAGATGAATCAGCGGACGCTTATGAGCAGCAGGTTGATCGACTTTTGGCTTCACCACATTTTGGTGAACGCATGGCAGCCTTCTGGCTGGACATTGTTCGCTTCAGTGACACCGTCGGTTACCACGGTGATCAGAATCAGCGAATTTTTCCTTATCGCGACTACGTGATTAAATCGATCAACTCCAATCAACCTTTCGATCAGTTTACGCGTGAACAATTGGCTGGTGATCTTTTGGAGAATCCAACTGTGGACCAATTGACCGCAACCGGCTTGATTCGATTGAACATGGTTACGCGAGAAGGTGGTGCTCAACCGGGTGAGTACCTGGCCAAGTACACCGCTGACCGCGTGCGAATGCTTGGCACCGCGTGGCTTGGCGCAACGACGGGGTGCTGCGAATGTCACAATCATAAATACGACCCGTACACGATTGAAGACTTCTATTCGCTGGGAGCTTATTTCGATGACGTTCGACAATGGGGCGTCTACTCCAACTACGGATACACACCCAACTCGGACCTTGCCGGATTCAATAATAATTTTCCGTTTCCACCGGAGATGCGACGCACCAGCGATTCATTGCGGCATCAGATTGAGTTCCTTGAAAAACAGTACGCTCGTGTATCAGCGCGACAGCTTTCAACCGATCCAACAGGATCTGAAAAGTTTCAACAGTGGCTCAAGCGTTGCCGCGAATCAATGGATTTGAATTCGAAAGACCTTTGGCGCATGTTGCAACCCAACGAGGTTCTTTTCAAGTTGCCCGAAGCCCATGAGATTTTGGATGACGGAAGCGTCCTGTTTTCCGAGCCGCCGAAGGCATCGCAAGCCGTGTCGATTTCGACAACTTTGAACGAGACGACACTGGTTCGGTCGATCCAACTCCAAGTGCTGCCAGATGATCGACACGATGGACACGTCGGACGAGGCAAGGAGGGCCGCTTTTCAGCTGACGTCAGCTTCCAAGTCCTCAAAGCCGCTGACAAGGACAAGTTGATCGATGTTCGACCTCGATTTGTTCGTTTTGAACTGGCCAACACGGAGCTCTCATTCGCAGAGGTTGAAGTTTTCGTCACCGTTGATGGCCAGCAAAAGAACATCGCACGTACCGGGAAAGCGACCCAATCGTCGACCGCCTATGATGGCGAGGCGGCGCGAGCTATTGATGGCGTCACTGACGGAGACTATCACAAATCCAATTCAGTTACGCATACATCCAAACAAGCCAACAACTGGTGGGAGCTGGACCTCGGGAGCGAACAAAACGTTGACGAAATCAAGATCTGGAATCGTACCGATGGTGACTACGCCAAACGGCTCAAAAACGTTCGCTTGATCTTACTCAACGCAAAACGCCAAACGGTATTTCAAACCGGGCCCAAACTTCCCAAGCCAAGCACGACCGTTGAAGTCCCTGAAACGGTTCCCGCAAGTGAATTGGTCATTCCAGAGAACGTCGCTTTTGCATTAGCAGATCGTTGGACGCCTCGAAGCTATTCAAGTGGCCAACCGCCACGGTATCTTGAGGGTACCTGGAGATCAGGTCCGTCCCGTTGGCAACTTCCTGATGAAACCAAATTGCCTCACACCGCGGTTTATCACTTGAACCGCGCGATCACAATCGAGAAAGGTGACCAACTCGTTGTCAAAATCAACAGCAGCGACGTTGGCAAAGTCCGATTGGCGATTTCGCCGTTCTCACGTTTGGTTTGCGGTGGGTCAGCAACCAATGACGTTTTACGAGACGCTATTCAAAACGCAGATCTTGCCGATGCGACGGTCAAACAAGAGTTGCTCGGCGCGTATAAAAGGTACCTGACACCTTTTAACAAACAAGCGAACGATGTCACCATGTTGCGTCATGAGCTTGCCGACTGTCGGTCTGGGTTGGCGATGACGATGATCAGCCAACCGCTCGCCGACGATCAGTATCGACAGTCGCGTGTGCTGCCGCGTGGCGATTGGCAGGACGAATCTGGTAATCGGGTCATGCCCAACACCCCACACTTTTTACCCGGCCACAACTCTGACAATGATCAAGCTAAACGGCAAACGCGGCTCGATTTGGCCGACTGGTTGACCTCACCGAAAAATCCGCTGACTGCCCGTCACTATGTGAATCGAGTTTGGGGCCAGTTTTTTGGCAATGGTCTTTCGACGGTCATTGATGATTTGGGCAATCAAGGCGAATGGCCGAGCCATCCTGAACTGCTCGATTGGTTGGCAAGTGAATTCAAAAGCGATTGGAATCGCAAACGACTGATTCGTTTGATCGTCACCAGTCACACCTATCGGCAGCGCGTCGCAATTGACCAGGCTCAGTTTGAGGCGGACCCCTACAACCGATTGTTGGCACATCAATCGGCGCGACGACTGGAAGCGGAGATCATTCGAGACAACGCGCTGTCCATCGCAGGTCTGCTGAACACGGAATGGATTGGCGGGCCCAGTGTGTTCCCTTATCAGCCACCCGGATACTATTCCAATTTGCAGTTTCCCAACCGTCGTTACGTTGCCGACACCGATGGCCGTCAGTATCGACGTGGAATCTACATGCATTGGCAACGAACGTTTTTGCATCCGATGCTGACGAACTTTGATGCCCCGGCTCGCGACGAGTGTGTCGCCAAACGGACGCTCAGCAACAGTCCGCAGCAAGCGTTGACGCTGCTGAATGATCCAGTCTTTGTCGAAGCTGCTCGCGCGTTCGCCGTTCGAGTGATCCGAGAATCCAAGTCAGCTGACATTAGCGATCGAATTAAGATGGCGTTCCAGCTGGCCGTCAACCGCGATCCTCAGCCGGCAGAACTTGAAAGCCTGTCCAAGCTGTTTACAACACAAAGAACTTACTTTACGGAAAACCCAACCGAAGCGGAACGATTCGAAGCGATCGGCCAGTTTGACATGGGTGAGAAATCCGAATCATCAACCGAAGTGGCTGCTTTGGCCCAAGTTTGTCGCGTTCTGTTAAACCTGCACGAAACGATCACGCGTTATTAACCATGTATGAACAGCTCATACGGGATTGGTCACGACGGACCTTTCTCTCTAAATCATTCGCAGGAGTCGGTACGTTCGCACTGGCGTCGTTAATGGCTCAATCATCTCACGCCAATCAGCCTCGACAGGAGAAAGACAAACACCCATGGCCCCAACTTCCAGGTTTGCCACACTTCGCTCCCAAGGCGAAGCGAATCGTTCACTTGTGCATGGCGGGCGGACCATCGCATCTGGAATCGCTGGATCCCAAACCGGAGTTGGACAAAATCGATGGTCAGCCGTTTCCTGAATCGTTTACCAAAGGCCAGCAGCTCGCCCAGCTGCAAAATGCGACGCTGAAGGCTCGCAAGTCATTTTGCAAGTTTAAGAAGTGGGGTGAGTCAGGCATCGAGATCTCGGAGGTCTTCCCTCAGATTGGGTCGATCGCCGATGAGATGTGTGTGATCCGCAGCATGGTCACTGAGCAGATTAATCACGACACCGCTCACGCATTCATGAACACTGGCTCGATCATCAAGGGACGCCCATGCATGGGCAGCTGGTTGTTATATGGTTTGGGTGCAGAAACAGAGAACTTGCCTGGATACGTGGTGATGACGTCCCAGGGTCCGGGAGCACAACCAGTTTCGGCACGTCAGTGGAGTGCTGGAGTATTGCCGAGTAAGTTTCAAGGGATCAACTTTCAGAGCCGCGGTTTGCCAGTCCATTACATTGGAAATCCGGATGGCATCTGCCAGTCAACTCAACGACAAGTGGTTGACGAAGTTCAACGGCTGAACGGCATGTTGAAGAAACGTCATTTTGACCCGGAGATTGAAACTCGCATTGCGCAATATGAAATGGCGTTTCAAATGCAGTCGGCCGTTCCCGAGTTGATTGACATGGGCGATGAAACGCAGGAGACACTGGACGCATATGGTGTCAAGAAACCAGGGGATGGTTCATTCGCGTCCAACTGTCTGCTAGCGCGGCGTTTATTGGAACGCGGCGTTCGAATTGTTCAGCTTTACCATCGCGGTTGGGATCATCACGGCGCGTTGGAAAAGAACTTTACGGTCTCCGCAAACGCATGTGATCGGCCTAGTGCGGCGTTGGTGAAAGACTTGAAGCAACGCGGATTGTTGGAAGACACACTCGTGCTCTGGGGTGGAGAATTTGGCAGAACACCAATGGCCCAAGGCTCCGGGCGAGATCACCATATCAACGCGTTCAGTGTCTGGATGGCAGGAGGCGGTGTGAAGCCTGGTATCACGTACGGCGCCACCGATGAGTTAGGCTATCGCAGCGTCGAAGATGTCGTCAGCGTGCATGACTTGCACGCCACGATGTTGCACTTGTTTGGGATCGACCACGACCAATTCACGACCAAGTTTCAGGGCTTGGACGTCAAGCTCACGGGTGTCGAAAAGAGCAGGGTTGTCAAAGAGATCGTAGGCTGAGCCGTTTTTCGAGATTGCCGCGGGCAGATTCGTGGCAGCGAAAATGTGATTTTCTAAAAAATCGCTTGCGATTGATCTTTCGTCAATTCAAAATCGGCCCATCGATACGGGCAAGTTTTGTTAGCTGAAGTCTGTCGGAGACACTTCCCGTATCCACGACAACCATGAATTACTTCGGGGGGAGTACAGTGGTCAGCAAGAGCTGGATTTGGCGATCGTTGGTGTGTGGCAGTTTCGTCTCTGTGTTTTTAGCCTGCAGTTTGTTGCAAGCTCAATCCTGGGTTGCCAATGGTCCAAGTCGATTGACGGGCGGGCAAGTTGAAGGAATTGTCGACCGTCCTGTCAGTGGAGCGATGCATACCGTCATCGCCCATGCAACCGATGCGGATATCTTGTACGCCGGGGGGACCAATGGAGGGTTGTGGAAAACAACCAATGCCACATCGGGCGACCCAACCTGGACCAGTTTAATCGATGATCAATCGTCACTGGCAATTGGAGCGTTGGCATTTGATCCGACGGACGCAACTGGCAATACGATCATTGCGGGCAACGGCCGTTACAGTTCACTGGGTCGAACAGGCGGCAGTCGAGATGGACTGTTGTATTCCAACAACGGTGGATCGAGTTGGGCGCGACTGGATGGTGGCGGCACGATGACGGGTCGAAACATCTCTGGAGTTGCGGTGCGCGGAAACACGATCGTCGCATCAGTCAATGTCGCCGATTCGTTTACGTTCGGCAATATTGGAATCTTTCGCAGTACCGATGGCGGCGCGACATTTTCTCAGATATCACAAGGCGACGGAACCGCGACCGGATTGCCGGGTGGTGTCAGTTATGATTTGGCGTCCGACCCAACGAACAATGCCACGATGTACACCTCGGCGATCTTTGCTGAAAATCTCGGTGGGCAGAATGGAATTTACAAAACATCTGATACGGGTTCGTCCTGGACCAAAGTCAGCAATTCGACGATGGACGCGTTGATCACCAACAGCACCAGTAACGTTGAAATGTCGGTAGGAAACTCGGGTCAGGTGTACGCTGGGATCATCAACGCAGGTCGACTCGATGGTCTCTTTCGATCAGGTGACGGTGGAAGCTCGTGGACTCAGTTGGACTTGCCGGTCACCAACGAACCGGGGGGTGACGTCGGCACGAACCCAAGAGGCGGCAAAGGGCCGACCGATGGGACGCCTGCAGAAATTGCGGGCGGTCAAGGAGCAATTCACTTTTCGATTGCCGCTGATCCGAACAACGACAATGTCGTCTATGTCGGAGGTGATCGCCAACCAGGGCCAGGCGAAGCCGGAATTACAAGTTGGCCCAACTCGATTGGCGCTAGCAACTTTACTGGTCGGCTGTTCCGACTCGACGCTTCCCTGCCAACAGGTTCCCAATACACGCCGCTCACGCATCGTGGCGGAAGTTCTGACAACATGAGCACAGTCAATAATTCGGCGCCCCATGCAGACTCACGTGAAATCACGTTTGATGCCAATGGAAACATGATCGAAGTGGATGACGGTGGCATCTATCGCCGAACCAGCCCTGAAGTCGACAACGTCGGCGATTGGTTTTCGCTCAATGGCAATTTGCAGACGACTGAGTTTCACAGTGTCGATTGGGATCAAAACTCCAATATCATTTTTGGTGGGACTCAGGATGTCGGGACACCGGAACAGACAGCAACGGGGAGTGGGGACTATCGAACCGTCAGTCAAGGCGATGGCGGGGAAGTTGCTTCGTTTGACAATGGTGACGGCACCTCTACCCGCTACACCAGTTTTCAAAACCTGGGTAGTTTCCGTCGTCGGGTCATCGATGCCAACAACAACGTCGTCAGTACTGCGTTTCCTTCACTCAGTGGAATGGGCGACCGTCAGTTCTACACGCCGATCGAAGTGAACCAGTTTAATGGCGACCTGTACATAGGAGGTGACGACAACGTCTACCAGTCGACCAATCAAGGGAACTCAGTCACAGCGATCGCGGACTCGACCAACGAGTCTGTTTCTTCACTTGATTCTGGCGCTGCGAATAATGTTGACGCTTTGTGGGTCGGTCGCGGTGACAGTCTGTTCTACCAAAACTCGGCCGGTCGTTTGGAACTGCGAACGACATCTGGCGGGGCATTGGTCGAAGTGACGTCGTACGGTGGAAGTCAGGTTGTCGATCTGGCGATGAACGAGCTGGACTTTATGGATCTTGTTGCGACTGACATCGACAACATCTTTTACACCGACGATGCGGGAGCAACGTTTGTGGATGTTACTGGTGATTTGTTCTCGTTTGGTGGCGATGACATCTGGTCCGTAGAGATGTTTGAGTTTGACAATGTCAGTATCCTGTTTGCGGGGTTGCGAACAGGCGATGTTTACTACAGTTCCTCGATGATGGGACTGGGCGCTTGGCATCTACTGGGCGACTTGCCAAACGCACCGATTCGTGATCTGGAATACAACAGCGAAGACGACATCTTGTTGGCTGGACTTCAGGGTCGAGGTGCCTATGTGTTTGGTAACATCAGTGAATTGACCGCGATTCCAGAACCGTCATCGATGCTGATTCTGACGGCATTGATCGGCTTGACGCTGGCTCGACGAAATCGATTGCGGTAGCCGAGGCGGGTCCGGGATTCAAGAAATTGAATTGCCGCCTGTTAATCGGGGCGGAATTGCCCGGGTTCGTTGAATGTTTACATAGGTCAACGTTCAAGCTGGGTCCGGATATGTCGAAGTCAATTTGCTGTTTATATCGGTTTTTGCCGTGTCTTTTGGTTGTTGGAATGCTGGCGGTCTCGTCAGTGCAGGCTCAAACGGCGGTCCAGAACGACCCCAATGAGACCAAAACGGCGGCGACCAGCAGCGAATCCAAAACGATGGATTGGAACCAGTGGCGCGGCCCCAACCGAGATGGCAAAACCGATGTCACGCTGCCAAGCTCGCTGGATGAAAAAACGTTGACCAAAAAGTGGTCGGTTCCGATGCAGCCCAGCTACTCCGGTCCGATCGTCGTTGGTGATCGAGTCTTTACGACGCAAACGGTCGACAGAAAGTTTGAAGAAGTCATCGCTGTGGATCGAGAAACGGGTGAGAAGCTCTGGTCGCAACAGTGGCCTGGATCGTTAAGCGTTCCCATGTTTGCCAAAGCCAACGGTGACTGGATTCGCGCCACACCCGCTTATGACGATGGTCGACTCTATGTCGCAGGCATGCGTGATGTCTTGGTTTGTCTTGGTGCTGAGAAAGGCGAAGTGATTTGGAAAATCGATTTTCCGGCGGAAACCAAATCCTCGGTCCCGTCATTCGGCATGGTTTGCTCACCACTGATTGACGGCGACTTTGTCTACATTCAAGCTGGTGGTGGATTTTGCAAGATTGACAAGAAGTCCGGCAAGATTATCTGGAATGCGCTCAAGGATGGTGGCGGAATGTTCGGCAGTGCCTTTTCTTCACCCATCATTGAAACCGTTGCTGGTAAGCGACAGGCGATTGTTCAGACACGTCAGGCGTTGGTCGGCGTCGACCTGGAATCGGGTGAGAAACTTTGGTCAGAGAACATCAAGTCATTCCGCGGGATGAATATCATCACGCCAACGGTTTTTGAAAGCAGTTTATTTGTCAGCACTTACGGTGGTGTCTCGCAATTGTTGACGGTCTCAGGTAGCGATTCATTTGAAGTCAAACAGAATTGGGCCGTCAAAGCCGAAGGCTACATGACAACACCGGTTGTGGTTGGCGGGTTTGCCTACACACATTTGAAGAATCAGCGTCTCGCCTGTTTCGATTTGAAGAAGGGCGTTGAAGCATGGAGAAGCAAGCCATTTGGTAAGTACTCCAGCTTGATCGCATCTGGCGACAAGATCTTGGCGCTCGACCAGAAAGGTGACCTGATGTTGATCAAAGCCAATCCCAATGAATTCGAATTGATCAGCAAGCGAAAAGTCGGCAGTGACAGCTGGGCTCATCTTGCCGTTCGCGGCAACCAGATTTTTATCCGAAATCTGGATGAGCTGGTGGCTTACGAATTTTCGAATGGCCAATAGGGGAACGAGGATCACTTGAACCCGGCGGTCGAGGATCAGTTGAACTTTGCGGTCGAAACATCGACCAAAATGAGGACAATAGAATCGGGCTGGGTGTTGCGTGACACCGGCCGGCTTGCGCCGGTCCGCTACAATCTCAAGCTGTGCCAATCCGTTGCGTGACACCGGCCGGCTTGCGCCGGCCCGTCAAGTAGCGTTTGGGCGCAAGCCCTCCGGCGAGAATTACGAAAAGCCATGCCAAATTGAAAGGTGCTTGTTTGTTTTTTGGGTACCTGGAACCTTTGTCTTCTTGTCGCAAACAAGGTAGACAGCCATCGCAACGTAGTGAGGGGCTGCCAGCCCTCGTTTGTTGTCGCCTTGGCAATGCGTGACGATCGACGATGCAAGACAAGTTCGGCTGGCAGCTCGTCGCCTTCCCAACGGTTGATTGTCGACACCATCATCACGAAACCAGACCTTTGGTGACCAACATAAAGACGTCTTCGAGGTTGGGATCTTTTTGGCCAAAATTGATCACCTCGACATCATTGGTGACCAACGAGCGAAGCAGGTTTGCAGGATTGACATCCTTGTCAGAAAACTCGATCGTAATTTTGTGCCCGTCGACTTGAACATCACGGACCTCAGGATGGCTGCGAACGATCGATAGGCCTTTGTCAAAGTTATCCCCGAACCGTGCTTCGATCACCTGGTTCTGACGAATCTGTCGGTAGACTTCATCGATGGGGCCGTGCATCAACAACTTCCCGCGTTCGATGATTCCGATGGACGTACAGCAATCGGCCAACTCAGTCAGAATATGACTGGAAATCAGAATGGTTTTTCCCATCCGCCGAAGTTCTTTCAGCAGCTCTTTGACTTCCACACGAGCTCGCGGATCCAAACCAGAAGCGGGTTCGTCCAGAATCAACACGGGTGGGTCATGGACCAGTGTTTTGGCTAGACAGAGTCGCTGTTTCATTCCGCGCGAGAGTCCATTGACGAAGTCATTGCGCTTGTAAGTCAAATCCAGCAGTTCGAGAACGTCCCGAATAACTTGTTTCCGTTTCGTACGTCCGATCCTGTAAGCCACAGCAAAAAAGTCGAGAAACTCCCAGACTTTCATTCCGTCGTAGACACCAAATGCGTCGGGCATGTAACCAACACTTCGTCGGACATCCATGGGGTTGTTGGCGACGCTGAAGCCATTGACGCTTCCATCACCCCGAGTGGCCCGAAGCAGCGTCGTCAGGAATCGGATGCTGGTACTTTTGCCGGCGCCATTGGGCCCAATAAAACCAAACATCTCGCCTTCTGCAATCTTCAGGTCCAGACTATCGACGGCGGTAAAATCGCCGTAGTCTTTTCCAAATCCGTTCAACTCAATCATGGTTATTCTTTATCCTCAGTTGCTTCCTCGTCGTCCTCAGCATCCATGATTCTCAAATCTCGATCGAGCGTCGATTCGATCCCAAAATCAGACGGTGCGTTGGCATCAGGTTTTGCTTGACCCATCTTCGGTTGCGACAGGTGCACAACGACGAGCGTTTGACGATCGACCTGAGTCGATTCAGGGACAATTTTCGTCGTACCAATGGGTTGGTCCGTCGCCGCGTAAAGTCGAAACTCATCAGTCCCCAACTCTAACGCATTGTCAACTCGGTCAATTACACGCCCAAGCGTCACGTTGTTGATCGGATTCAACTCTTGGTAAACGTTGATGAAAGAAGCAAGCCCAATCTCGTTCGCATCAAAATCCTCTTGCCGAAAAAACCAGTTCTTATAGTCATCCGATTTCTCGGCGACCTCCGGAATACCCAACAGCATATCCAAGGTTACACTCCCACGATTTCCAAACGTTTTTCTCCAGACCTCACCTGCATAGTTTTCAGGATTAAAATAGATCGGAATGCCACGGGTCAGGCTTGTCGTGTTTTCAAACGATTGAAACTGAAGCACGGGTGACTTGGTTTGGGCGCCAAGTGATCTGACTCGAGCGACTTGGCAGGCCTTCGTTCTTTGGTCACGGCCGCGAACCACGATAACTTCACTAAGTTCCAATGCTGAATCATTCTGCAACTCGTAATCGCCGTTGGGCAACTTCTTAAGCTTGATGGCGCCACCGACGTTGACCATGTTCTCCGTGTGAATCAACTGCATGGAGTTGGATTGGATCTGCACACCCTTGAGTACATTCTTGTTGGACTGGGTGATTCGCAGTGGCGTGCTGGAATCAGGTTCTTGAGCTACATAGCTGGAAGGGAAGGGTAATGATTGTGACCCCTGACTATCCTGCTCCACTTGATACGAAGTTGACAGGGACGTGTAGAGCGCCGAATATTCTGTCAGATGTCCTCGAGGGTAGTCGGATTGCAATTCGAGCACGCTGACTTGCGTATTGCTGCGTGTAAATCCGATATCTAGCGAGGCGGCGCGAATGACCACAATGGCGCCCAGGATCGCGATGATGGGAGCTGCAATCCATGCCCATTCAACTCGTCCGACCATCCAGAACACGAACCAGTTCAGCGGGACAAGCACAATCAAATACCCTGCGAGCAATTGAAGAACCAGCGTGGATGACGGTGGTGCAATCCCGGCCGCATCGGTAAGCGTTGAGCGTGCTGCATCAGCAACGCTGCCAAAATCATCCCAGCCGCCAAGCCCCGAATTCGACTTGGCCTCAAAGCCGCCGTAGTGCCAACGATCCGTTAATTGACGACGGGTTTGCTTGACAGCGATCTCAGGTTCGACCGGATCAAGCTGATTCCCAACCACGTACATTTGATTGGTAGCCGTTTGTTGGTCTGCCCGCGAGCTAATGGATTGAACCGGCGAGTATTGACTGGTGCCACGAACGCCGGCCAGATCTCGACTGAGGAATCGGACGGTTGTCACAAGCATCGGGTCGTTCATCGAAGCGAGATCATCCACCCACACGTATTCGAATCCGTCGAGGTCTTTCTCCACGAAACGCCTTGGCTTGCGGCGAAGAAGCACATTGTTGAAAAAGCTGTCAAAACTACGCCAACTCTTGATCGAATTTGCTTTGATGGAGAATCGAGTCGCCACGATTCTGCCTCGGCCTAACTGTCGTTCAACAACCAACTCGCCCGTCCCATCGACAAACTCGGCATCGATGTGGGGATTGATCTCGACGCCAAGCAATGGTGATTTTTCAGATATGATCAGTTCTCGCTTCAATTGCTTGATGGCGGTCTCTTTGAGCGACCAGTTTTGGTTGAGCTCCGAAAAGTCGGCGTTGGTCAAATTCGTTGATTTGCCCGAAGTCGCGGGCAAGTAGGGACCGAGAAAGCTGTTCTCCAATCGCTCTAGCGATTCAGGCCCACTAACGATCAATTGGCCACCGAAATGCAACCAGTCCAAAAGAGCCGATTGTTGATTCTGATCCAGCTCGTCCGGATCGAGATCGTCCCAGATGACGTAAGCGATCGTGGTCCAATTCAACGATTGCCGAGGTAGCGGTGGTGACAACTTGGGCGTGCTGGGGATCACAATGTAATGAGGCAGATTGCGTTCTCCGCCAAGCTGGTTGGGCCCTAACGGCAATTGCACACTGGCAGTCATCTCGATAAAGCGGTAGCGATCCGGTTGGGTGGTCAGCACCACCATGTGATGCTGAAATTGCTGCATCATCGTCGGCATCGACAACGACGAAGCCTCTCCACTGGAAACACCTGGAGCGGAATACTCACACATGAATGGCTTGCTCTTTATTTGCCCCGGTGCGTGCGGAAAGTAGATCGAAGTTTCAAACGTCTTCCATTCACCTTTGGGCAGCGCTGCAGCGCGATCGGTGGTCACCGAAAAAGAAGTACCTGGAATGGTCAACGGCTTACTGCCGCTGACAGGATAGGATCGCAGGTTCCCTTGCATGTCGTAGTTGTTGGCGACGGCCTGAAAACGAACGTCGTACCAGTGCCCTGGTTTTGCGAAGTTGCGTTCACGACTTCGACTGATCAGTTTCTCGATCTCTTTCTGAATGGGATCTTTTTGTGATCGCTTGCGACGCTGACTAAGGAACACGGGATCGTTCATGATTCCCGGCATGGTCAATGGAGGGTTCGCTTCGAAGTCTGGCAGCTTCTTTTTCTTCTTTTCTTTCTCTTCCTCTTCCTGCTTTTTCTTTTCTTCTGCGGTTTGTGATGACTGTTTCCAACAACCATTACATCCGGTGACCGCCAACAGGGAAAGGATGATCGCCATCGACAGCAGCGATCGAAGGTAAGGATTAGCGACAGGAACCATAGATTGCGTTTTCGGATCTAAATGACAAGCAATTCGTTTGTCTATTTTAGCGGAGCGGGGTTGCAAAAAACAGGTTCCGCGATTGAGTCGCGAAAACACGTGCAATCAAGTAGCGGACCGGCGCAAGTAGCGGATCGGCGCAAGCCGGCCGGTGTTGGAATAATCCTCGCCAAGCAAGTAGCGGGATCGGCGCAAACCGACCGGCACCAACTTCGACCAATGTTGAATAGGACACCTTTTCGAGAGTTCACCGTAGGGCTTGCGCCCTAACGCTACTTTTTGTGCGACCAAACGCCACCGGAGGGCTCGCGCCCTAGCGCTACTTGGAGAACACAATCAAGTAGCGGACCGGCCCAAGTAGCGGACCGGCGCAAGCCGGCCGGTGTTAAACCAATCCTCGCCAAGCAAGCGTCGCGGTAACGCACCGTAGGGCTTGCGCCCTAACGCTACTTTTTGTGCGACCAAACGCTAACGTAGGGCTCGCGCCCTAGCGGTACTTGGAGAACACAATCAAGTAGCGGACCGGCCCAAGTAGCGGACCGGCGCAAGCCGGCCGGTGTTGAACCAATTCTCGTTAAGCAAGCGTCGCGGTAACGCACCGTAGGGCTTGCGCCCTAACGCTACTTTTTGTGCGACCAAACGCTACTTGGAGAGCTTGCGCCCAATCGCTACATTCATCAATGCTTGAGCACCTCGCCGAGGAATCGAACCTCGTCCAACTGTTTCGAAGACAGTCATGCATCCATCACACCCGCAAGGCATTTTTTCAAGTTGCGGATCCAGGAGTCGCACCTGGCATGAAAGGCTTATGAGGCCCCTCTGGACACTGGTCCATCCGCAAAAGTGGCTTGGGAGACGCTCGAATTCTCACCTTCTGGTCTTCAGCCAGACGCTCTACCGTTTGAGCTACCAAGCCGCATTGGGCAGCTGTTGTTTTCGATCGCCTTCGTTAGACTGATACGGGTGTAGAAGACACTCGTGTCGCGATCCGACCGACCAAGCTTTCATGACACAAAAAAAGCCCGCGTTGGTCGACGCGGGCTGTTGGTTTCCAAATTTGACCCATCGTCAAAAATTCAGCGCCCGCAACGTCCACTTGCCTGCCAAAAATCGAACAGCAAACCGGACGTCGTTTTGGTCACGGCGGAATAAGTTGACGTTGGTTGAGAGAGCGATCATTGAAATTGGAAGCCCTTGAAAACAAAGCGCAGGATAGTGTTAACGTCAATGGGATGATCCCATTCCGAGACCGACTGATCGAACCTCGTCAATGCTTCGACTCGCCCCGATGGTTGGTTATCGTTTTGGACAGCCAACCTCAAAACAGGTTCACCAGAAACTGAATTTTTTACGAGACAACCATGCCAGCCAATTTGCTCGACGGAAAAGCGATCGCAAAACAGATTCAAGTCGAAACCAAATCCAAAGTTTCTCAGTTTATCGACTCTGGAAATCAGCAACCGAAACTTGCCGCGATTCTTGTTGGCGATGATCCAGCCAGCCAGGTCTATGTACGAAACAAGGAACGAGCTTGTGCGAGAGTCGGGATTGCCAGCGAGCTGATTCGGATGCCGATCGAGACAACGACAGCATCGCTTTTGGAAAAAGTCGACCAACTTAATCGTGATCAGAACGTTAACGGAATCTTGGTCCAGCTCCCGCTTCCTGAACAAATTGATTCACGTCGGGTTTTGGATGCAATTGATCCGGCAAAGGATGTTGACGCGTTTCATCCACACAATGTGGGACTGATCTCACAAGGCAGGCCTCGTTTTCTTCCATGTACGCCGCACGGGATCGTTCAAATGCTGATGCGTTACGAGCTGGAGACAACTGGCAGATCCGTTTGCGTGATTGGACGGAGTGACATTGTTGGCAAGCCGATGGCCATGATGTTGGCCGGTCGCGATAGTGGCCTCGGTCCAGCGATGGCCAACGCAACCGTCACTCTGTGTCACAGTCGGACGGGTGATTTGGCGGGAATCGCCAAGAGCGCTGATTTTCTGATTGCGGCGATTGGAAAACCAAAGTTTGTCACCGCTGAGATGATCAAGCCCGGAGCAGTGGTCGTCGATGTCGGAATCAATCGTACTGACGATGGCTTGGTCGGCGATGTCGACTTTGATGCGGCGATGGAAATTGCCGGCCATGTCACGCCGGTTCCAGGTGGCGTGGGTCCGTTGACGGTCACCATGTTGTTAGAAAATACGCTGATGGCAGCCAAGTTGGCCGTGCCAACGTAGTTCTTATTCAATCTACGATCCAACGTGTGGATTGTTTAACACGGGCTTTGTCGAATCTTCATCGGGATTTTCGTCTTTGGCGATCGACACGTTGGACGCATGACGCTCGCCTAACGAATTCAAGCTCTGCAAGCGTCGCGAAGTTAAAAATGGTGCTGAGTGTCGCGTGACGTCGATTCTTTTGTTTAACCAAGCGAACTAATCACGTACCGATCTGTCATTCATTCGTTCACCGCGGTGACGTACAAATCGGTGTAGATTTGTTCGCTTACGATGATTCGCTTCGTAGCATTGCGGTTTCCAAATGACATCGTTTTGTACATAATGAAATGGTCTGAAAAGTTATTGGTTGAGTTTGGCCGTTGTTCCAATCCATCATGCAGTCTTACAAGGTGACAAATAAAAACAGGTTCCGGTTTCGCGATCGAGCGAGTCTGTTGGCGTTGCTAATGATGACTCGCATTCGTTGATTGATCGTCCACGCGTAAAACCAATTTCGATCAGACTCAAAGCGAACGTTCAACAGGAGTCTGCGACATGGTTTCACAAGTCCTCCAACGTCCAACGCTGGTACTGAACCGGAACTGGCAACCGGTCAACGTTGCCACGGTAGCCCGCGCTTTGGTCATGGTCTGGAGTGATACTGCTCGAGTCGTGGACCCTGCTGACTACCAGTTGTACAACTGGAACGATTGGGCCGACTTGGTACCCACAGACGACCAGCCTTTTGTACAAGCGGTTTCTCAGCGGATTCGAGTCCCGGAAGTGATTACGCTGACGGAATTCAATCGACTTCCGTCAACCACCGTTGCTTTCAGCCGTCGCAACATCTTCAAACGAGACCGGATGACATGCCAGTACTGCGGCAAACGGCTCAAATCAGAAGAATCGACGATTGACCATGTCGTTCCCCGTTCGCATGGTGGTGGCTCGTCCTGGGAAAATTGCGTTCTCGCTTGCGTGAAATGCAATCACTCCAAAGCGGACCGCACGCCACAGAAAGCGAGCATGAAATTGCTCAACGCTCCAAAACAACCAAACTGGAACCCGATTTACTCGCAGTATTCGGTCCGTTACGAAAGCTGGTCCAAGTTTATCAGCGACGCGTACTGGAACGCCGAACTGGAATCGTAACCAGCGATTGACGAGCGTCTAAATTTTTGTAAACCAAAACGTGCGTTGCCAGGCAACGCACGTTTTTTTTTGCATCAACTTTTCTTGTTACCGACGACTCATTCACCGATACAGTACAAATACTCTTGGCCACCGTCGCCGACTCGAGCGAAGATCTGGTTGCCGCAAATTGCGGGTGATGCAAATGCAGAATCACCCAATTTGTTCTTTGCGACTTCTTCATAGCCTTTTGGCGTTTGCTTGATGACCAGCGTATCGCCACTTTGCGAAGTGAAATAGATGTGTCCGTTGGCCAACGTAGGAGAAACACTGACTGATGTTTTGAATCGCACCTTCCACATCTCTTTGCCATCGCTTGCACGCCAGCAATAGATTCCCCCGTTGTCAGCATGCGCGTAGAGATAGCCATCCACAGCCAGCAACGATTGCTCGTAGACTTTGACACTGTTGCTCCACAGCACATCACCGGTTTTGTAGTCCATCGCTAACGTCTGCTGGGCGGGAAAACCTCCGCTGGCAAACACGATTTCATCGTCCCAAACAATCGTGCCACAAGAGACAATCCAGCGGGTTTGGGCGGCCCAGTTTTCGTCACCAGTTTTCGGATCGTAACTTTTGACGGCATTTCCGCCACCGATAAACAAATGATCTTTGTCGCCAAGATTGACGACGACCGGTGTTGAATAACTGGTCAACTCGCCTCGATCAATCTTCGAAACCACTTCGCCATTTTTGGTATCCAGTGCAACGATTCCACCATTGGCCATACTTTCGTTTGGGACCAACAACTTGGAGTCGTAGATGATGGGCGAAGCCCCAAAGCCAAACGGATAGCGTGGACGAAAATCCCCGACCGTCGTTCGCCATTTGATTTCGCCATCCATATCCAGTGCGATGGCCTCAGTGGCATCGTGATGGCAAAAGACAGCGTAGACCTTTTCGCCGTCCGTTGCGACCGTCGGTGAAGCTTGCGAGTTATTGGCATGCATGCGGATAAAACCGCCTTCATTGATTTTGGTTTTCCAAAGCTGCTTGCCGCTCGCTCGGTCGTAACAGAGGACCGACTGTGTCTTGGAATCACTCTCGGCGGTCGTCAGGAAGATCTTGTTGGCTACCACGATCGGCGAACTGTGACCGCGACCGGGAACTTTGGATTTCCAGACAACGTTCTTATCTTTGCTCCAGCGAACGGGCGGTTTTTGTCCCTTGGCTGCAATTCCATTTCCTGTTGGCCCCCGCCAACGCTGCCAATCATCTTGGGCGTCCGACGACTGACCAACGAGCATCAGCACGCTGGCGACAAGCACCAGGGATTTTGCAAAGTGTTTCGTAGTGGAGAAAAATTCTTGATTCATGAGTCGGGCTCGTCTCAATATGGTTTGGCAAATGGTTGGTGGAAAACGTTTGCAATCAATGCTTGTGAAAACGTTCGTCAATCGACAGCGGTCTTACGATAGTCAATTGAACGGATTCGCAAAACGTGAAGTCTCCCATCATCGCAAAAAGAGGACCATGCTGGATTCTTTTTCAATTCGTATGTGCTTCGTTTTACGCAATCATTGCCTTCAACTGGCGCAGTAGACAACCGCCAAATCACCTAGAATCACATCGCGAGCCTCCGAGGCACCAGAGGCTTGCAATGTTTGAGTGAAGCTCCCATCTAATGAATCATTTGCTGTGACCAAATCTGCGACCGCCGAAATAGCCAACCGCGAGCGAAGCCGTGATCGAAAACGTTCGCAGGATCGATCTGATTCAAAAAAAGTCAGTCAGACCTATTGGGCACAAGAGCAAGAGGAATCCAATGCCGCGATTCCCCGTGACCAACGGATCGAACTGATTCAACAGTACGGTGATTTTTCGCTGGCCTATGCAACCGCTGTTCAACCCTGCCTTGAGTACTTTGGAGACGCCGATGGGTTTATCGCTTATCGTCGCCGCTGGGGTTTCACGTTTGCCTTGGGTGATCTTGTTGCCCCCGATGAACTCAAACCGGAACTTCTGGACCGATTCATCAAACGCTATCCAGGGGCCACGTTCTGCCAAGCCAGCCGGCCGTTGGCGAAGCTGTTGAGCGAGCGTGGTTTCTTGATTAACGAAATGGGGATCGACTCGACGCTGGACCTCGACGAATACAATTTTGCTGGCAAACAGAAAGAGTGGTTGCGATATGCTGCGAACTGGAGCGAGCGTCGTGACTATCGAATCATCGAAGCGGATTTTGACACGATTACGCCGGACGATGTCGAAACGGTCTCCGAAGCGTGGCGTCAAACGAGAACCGTCAAACGCAAGGAAGTCCGTTTTTTGAACCGACCGATTGTGCTGGAAGATGAACCAGATGTTCGCAAGTTCTTTTTCCTTTCACCAGAGAATCAACTTCTGGCGTTTGTGTTTCTGGATCCGATCTATCGTGATGGACAACGGATTGGCTACGTGACGTCGATTAAACGCCGACATCCAGATGCGCCAATTTATGCGGAACAAGCGATCATGAAATACGCGATTGAAGCGCTGCAACAGGAAGGTGCGCAAGAGCTGCGATTGGGATTGTCACCGCTGGCCTGGATCGAAGACGACGAGTTCCGAAGAAGCTGGATGACGCATCGATTGTTTCGGCATGCGTTCAACGCGAAATGGGTGAACCAATATTTTTATCACATGCGTGGTCACGGTGATTACAAACGACGTTTTCGCGGTCGCGAGGAAAAGTTGTACTTGGCTGCTCGCCGAAGATTCAATCCCGTTCGATTCCTCGCGCTAGTCGTGCTGTGCGGTGTCGCTTAGCCAGAGCGTTTCGCGAACGGATGCTTGATGCGAATTGGGTGGATTTTTGCTTGAGCCAAAAAGTCAAACGTTGGGGTTCGGGCAAACGTTGGGGCTCGACTCACGTTGCGGGTTCGACTCACGCAACAGCGCGACGCAGGCGAGGGTCGTTCGTAAAATCTTTCAGCCTTCCAGTAGGTCCAACGAATCACTCGGATTGTAAGCGTGACGGTCCGACTTGATCGCGGCCAGCATTGAAACGGCTCAGGAAACTATCGTGATGGAAAAAATTGCTTTGCTGGTCGATGTTCAAAACATCTACTACACGACACGCCAGGCGTTTAATCGTCAATTCAACTATCGCGCATTCTGGGCGGAAGTAACTCGCGATCGAGAACTGGTGGCTGCCTATGCTTACGCGATCGAAAGTCGTGACGGTGGCAAACAGGCTGGGTTTCAACATATCCTTCGAGACATTGGTTTCGTCGTCAAACTAAAGCCGTTTATCCAACGCGGTGACGGAAGTGCAAAAGGAGACTGGGATGTCGGCATCGTCCTCGACATGTTGGAACTCGCGGAACAAGTTGACACCGTTGTGTTGGCTTCCGGTGACGGCGATTTTGACTTGGCACTCCAGCGAATCAAAGAACGATACGATGTCGGATCGGAGGTGTATGGGGTCGAACGTTTGACGGCAGGTTCGTTGATTCGATCCGCCCAGAAGTACATCCCGATTGAAGAATCCTTGCTGATGCCGCAACCCTAGACGAACGTTTTCATTGTCCGCTTAAAACGTTTTCATTGTCCGCTTCGAGAGCCTTGATTCGTGATCCATCTTGCGAATCGATGCTGGCGTTTTGCCTGAATTTGCTTGCCTTCAGCGTTGGGGTCAGGTAACAATAAATGGGCTGCTGATGATCGCTTTGATCAACTCATTCGGATCATGGCAAAACCAGGCCTTCTTTACGCTGCTTCACGCCTGCGAAACGCGTCACTTTTTGAGGATTCGAGATGCCAGTCGATGCCATTTTGGTTTGCCGACGTTGTATTCAATTAACGTCTGTTGCGATATTTGTGGCTGCGGCCTGGATCAACTTCTTGGGAGTCCGTTCCTGCATCGCCGAAGACAACACAGTCGCTCCGGCGTTGTCAGAAGAATTTGATGCGGAAAAGTTTCAAGCGAAAATTTTTGAAGCGATTGACAAGGTCATGCCTGCTGTGGTCGCGGTTCGTGATCGTGGTGGCACGTTCAGTGCCGTGATCATCAATGAGGAAGGATTGATCTTGAGTGCCGGCCATGCCGTCGAGCCGAATCGTCGTTATAAGTTGGAGCTTTCGGATGGAAGAACCGTCCCAGCGATTGGTCTGGGATCCAACGCCAAAGTTGATTGTGCCATGCTGCAAATCACGCAGAAAGGAAAATGGCCATTCGCTGAAATGGGACAGTCCTCGACGTTGGTCCCCGATCAACCTTGCCTGAGCATTTCTCATCCGGGCCAGTTCGATGGGCAGCGCGGGCCTGTGGTTCGTTTGGGTTATGTGATTGATCCGTTGACGAGCTACGGAATGATTCAATCGACGGCCAAAATGGAACCGGGCGACTCGGGCGGACCGCTCGTCGATTTGGAAGGTCGCATCATTGGGATTCACAGTAACATCCGCCGAACCGTCGACCGCAACTATGACTTGCCGATCGATGCATTTCGAAAGTTCTGGGACGACCTGAAAATCAAAAAGCGATTTGACGAAGACGGGTGGCCCGCACTGCCAACCCTCGGTTTTCAAATTCAACAAACCGAATCGGAGGACGCAGTTGAAGTAACGAAAGTCGTCAAACAAGGGATCGCTGAACGAGCAGGACTTCGTGTGGGTGACGTGATCACGCTAGTCGCAAAACGTCGCGTGCGTGACAACCCAGATGTTGCTCGGGTCCTCAAAGAACTGGCCGTTGCCAACTCCAACCAATTTGATATCGCCTTTCGCAGAGATGGAAAAGACAAGCGTCTATCATTTCAATTGGAAACTGATGAAGACATGGCGATGCCCGAGATCACCGATCTGGCCCAACAGTATTCCGAGATTGAAGCGAAACTGGATGACACGGTGGTTCAAATCAAAAGCACCATCAATGGCAAACTGAGCGTCGTTCGCGGCACTCGAATCAAAACGGCAGGCGGCGGGAACATCATCAGCAAGAGTTCACGGGTCCATGACAGCCCCAAAGTGCTCTTTGAAGGGAATACGATTCGGGCGACCGTCGTTAAGCGTGATCCTGAAAATGACTTGGTGCTGCTACAAGCGAACTTGCCGGTAGCGAAAGAAAAATGGCAATCTATCGATCTGAGTTTCTTGCCCGGTGACATGGAAGAAAAACCTGGCAGACTGTTGATCAGCCCGGACGATGAAGGGCAGGGGCAAGTCAGTGTTTGGGGATCCAAGTACTTTAATGTGAGTCGGACAAGCTTTAGCGGCGGCTATTTGGGAGTCGTCATTGGCACCGAGGACAGCAAAGTCGTTTTGCGACAAGTCCAGCGGCGGCTCGCTGCCGAAAATGCAGGGCTGAACCAAGGCGATGTTATTCTGAAAATCAACGACAAAACCATCGGCAAGGAATCTGATTTGCGACAGATTTTACGCAACGCCGCGCCCCTGGATACGATTAAAGTTCAGATTGCCAGAGACGGTAATGAACTGATGAAATCCGTCATCCTCGGTCGTCGTCCTGAAACATCAGGGCATGTTGCCGACCGATTGCCCGGCGGAAAAAGCGTTCGGCGCGACGGTTTCCAATTGGCGATCTCCCACGATGCCGACTTGAAACCGGAGGAATGTGGAGGGCCTGTGTTTGACGCCGAAGGTGGATTTCTTGGCGTTAACATGGCTCGCAATAGCCGGACGCGTTGCTACGTTGTGCCAAAAACGATTATTCAACGGTTCGTAGGCCAATAGTTGCCTGTATGCATTGCAAATTTACAGGTAAGCTTGTGAAACGATTTCGAATTGGACTCAGGACGACCCGTGAAAATCCTACTAACAGAAACACAGCTACAAGACGGTGTCCGTCGCTTGGCGGATGCAATTAATCAGACGTATGGGACTCGACCGTTGACGATCATCGGTGTGATGACCGGCAGCGTGATCCTGATGGCGGACTTGATTCGCAAACTGGAAATGCCCCTTCGGGTCGGAGTGGTTCAAACCAGTAGTTACGAAGGGACCAGTCGCGGTACGCTGACCATCAACTCAGAAATGATGCTGGACATCACGCAACGCGATGTCCTGCTGATTGATGACATTTTTGACACCGGACATACGTTGACCCGAGTGACCGAGCTGATGCAAGATATGGGGCCAACGTCGCTGCGATCGGCTGTCCTGCTGTTAAAAACAGATTGCCAAGAAGTCGATTGGCGTCCTGAGTTTGTCGGGTTTGATATTCCAGATGAGTTTGTGGTCGGCTACGGACTGGACTACAACGACGAGTATCGCAACTTGCCTTACCTGGCGAGTTTGGAGCCAGCAGACATTTCAGAAAAAGCAATCAACTAGCGGTATGTGATCGATCCATGGTCGATCAGCGAAGATGCTGAGAGTTACCCTTCACACGTTTTAAACCGTGTTTGTCCAGCGACTGTGTTGCCCCAACCAGTCTGGCACAAAAGCAACCTGCCTCCAAACCATTCAGCGGCTTGTTCCGATCAGTGATTTAACATGAGTACGCCAGCCGAACTTGCTCCTCCATCGTCGGCTGGCGAAAACGTAGAATCGTTGCGACTGAAAATTGTTACGCGTCGCTTCTGGCCTTACTCTGGAACGACTGAGTTGCAGGTGGCCGATCTGGCTCAGGCGTTATCGATTGCCGGACACGAAGTAGAAATCGTTACGATTCGCTGGGACAAAACTTGGCCCACTTTTTTTCGTTTCCGTGGCATCGATGTTTGGCGTCTTAACCGCCCGACGACAGGACCTTGGGGATCCTTTCGCTACTTGCGTAGTCTCGGACGTCACATCACCGCAGACATGCCCGATGGTCTGATAGTTTTTGGGATGGGCGCCGAATTGACGACGATTCAAAAAGTGTTTGGGGCCAAGATTCCTTACCTGGTCAGTCTGGACGAATTTGACTTGGGGATTCGTCCCGATGCAGCGTTTCTGAATCAACGTCAAGTCAATGCTCTGGCAACAGCCGAGTCAATCATCTGTGAGTCAGACTGGACAGCAGATCGTATGAAGGAAGTTCGTGGCATCGCCGACGAAAAAATCGTTGTCGCGGGGGAGGGCATCTTTCTCGAGCACCTGTCGCACGTTTCACGCGATCTTGTCCAACGCAACATGGCTCGACGTGCATTGGCCGATGCTCATCCGATGTTGGTCGTTCCGGACGGTCAACCGTTGCTGGTCTGTCTCAGCCCAATGGTCGGTGATCCAGGGATGATCGATTTAGTGCAGGCGTGGAAACGGCTCGTCAAAACGATGGTCGGTGCCAAACTGTGGATCGTTGGCGAAGGCCCTCGCTCGCGTGATGTTTGGCGGACGATCGTGGAGAAGCAATTGACTGAATCGATCATCATGCCCGGCGAATTCGACCAGTTGGAAGACATTATCACTGCCAGCGACATGGTGATTCATCCGTTGCAGTCGAAAATTCGCTGTGCTCAACTGACCCGCGCACTTTGTGCCGGAGCCTGTGCCATGGTGACTTCATCTCGAGCAGCGTGCATTCCGTTGACCCACGAACATGATGCGTTGGTAATCCCCAAACGCGATCCCGAGTCAATGGCCACATCGATCGCCAATGCACTGGCCAACACTGAACGATTGGATGAGATTGGCAAAAATGCGAAAGCGCTTTCGGTGAAATACAGGATTGAGGATAGAATACCGAAACTGGTACAACCGATTGTCGCTGCAATCGGCTCACGGCAGTAACGTTTGCTCGTCGTTGTTCATGCAAACGCACAAGGTTGATTCTGAGTTCGGTCCCTGGCACTCGGGCTCTTTGACGAAATACTGAGGCGACCATTGAGTCAGACCATTCTGTTTACCGTGGAGCACCTCTATCCATTTGGTGACGGCCGCATGCTGTTGCCGTTGTCGCGGGAGCTCGTGAGACGAGGCCTCGATGTCGTCGTCGTCGTCTTGGGACAGGCGACGTTCTCAGCTGAACAATGGAGAGACGCCGGGATCCGGATCTTTTTTGCCAATGGAGACGACAAGACCCCATTGCATACGTCGCGAGATGCTTTTCATGTCATCCGTGAGCTCCGTTCGGTCATACGAATTGTTGAACCCAATCTGGTTCATGCCTGGTGCGGCGAATCGATCTGGCTGACACTTTTGGCAGTTCAAGAACCGATGTTTACCAAACCGCTACCAAAGTTTCGATTCGTCGCCACTGAGTTGGCGATCCGGGAGCAAACCGGTTTCGCAAGAAAGGTTCTTGAGAACTTTATGGCGAGCCAGCTCGAAACACTGATCGTGCCACATGAAGTCGTATCAGAATCGATGACTGAGCGAGGCATGAATCCGGATCAGTTTTTGACCATCCCCAACGCTTACGTTCGTCATGCGTTTGACGCTGAACATGAAATCGCGTTTGCCGACCGGGGGTCACAGATTCGCGGTGAAATTCGAGAGTCGGTTCGAGAACAAATGGACTTGCCCAAGGACGCGAAGCTCGTGGTTGCGATTGCGGATCTCGTGCCTAAAACCAGACTCAAAGATCTGGTCTGGGCAACGGATCTATTGGTTTGTATCCGAGACGATTTCCATTTCGCCATCATTGGTCGTGGCCCACAAAAGAAGCGACTACAACGATTTGCGGCTCAAACGGAAGCCAAACCGAATGTCCATTTTTGCGGTTTGATGGATTCGCCAGATCGCCTGCTGGCTGCCGCCGACGTTTACTGGCATGCTCATCTGCAACAGCCATTGCCGGTGTCATTGCTCACCGCGATGTCGATGGGTGTGCCAGCGATCTCAGTGTATGGGCCGGGAACATCGGAAGTCATTCGGCATCAGGAAACTGGATTTGGAACCAATTTTGGTGCGCGAGACGAATTCGCAAGGTGGACGAAGTTCTTGTTGGAGCGGCTGGAGTCTGGAGCACAACTTGCCCGACAAGGCCAGAATTTTGTCGAGTCCAACTACACCATGGACAAAATGGTGGAAGCTTACCTGGACGTTTATCAGTTATCCGTCGCCCGCTTGAGATAGCGCTGAAACGAATAGTCAAAATCGTTTTTCGGATCTGCTGGATGACGCTGATCAGAAACGAGCTCCCACTCGCTCCAGTCGATCTCTGGCAAAAACGTATCGCCATCGAGTTCGACATGGACTCGGGTCATTTGAATCTCTTCAACCAATGGAAGACCGAGCCGATACATCTCGGCGCCTCCAACCAAAAAAGGCTGCTCATCCGACGCACACGCGGCAAGTGCCTCTTCAAGCGAATGTACGATCGTGGCGCCTTCGAAGGTGTAATCCAGATTTCTGGTCACAATGATCGTGGTCCTGCCAGGAAGCAGCCGTCCAATCGAATCGAATGTCTTTCGTCCCATAATGATCGAATGACTCATCGTCAAACGCTTAAACCGTTGCAAATCAGCCGAGAGCCGCCATGGCAGATCGCCTGAGGCTCCGATCACATTGTTCTCTGACGCGGCAACGATCATGGTAAATCGACGATCAGTTTGCTCATTCATGGAAAGTGCATTCCGGCGAGGTGACAGTTCGTTCTCGAATTAAAGCGGATCGCCAACCGACGGTCACGACTACGAAAACGTGATTATTCTAAACCGCGACTTTTGCCTTAATGTGCGGATGGAACTGATAGTCGATCAGCTCGAAGTCTTCAAACTGAAAATCAAACACCGAGCTAACATCTGGATTCAATTTCAATTTGGGCAAAGGGTACGGTTTGCGGGACAGCTGCAGCTCCGCTTGTTCGTGGTGGTTGGAATAGAGATGAGCGTCGCCAAGCGTGTGGACCAGATCACCCGGTTTGAGTCCGGTAACCTGAGCGATCATCATCGTCAAAGCCGCGTAGGAAGCAATATTAAACGGGACACCCAAAAAGATATCTGCGCTCCGCTGATACAGCTGACACGACAACTCGCCATTGGCCACGTAAAACTGAAAAAAGGCATGGCACGGTGGCAGCTTCATCTTTTCGATTTCACCAACATTCCAGGCACTCACAATCAGCCGACGGGAATCCGGGTTGGTTTTAATCTGCTCGATCAAATTTGTAATCTGGTCAACGGTGGTCCCATCGGCAGTTTTCCACGAGCGCCATTGGGATCCATAAACCGGGCCGAGGTCACCATTCTCATCCGCCCATTCATTCCAAATTCGAACGTCGTGTTTCTGAAGGTAAGCGATGTTGGTGCTGCCGCTCAAAAACCAGATCAACTCGTGAATGATGCTTTTGAAATGCAACTTTTTAGTGGTCACCATCGGAAACCGCTCACGCAAATCGAATCGCATCTGATAACCAAACACACTTCGGGTGCCGGTACCGGTTCGATCGTTCTTTATCACACCATGTTGCATCACATGGCGGAGCAAATTTTGGTAAACGTCCATGCTGATGTTTTAGACGTGGCGCCAGCAAATTCCAAGGGGACGGAATGATCCAGAACGTCGTTCCGAACTTGGGAAAGACAGCAGGCAAACGTTCAGTGGTAATTACAATGGAGCATTCCTGATATAAAGTGCCTTGCTTGAATCTCAACCGGAATATCATCGGATCACTGCATCATGAATCTTCGAATTGTCACATTACTACTCCTGAGTTTGAGCCTGCCTTTCCAATTCCCGGCGATTGGTCAAGCCCAGGATCCATCCAAGTCGACGGGTGATCAAGTTCTTTTTGATGCCCTCAAATTTCGATCGATAGGCCCGTTTCGTGGCGGTCGATCTGCGGCGACCGCAGGGGTCCCGGGCAATCCGATGTTGTACTACATGGGAGCAGCTGGTGGCGGTGTCTGGAAAACGGAAGACGCCGGGTCGAGCTGGAGTAACATCTCCGATGGTTCATTTGGCGGTTCGATCGGTGCGATCGCCGTCGCTCCGTCCAACCCAAACATCATCTATGTCGGTGGTGGCGAAGTGACCGTTCGTGGCAACGTGTCGCATGGCTACGGCATGTGGAAATCTGTGGACGCCGGCAAGACATGGACATCCATCGGACTGAACGACTCGCGGCGAATCCCCAGAATCCGAATCGACCCCACCAACCCTGACATCGTCTATGCAGCTGTGCTGGGTCACTTGTTCGGTCCCAACCAGGAACGTGGTGTCTTTAAAAGTGTTGATGGTGGCAAGAATTGGAAACGCGTACTGTTCGCTTCTGAAGAAGCCGGTGCCGTAGACCTGGTGATCGACCCCAACAACAAAGACACGTTGTACGCAACGACATGGAAAGTGCTTCGCACACCGTACAGCCTTGAAAGCGGCGGAGAGGGTTCGGGAATCTGGAAGTCAACCGACGCCGGTGAAAACTGGACCAACATCTCAACCAACAAAGGCTTGCCCAAGGCGCCGCTGGGTATTTGCGGAGTTGCCGTTTCACCAGTCGATTCCAATCGCGTTTGGGCCATGGTAGAAGCCAAAGAAGGAGGATTGTTTCGCAGCGACAATGGCGGTGAAACATGGCAGCGGATTAACGAAGAACGCAAGCTTCGCCAACGCGCATGGTATTACACGCGTGTCTACGCAGGGCCGACGGATGTCAATGAAGTTTACGTGCTCAATGTTCGATTCTGGAGATCGACGGATGGCGGGAAGAGCTTCGGTTCAATTTCGACGCCGCATGGCGACCATCACGACTTGTGGATTGCACCAGACGATCCAGATCGGATGGCAGTTGCCGATGATGGTGGAGTTCAGGTTTCATTTAACCGTGGCAAGACTTGGTCCACTTACGAAAATCAACCGACCGCTCAGTTCTATCGCGTCACGACCGATAATCATTTCCCCTATCGCATCTACGGTGCGCAACAGGACAACTCGACGGTCAGAATTCTAAGTCGGACCAGTGGCTCTAGAATTGGCGAACGGGACTGGGAACCAACAGCGGGTGGAGAGAGTGGCTTTTTGGCTCCTGATCCGAACGACCCGGAAATTGTTTATGGTGGTTCCTATGGTGGCTATCTCACTCGATTCAATCATCGCACCAAAGAAGTCCGCAACATTCATGTGTGGCCAGATAACCCGATGGGCCACGGCGCAGGCGATGGTAAATATCGATTCCAATGGAACTTCCCGATCTTCTTTTCCCGGCACAATCCCAAAGTGTTGTATACGGCGGGCAACGTGCTGTTCAAAACAGAAAACGGCGGTGCAAGTTGGACCCAAATCTCGCCTGACTTGACGCGTAATGACCCGACCAAGCTCGGTTCGTCAGGAGGCCCAATTACTCAAGACAACACCAGCGTTGAGTACTACTGCACTATTTTTGCTGCAGCCGAATCGATCGAAAAAGATGTCATGTGGGTCGGCTCAGATGACGGCCTGATTCACATCACGCGCGACGGCGGCAAGAAATGGGACAACGTAACACCACCGGAACTCCCGGAATGGTCACAAATCAATTCAATCGAAGCACACCCAACCGAGCCGGGTGGTTTGTACGTCGCAGCGACACGCTACAAACTGGATGACTTCAAGCCCTACCTTTTCAAGACGACCGATTACGGCAAGACGTGGCAATCGATCAACAAGGGTATCGATCGAAAGCACTTCACACGAGTGATACGTGCCGACGATGAACGAGAGGGATTTTTGTTTGCTGGAACCGAGTCTGGACTCTACGTTTCGTTTGACGACGGAGCCAATTGGAATTCGTTTCAATGCAACGTGCCGGTTGTGCCCGTCACCGACATGGCAATCAAGGAGGGCGATCTGATTGTGGCAACCCAGGGACGTTCGTTCTGGGTCTTGGACGACCTCTCGATGTTGCGACAGTGGAATCCGGACGTTGCCAAATCGTCGGTTCACATGTTCAATACGCGACCGACGTATCGAATGCGCGGCGGTGGCAGTTCCCGTGTCGGACGTACATCGGGCCAAAATGTGCTCAGCGGCGTTCCCATCCGTTTTCACCTGAAAGAAAAACCGGACTCGTCGGTAACGACCAACATCGAAATTCATTCCGCAGAAGGTGAGCTGATCCAGACGTTCAGCACAAAACCAGACAAGAAGCTGCAACAACAAAGCTTGAACTTGAAAGCGGGGATGAACGAAATTCGCTGGAACATGCGCTACCCATCCGCTGAAACATTCGAAGGGATGGTCTTATGGGGTGGCGGCACTGGCGGACCCATGGCACAGCCGGGAACTTACAAGGTCCGTATGACTCAGACGATTAACGTTGATCAGCCTGAATCCTCTGAGAAAGCTGACCAACCGAAGAAGAAGAAAAACAAGAAGACTGAAGCCAAGTCAGCAAAGGACGCCGATCAAACGATAACGGTTTTGGCCGAAGACACGTTTGATGTGGTTGCCGACCCTCGCTCCTCAGCGACACCAGCGGACTTTGCGAAACAGCTGAAATTTCTGCTGGGAGTTCGTGACAAACTCTCCGAAATCCACCGCTGCATCAAAAAGATTCGCGATGTTCGGGAACAGTTAGATGCACTAACCGTTCGCTTAAAGAAGGCTGGCGAGTACGACGAATTGGTCAAGCAGGCTAATGCGATCAGCAGCAAGTTGACCCGCATCGAGGAACGTTTGTATCAGACGAAGAACCAGAGCTCGCAAGATCCGCTGAACTTTCCAATTCGACTCAACAATCGACTCAGCGGACTGGTCGGTGTGGTCTCCTCTGGTGACAACGCGCCAACGCGACAATCGATCGAGGTTCGCGATACGCTGATCGCCGAGATCGACCCGCTGTTGAAGGAGTACCAGAGCGTCGTCGACAAGGAACTGAAATCGTTCAATGCCGCGGTAGGCAACGCCAAGGTTCCCGCGATTTTCGACTAAACGCCGAAACGACGTAGACCAACTCTGTCTACATCGACTGCAATATCCATTGACATATTTCGATTAATCGATATATTTACGGGCAGGCTGGATGACCGGTTTGCGTTATGCGAAAGTCGTATCGAACCGGCAACACAAGCAAGGAGTCGTCCGGCGCGACCCGTGTCGTTGCGCTTGATTTGACGGAATCGATTGTTTGACATCAAATGAGGTGATTGCCGATCACACTCATGGAACCAGGAAATGTTGCTCAAGTTTTTCTATGACAAGGCCCTTGCTCACGCTTCCTATCTGGTCGGTTGCCAAAAGACTGGCGAAGCGATCCTGATCGATCCCGATCGAAACATTACTCCCTATCTGGACGTCGCTCAACGAGAGGGCATGAAGCTTGTCGGAACCGCGGAGACGCACATTCATGCGGATTACGTTTCTGGCAGCCGCGAGTTGGCGGAGGCAACCGGTGCAACGATCTACGTGTCGGACGAAGGGCCTGACGACTGGAAATACACGTTTGTCAAAGACTACCAACATCAACTTTTGACCGACGGAAGCGAATTCAACGTTGGCAAGATCAACTTCCGAGTGATGCATACACCTGGACATACGCCGGAAAGTATTTCGTTTGTGCTAACCGATCGAGGCGGCGGCGCGGACCGGCCGATGGGCATCTTTACTGGCGATTTCGTATTCGTTGGTTCTTTGGGGCGGCCGGATTTACTGGAAGAAGCTGCAGGTCAACTGGGAACAGCTGAGCCGGGGGCCCGCGATCTGTATCGTTCGATCCAACGATTCAAAACGCTTCCTGATTTCTTGCAAGTTTGGCCTTCACACGGTGCCGGAAGTGCGTGCGGCAAAGGACTAGGGGCGGTCCCATCGAGCACAGTTGGTTATGAAAAACTGTTCAACGAAGGACTACAGTTTGACTCCGAAGACAAGTTTGTAAAATTCATACTTGAAGACCAACCGGAAGCGCCGCCCTATTTTGCGATCATGAAACATGTCAACAAACATGGGCCCAAGGTTTTGGGGAACGCAGGTTTGCCGCCGAAACTTGATGTTGCCGACTTAGCAAGCGGACTTTGCGAGCAACCGGTCGTCGACCTCCGTGGTTCCCGCGATTTTGCCCGCCAACACGTCCGTGGCACGATCAATATTCCTGCAAAGTTCATTGCCCGCGATGGAGGCTGGTTTATTGATTACGAAAAACCACTGCACTTGATTGCAGAACCTTCCATGCTGGAACCAGCGATTCGCGTTCTGCGCGAACTGGGTGTCGAACGAATCGCTGGCTATTTTGATCAAAGTGAAGTACTCCAATCAGGCATCGCTACCGAGTCGTTTGAGTACCGCTCGCCTGAAGAAATGATGCAACGAATCACCGAAGGCAGCGTGCAATTGGTCGATGTCCGTCGCCAAGCCGAGTGGAATGAAGGGCATATCCCACAAGCGAATCATGCGTTTTTGGGGACGATGCTGGCCGAGAATCATGTCGTCGTTGACGAGCGTCCTGTGGTTTTTCAATGTCGCACTGGTGGGCGTTCTGCCGTCGCATGCAGCATTGCTAAGGCGAAAGGGATCAAGAACGTCATCAATCTTGACGGTGGAATCATTCAATGGCAAATGTTGGGTTATCCCATCGTGACCGAGAAACCAGAGCCTGTGGGCTGAAGCGTTGTTGACCCAGCTTTCTGATGGTCAATGGCGCCGCGTCTGAAACACTTAACCTCAAATCGGTCGACATCACTGACCGATGACCAGATCATGACCACCATCATCATCGGAGCCATCATTGTCGGGTTGATCCTGGGCCTGCTCGGATCTGGTGGTTCGGCGATCATGGTACCGATCCTGGTTTATCTCGTCGGACACGATGCAAAAATTTCGATTGCCGAATCGATGGCGATCGTGGGTGCAATCTCCGCTGTCGGGGCCATCCCATTTACAAGAGCTGGGCAAGTCGACTGGCAAAGTGTGTTCTTGTTTGGCATTCCAGCAATGGCTGGAACCTTTGTGGGTGCCTGGCTGGGTGGACTCGCTTCCGATGCGGTCCAGCTGACTGTCTTTGGGGTGGTATTATTGCTGGCGGCAAGCCTGATGATCCGCAACGCGTTCGGGAAGAAAACAACGACAGAGGAAACATCCGAACGCCCACCACTGACATGGGCCCGCGGAAGTCTGATTCTGGTTGAAGGATTAGTCGTCGGAGCACTGACCGGTTTCGTTGGGGTCGGTGGCGGTTTTTTGATTGTTCCCGCTTTGCTGTTGCTTGGAAAGTTACCGATGCGAACGGCCATCGGTACGAGTTTGGTGATCATCTCGATGAAATCGGCCGTTGGCTTTTTGAAGTATCAACACATCCTTGCTGTCCAGGACGCATCGGTCGACTGGCCAACGATTTTGATATTTGTTGCTGTCGGGATGGTGGGGTGTTTCGCTGGTCGCCAACTCAATTCTCGTTTGGATCCGAGAACTTTGAAACAAGTCTTCGCTGTTTTTCTGATTTTGCTTGGCGGATTCGTTATCGTGAGAGAGGGCAGCGCACTGTTACAACCGAGTGGGCCATCAACAACCGCCTTCGCTACACTCTGCACAAAGCCAGGTAAAGCGATCAGAAACGAGCCAGCCTACCTTGGCGATGTTAGTTCATCACATCCAATTCAACGGTCATCGGTCATTCGAAATGAAGCCTGAAAACACGCAAACCTCGACGATCGAACAGGTCCTTTTTGAACGGATGGGAGTCACCGTTGAAGACGCGTTGGCATCGGGCACGGATGTAATTGACGAAGAAGTTTCGCGAGCGGCTGCCGAAGGTATCGATGTCGAGATGCGGATGGGCAGTCTGCTGGGCCTGCTGCAAGAATTGACCGAACCGGAGAATATGAAAGCATTGAAGACGTTAATTCGATCGCTCCCCAAGCTGGCTGAGTTCGTCCAGATCGCCGAGTCATTCCCGAACTTGATCGCAACGGTCGGAGATGCCTTTGACGAATTTCAACAACAATGCGAAGCGGACGGGCTTGATTTGGAACGGAGCTTGCTCAATGGACTCAATGCTGCATTGTGGCTTGGCTGCCAAGCCGACAAAGATGATTTGAACCGGCTTGGCCAGCTGTTGAAATCAGACATGTTAAAACCGGAGGCAATTACAGTCGTCAGCAATGCGGCCAACGCACTGTCCAAGACGCAGCAGGACGAATCGACGGCAGGAGAACAGCAGAGAATTGGACTGTTTGGTTTGATCAGCGTCATGAGAAAGCCAGCGGTTCAAAGAGCGGTCGCATTTGCAGCAAAATTCGGAGAGAAGTTTGGCGAGAACATGGACCAGGAGAATACGTAGCAGACCGTCCGCAGTTGGATGGCGACCGATATCAGACCAACATCACGCCCCTTGAAAATGAAACTGCCGTCTGCCCCTCAGACGCTCCTTCAACACTAAGCGAAACTCAATCATGTCAGATCCAAAAATTGTCATCATTGGCGCCGGCTCCGCAGGAATTACAACGGCTGCTCATTTGCTCAACGCGCGTTCTGATCTCGATGTGATGATCATCGATCCCAGCGACAAGCACTACTACCAACCACTTTGGACATTGGTGGGTGCAGGTGTTTTCCCAAAAGAGGAATCCGAACGTCAGCAAGAAGATTACATTCCCCAGGGCGCTAACTGGAAACGGGATGCTGTTGAATCCATTGAACCCGACAACAACTCAATCAAAACGGTTGGTGGTGAGACGATTACCTACGACTACTTGGTCGTTTGCCCCGGCCTGCAATTGAATTGGTCCGAAATCAAAGGACTTTCCAAATCGATCGTCGGCACCCATGGAGTATGCAGCAATTACAGCTATGACACCGTTGAGTCGACTTGGGAGCTCATCCGTAACTTCCAAGGTGGCACCGCATTATTTACTCATCCGGAGACACCCGTTAAATGCGGAGGCGCTCCGCAAAAGATTTGTTACCTCGCCGAAAACCAGTTTCGTAAACTTGGGATTCGCGATCAGTGCGAGGTGATATTCGCAGTTGCCAAGCCGCGGATTTTTCCCGTGGATCCCTACGCTTCGTCACTGGAGAAGATGGTCAAACGTCGTGGCATCGACGTCAAACTGCAACACAACCTGAAAGAAGTACGTCCGGAAACCCGGGAGGCCATCTTGGAGCAAATGGATACTGGAGCGGAGGTGACGATCCAATATGACATGCTCCACGTCACTCCAAAGATGGGCGCTTGCGACTTTGTCAAGCAAAGCCCGCTGGCAGGTGACGATGGATGGGTCGACGTCGACAAACACACGACTCAACACGTCAAATTTTCAAATGTTTTTTCGCTGGGCGATAGTTCCAACTTGCCGACGTCCAAGACCGGCGCCGCCATCCGCAAACAAGCACCAACCACTGCGCAAAATATTCTTTGCCTGATTGATGGAAAGCGACTGGAAGGGCATTACGACGGGTACACTTCTTGTCCGTTGGTAACCAGCTACAACGGAATGATTCTTGCCGAGTTTGATTACGATAAGCAGCCTCAGGAATCGTTCCCCTTTGATCAGTCAAAGGAGCGTTTCAGCATGTACATACTGAAGAAGTTTGGCTTACCAAAATTGTATTGGCATGGCATGCTTCGTGGTCGTGTTTGATAACACTACGGCCAAGCTTAAACCATGAGTTCGGTTGGTGATGGAAAGACGGATGAATCAGGAAACGAAGACGATTTGCGCTGCCAATAACATTGGTCACCTCGTCGGCCGGACGCCATTGGTCGAGCTCCCGACGGGCACCGACAATCCCAACGTGCGACTCTTTGGCAAACTTGAAGGGAACAATCCCGGAAGCAGTGTCAAAGACCGGGCGGCTGCGTCGATGATTCAGCGAGCTGAAGAATCGGGCGACCTGCAACCAGGCATCACGTTGATTGAGCCAACCAGCGGCAACACGGGAATCGCGTTGGCCATGATCGCTGCTTCGCGAGGTTATTCGATCGAACTGGTGATGCCAGAAAGCGCATCGCAAGAACGCATCCGAACCATGCGTGCGCTTGGTGCTCGCGTGATTTTGACGCCAGCGAAACAATCGATGGAAGGCGCCATTGACTTTGCACGGCAGCGTTCAAGCGAAGTCGGTTATTTGATGCTGAACCAGTTTGGCAACGTCAACAACCCACGAGCTCACTACGAGACAACAGGACCTGAAATCTGGTCGGACACTGCGGGACAAATCACTCATTTTGTCTCGGCCATGGGAACGACGGGGACCATCATGGGTGTCAGTCGCTACCTGAAAGAGCAAAATGAGTCCATTGAAATCATCGGTTGTCAACCGACCGAGGGTTCGAGGATTCCCGGAATTCGGCGTTGGCCTAAAGCGTACTTGCCAACGTTTTTTGAACCGGAACGAGTCGACCGCACAATCGACGTCAGCCAGCGCGACGCGGAGAATCAGGCACAATGGTTGGCATCAAGCGTCGGTTTGTTTTGTGGTGTATCCGCAGCTGGTGCCACATTCGGAGCGCAGCAAGTTTGTGGAGAACTGGATCGTGGAATCGTCGTCACGGTAATTTGCGACCGCGGCGATCGTTATTTGAGCACGCCCGTTTACGCTGAAAGCGGAGATCAGGTGTTAAGTTCTGAAGCCTGAAACAACTCAGACAGAAATCGCCCAGGAACCATTGATGGCGAGAGCGCTCGGGTTTCGTTGTCTTGCGTCGCTCCAGTTTTTCTGAACAGGGCATTCGATTTGCCGCGTTCGGAATAACCGTCGGCGAGCTGCCGCTACGGTGCTTGAAAAAAGTGTCTTGCGAAATACGGCAAGTGATGGGGGCAATTTTTGTGGTAGGTTTTTTGGCCAAGTGTGCCGTCGGCTGTGGTGGTCGAGCGATGGGTCGAAAAGGAAAACGCCAGAATAAAGGAGAAAAAGCCTTGGTTCGAGCAGATTTGCATCCAAGTGACGGGCATCCGCAACCAAGTCGTTCAGCCGGTTGTCCACAAAAGGGCCAGTTTTCGCCCTTTTTTCCCGACTTACGACCTGTTGCCAAGCTTACTTGAGTCTGACGGGCATTTGGATTTGTCCGATAATATCAGCGGCATTACAATTGGGAGGTCAGTGGCTTCGGGCACATCAATGACCTCTTGATCAAACAACTTAGAAGGAGGAACACGGTGGAAATCAAAGTGACTGCACGACATGGAGATCTTAGCGATTCCATTCAGGAAACGATGAAAGCGAAAGCGGCCAAACTCCCCAAGTTCTTTGACCGAACCACTCGGATTCAAATTTTGGCTGATCTTGAGCACACCGATAATCCGAAAGTTGAGATCATTGTGTCAGCAGAAGAGACCAATGATTTTTTTGCTTCCGACACTGGCTCCAATGTGATTGTCGCATTGGACAGCACGATTTCAAAAATCGAACAACAACTCAAAAAACACAAAGAAAAACTAATTGGCAATCGCAACCGCGATCACAAAATTTCCGACCACATTCCAGAAAACGCAGCTGAAGAAATTTGATCGCCCCAGTCCAGTTTGGCAAATGGCCTCGACAGGACAGATCATTGACAACCTGTATTTCAACCTGAGCGAATCTTCGATCCATCGAAGATGCCGGTCACTGGATTGGTTTCATCAGAATGTTCTTTACTGAAATGTTTCCCTCGGAATTTACGCGGTCTGTTTCGACTTGCCGTAACCCAACAAAGGACCCCCTTTATGAAGTTTTCTGATTTCGTAAAAACCGAGGCAATCAAATCCGAACTGGAGTCTTCCGAAAAAGAAGGCGTCATTCGTGAATTGGTTCAAAGCTTGGTTGATTCAGGACAGCTTGACGACGGCGACAAAGAGTCGATCGTCGAGGCCGTGTTGAAGCGCGAAGAACTCGGCAGCACTGGCATTGGACGTGGGATCGCAGTCCCGCACACCAAACACCCCAGTGTCCCGCAACCTGTTGGCACGGTTGGTGTCAGTGTCGATGGAATTGATTTTCAAAGCCTCGATGGCGAAAAAGTTCAGCTGTTTTTCATGCTGATCTCACCACCCGATCAACCCAATGAGCACCTGCGTGCGTTGGAAAATATTTCCAAGCAGCTGCAGGATGAAACGTTCTGTCGATTCCTCAAGCAGTCCAAGACTGCGGCGGACATTCAACAGATTCTCGAAGAAGCTGATGACAATCAGTTTGCTTAATTTTCCAGTTTGCAAAGCGGTTCAACTTGCTCAATGGTTCAAATGCCTATGTCCGATCAATATCGATCGACGGTAGTGACGATTAACAATCCACAGGGGCTGCATATGCGGCCCGCTTATTTGTTTGCCGAAACTGCCGCAAAATTCAGTTGTCATGTCGAATTGGTTAAGGACGGAAACCGCGTCGACGGTAAAAGTGTTATTGATATTCTGACTCTCGGAGCCAGCCAAGGCACTCAAGTCACCGTTGAAGCGAAGGGTGATGACGCGGAATCAGCAATTCATACGCTCGAAGGCCTACTGGCCTCAGGATTTCCAGCGAAAACTGGAGACCCTCCCGCGCAATAGAATTTGGATGTGAGAAAGTTGTATCGATTTGCGTTTTTAAGGACGCAACGATCCATGTCGACTTGGCCCCGATTATTTCCGGCCAAACGGTTCGTTCTCAGAACCAACGCTCGACCACCGATCTTTCATGATCTGGTGAACATAGCTACCGCTGCGCCCGCCCTCAATCGTTTTAGACAAACGTCATTCTCTTTGACAGCAACGCGACCAGCGATCGTCAGATCCGGTTCATCGTCTTGTCGATTAACACAAACCGCACGTCTTGGTTCTGACTGGAATCAGCCTAATCCGCGTGCGACTCAAGCTTTCGGAACTTCTCGGCCGGCCGATGATCAACTCGATCGCCGCCTTTCGACAACCGAACCCAAACAACACATTTTCGCGGTGACACGAAAACCAACCGATTCACGTTGGTCTGTTCCCTCATCGCTCCCGGTTTTTCAGTCTCGCTGTGCAACACCATTGTTGCGGCAATCGACAATTCCAATTCCGGAATTTTTCCACAGCTCCAGGTCACTCCGACACTTTCGTCGAAGGATTCCCATCGATCTGGACTCAACAAATCACAGAATAAATCATGAAAAAAACAATGCTAATCAATGCATCGCAGTCCGAAGAAAATCGGATTGCGATCATCGAAGACGGTCAACTTGAAGAGCTTTATGTCGAACGACACAGCCAGGAAAATTTTGTTGGCAACGTCTACAAAGGTAAAATTGTCAATCTTGAGCCGTCCATTCAAGCTGCGTTCGTCGACTTTGGCGTCGGGCGAAACGGTTTTCTACACATCAGCGATGTCGAACCTCGATACTTCAAGCAAGGTGGCTATGACCCGGATGAGATGATGCGGAAGGAACGCGAAGAAGCCGCCGCGAGTGGTCGGCGAAATCGCGGACCGTCGCATGGTGGGTTTCGTCCCCGCAACAAACCTCCAATCCAGGAGATCTTTAAACGGGGCGACGAAGTCCTTGTTCAAGTGATCAAGGAAGGCATCGGAAACAAAGGTCCGACTCTCTCAACCTACATCAGCATCCCCGGTCGTTTTCTTGTGCTCATGCCCGCGTTGGGGCGAATCGGTGTCTCGCGAAAGATTGAGGACGAAGACGAACGTCGACGTCTAAAAGACTATTTGCGTGAGCTTCAACCTCCCAAAGGTCTCGGCTTTATCGTCCGCACCGCTGGTGCCGGTCGGTCCAAGCGAGAACTCGCTCGTGACCTCGCCTACCTGTTGCGACTGTGGAAAGCCATTTCCAAACGCGTGCAAACGTTGTCGGGACCGGTTGATATCTACGAAGAAAGCGACATGATCACGCGTACGATTCGCGATATCCTCACCAGCGATATCGATTCGATCATGATCGATTCGGATGATGCTTATCAACGCGTCGGTGAGTTTTTGAAACTCGTGATGCCCCGCAGCGCCGACAAATTACAACTTTACTCGGGCAAAGACCCGATGTTCCACAAATTCAACGTCGAGCAGGAGATCGCCAAAATTCACGCCCGAGAAGTGCCATTGCCCGATGGCGGCTCCATTGTGATCGACCAAACCGAAGCGCTTGTTGCCATCGACGTGAACAGCGGCAGTTTTCGCACCGACGACTCGGCGGAAGAATCAGCCTATCGACTGAACCTTTCCGCCGCCAAAGAGATTTCCCGGCAACTCCGGCTTCGCGATCTTGGTGGCGTCATCGTCAATGACTTTATCGACATGCGACGTGAGAAACATCGTCGCGGCGTCGAGCGAACCTTGCGCGACTCCATGAAACGGGATCGGGCCCGAACCAAAATCCTTCGCATCAGCCCGTTTGGTTTGGTCGAAATGACTCGGCAACGGATCAAGCCCGGCCTGAAACGATCGCTCTACCAGGAATGCCCTTGCTGCAATGGTCGCGGCAGCGTCAAAACAGAGGAGAGCATGGCGTTGGATGTTCTTCGGATGCTCATGTTGGCAACTGAAAAGAAGTCGATCTCGACGGTCACCGTGCGGGTCCACCAAACAGTTGCAGCGTATTTGAACAACCAGAAACGAAAAGAACTGGCTGAACTGGAAGGCCGAGGTTCACTTGACATCCAGATCCTTGGCAGCGAGTCGGTCTTTCCCGAACACTTGGATCTGGATTGTCGTGACAACAGCGGCGGCAAAGTTCACTTGAAGATTCAAAAGTAGATCGTTTTGTAGATAGACCTTTGCATTTGGTATAAGACAATGCGACCGTTCTTCGTCAATGATGAAGTCGTTCGCTTTGTCTGGAACAAGTATCTTTTATTGAAAACGGAAATATCATGAGCAATGCTTTGACTTATTCTGTCGTTCATTCATCGGTTTTTCGACGATGCTTCGTCGGCTTGGTCATCTCGGTTAGCACACTGCTCTCCAGCAACGCTTGCGCCCAGGAGGAGCAGGCAGCGTTATCGGTGGAACAACTGTATCAAAAATGGCAAAGTGTCAATGCGGAGCTGGACGCGATCGAAGCAAAGATCAATGCCAGCGATGGCACCGATAAGAAGCTGAAGAACGAACATCGTGACTTAATCGATAAAGCCAAACGTCTGGTCGATACGATGGAGAATGCCGCCAAAGCCAAACTCAACTCCGATCGGACGTCGAGTCTGCCCTTTCGCATTCTGATGGGGATTGCGCTGGATGCGGCAACCAAAGACGACGACTGGAAAGTCGTGAAGCTGGGTGACTTTCTCATCAGCAAGGGGATCAATCGAAAGTACTTTGAGATTGCCTCAAAATCAGAACGGCTGTCAATCGCTCAACGCGAGATTTTTGATGAGTTGCAGATTCGCCATGACGAAGCGATGAAAAATGACTTGCCGCGAGTCAGGATCAAAACCAACAAAGGCGAGATTGTCGTGGAGCTCTTTGAAAATGAAGCTCCCGGAACCGTCGGGAATTTCGTCAGCCTCGTCAATCAAGGCTACTATCGCGATCGACTGTTTCATCGCGTCATGGAAGATTTCATGGCCCAAACTGGAGGCTATCGAAAAGGGGACACCAAAGCGATAGGCCCGGGTTATACGATCAAAGATGAATTCAAACGACCCGACAAACGATTACATTTCACTGGCTCCTTGAGCATGGCCAACACGGGAGCACCTGACTCCGGCAGTGCACAATTTTTTCTGACATTCAAGCGTACGGATTTCCTCGATGACTTGCACACCGTTTTTGGTCGTGTCGTGGAAGGTCATGAAGTCATGGAAAACCTTGAGCGAACTCACACGTCATCCCCGTATGGTCAAGACATACCGATTGAAGGGGCCACTCCCGATATGATGATCAGTGCCGAACTTATTCGTTCGCGTGATCACGAATATGTTCCCGACAAGGCGACAGATCCGGCCAAAAAAGCGGAACAGAAACCCGAAGAGAGTTCGAAAAACGATAAAGCTGATGATGGGGATGGAGGCTTGGAACTTAACAGCCCTGACGGTGGTGGCTAAGACGCTTTTGGCCCCGAGTGCTGCGGTTGGGGCTGGCGAGTCAGACCGGGGAGCTGAGTACCGGGCTTCGCCCTGAGTACGAGGAGGAGCCGTTTCTGCGTTGGCCGCGTTGGGGCTAGCGAGTCAGACTGGAGAGCAAGTCGAAGATTTTTTGTCTTCGTCTGATTGAGACGATGTCTCAATCGTCGTTCGAGTACGAGTAGGAGTACCGGGCTTCGCCCTGAGTACGAGTACGAGGAAAAGTACGTAGGAACCACAACTGCGCCGCTCCTGCGCTAGCCGCGGTTAGGGCTAGCGAGTCAGACTGGAGAGCGGGTCGAAGATTTTTTGTCTTCATCTGATGGGGACAACTTCTCAATCGTCGTTCGAGTACGAGTACCGGGCTTCGCCCTGAGTACGAGTACGAGTACGAGTACGAGGTGAAGGAGGAGTACTGTGCGCTTCGCCCTGAGTACGAGGTGAAGTTATATTTTTTTTTTGGCGCGGGAGCAGGTCGAATCAACTGGATAACCACGCATAACGGTTGAGATCGTTACAGTTTTCCCAGTTGGAATGATGAGTGATGCTGGCTCATCCGTTACGGCAGATGCGAGAATCAGAGGCAAACAGAGATTCTTTTTTTTCCCGAACATGATTGAAAACCGATGCCACGAGGGAACGCGCCTGTTTTCGGCCGCAATCTCAATTCGGCGTTCGGAATTAAAATCATGAAAAAGCTTGATCATCGAAGTCTGTCATCATTCGCAATCGCTTTGGCGGTGGCAATGATTTGCAACATTGCCAGTGCACAACAGCCTTTTGGGGCAACACCACCTACACAACAGGCACCTGGCGCCGAAGTTCAGGATCCACTGCCAACTACGATCGCTCCCAGCGGGGAACGTTTTTCGAGTCGAGCGATTGCTGGACAGCAGGATCGTGAAGCCCCAAGTGACCAACCCATTCTGCTGAACTCCAAGTTTGCGGGTTGGGAAGGCGCGATTGCCGAAAATACTGTCGACAATAAAAGGATCGGTGATTCGTTGCGTGGCAACTGGATCATGCTCGATACCAATGGCCGATTCACGGGCCAAGTAAAGCCGGGACAAGACGCTGACGTCAGCAACATGAACGTCTTTTTGATGAACATGGGCCGACTGGTCAAGCAGACAACCGTCGATCAACAGGGTCGATTTGAATTTACGAATGTTCGCCAAGGAGCTTATTCGTTGATCGGCTGGGGCAGCAATGGCCTATTCGCTTTCGGTTTTAACATCCTTGAAAACAACCCTGAGAATGTTGACAAAGTCGCTAACAACGTTCAGGTAATGGCATTTCAAAATCGAACTTCTATTAACACGGACTGGATTCGCCACTACTCACCTCAAGTCGGCTTTCGAGTTTACGGCCGATACCCTGCTGGTGAAGGACGTGATGATCAGAACTCGTTGTACGGAGTCCTCGGTCTTTACAACAACTTGCCACCGAGCATCCCGGCAACTTCGATCAGCAGCCACACGGTCAGCCGAACGGCAGACAATCGGTTGGTCGGACGAGTTCACCAACTCAACTCGATCAACGGTCGTCCAGTCGATGTACGTTCAACCAAAGTCCTGTTGCTGGAGGGTGACAGCGTTGTCGCTTCAACCACCACCGACAACTACGGCGTGTTTGAATTTCTCGATGTTCCCAATGGCTCCTACGGTGTCCTCGCCGCTGGCGTTGATGGTGCCGGATTGATCAGCATCAATGTTGGAGACACCGCACCTGGGATGAATGCCGATGGTGAATTGAACGCCAATGGCGATTCAAGCCTGATCGACTTTACGATGCTGTCATCCGAAACAATTGGCTGGTTGAATCACTATGCCAGCGAAGTCGCTTACCAACGTGGCTTGCGTGCACCGCGCCCACCACAGAACGATGGACAGCAGTACGGTTGCCCGACGTGTAACAATCAGCTTGGCGGATGTAACACTTGCCAACAGCAGTATCAAAACAGTATCTGCCGAAGCCGCGGTTTGACCTTTGAGCAATGGCAAGCCAACGGATGCCAGTGTCAACGCAGTGGTTTTGGAGACGGACGATTCTTCCGCGAAACAGGTCAACAACTTCGACGATCGATTGAAAAAATGGACAACTTCTACGATCGCGTCTTCTACCCGAACGAGCTTGGCTATGATGGCAACGGCGGCGGTTACAACAACGGCTATGGAAACGGCGGCTACAACAATGGCTATGGAAACGGCGGCTACAACAATGGCTATGGAAACGGCGGCTACAACAATGGCTATGGTGGCTATGGCAATGGCTACAACAACGGCTATTTCCAAAACGGCGCCTATCCTGGAGCACCGATCGGTCCCGCCCCGGTGCAACTTGCCCCGGCTCAACAGATCGCACCAGGCGTTCCGATGGGGAACTAGCTCGATCCAAACTCGCTAGTGCTGGCCATCCATTATTGGTGGTCGTATTGAGAATCAAATTGGACGCCGTGAACTTGCTTCACGGCGTCTTTTTTTTACCCGCGATCGAGACGACGTCAGCGAACAAATCGTCACCGCCAGAGCCAAACTCGACATCGATCACAATGGCCCATAGTGGGATTCCTGCAATTTGATCGACACCGAGTTTCACCAGATCTTTGTGCGTGCAAACGATCTGGTCTACGCCAACTTGTTGGGCAAGTTGCCCAATCGTTTGCAAGTCACTTCGATCGTAGCGGTGATGATCCGGAAACGCCCGGGACTCTTTCAATTCGATGTCCCAATGTTGCAGCGAATCAAAAAAGTTCTCCGGATTCCCGATCCCACAGATCGCCAGCGAAGGTTTTCCACTCAGCTCATTGATACTTCGTGATTGACCTGTCGCATTGAGGACCGTGGTAGCCGCCATTGTCGATTCGACAATCCGCTCGGCAGCCACGAAAGGTTCAATTTTCCGTTTGATGGACGTTAGCGTTTCCGATGTGACCATATTGGTTCGCGAGAGCACCACCCAATCGGAACGCTTGAGGCCATCAATCGGCTCCCGTAACAGGCCACTCGGCAGTAGACGCCCATACCCAAAAGGCAACGTCGCATCGATGACGACGACGTCCAAATCTCGATGAAGTTGCCGGTGTTGAAAACCATCGTCAAGCAACACGACTTGGGACTCAAGTTCTTCGACCGCGATATGTGTCATCGCATATCGATCGGGATCCTGAAGATGGGGAACGTCTGGCAACCGATGTTCCAGCTCCATCGCCTCGTCATTTCGCGAAACCGCTGGATCGGCCCCATAGCCACGCGAAACGATCGCCACACGAAAACCATGTTGACGAAGCCGTTTGGAAAGCGCGACAACATGAGGTGTTTTTCCCGTGCCTCCAGTGGTCAGATTTCCAACTGAAATGACCGGGATCGCCGCGTGTTTAATTGTTTCAAAATCACCCTGAATTGCCGCTTGATCAAATCTCCGGTTTCGCCACCAGATGACCATGCGATAAAAAGGTGTCAGACACCTTAAAATCAATCTCAGGATCGCAGCTTGAGGGCGTCGATCTTTGCCGCTGAGTATGTCGAGCATGCGAATTTTAGAAACCAGAAAACATCAAATGATGGTCGACTATCATCGCCGAGAACCCATTTCTCGCAACCGACGAAACATCGGCACCCGAGTTTTTTGGTCTACTGATCGGCGAAGCAGCGTCGGAGCAGCAGTGGCGCCGGGCGTTTGAGGATCGGTAGTTGGATCTTCGCCAGACGTCGGTTCACTGGCGACATACTTGTCCAGAAATACAGCCCAATAGTTACTCAGAAGCTGACGACATTGATTAAACCGTTCAGGCTTCAGTAGCAACTTGTCCGTACTGGCAAGCAATTGTGTAATCGCTTTCGCATCGTTGGCGTCGAGCCAAGCGTCGTAAACATTGATTCCACTAACTTGCACCGATCCAGTTTGCATCAGATCAAAACCGATGCGAACCCGACGCAGATCTTTGACTGGAATATCATCAAAGTGGACGGCAAAACGTTTCCACTGACCCTGAACTTGATTTGCGTTCGGGTCAGGTGAAAGCGAACCGATTGAACCGAATCGATAATAGTTTCGATTGTTGGTTTCGCCTTCGACAGCGATCCGCAATGCCGGTTGTTCCGTGTGTTGATCAGACTTGACCCAAACAGAAACCGAAAGCCGTCCTGTCGTGGGCACATCAAACCAATTACTGCGAATCCAGATCGGCGAATTCGCTGCATTGCGCATCGCGAGGCTTCTGCGAAATTTTGGATTTTGTTCAACTTCGGTTGGGCGATGGGTGGTCACGACGAATGAGTCCGCCGACTGGTTTCCTGTGTCCCAACCAGAAATGGGCGAATGCGGTTCCTTTTCGAACCTTGGATTGTCCAAGACGTCAATCGGTTTTGCATTCTGTGCTTGGACCAGTTTTGCCTGAAGTTCATAAACACGCCGCCGAAGTGGCTTGTCCGCGCCATCGGGAAGCCGCATTCGAAAATCGGCAATTCGCCAATCCGAACTTTCGGCCAACCCAGCGTACAACTCAAAAGGTTTCAGTTGAATCGTCGCGGCTTGCGTTGCGTTTGACGTTGGCCGAGACACTTCCAGAGGGCGATCCGAAAACGATTGGATGGTTGTGACGTTGGTATTCGGATCATCGATCGCCATTTGCACCGCCACGGGCCAAGGTGACGCATTGACCAGATAAAAGTACGTCCCTGCTTCTGTCTGAAGTTGTCGAACCGCGATGGGCAGCTTCGATAGATCCTTGAAACTGGTCGTGTCGACACTTGAAAACGGACGATCTGGCAGCCGTTGATAGATCTCCGCAAATTGCACAACATCCTGATTGACAGTCGTCGCCAACGATTGACCGCCATCAATCAACACCCGAGTGTCTTTGGCATGAATCGCCTCGGCAAACCGTTGACACGCCTGAATCGAGCTTGGTCGAACCGGCTGTCGACGCGTAACTGCAAACGGCTGATTTGAAAACGGAGCTACCTCATGCAACTGGTCAAACTGTGCGAGTCGATTCCGATGCAGAAACAGATCGATCGGGTAGGCGACTTGCGAATAAAAATGCTCTACCTGACTCGATGTGCGAATTGCAAAACTGGACCGTTCCTCAGCGACATCGGCATCGTTGGCCAACCGATGGGACGCGGCCAGAACGAGATTGCCATGGCGACTCGAAGCCGAAAAGCCGTCTTTGCCTAGAGCAGATTCTTGGGGTTTATTCAGCGATCCAATATCAAAACCCAGTTGTAACATCTGTTTTCGAAAATCGACACTTCGATGTAGCGCGGGTGCCATCGCCGATGCCAGCTCTTCGTTTTCAAACAGCTCCATAGGGATGAGAAAAAGGTTCAGGTCCGATCGAGTTTCTGAAACGACGTCAGCAAGCTCCCGGTACCATCGCGTCATCTGGTTGGCTCGCCAGTTGAGCCACGGTTCGCGAAAAGTTGTCATCAACGAGTCTCGCAACACGTTCCATTCTGCCGGGGATTCGAACTCGACGCAGGCTTGAGAGAAACGTTCAATGGTCAACGCATCGTAGCACCATTGGCTGCCCGGCAGCATGGTACAAGTGTCGGGCCGGCACACAATCGCGACTCCGCCAAACGCATCACTCGACTGGTATCGCGCAACAAACTCCTGGACGGTTTTGGTAATGGCAAATTGTGTCGATCGCGCCAATGGATTGTAGATCGGCAGTTGTTTATCCAGGCGTTGCTGCCGCTTGTGGCGATTCCAATCGATCAACGTCGCATCGGAAACTTCACTTCTGGCTTGCTCGATCGATTCAATCGGACTGTTGAACACAAAGACTGGCACGAGTTCCAGCCCTTCCCGCTCAAAAAGTCTTAACATCAACTCCACCCGGTCTTTTTGAATTGGATCCCGACCGTCTACAAAAAATGTCCCGTGATCCAATCGTGGCGACGCCAAGTGACGTCCGGGGTAGATGGTCCCTCCATCCATGTGAACGGGCAAATAGACACCGGAACAGTTTTCCATCTTCAGCTGAGCAATCAACCGCAAGGTGGCAAAATAGTGCGTGTGCCAATTTGAGATGCTTCCGCCAGTGCTTGCGTTAGGAACCTTTATTGAACCGAGCCTCGATTCGACGTTAGGATCGTCGAGCCATTTCAAATACTTTCGTTTGGCAGGACTGTCAATTTCTGTTCGTTGTTCGATCTCTTGAACGACTGGCCCACTAAGGAATCTTGTCTGACCAATGAGGACGGGGTGTCGTGGGTCCCGGTTGGAGAACAAGATGTAGGGCTGTGAGTCATTTGGCCAGACAATGAAACGATGCGTCTTCCAGATTTTGATCGTCTCAGGATCGGCGGCGGCTGGTCGAAAGACAAACCCTGAATCGGCTCCTTGATCGGAATAGGATTGAAACTCATCTCGCTCCAACAGGCTGATTCCCAGTGCATGCTGGTCTCCGGCAACATAGTCCACCTCTACGATCATGGGACCCTTGGAACGTTGATTGATTTTCAGTGGCGTTGCTTGCCAGCCACCAGGTTTCAGCTCAAGTGCTCGCCGTCCTTCAAAGTTTCTGATCGCGCGATGCTGGTTGCCGATTGCCTGACGACCACCCAACATAAGACTCCAATGTGAAACAAGCGGTTCCAATGCATCGGCGCTGTCAAACTGGTCGACCACAGTCCAATCACGTTTCATCGAGTGTTCGTTGGTAGGCGCTCGATTTTCCAAAACAATCAATTCGATTCGCCGAACAACTTCCTGGCGAACACGTCCCAATGGAGTCTGAAACCAGTTGGGAGTAAGTTTGAATTCGATCAGATAGACGCCTTCTTTCGATGGCAACTCCAAGTCAAAACGTTGTTGCAAAGACGTTCCTTCATCGTCCAACGAGACATCCACAGACGTTTGCTTCAGTCGCTTACCAGAATCGGAGGCGATCAAGTCAACGGTCCCCTTTGCATTGGCAGTCGGGAGGTTGCATCGGTTTGCTCGCCATTGAATCGAGAATCGTTCCCCCGGGCGAAAGATCAGGTGTGAGCGATCGAATGCCAAATCAATCTGATCATAGCTCGGCCTTGCAATGACCAGCCGATTCCCGGTCTCGTCGAAGACCAATTCCAGAGGTTCGTCTGTCGACTCTACGATGCTGGACAACGGAATGGTTTTCTCCAAACGTTGATTGGGGCTTTCAACGCAGGTCAAAAGAATGTGCATCATGGACTGGTCGTTCGTTTCCAACTTGAGATCGCACCCCGTAAAGACGACGGGACCCCAATGAGCCAATCGCACAGCGGCATCATCTTTGAGAATCGCTGCCGTAGCGTCTTTGGAAACTGCCAGCGGTTTTACCGGGCCAGCCAGAGTTGCGTCTGAAAACGAGATTTTGCCCTGCCACGTTTTTGCTCCGCCGCCACCGATGGTGCAACGAATCAGAATTGGCTCACCTGCAAACAGTGTCGTGACACCGCCCGATAGCGTCAGCAGCAACCAGCAAGCAAGAAATGGTCGCAGCACCCAGCGCAGCGTCGATCGAGAAACGGACCAAGCGGAACGTTGAAATGGAGGGTTCGCAGCGAATTTGGTTCTTGCCAAACACTGCTGATTCGGACTTCCGTGTCCGTTCATTGCCAGACGCAGTTGAAAAATCTGGATCGTGTGAAGTTGGAACTCGAGTCTACAAATGGAATCGCTACCTCACCAGAGCAACCGTTTTCAAACTGCTGGCACGGCGACAAACAGGGCAGGGTAGGTAATTAAGGAGCATGTGTGGCTACGAGAACCGTGAGCCTATCCACATGCTAGCGAGCTGGAAACAACGACGAAGCGTTGCGATTGAATCATTCCCAATTGTACAACTCCGGAGCTAATACAATCGGTCCCCCGTCTTCTTGCTCAAGCAAAATCGATTTCAGTTGACTCACAACCTGCGGGCAACGTTTGGCAACTTCATTGACTTCCCAGCGATCGTCCGGTTTGACATACAGCTCGACCTTATCCGACGTCGGCTCATAAATCAGTTTCCAGGCATGCGTTTGAATCATGGTCCGTTCGCCAGCGTGACTGATCGCGACTTCACGAGATTGATCTGGCAATGAAAATGCAAACTGGTCGAGAATCTGCGACAAGCGCTCCTGGTCACCGACAAGAAAAGCCTCCATCGCCGACAAAACTTGACCCGGTTGAACCAGCGACTGGGACCGAACCAATGCTACTGACTCTGTTTGAGTTCTCGGCGGAATTCGTAGCATCATGGGAACATGAACCGACTCCGCGTAACAATCGCCATTGGACAACGCCCCGCCAATTTTGCGATGCTCACCTAGAGGAAAACCTCTCAGAGACAGAAACGACAAAATCGAACTTGCAAATTTTGGTTCGTCCAATTGTTGCAGCAAGGCGCCAAGACAGTTATCCAGAACGGCAACTTGAGCCACGCAAGCCTGTTGAAAACTCAAAAGCTGATCCGGGTCGGGCTCTTCGTCAAAAACACATTCCGGAGTTTCAAAAAACGTTGGAGGGGCGGGATCATCTTCGTCAGCGAACGATTGGCGAATCGAATAGGGAGCATCCCAAGCGGCCCCCAGGCCCCGGCTGTGAATCCAACAGATGCCCGATTCACGCGTGTCGACTTTGGCAAGCCAATCGTTTGCTTGCGCAAAAAACTGCGCCAGCTCAGTTTCTTCGAGCGTTTCAGCAGAACGCGTGGCTGGTTGAACCGGTGCGGTAAAAACGTCATCAAAGGCATCCGCGATCGGATGATCGGCCAGTGCAAGATCGTCCGTTAGCAGGGAACACTTGATTCCGGCAGATTGTAGACGAGCAAACCATTGACTCGTGGTGAACGAACGATAAGCCTCGAACAACCCGGCCTCAGGTGTGATGACATTTTCAAACAGCAAACTCTGTGTCGCCAGAAGATTGAGTTGATCGGTTTCGAAACAGGTATTCCCGTATGTGTTGGTCAACGCCGCACCCCATTGATCAACGACCACCACGACTGCGAAATTGGATGTTTCTGAATCTGGTTCCATGTGTTGAAGTTCCAGTTACGAGTCATTGACGGGTGAGGCGGTTAGCCATCATATTAGCGTCCAATCAACCCGAACACCCTTGAGGGAAAAACGTGTACGACCGAGCAAAGCTAATTGAATTGATCAAGCGGGACGCCCTAAAGTTCGGGGACTTTACGTTAGCGTCTGGAAAAAAGGCGAAGTATTATCTGGATTGTCGAAAATTGACGCTGCATGGCGAAGGAGCCAACGTCATTGCAGCCGGCATTCTGGAATTGATTGGCGATCGAGTTCCTGACGCCGTGGGCGGGATGGCGATTGGAGCCGACCCGATCACCGCCGCAGTCATCACTTGTGCGTGGCAAAAATCAGTCCCGATGCGCGGGTTCATCGTTCGCAAAGAAGCCAAAGAACACGGGACGGGACGACAAGTGGAAGGGCCTGTCGAAGCAGAACAGACCGCATTAATGTTGGAAGATGTGATCACGACAGGCGGTAGCTCGCTGAAAGCAATCCAGCACGCACGTGATTTTGGGTTACAAGTTGATCGGTTGATTACGATCGTCGATCGAGGTGAGAATTCGAAAGAGATCTTTGCGGAAGTGGGTGTTGAGTTTGAAGCATTGGTCCATGTGAGCGAGTTGTTGGATTGAGGTCAGTGGTGAACTCCTGAGCCGCTCTCTTTGACCGCGGCAATTCCCTCTCTCAAAAAACGTGTCACAGCCAAACTGAGATGGCAGCCAGGAGGATTGAAGGGCAGAAAAATCGTCTACCCCGAACTCCTGAGCACCAATTACTTGAGCCGTTTCGGCTAGCTCGCCGCAGTGAATGCTTCTCAAACCAATTCACTGCCAGAAGGTGCTGCCATGACACCGTTGCCTTCATCGATTTCGATAGCGTGTTCGAACGTGAATCGACCTGTTAAACCCTGCTGATTAGGCAACTCAAATCATGCGGATCAGGTTGGACTCAAACGGCTTGCGAAAGATATGTCGATCGTCGACTCCATTGCCCCGGAAGATCTAATCAAACCATCAACTTTGACGATCAGGCAAACACTTAGAAGGTTTTCGGATGCATCGGCCATGGTTTCGTTTTTTGCGGCATTGCAGAAAACTTCGTTCCGACTGTTACAAAGCGTAAGACGATGACAACCGCGGAGACCGAACTGGGTTCAGGTAGGGATAGCCTCCATTCGGAATCCTTCGCTTTGTTACGAAAAGCGTAAACCGCCAACGCGAACAGCCGCGGCATTGATCGAACAAAAAGGAGTTTGTAATGAGACGAATGTGGCAACAGTGCCTCGCCTTGATCGCCGTTGCGGCATGGTCGGGGATAGCCAATGCACAATGGGAACAACAACCCGAAATTGGATCCTATCAATCAATTCTTTCCCGGGCAGGCTATGGCCAGCAGCATATGGGAACCTTGCAACAGGGCGCTGTTCAGCAAGGCGCTGTTCACCAGGGCGCTCTTCAGCAGGGCACTGTTCATCAGGGCGCGATGCAGCAAGGCGTCCAGATGCCTGCACACAATGGCGTCGCTGTTCAGAACATGCAATTGAACACGATGCCCGTTCAAAATGGCATGCATGGATCGTCGATGAACATGGGCACTGCCAATGGCGCCGTGATGGGCGGTCAGGTGGGTGTTGGTTGTGCAACGGGCGGAGTCGTCACCAACGGTGCTGCGATGGGTAACGTCGTCAGTGGCGGCATGGTTGGCGGCCCTGTTCAAACGACAACGCCGATGGTTGACTACACTGACTACGGCTCAGCCGGGATGGCAGGAAGTGCCGGATGTGGACCTGTCTACGTGCCTGGAGCCAGCAGTGGTCTAGGTGCGGGTTTCTTCAAGAAAAGTGGCCTCGGTGGCGGTCGACAAGTCAATCGCGTCGGCAGTATCTTCGGCGTCGTGTTGAATCGCAACTACGAAGACGATGTTCGGCTAGGCTACAACGGTGCCGGACAAGAAGTTTTTTCAGGCGACATCGATGAAGGCAACATGTCTGGACTCGGTGCTTCATTGATCACACGCAGCGCCAATGGCAACGGATGGGAATTCGTTTACTGGGGCGTTGATGATGATACGGACATTTCGCTGGCGGGACCGACCTACACGAACCTGACTGGCTTGGCAGATTTGAACCACGTGCCAAGTGGCTTCAACATGCTGGATATCTTCAACAATGGTACCGACGCGCGTTTCTACCGAGACACTGAGATCAACAGCGTGGCGTTTAACTTGCTTAGAAATGGCGGAAACTATTGCACGCGTCGTGGCAAACAAGCCAACTTTGAACTACTCGGTGGATTCCGTTTGTTCCAATTCGACGAGAGCTTCCGCTACGTCAGCAATGCAAACGCTCCCTATCCTCTGACTTCCGATTACCAGCTACAAGCTGAGAACCTGTTGGTCGGTTTGCAAGTTGGTGGTCGCAACGAAGTTTGCCTGACCAATCGACTTCGTTTTGCTGGTGGTGCGACAGTTGGATTGTTCAACAACCGAATCGAAACACGGCAGCGGATCATCGACGAAACAGGCTACTCGCCATTGCTCGCAGGTGGCCCATCGGCCGGTCGTCCGTTCGACTACAGCGACCAGAAAGACGACGTTGCTGTGATGGGTGAACTTGATCTCGGTTTGATCTATCAAGTGTCGTCACGGATGCGAGCTCGAATCGGCTACCGTGCATTTGGTGTCTCGGGCGTCGCCTTGGCAGTCGACCAGATTCCTTACGACTTTAACGATTCGTATCTGCTGCAGAGTGCCAACTCCAATGGCAGCTTGATCATGCAAGGAGTCTACTTCGGCTCTGAATACTGCTTCTAGTCAGAAACGACGGCGAATTTGGCAAACGAAGTTTTTCAAATTCGTCACGAAGTTCGATCGACAAAAAAGAAACGCCGCGGTGACTAACCGCGGCGTATTTTTTTTAGAATGTCGAGCCTGACGATTCGCAAGCGTTATGTCTTCAGGGGTGCAATGGTGCAGACCATTCGGCGTGGCTGTTGAGAGGGTGAACTTTCCACTTTCCCGTATTCGGACAATCGTTCGATGATCCCGTCCATGACTTTGCGGCCTTCATCGATATGGGCATTCTCTCGCCCGCGAAATAGAACCGTGACCTGGACTTTGTCGTTGTGTTGCAGAAAACCGATCGCTTGCTTCACTTTAAACCCGATATCGTGTTCACCGGTTTTCGGTCGAACCCGAATCTCTTTGAGTTTGGTTTGGTGTGACTTGCTCTTGGTGAGGCGTTTCTTTTTGTCGTAATTGAATTTTCCGAAGTCGATGATTTTGCACACCGGCGGTTTGGCATCGGGTGCGACTTCGACGAGATCCAACCCGGCATCACGCGCTTTTTCCAAAGCCTCTTTGGTGGGAATCACTCCCAATTGATTACCGTGTTGGTCGATGACCCTGATTGGCGATTTACGAATTTGATCGTTAACTCGGGTCTGCTTTTTGTCACTCGGTGGAATTGTTGTCCCTTTCAAGAAGAACTGAAATATAAAAGTAACCAGCTGTTGTTCAAAAAAACAACTGGCAGGTCGCTCGTCATTGTATCGCTAGCCTCAATTTTGGCCAACGAATCTACAACGAAAAAGAGGCTGGTATCATAGAAATAAAACCGCCGCTCAGGGGATCAAAGCGCCAAGGCTCCGAAGCCCCGTCGGACGACAAATCGTTAAATATGAAACGATGATCGTCGGCACGATAAGTGCTTCCCGCTCGGTTAATGGTCGTCACCCCTTTACTTATGAACCATCGGAATCGGGCTTTCGGACCGTTTTTTCCGCAACTTCGGTTTGAAATTTAGCAATTGCTTCCGCCAGAGGAATTGCACCAAGGTCCCCGTCAATGCGATCACGAACCGAAACAGTGCCATTTTCAGCATCCCGAGGACCAACGATCAACATGTACGGGATCATGTCGAGTTGCCCATCTCGAATCTTCGCGCCAAGCTTTTCGCTGCGGAAATCACCCTTCACGCGCAGACCGGCGTCTCGCATCTGCTCTTCAACGGCTCGGCCGTAATCCTCGGACTTATCGCTGACGGTCAAAATTCGCGCTTGTTCCGGTGCCAGCCACAATGGGAAGCAACCAGCAAAATGTTCAATCAGGACCCCAATGAATCGTTCCATGCTGCCAAACGGAGCGCGATGAATCATGATCGGGCGATGAGATGTGTTGTCAGCACCGATGTATTCCAATCCAAATCGCTCGGGCAAGTTGTAGTCGACTTGCACGGTTCCCAATTGCCATTTGCGACCGATGCAATCGCTGACCACAAAGTCAATTTTGGGACCATAAAAAGCCGCTTCCCCCGGTTCCTCTTTGAACGGTTTGCCAAGTGTATTGGCAGCTTCTCGACACGCCTGTTCTGCCAGATCCCAGTTCTCCGGATCGCCAACGTATTTGGTACTATCTGGATCGCGAAGCCCGACTCGAACTGAGTAGTCCGTCATGTCCATCGCTGCGAAAACAATTTTGACCAGTTCGATGCAACCATTGAGCTCTTCACCTAACTGCTCCTGAGTAACAAAAAGATGAGCGTCGTCTTGAGTAAACCCGCGAACGCGAGTCAGGCCGCCAATCTCACCCGATTGTTCCCAGCGATAAACCGTCCCAAACTCTGCCAATCGAATGGGTAAGTCGCGGTAGCTTCGTTGCTCCGACGAAAAAATCTTGACGTGATGTGGACAGTTCATCGGCTTGAGCAGATAGCCTTCAATATCACCGGCAGCCATCATGTTTGATAAATCGCTACAGCTACATCCGTCGTCCGACAACTTTTGTTGGTAGTCGCGATCAACCAACGCCGGATATTGGCTTTCCTGATAGTAGGGAAAATGGCCACTCGTTTTGTACAAGTCGAGTTTACCAATGTGCGGCGTAAAGACTTGATCGTATCCCTGTCGCGTCAGATGTTCGCTGATGAACTCCTGTAGCTTTTGACGTATGAAAGCACCTTTCGGTGTCCACAAGATCAAACCTTGTCCGACCATTTCATCGATATGGAACAATCCAAGTCGTTTTCCTAAAACGCGATGATCACGCTTTTTGGCTTCCTCCAGTTGTGCCAGGTACTCATCCAGTTCCTTTTGAGTAAAGAAAGCCGTTGCGTAAAGTCGTTGAAGCTGAGGATTTGACTGGTCTCCCTTCCAGTAGGCACCTGCAATCGACAACAGCTTGAACGCACCGATCTTGTTCGGCGATGGAATGTGCGGCCCTCGACAGAGATCAATAAACTCACCTTGTTGATAAAAGGTCAGTGACTCGTCGTCCGCCAATCCTGTTTGAATGTGTTCGACTTTGAATTCCTGTTTCAAGTCTTCACAAATTTTGATCGCATCGTCTCGATGTTTGGTAATCAACTCAAACGGTTCATCCAACTTGATGATCTTGGCCATCTCTGCTTCGATGGCTGGAAAGTCCTCTACTGTAAGCGGCTCTTCACATTCGAAGTCGTAGTAGAAACCGTTGTCGATCGTTGGACCGAAAGCCAATTGGACACCTTTTTTCAATCGCATGACCGCGCGAGCCATCACGTGGGCGCAGCTGTGACGCATCGTCCCGAGTGCATCCGAACTCTTCTTTGTAATGATTTTCAGGTCGACGGTTTCTTCCGTTGGAAGCGACTGGTCCAGTTCAACTGGTTGCTTGTCGATCTCGCCCCAAATGGCATCTTTGGCGAGCCGTGAACCAATACTTTTGGCTACGTCGAGGACAGAAACTGAGGAATCAAATTCTTTAATGCTCCCGTCGGGAAGTCGGACTGTGGTCATGGTGTTTGCTGTTGAAAAAAGTGACGCCGTCCGCGCTGACAAATCACGGCCCTCGGCTTGAGAAGTATAGATAGATTGACCCATCCTCGGAACAGCGGTTCGCCTTTGACCAACGAAATCCAACAATCGTCGTTTGTCTCAATTCAACATCCAGATCGCCGCAAAACGCGCATGTTAAATGTGACTTACCGTCAAATTTCTCTCATCAATGCCATTTTGACCGTGTCGCCATCGATCCAAAACGGGATCTGACCAATAAAAAACCAATGTTTTCGGATTTTCACGTTGCTGCGAGGATAAAAAACCGGTTTCCCAGTAATCGATTGAATTTTCTGACGTCGCGTCAATAATTAGATCATGAATACACTATCCCCGAAAAAACAGCAGATGCTCGAGCGTGAGGAGCGAATCCTTGCGGTCGCGCGTCCCATCATCGTTCAGGATGGCTATCACGGGCTGAGTATGGAACGGATCGCTGCGGAAGTCGAATATTCCAAGGGCACGATCTACAACCACTTTTCATGTAAAGAAGAAATCATCATCGCGTTGGCAATCCAGACAGCCAACATTCGCGTCGAACTCTTCAAACGCGCCGCTCAATTCAAAGGGAGTTCGCGGTTTCGAATGGTCGCGATTGGATATGCTGCGGAAAAGTTCGTTCGCGACTACCCCGACTTCTTTTTGTTTGAGCAGATCCTGCAAATCCCTTCCGTTCGCTCAAAAGTCTCAGAAAAACGGCAGAATGTCGTCGACAACTGCGAAGTTCAGTGCATGACCGTCGTCACGGGTATCGTCCGTGACGCCATCGCTGCAGAAGACCTGGAGCTGCCACCCGGTTTCAGCCCCGAGAAACTGGTCTTCGGTATGTGGGCACTAACTTCTGGCGGCTTCACAATCGCCTCATCTTCAGAATCACTCCGCCATATTGGCTTGGAGAATCCATTCGATCTGATCAGCGATCATACCGCGACACTTCTGGATGGTTTTGGCTGGTCTCCCCTTTCCACTGATTACGACAAACAAGCAACGATTCAACGTATTTGCGAAGAGGTTTTTGGCGATGAGTAGTACAGCTCGACCGTTTCTTGTAAAAAAACTGACGGCCCGTCAGATATTCATCGGCATCGGCGTTTTGCTGATCATGACAGCCGGCTACTTGGCCGCAACCGGCCAGATACCAGCTTTCCCGACGGCCAACAATGTCGAAGCCGCGATCGAAGAAGCTCCTCCATTGCCAGTAAATTTGGCAACGGTTCAAGCGGTGTCTTTCATCGATCAGACTCGAACTTACACCGGGATGGTTCGCCCACGTCAGCAAAGCGAGCTTGCGTTTGAACTGACCGGAAAGATCGCTTCGATTCTTGTCGACGAAGGGACCTCCATCGAAGAAGGTGCTGTCATTGCACAACTCGATACCGATCAACTTGATGCCCAACGTGATGCAATCAAGGCTCAACTTGCCCAAGCGAATTCAGTCCTTGAAGAACTCAATGCAGGTCCTCGAATCGAAAGGATCCGATCCGCTCAAGCGAGCGTTCAAGCCGCAGAGTCTGAGTATGAGAATGCCCAACTCAAGCTCGCCCGGCGAGCAACCCTTCGCGATCAAAACGTGATCCCCGTCGAAGAATACGATCAAGCTGCTTTCGAAGTCAGAACACGTAGGGCTGCCTTGGATGTTGCGAAAGAACGTTTTGAAGAACTAAAATCAGGTACCCGCAGCGAGAAAGTTGCTGCGCAACTGGCCGCCGTCCATGCCTTGGATGCATCGCTGAAAGAGATCGATGTGGCCATTGCCAAGAGCACGTTGAGGGCTCCGTTTACGGCTACGGTCACGCGTCGTTACGTCGATCCGGGAAGCATCGCTCAACCCTCTCGAGCGGTGGTTAAGCTGGTCGAAGAGGACCATCTCGAAGCGTGGATCGGTTTGCCTGTCGACGTCGCCGCCGATATCGATCTTGGCAGCGCTGTCTATTTGAACGTGGAAGGGAAACAGATCAGCGCAACGACATCGACGCGGATTTCGGAAATTGATCCTGTCACGCGAACGCAAACGGTGATTTTCAAGATCGATGACGCAGAAACCAAAAACGTGATCGCCGGTCAGCTTTGCAAAACACGCATCACATCTCGCATCGAATCGTCAGGAGTTTGGATCCCCAATTCCGCGCTCAACAAAGGCGTTCGTGGACTCTGGTCGGTCATGACTGTCGTCCCGGATGAACTCGGAACATTGCGAGCTCAAAAACGGGACATAGAAATCATCAAGACGGACACCGAACGAGTCCTTGCACAGGGCACGATCGCGGAAGGTGATCGCATCGTCATCGATGGCCTACATCGCATCACCAATGGGCAGGCTGTTGCCGACGCGTCCAGTCCCGCGCCGACGAACGTCGATTCAAACAGCCGAACCGAACGGTCAGACGCCGAAACTGAGCAGAGTGAGGGGCAGCAATGAATAAGTTTTTCTACAGCAACTCGCGACTTCTGTATTTGGCAGTCAGTTTGATTCTGGTCAGCGGATTGTCGTCGTACTTCATCCTCCCTCGGATGGAGGATCCTCAGTTAGTTCCTCGCGGCGCGTTCATCCATACGTTGTATCCCGGAGCCGAGCCAACCCGCGTTGAATCACTGGTCTCAGAGAAGATCGAAGACGCACTCAACGAGATTAAGGAGATCAAGGAACTACGTTCGACGTCACGTGAATCTATTTCGACGATTGCCATCGAACTGCGCGATGAGGTCATGGACAGCGATCGGGTTTGGTCCAAGATTCGCGACAAACTGGACGATGTGGAATCAGAACTCCCTCAAGGAGCTGCGAAACCCGATTTTGAGGAGATGGATTTCAAGGCGTTTGCCAGCCTGGTCGCGTTGCGATGGGAGGACGACACGCCCGTCAACTATGCGGTGCTGCAACGCTGGGCAAAAGAACTCGAAGATGCGATTCAATTGGTTCCCGGCACTGAAAAAGCAGAGCTCTTTGGACAGCCCAGCGAAGAAATTCTGGTCACACTGGATGCGACACGCTTGGCTTCGCTCGGTCTGACGGTTGCTGACATCTCGCGACAGATCACCAGTGCCGACTCAAAAGTTTCTGCCGGTCAACTCCGCAGTGAAAATGAAAAACTACTTGTCGAAGTCGCTGGTGAACTCGATTCCGTCGAACGAATCGAAGAGATTCCCATTCGCGTCGATGAGGACAACCGGTTTACCAACTTGGGCAGTATCGCAGAGATCTCTCGGACCATCGTCGACCCACCCAGCAGCCTTGCGATCGTCGATGGAAAACGATCCATCGTTGTCGGCGGCTTTGTTCGACCGGAAAACCGAATCGATGTTTGGGCCAAGGACTTGCACGTCGCCCTGGACCGGTTTGAGTCCAACTTGCCCGAAGGGATCGTTCTGGATCGACTGTTTGACCAGAATGAGTATGTCAAGACTCGACTTTCGACGTTGGTTGCCAACTTGTTGCTTGGCGCCTGTGCCGTCTTCGTGGTCATTTTTGTGCTCATGGGCTGGCGAAGTGCGTTGGTTGTTTCCATCGCTTTGCCACTGGCCGGGATGATGGTTCTGTTTGGGATGCGAATCATGGATATCCCAATTCATCAGATGTCGGTCACCGGGTTGATCATCGCACTCGGGTTGTTGATCGACAACGCGATCGTGATTGTCGAAGAGATGACGATCAAAATGCGTTCTGGTTCGACTCCAGGTGAAGCGGTTGGCCAAAGTGTGAACCATCTATTTCTTCCACTACTCGGTTCGACATTGACCACTGCATTTGCGTTTGCACCAATCGCTTTGATGCCGGGCCCTGCGGGCGAGTTTGTTGGTGCGATCGCGATCAATGTGATCATTGCAATTTTCAGTTCGTTCTTTCTGGCGATGACCATCATTCCCGCGATCTCCGCGAAGATCACATCGCTCGTTGGTGAGCCGACAGGTGAAGGTAGCTGGTTTGCCGAGGGCATCTCCAGCGAATGGGCGGCGAATCTGTACCGACGATCACTGGACTTTGTCTTTGCCCGCCCAGCCATTGGAATTTTGATCGGAGTCGCACTTCCCGTTGTCGGATTTGTTTCAGCAGGACAACTTCAAGAACAGTTTTTCCCACCTGCCGATCGAGACCAATTGCATATTGAATTGGAGCTCAGCCCTGCCAGTTCCATCGAAAACACGTTGGCCACAACAAAAGAGATGACCGAACTGTTGCTGCAGGATCCCCGAATCAAGAGAGTCGATTGGTTTATCGGAGAAAGTGCTCCCGCGTTTTATTACAACCTGATTTCGCGTCGTGCCGGAGTTCCTCAGTATGCACAAGCAATGGTTCAGCTGGAGACGTTTGAAAACCAGTCGGCAACGATTCACGACCTTCAGGATCTGCTTGATGAAAAGTTTGCTCACGCCCGCACGCTGGTTCGACAGCTAGAACAAGGACCACCGTTTGATGCTCCGGTTGAAGTGCGATTGTTTGGCCCTGACTTGGACCGACTTCAGGAACTGGGCAGTGAAATCCGACAGATCGTCGCCTCAACGCCGGGCGTGATCCATACGCGCGCAGAGATGGATGACGTACTGTACAAGTACGAATTCGATGCGGACGAGGAGCGTACTCGAGCCGCGGGACTCACGTTAACCGACGTTGCTTTTCAGATGAACGCGGCCACCGAGGGTACCGTCGGCGGCAGCATTCTGGAAACAACAGAAGAGATGCCGATTCGTGTGCGTCTCGATGATGCGCAACGTTCCAGTTTCTTCAGCCTGACGTCGATCGACATCATCAACCCAAACGTAGGGTCGATCGCAGACCAGCGTTACCGCGGCATCCCAGTCACCGCCATCGGTGAGTTTAAAACCAAACCAGCCACTGGCGCGATCAACCACCTCGCGGGTCTACGTATGAACGAGATCCAGGCTTACATTCCTGCCGGTGTCCTTCCCTCGTCTGTCCTGACGAAGTTTCAAGCAAAACTGGAAAAGTCTGGGATAGAGATTCCACCGGGTTACGCATTGCGGTACGGCGGAGAAGCAGCCAAACGGGATGAGGCAGTTGGAAACTTGATGGCCAGCGTCGGCATCCTGGTCGTGCTGATGATTGCGACACTGGTATTATCGTTCGGCTCATTTCGCATGGCCACGATTGTTGGCAGCGTCGGGATTCTCTCGATTGGTTTGGGACTGCTCGCGCTGTGGGTGTTTGGATATCCATTTGGATTCATGGCGATCGTCGGAGCGATGGGCCTGATGGGCGTCGCGATTAACGACACAATCGTTGTCCTGGCAGCCATCAAAGACAACGAAGCCGCAGCAGCTGGCGATCCGGTCGCCATGCGTGAAACGGTTGTGATCGCGACACGACACATCATTTCAACGTCGCTCACGACCATGGCTGGATTCGCGCCGTTGATCCTTGGCGGCGGAGGATTCTGGCCTCCACTGGCGGTCGCGATCGCCGGTGGTGTTGGCGGCGCGACAATTTTGGCTCTGTATCTGGCACCTTCGGCCTACCTGTTGTTGATGTGCCGCAAGTCCAAAGTTGCCGCTGCGACTTAGCAGCTCGAAAGACCATTGATACCCATGGTTCTTTCGGGGCCCTGGCATGGACGAATCTGGGCGATACGTTTCTCAGCCATCAGCGAATTTGCGGCAACCGTTGAACTTGGCAGGAAAACTGATTCAGTATTGAATAGAATCGCAACCTGTATCGAATCCCCCTGAATACTCCATGTGCCGCCAAGGAGCCCTCGATGAAACGCCGTGATTTTTTGCAAAGCACTCTTGCGACCGCTTCATTAACGTCGTTGTCACCGTTGATGTTTTTGGGAGACGAATCCAGAAAACCAACGGTCGGATTGATCGGTTCGGGTTGGTATGGCAAATGTGACCTGTTGCAGCTTTTAAATGTTGCCGACGTGGACGTGGTGTCACTTTGTGACGTCGACTCGCGAATGGTTGACGAAGCCGCCGAGTTGGTTGCGTCACGCCAAACGTCCAAGCAGCGGCCCAAGGTCTACGCCGACTATCGAAAGCAACTTCAGGACCATCAACATGACATCGTGCTGATTGCAACACCGGACCATTGGCACTCGCTTCCCATGATCGCCGCCGTTGAATCGGGCGCGCATGTGTATTGCCAAAAACCAACTGGCACCGACGTACTGGAAAGTAAAGCGATGTTGGATGCAGCGAGGCAACACAATCGAGTCGTCCAGATTGGAACTCAGCGACGGAGCACGCCGCATTTGATCGAAGCCAAACAGCGCGTCGTTGACGAGGGTTTGTTGGGAGACATCGCGCATGTTGACATCTGTTGCTACTACCATATGCGAACCCGAAAAACGAAAGCGGAGGCGCCTGACAAACCCGCCCCTGACTTTCTTAATTGGGAAGCCTACACTGGCCCAGCGCCGATGCGACCGTTCAACGACATCGTTCACCCACGAGGTTGGCGAGCGTTCATGGAGTACAGCAATGGGATCGTCGGCGACATGTGTGTTCACATGCTCGATCTAACACGCTTTATGTTGGACCTCGGTTGGCCGGAGCGAGTCTCCAGCGCGGGCGGCATCTTGGTCGATACAGAGTCACGCGCCAATACAACCGATACTCAAACGGCAACCTTTCACTATCCTGACCTAAACGTTGTCTGGACACATCGATGCTGGGGGCACCCCTCCAACAAAGAGTATCCCTGGTCAGCGATTATCTACGGTGACAAAGGGACGTTGAAGTTAAGCGTGCAGAAGTATGAATTTGAACCCAGGGGCAAGGGACAACGCATGTCGGGCGAGGCCGTTATCGAGTTGGACAAATACCCTCAAGACAAATCAGATCAGCAAGACTGGGCCATGGAGTTGCATGTCGGCTCGGCGATTAGAGGCCATATGCGTGATTTTCTCGACGCGATCAAAGAAGACCGCAAGCCGATCGCTGACATCGAACAAGGACATATTTCATCCGCGTCCTGTTTCCTGGCCAATGTTGCCATGGATGTCGGCCGAACGCTTGCTTGGGACCCCGACTTGCATCGAGTTACCAACGTTGAATCCGCAAACAAACGGCTCAAACGAAAATGGCGAAAGCCGTATCAACATCCAGCAGGCTAAGTTCAATCATTTGAAAACAGAACGTTGCCTTGAGTCGTTCCGCGTTCGATCGATTCTGGGGCGAGGCTACTTATTCCGATTGGGCAGCAATCCAGGGATTAGCTGTTTCGGATCTGGCAAAAGTGAACCAGGATTTTTGGGAAGCAAACCGTTGGCACCCCCATTTTCGTCTCCACCAATGCCCAGTTTTTCTTGAAGGTCTTGCTGGAACTGGTTGAATTTTCCATTGATCTTTTCATTCAATTTTTGCTGAAACTCATTCAGCTTGGGGTTCAATTTGTCTTCGACCACATTGTCGACCGCCCCTTTGGCAGCTTGATTCACCAAGTTTCGAGAAAGCTGTTCGATAGCAGAACGATCCAGTTTCGGCTGGGTGACGGTTCCATTCACGGGGACCGTTAACGATTGACCCTGGAGACCTGCGAGCCATTTTTTTCCAGCGATCCATTCGTCAGCAATTGGAATCTCAGCAACCAGTTGTAACGTCTGATCAAACCCGACACTTCCACGCGTTCGAATGACCAAATCGTCATGCGAAAAATCAAGTTTGTCATGAAAGACGCGACCATCGCGAACGACGATCGGCACAGTTTGCTCATCGAGTCGCAACCAGGTATTCAAGTCCCGATCTTTCGCATCGGGCTTGAGCAGCTGTCGGACTTGCTTGACAGTTCCAAGTAGCTGCTCAGCGACGGGACCGGCGCCGATCACAACATTGGATAGCTTCACTGCACCACGCGCCTGAATCTGTTGTGGATTGAAGACGGGGATTCGCGCTTCGCCGACATCTACGGTAAGGTTCCCTTGAGCGCTAGTCGCATCGGCCGCCAGTGGAGCAACGTATTGAAGCCATTGTCTGGCCGTATCCGGACGAAGCTCAACGTTGTCCAGCAGTCGTGTCCATTGACTTGTGATTACGGGTTCAGAGCCACGCAAATCGATGACAGGTGCAAAACCGATCGTCCCTCCCGCAAATGGGATCCCCTTCGTGGTCACTTTCGCTAGACCTTGTTCAAGACGCAGATCGAGCTGGCTGGCTCCGACGGGTAGACCCAAAACAGTACCCCGCTCCCACCCTAAATCGATTCCAGCTTGCAGATCCTCGGGAACCCAAGGTTGAGGTTGGGAGACAATGGTTGGTTTCGTGACCGCAATGTCTTGCTGAACGGCATCAACACCTGGGTCGGTAAATAGTGGTCCGCGAATCGCAAATGCTTGCTCTTGATTCCCTTCGAACAACAACGAGTTGCCAGCGTATTGAGCGACAAGTCCATTGATCTTGGACCAATCCGGTTTCCATTTTCCTCGAACATCGACCGCCATTCGACTCGCAATCTCTTTGACGGTCCCATCCACATTCCCACTGAAACTACCAGACTGAAATTCTGCACTTCGCAGCGTCACGCTGTCAAAATCATTTCCAAGCTGAACGCCTCCCAGCAAACGCAACTTGGGCTCTTGCCATATCGCGGTCCACTGTCGCTGAGGATTGGATGCCTGGACCAATGGGCCGGTCGCTTGCCCTTCGACCAGTGTCTGGCTGGCGGCAACCAGATCTTTCAATGTCGAATCGGTTTGAAAGGTGATGCCGTATTCATCCGAACTCAGATGAACATTTCCTTCGGCGTTGCCAAACCAGAACAGACTCTCGGCATCTGGTGATAACTCAAACCAATCTGCCAAGCGATTCACGTTTGCCCGATAGGCGAGATCGCCCTCGATTCGTAAATTCGACGGATAAGCGATATTCAGGTTACGACCTCGCGCGGAGACCGTGTTGGAGATCAACGTCACATCATCGAATTTCAAAGATCCTTGGTTGAGATCGACCAAACCGGTTGCGACTCCCTCAGCGGAAGGTTCATCGATTGACATCCCATAGCCTGTCAGGACCAGATCATCGATTCGATACTGAGCGGCGTCGAACTCCAATTGATTTTCGGCCAGCGCAATGGAAGAAACCAGATTCAACGTTCCAGCACCTTGCATCTCTCCCAGATCAACAACGTTCCTCACGTGAGCAAGCCACCGTTCGAGCTCTCCAGTGATTTGGCAGTTGGCTTTCCAGTTCGTCTGTTGCAAGGCATCGCTCATCGGGCCACTTAATGTAGCAACCGCGCGTTCACGGCCAATATCGAGCTGAGCTCCGCCTTCATCCAGATCCAACTGATAACCAAAACTGGTCAACGATTGGGTTTTATCAATCACCGTTCCCACGACTGGATGAGTTCGTTTTAACGACGTCCCTTTTGCTGACACTTTCAACGACAACGATTCGGGTTGCCATCTGGGAACTCCAGGAACTTCGATTAAGGGTTGTTGAACATTCAGTTGGCCGCCGAGTCGCAATGGAAGTATTGCCAGCGGATCGAGAGGGTCGATCTGGGTCGCGGGTACGACTTGCCAACCGAATTGGCCGTCAAACATGCCAGCTAACTCTGTCTCGTCCAATTCAACAAACTGCTTGATGCGATCGACCAACGTCTTCAAATTACCGTCGAATTCAAAAGACGCCGATTGAAGATTTCCATTGCCGGTCAAGTTCAGAAACTCAGATTCGCAGCTCAGATCCTGAAGTGTCAATTGTCCGTTTGCTTCAGCGACAGTGCCGACAACTCGGATCGGTTTCGCCCAAACGATTTCGCGACCACTACGCTTGGCTCGCAGATTCGCGGTGTCCAGGTTCATCACAATGCGTTTGTTTTGCCCATCCAGCGCGTCTCCTGCCTGGCTGTTGACTTGAAATGTGATTTGACCATCAGTGACTTCAAGGTCCTCGTGAAGTTTGAGCGTCGATGGTAACATCCGGACGACCTGCGCCAGATCGATCTGACCATCCATCTGGAAACTGGAATCCCCCAGTTGACCTTGCCGCGCAAGCTGCGAGAGTTGTTGCAAGTCAAAATTCCCGTTCGCAGTGACCTTTCCAAGTTCTGAGTCCACTGAAAACTCTTCTGCAAAAACCAGGTTGGGCGTCAACCGGACCTCACCGTCGGCACCCAACGTTTGCACTTCCAATTGATCCTCACCAAGCAAGCTGGGTGAGGCGAGGCCGAGCGATTGGCCATTGATTCGTTTCAGATGTACCGCTAACGATTGAGCTTTGCCGCTGTAAAACACTTTGGCCTCGCCGCTGAGCCGTCCAGCAGTGGCAGTTGGGCCCAGCACGCGTTGCAGCGGTGGCCCCGCAACCGAGATCGGCAACTGTTCCATCTCGATTACAAAATCCGCAGCGTCAAAAGTCAGCAGCGGTTGTCCAGCGTCAACTTGTCCGGCAACGATGATATTGCCGGGAACACCTGGTGAGCCGTTACCCGCTGCATCGACGGCGACTGGAATGACTTTGGTTTGCAGATTGATCAGCAACGGTGCTTCGGCGGCGCCCGTGCGGATCGCACCGTCAAGCTCTTCCAATTGCCACGCGGTCGCGACGCCTGACGAAGTCATTAGTACACGACCCGATTGAATGTTGAGCTGTACGTCTGGCAACGCCTGTCCCGCAGGTGGATCTTCCAGTGGTTCTTGCGGCGGCCCCGCAGTTAGCTCGGCGATCAAGTCTTCAAGATTACTGCCATCGGGTCGCATCGCCAAAAAAACATCTGGCTCTGTTGCGGTCACGGTTCCACAGCCCTGGCCAGTAATGAACTGCCAGAGGGTTGCGGACGTTTTAATTTTTGTGGCGCGAACGACAGTCTCGCCATTCGCGTCAGTGATCGAGATACCGTCGAGCGTTACCGATTGAAACCAGCCGGTCGACATCGAGTCGACTTCGACGCTACCACTGAAATCCGAGAGATAGTAGTTGATGGCGGTTTGATGAAGTCCAGTCCACCCGATCAGATTTGGCAAAAGAAAGACGAATGCCATCAGCAGAATCAAGGCGATCCAGCGACGCTTTCTACGAGGAGTCTTCTGCGTTTCAGACGAAGTTGAATCGTGATCGGAATTGATCGACGTTTCATCGATCTCATCGGATGGTGTGCGGGGGCGCCGTTTACCTGCGGACATGAAGGGCTTCCTGCCTCAACTTTTGGAATCTTACGAGGGTTCGAGTCTAGAGAGCCTCGCAAAGTCGGCAAAGACGAATTCGTGCAGAAAACTCCATCCGCATCGGGCTGCAGGTGATAAGTCATTGAGCAGCAGCGTTTCTGGGCGACTGGCAACCCAAACCTCCACCTCGCCGGGAAATGCCCAAACCACCTAATCGCAGGCTGATGGTCGACGAAGACCCAAATTACATCGCATTGACCATCTCACTGGCGAATTTGCCGACATCGTCAACGACTTCATTGATCGGACTTCCCTCCGATGCCGCGGCGATCCGACGAACGATCGCTGAGCCAACAATGATTCCATCGCAATGCGGTTTCAAGAGTTCCACTTGCTCGGGCGAGCTGATACCAAAGCCGACGCAGATGGGCAGTTCGGTTTGTTCGCGGAGCCACTTCAAGTTGTCCACCAGATCCTCTGGTAATGCGGTTCGCTCACCTGTGATGCCGGTGATCGAAACATAATAGATAAACCCAGTTGCCGATTTGGCAATTTCAATCGCTCTTTCCTTGGGCGTCGTCGGCGTGATCAATGGGATGAGACTAAAATCGTGGTTGCGACAATGTTTGGCAAATTCTTCAGCTTCGTCATAAGGCATGTCGGGAACGATGGCCCCAGACACGCCAGCTTGAGTCGCACTATCCAGAAACGCATCCATTCCATATCGATAAATGATGGCGTAGCTGACCATCATCACAATCGGCATCGTAATTTCAGTCTTTAGCGATTTGACGGTTGCAAAGATCTGCTCCAACTTGATCTCATTGCCCAAAGCGCGAGTATACGATGCTTGGATTACCGGTCCATCTGCGATCGGATCGCTGTAGGGGATACCCAGTTCGACCAGATGACAACCTTCAGTTTGAAGTCGCATCAAAACATCACGGGTCGCATCTAAATCAGGGTCACCTGCAGTCACAAACGGCATAAATGCCTTCCGTTGTTCGGCTCGCATCTGTTGAAAAAGGTCGTCGATCGCCGACATGTGTTGCTCGCTTGATTAAATCCGCAGGTACAAAAATCAGTATTCAAATGGTTATCGTTCAGCGTATGCCGTAACGCCTGGTTCTCAATGATGCCCCGTCTCTGTTTCGTCGCTGAGGCCAAGGTCACCTCGCAATCGGCGAATTTCAGCAGCATCTTTGTCACCGCGACCTGACAAACAGATCACAACGATCTCATCGGGACTTCGCTCGCGGGCAACGTCCATCCCTTTGGCGATTGCGTGAGATGTTTCGAGCGCGGGCAAAATGCCTTCGGTGCGGGCGACCAGGTTAAAAGTTTGCAATGCTTCTTCATCGCGGCAACTTCGATACTCGACTCGACCGGTCGCCTTCCAGTGCGAATGTTCGGGTCCCACACCGGGATAATCAAGCCCTGCGGATGCCGAATGAACGTCGTCCGTTTGACCATCCTTATCTTGTAGAACATAGCTGAAACTGCCATGCAGGACCCCCGGTTTTCCGTAGCTCAAACTTGATGCGTGTTGACCCGGATGATCATTGACACCACCAGCTTCGACACCGATCAGCGGAACGTCCGTCTTGGCGACAAATGGAAAAAACATACCTGCTGCGTTGCTTCCGCCACCGACGCAGGCAACGACAGCGTCGGGAAGTCGATCGAATCGAGCGATTGACTGCTCAATCGTTTCACGACCGATGATCGCTTGAAAATCACGAACAATTTTGGGGAACGGATGTGGTCCAACAACCGAACCTAAAATGTAGTGTGTGTCTTTGACGGAGCTCATCCAATCACGCATCGCTTCGTTAACGGCATCGCGAAGTGTTCTTGATCCCGTGGTGACGGGTTGGATTGTAGCGCCGAGCATCCGCATGCTTTGAACGTTCGGCGACTGTCGCCGCACATCCTCTTCCCCCATATAGACCACACACGGCAATCCAAAATGTGCGCACGCGGTTGCCGTCGCAACGCCATGTTGGCCGGCGCCCGTTTCAGCAATGACCCGCGTTTTTCCCATTCGCATCGTCAACAGCGCCTGACCTAGCGTGCTGTTGATTTTGTGAGCGCCGGTGTGATTCAAATCTTCTCGTTTGAACCAGATTTGGGCGCCGCCGCAATGCTCGGTCAGCCGTTTCGCAAAATAGAGCGGTGAAGGGCGGCCGACAAAGTCACGCAGCAGCCCGTCGAGCTGTTGTTGAAACTCGGGATCCTGAATCGCCTTGTTGTATTCTTCGTCGAGTTGATCGAGTGCGGCGATTAAGGTCTCGGGAACATATCGACCACCAAATTCTCCAAAGCGGCCTCTCTCATCGGGCAGGCTGGCATCGGGACTAGGCTCAGAAAGAAATTGGGTAGTCATCGTGAAGTCAGTCCAAAGATTTCTAAAAGAATGATTGTGAAAGCGGCTCGCTAAACCGTCAATAGACGAACGGCGTGAGTTTCCATGAAGCATCACTAACCGAAAAACGACATGCTGCAAAAGTCAGTTCAAACAGATCTATTGAAACCGTCGCCTATTTCTTGGTCGTTTTCTTCTGGCAACGTTTACAAAAAAAGGTCGAACGTTGAGCTTGAACTATTCGGACAATTTTCGACCGTCGACAGGTAGGGCAGTTTTCGCCGGCACGGTCATAGACGCGATGCTCGTTCTGGTAGCTCCCTTCGCCATTGATCGCGTTTCGATACGTTCCATCGGAAAGTGTCGACCCTTCGTACTCAATGGCTTTTTCAAATACCTCAATCATAAATTGATGAATCTTTTTCCATTTTGGTTTGGAAATCTGGTGACACCCCGTTTCGGGATGAACCTTTGCCAGATGCAAAATTTCCGACGCGTAGAGATTTCCAATTCCTAACACACGTGACTGATCAAGCATAGCCACTTTGATAGCTTTCTGAGTTTTCGAAAACCGCTCAGCAAGTTGCTCCCAATCAACTGCCAACGCGTCTGGCCCCAACGTGCCGTCGTTCAACTTTGCATAGTACTCCGACTGCTTGAGCAAACTGACTTTGCCCAAACCACGTCGGTCCCAAAACAGGACCTGCTTGACAGGAGACTTTTTCAATTCCATCACAAATCGCAAATGCTCTTTGGTTGGGGCATCAGCCAGCAGCACCAAGCCTGTCATTCTTGGCTCGATGATCATTCGATCTTGATTGGAGAACACGATGACCACACGTTTGCCCAACCGCTCGATCGCGTCAATTCTGGTTCCAACAATTCGTTTGGCGAGATGATCGATCCGTGGCTTGATTTCAATCGGCCGTTTGGCACAGGGCATCCTCGCAGCCCGGACAACCGTCGCTCCTTCGACCGCCAAGATGCCACGCCGCATCGTTTCAACTTCAGGTAGCTCAGGCACAAAATTCTCTATCTTCAATGGGACCAGCGGGCTGCCAACAATTGACCGTCAATCAAGCTCTCACCGCATCGATGAATCTTGTCGTCGGCTATTGAAGTCAAAATCACCTCATTTGTTCCGAAGCTTCGGGATTTGGTTGGAGAAGCTACCAATTAGTTGGAACTGTGAGGGCTCCCAATTTATCCTATGTCGGCCTCTTTTGTTTTCTATTTGGTTGAGACAATCATGAAATCAACAACCACCCATCCACTCATTCGCACGCTTTCTTTGTCGATCGCCATCGCGACGGGCTTGATTGTCCTGGCAACCGGAATGAACCATTCCGTTGTTGCTTCGATGCAAACAGGTCAACAAGGGACCGATGGCGCCCATGGTGAGGCAGGCGATCCCGGCACCGACGGTACAGACGGAGGTCAAGGTGGAGATGTCGTCCGCCCGATCCAAGAGGGCATTCCGAATTTTCAGGTGTTTGGAGGCCAAGGGGGACGCGGAGGCGACGGTGGCCAAGGCATCGATGGCGATGATTCGGGCATCGATGCGATGGGCGGTTTGGGCGGTCAAGGTGGAAACGGGGGAGACGTTTTTGCTGAAACCGATACGACTTTCAGTTTCACTTCGGGATTCGCCGTTGGTGGACGTGGTGGCGACGGAGGCTTAGGCGGTCTCGGGTCATCCTCGACTTTTAATGGGCAGGGCGGAAATGGTGGCCATGGCGGCAACTCGCGAATCATCGCCGACGGTTCTGAGCGATCCAAGTACTTCACATCACATGGTGGTTACGGAGGCCACGGTTACGGCTTCGGTTCGGTCGGTGGACAAGGTGGAAGAGCATCATTCTCGGCAAACATCGCCGGTGAGCGCAGCAGTCGACTCACGATCGTGACCAGCGGCGGGGCAGGTGGTGACGGATTCGATGGCGCCGATGGTGGAAACGGGGCCTCATCCAGATTTGGATTTGGTCATTCATCGATCGGGTTTAGCGAATTAACCAGTAACACGGCGACCTTGGACCTGACCTTGTGGGGTGGTCGTGGCGGCCATTCGACACGTGGCAATGGTGGACGTGGCGCGACGTCTCGACTTCATCTCGATTCATTAGTCGACCTGTACGCTGACGTCGCCAACAATCGATTCTTGAGTTCTACGTTTCGTATGCGTGGTGGGTCCGGTGGAAAAGCAAATGCGATTGGCAGACAAGGTGGCAATGGAGGCCACGGTGCGACGGCATTCCTGCACGCTTCCGATTCAGCGTTGGTCACCGAATCTTACGCGCCACTTAGTTTCTTTCTCGAAGCCGGCAATGGTGGGTCAGCTTTGGGGCGTCGCGGATCAGGCAATGGAGGCCACGGCGCGTCTGCAGGAATTATTGGCTCTCAAAAGTTCACACTAACCGACCAGGTTGATCGCTATATCAACATCAACTCACGATTCTATGGTGGGAATGGCGGACACGCTCAAGGGGACGGGATCGCTGGGAATGGCGGCAGTGTTTCGCTGATCAATCCGTTCACAATCGACTCAAATGCGGCAACGTCTCAAACCATCGCGGCGAGAGGTGGACACGGCGGTTGGGGAAAAAACAATGGCTTTGGTGGCGACGCTGCAATCGAAGTCATCGAAACGGTTGACGGCCCCAATGTCAGCCCGACTGGCAATTTCACGTACAACACATTTTGGTTATTCGCCAATGGCGGTCGGGCTGGCCAAGGACTCCATCCTCAACGCGTTGCACATGGTGGGGATGCCAGTATCGTTGCCCAGGAAACCGATCTACGAGGAATTCAGATCAACGGAACTGCCGTCGGTGGTCAATCGAATTGGGGCAATTCTGGCGATGCCAACGTCCATCTCGTTGCCAACGTTCTCCGTGATCCAGAAAACCCGCAACGACAGCTACAGGCGATCGCTCGAGGCAACGCGGAAAGCCAATTCGTCATAGGAGCACAAGCGGCTCATGGAACCAATTCAACCACATATACCGAGGCAAATTCAGAATATGTTGACGGACTTAGTTCGTCGACTTCGATCGCACGTGGTGGTTGGGGCTTTCTGAGTTCCGGAAGAGCAGACGCTCGAACTCGAGCACAGAGCGGAGGCGAGCAAGCATCGACTCTGGCCATTTCACACGCCCTCGGTGACCGAAGCAGAACGACCGACAATTACTCGCTGAGCTACTCATCGGCTGAAAGCCGGTCCAACACATTCGCGCGAAATCAAGCAACGTCAGTGGGTCAAGTTTCGTTGACGCAAGGCATGTCGGTCGCCCGCTCAACGACCGCGACGGCTTCCGGATTGTCGACGACCGAAACTACCAACTGGCGCACAAAGACTCGCATCAATACTCGTGCCGTTTTTGTCGGCGATGATCCCGGAACCGCTTCGACCAACTCGATCACGCGGTTCCTCAGCGGACGCGAAAACTTGCTGGCCGGCATGGACGCAACCAATTCCGTCGAAATCAACTTGATGCCCGATAACAGTCCTGCGGAATTATTTGTCACTCAAAACAGCGACCTTGGCGATGTTTTTGTTGATGATGTCGATGCCCGCATTCTTGGTTACGGCTCAGTTCATGGAGGCTTCGTCGATCCAACCGATGTTGGCTCGTTGGATACGTTCGCGTCGTTTGATATCACCCTCGAATCGCGACATTTTTTCGACGACAATCGGCTGATGTTCGGATTGATGAATCTGGAATCAGCAGGAGACGGTTTTTCTGATTTAGATATTTCGATCATGCACAACTCGTTGACGCTCGTCGATCAGACGTTTACTTCTTCCGACGATGCGGTGGCATATTTGGACAGCCGGTTGTTGAACCTGGGCCAAATGCCGCTGGACCGCGAGTTGATTGAATTCCAATTCAATGTCAACATGACGTTTGATGATGCCGCCGATCAATTCGGGTTTGGATTTGTCTTTGGAAACGCGAATGCTCGACCACCCGTCTTCTCAAGCTTCAATGCGGTCCCTGAGCCCGGCTCGACATTGGCGTTGGGCATGTTGTTGTTGGCCGTCGGGTTTCGCCGTCGAAGAAGGTAGCGGATCGGCGCAAGCCGACCGGTGTTAGACGGCAACCAATGATCAAGCGTATTGGTGAATTACCGTAGGGCTCGCGCCCTAACGCTACCTGGAACAACAAGTAGCGGATCGGCGCAAGCCGACCGGTGTTTGACGACAACCAATGATCAAGCGAATTGGTGAATTACCGTAGGGCTCGCGCCCTAACGCTACCTGGAACAAACAAGTAGCGGATCGGCGCAAGCCGACCGGTGTTAGACGGCAACCAATGATCAAGCGAATGGTGAATTACCGTAGGGCTCGCGCCCTAACGCTACCTGGAACAACAAGTAGCGGATCGGCGCAAGCCGACCGGTGTTGGACGGCAACCAATGATCAAGCGAATGGTGAATTACCGTAGGGCTCGCGCCCTAACGCTACTCACCCTCACAACCCACCAGCAATCGAATCAGCGATCGTTAGACCTGAGCGTTGATTTGGCTCACCGCGCCGGCGATGCCGCGAGTGACTGGCAAAGAAGTCACCGATCGTTCTGTTGGCAACATCAACGTAAAACAAGTCCCTTTGCCGATCGTACTTTCAACACGAATCTTGCCGCCGTGGGCTTCGATGATATTCTTGCAGGTCGCCAAGCCGACGCCCGTACCACCTTTGCCGGACTCGTCTGGGCCCTGTTTGGTCGTATAGTAGGGCTCGAAGATCCTTTGCAATTTCTCCTGACCGATCCCGGTTCCGTAATCTCGAACGCTCAGATCGACCGTCTTATGAGCTGTGTTGTGTCGCAACCGGATCAACAAACGCCCGCCGTCAGCCATCGCTTGTCGCGCGTTGATCAACAGATTCATCAAGACTTGTTGAATCTGATTTCCAATGACTGGGATCGCAGGCAAGTTTTCTTCGTAGTCGAATTCTACGCAGATGCGATACTTGTTCATCTCGCGTTCCAGTAGCACCATCGACTCGTCGATTAACTGCGGCAATTGGGTTTGCTCGAAGGTTTCGCTTCGGTTGCGTGCCATCCCCAGCACCGATTTTGTGATCTTGGCCGCGCGCATCCCAGCGGTATTGATTTTGTCGAACGCTTTATCTCGCGTCGCTTTGTCCTGGTGCCGCATTCCATGTTTGGCATAGTTGATGATCGTCATCAACACATTGTTGAACTCATGTGTGGTCGTACTGACCAGCTCGCCCAGCGCCGTCATACGCTGCATTTCGCCAAGCCTTTTCTTCAAGGCTTCGTTTTCAGTGCGGAGTCGTTCCATTTCGTTGGCGGGATTGTCGCTCACGTTGTCGGTCCTGGGAGTTCACATCAAATGGGGGTGTAACTGCTATCACTTGATATCGGACAATCCGTATGGGCCCTGAAACGGTTATTCCTATAATCTGATTGGGGACGACTGTTAAAGAATGACAGTTTCGCAGACCAATTAAGACAGGAAGTTTGGATGAGCGCGATCGAACAAATCGAGCAATTAACCCGCGTTGCGGAAGGTTCTGGCTATCGAATTCGGCACGAATACTTTGGCGGGACTGGCGGAGGCGTCTGTGAGTTTGGCGGAAAGAAGTTCCTCTTCTTGGACCTCGCCCTCTCTTCGCTGGAACAGCTGGCACTTTTGCAACAAGTTTTGGTGGAGGAAGGTGTACTCTGCGAGTCGGATCAATCAGTCCAATCGATCAAACGTGCTGGCTGAGCGGGCAACATTAAACCAGCAAAACGTTGAATTAAACCGTCGAGACATAACCCAAGCTGGCAGTTGCGCTGATATCAGCGCCTGTAGAAATGCTTGAGCCCAGACAAATGATCATCCATTTGGCAACGACGACTCGGGCAATCGACAGAATTGGGTTGGTGAAATATTCGATGAGCCCGGGTCCACCCAAAATAAAGATGAGCGAGCCCCCTCCAACCAGATGTCCTCCAACTTCGATGGTCAAAACGGCCCCGGTGAGCTCCGACTTGCTAAGAGATCCACCCGCCGTTGGGCTCTTAAAGATGCATCCGATAAATGAGGGCAAGCCAAAAGTAAAACTGACAGGACATGGCTCCGGGTCCACGCCGACACTACCACCCAACGTCGCGCCATACATCGTTCCTGTTAAACCCTTCGCTTTATTCTCCAAAGCGTATCTGAGGCCAGCCAAAGAACCACCAATCTTGAAGCCAGGCGTGTTGCCACCCAAAGCGATGCTATCCGTGCCCTCCAGAGTCCAACCAGAACCGATCCAGAGCACATTGGCGATGTAATCCAACACTTCCTGGATTCTTTTTTGCCACTCCTTTCGTGGAATCGATGCTTCTCCCTGCCGAACGGTGATCTCGCTACCGCGCGTGGCTTCGCCGCCGCCCGAAGCTCCGTACTTCTGATCAATACCTCCCATTTCGTCTGGGAGCTTCATCACGTAGACAACCTCACCTGGATTGAGCAAATTGATATTCGCGGACGCTCCAAGACTTCGGTAGGAGCGAATGATGCCGCCGTGACGTTTTCCAAAGCGCGACTCCATGTTTACATAGTCGCCAAAGATCGCTTGAGAGTACTTGCTTACCCAGTCTCCGGGCCGCGCGCGAATCGCTCCATTGCGATCAACAGTACACTGAAAACCGTTGTGCTCGTAAACTCTCCCCGCTGGTGTTTCACGCACGAATCCCACGACGACCTCGATCGAAAAATGAACTAGACGAACTACCTAGTTCAAGAGAATGCATCGACGTCAGAATCGGCCAAGATTTTTGATTCTTTTTCCGACCTCACCAGAGATGCTCTTACGATTAGCGAACGATCAAGCAGTGGAAGCGGATTGATTGCCACGCGTATTGATTGCCACCGATCCGAATCGCATCCTGAGTTCACTTGCTCAACAACGATTTGATGAGATGACCGTGGACATCAGTAATTCGACGGTCGAGCCCATTGTGATAGTACGTCAGCAATTTGTGATCAAAGCCGAGCAAGTGCAAGACGGTGGCGTAAAAATCCCAAACCGTCGTTGGATCTTCGACCGCTTTCCGGCCAAACGGATCCGTGCTGCCATGACTCACGCCGCCTTGCACGCCGGCGCCCATCATCCAACAGGTAAAACCATCAGGGTTGTGGTCTCGGCCAGCCGTTCCTGCCTGATGCGTCGGCATCCGTCCAAATTCTGTGGTCCAAAGAACCAGCGTGTCTTCCAGCAATCCCATTCGTTTCAGATCGGTTAACAATGCCGCAGTCGGTTGGTCAAAGATGGGGCAATGCCGATCATAGTCTGCTTTCAATGTTTTGTGAGCATCCCAATTCAATAAGCCATCGACCCCCGACGCGCGTGAAGAGCAGTACAGATTGACAAATCGAACATCACGCTCAAGCAAACGTCGCGCGAGTAAACAATTACGCGCGTAAGCGGCCTTCAACTTGTTGGCATCATCGGTTCCATAAAGCTTGTGAGTTTCTACGGACTCAGAACCCAAGTCAGAAACCTCGGGTGCCGACAACTGCATCTTCGCGGCCAACTGATATGCGGCGACACGTGCCTGAAGTTCCGAATTTCCCTGATGTTGATCCGCAAAACGTTGATTCAATTTCTCCAACAACTCTCGTGAAGCAGACTCCTGTGAATCAGAGATGGATGCGGGTCTTGCAAGGTTTCGAATCGGCGATTGGTCGCTCAACATGATCGCCTGATGACGCGCCGGCAGAAACCCGTTGCTCCAATTCGCTTTACCGTTTGGCGGCTCGCCACGAATGTCAGTGATCGCGACATACGTTGGCAAATCATCATTGAGACTCCCCAACGCGTAGCTCGTCCAGGCCCCCGCGCTAGGGAAGCCTTCAGTCACGTGCCCCGTATTCATGAACACACATCCTGGACCATGCGTGTTGGTTTTGCTGTGCATCGAGTGCACAAAAGCAATGTCATCGACATGCTGGGCCATATGGGGAAGCATGGATGTAATTTGTTTTCCGGACTCGCCAACGGGAACAAAATCCCAAGGGCTTTTCATCAAGTTGCCATTCTTGCCTTGAAACGAGACCAGATTCTCTTCACCAGGCAGCGGTTGGCCATGTCGTTTTTCCAGCTCTGGCTTGTGCTCCCAAAGATCAATGTGCGAGGCAGCACCGGGACAAAAAATCTGCAACACGCGTTTCGCTTTGGCTGGATGATGCGTCCGATTTTCTCCAGGACGCCAAACGTCTTGAACCTGCTGAACCGGCTGGCCGAAAACATTGTTGGCAAGCAACTGCAACAGCCCGATACCACCTAGTCCCGTGGTCACGTTTCCCAAAAACGATCGGCGAGTCAAGTCGATCAATCGGGAATCTGTCTTTTGACGCGTAGGTTTACGACCGTTCAATTCGTCTGAACTGACGGAACGTCGGGAGTTTGGATCAGGTGCTGGATTCATCAAAACGGCTCACTTACTTGACGTAAATCATTTCGCTGGTGTTAAACAGGACGCGACAGAGATGCTCCAGCCCATGCTCTTGCACCAACGTTTGGCACCACTGAACCTCCATCGCATCAGCGGGACGCCCGTAACAGAGTTCATATGCCAATTCAATCTGATCCTTCGCTTCATCGCTGGTCGATTGCAGTCGACTCGCCAGTGCGTTCGCCATGTCCAACGTAAACGAGTGATTGAACATCGTTAGTGCTTGAAGCGGCGTTGTCGTTTGGGCACGACGAGGTGTTGAAAATGCACAGTCGGGTTGATCAAACTCCGTCATCAAATCCACAACCGAGGCGCGTGCGTTTTGGTGATAGACCGCCCGCCGAAATGTCTCGGGCCCGTGTCGATCCAGCGGCACGTAAGTCGATACGTTATCTTGCCAATAATCGTAAAGTCGAAATCCTGGCCCACCGCGGCGTTTGTCCAGCTTGCCTGCCGTCACCAACATGGTGTCACGAATCTCTTCAGCCGACAGGCGGCGTGGTGGAAACCGCCACAGCAATCGCGACCGAGCGTCGATCTGGGTAGAAGCCTGGTCAAAATCAGATGCCTGCCGATACGCTTTGGTATTCATGATCATCCGATGCATCGGTTTCAGCTGCCACTTGTTTTCAATCAGTTTGGTGGCCAAAAAATCGAGCAACTCTGGATGCGTTGGGCGTCCGCCCATGTAACCAAAGTCGCTGGGTGTATCAACAATGCCAGTTCCAAAATGGTAGTGCCACAGGCGATTGGCAAGAACGCGCGGCGTCAATGGATTGCCAGCGTCGGTCACCCAATTGGCCAGTGCGATTCGACGTTCCGCTTCCGATGATTCGTTCAGTTCAAACGTCGGCCCACCATTGGCAGTCACTGCGGACATCGAAGCGGGAACCACCGTGACGCCGGTCCGCTGAGGCGAGCCGCCAATGAAGACATGAAACGGCCCCTTGGCATCTTTTTGACTGCGAGTACCGATCCAGACTTTCGCTGGTGGTGGCGTTTTGGCAATCTCAGCTTTGACTTTTTGAATGGAGCGTCGAAGCTCCACCAGCTGTTTCTTTTCCGTTTGGGTCATTTCCAGTTTTTCAAGCCGTCGATTCAGATGGGACGTTTCATTGACTGGTTTTCGATCGCGGCCATGGGCAATCTCTGTCCACGTTTCTCCATCGAGCGAGGCCTCAATTCGGTAGTCCGCGACAAACACAAATTTGCTGTGCTCTGGAGTCGTCTCTCCTTTTGCCGAAGAAAACAGAATCCGGCTAATTGGTGTCGGCTTGGCCAGCTCAATTGTGAGAACGTTGCCAGAGGAAATAAATCGCTCGCCAGTTTTCCCATCGATTGCCAAATGTGGCCCGTAGGCATTTGGGAAGTCATCAATCTTCCTCGCGGGACCAGACGCCACACTTCCATTGCTTGCGAGGGCAACATTCTGGTTTGGCGACTGGCTTGAGTAGATCTCAAACTCGTCAATTCGAAACCCTCGTGGCGTAGCAACGTTGGAGTCTTGGGCTTCGCAGGTCAGGCGAACAAACTTCGCTCTAACTGGTTTAAAAACCTCTTCGGTTCCTGTTCGATCAACCGGTGGGCGAGTCCATCGAGCCCGCCATTGATCCAGTTTTTCTGGTTCGCGAGCACGAGCGACGACGTCCGCCTGGATCTTGCGTTGCTCCGTTTCCAGCGATGCCAACTGTTCATTGAGTGGCTTCAGTTTTTGAGTGCGTTGCTTCTTCGACTCTGATGTCTCCAACAAGACTTCCCCGTGACGGACGCCAGCAAATGTGGCATAGAACGCGTAGTAGTCTTCCTGTTTGATCGGATCGAATTTGTGATCGTGACACCGGGCACAACCGAGTGTCATCCCTAAAAACGCTTGACCAGTCGCATTGATCATCTCGTCCAACGTGTTGGCGCGAATTTGAGCGGCCTGTGCCGCATCCTGATTTCCCACATCGTCGTAAGGGCCTGATACCAGAAACGCGGAACCGACCATCATCGATGGATCGTTAGAATCGGTCACGTCGCCAGCCAGGTGTTCGCGAATCAATTGATCAAATGGTTTGTCTGCGTTGATCGATTCAATGACATAGTCACGAAAAGGCCACAGCGAATTGATGAGAACATTTCGCTCGAATCCATTGCTCTCACCAAAGCGAACGACGTCAAGCCAGTGACGTCCCCAACGCTCTCCGTAGTGAGGCGACTCCAAGAGGCGATCGACCAAGTTGGCAAACGCCACTTCATCAGAATCTGGATCAGCCAGAAAATCTTCAATTTCAGCAGGTGTTGGTGGCAATCCAATCAAGTCATACGACGCTCGCCGTATGAGTGTTCGGCGATCGGAAATCTGCCGCATGGAAAGTTCCTGCGCCGACAATGCTGACTCAATGAAGCCATCGATCGTTGGATTGGGGTGATCGACTTTGAGTGGCTGAAACGACCAAAAACCGGTGTCCGCTTTCGACTTTTCCCTGATGACAAAATCGGTGGGCCAGTTTGCGCCCTCATCGATCCATCGCTTGATCTTCTTGATTTCTGCATTGGAAAGCGGTGGACCATCTTTTGGCATGCGCGGTGGTTCTGTTGACGTTCCACTGACCAACTCGATCAGGTAAGAACTTTCTGCATCACCCGCTTCGATGTAACCGCCTTCCTCCAAGTCGGAGAGGGTTGCCAAAGAAACGTCGCCTTTATCGATCCCGGGTGAATGACAACGCAAACAGTGTTGTTGCAGCACCGGTGCGATCTCTTTTTCAAAATCAACACGTTCTTGAGCAAATGATGTTGGTGGGTCGACTCCAAAGGAACAAATCACCAAGCTGGTGAAGAGCACCAGAACGAAAGATCTCAAATTCGCCATAACAACCGAGCCAAATAACAGCGGACTTAGAGTCCCCAGTCTAATGTCTGTTCAGCATCTTCGCGAAATCAACTCGTGACATCAGGCAGACACTTCGTTTTTCTGCACGGAATTGGGTCGAATCACCCGACAAAGATATGAATTCCGTACCAGAATCCACCACCTTGAACGATGCCAACACCGACTTCGGAAAAGGCACTATTCCGCATGTTGTTTCGGTGGACCGTACTATTGACCCACAAATTGTGGTACTCGGCGGCGACTTCATCTGCCGTTTGACCTTCGTCGGAGATACGGACGATATTCTCACCAACGGTTGTTCGTCCATTGGTTAGCAATCCCAACTGCGATGAATTCGATGAGTGGACGAGTCCCCGGGAAACCATTTCCGATGCCCAGTTTCGAGCATAGGCTGCCAGATCTGACGGAGTCGAAAATGTGGTGCGCGATTGTGCCTGTCGATATGAGTTGAGGACGCTGTACGATGCGGCCTCGTATTCGCTGAGCGTTGCCTGGTCGGAGGAGATCTGACGATCCGAGAACGTCAGCAATTCGGTCGTCCGAACCGTATCCGTTCCACTGGCACTGGACGAAACGGTAACCAATTGACCGTTCTGACTTCCTGCTACCGTTGCGTTGTCGTAGCTGGTACTGAAAACCGCAACATCATCGGTTCCGATGCCCAGTTCGATCGTGTCATTGCCGGCACCACCATTGGCCGTATCCGTTCCTGCTTCACCGTTGATGTTGTCTGCACCACCGTCACCGTTGAGCGTATCGTTTCCTGCGCCGCCAAGAATCGTATCGTTACCACCGCCGCCGTTGATCGTGTCGTTATCATTTTGACCGCGGAGAAAATCTGCGCTCAAACCGCCAGTAATCGTGTCATCCCCGTTTTGGCCATGGAGACGGTTTTCGCCGTTGCCGCCGATCAGCGTATCGTCACCTTCACCACCCCAAAAGATGTCAAGACCTCCACCTCCAGTGATTTGATCGTTGCCGCCAAGCCCGAGAACCAGATCACCTTGAGCGATGCCTGAACTCCCAGCAACACCACCGGTGCCACTGTTGATAATATCGTTTCCGGCCAACGCGTAAATTTGATCGATGCCACCTTCGCCAAAAATGGTATCAATCGCGTCGCCACCATAAATGACATCGTCGTCCGCGCCGCCGTAAATCTCATTGAGGTCAGCACTGCCAAACATTCGGTCGTTTCCAGCGTCGCCGAACATGGTGTCGTTACCCGCGGCTCCGACAATGCGATCGTCTCCAGCGTTTCCACGCAGCGTGTCGTCGCCGACACCACCAACGATATTGTCAGCTGCACTGCCACCGATCAGCGTATCGTTTCCTGCTTGACCGTACATCGCAGCTGGCAGCGATGTGTTGTTGGTGTAATGATCGTTCCCGCCGAAGCCAATAAACAGGATGCTGTTGACGTCGGACAAATTGAAGTCGCGAACGCTGCCGGCCAAGTCGGTTCGAATCAAGGAGCCGACTTCTGTTGCGGACGCGACGTTTCCATTGGAATCTCCAAAAATGGTTAGCTCGCCATTAGATGAATTCAGATAGACGCCAGCCAATAGCTCTCGCCGTTCCAAGCGTTCAAAATTCAGCGTGGAGTTGGATGCCCCGTTCTTTCGCAATCGTAGACGACTTCGCTTTTGACGCTTAAATGACATTTCAAAGGTTTCGCAGATTGAATGCGTTACAAGAAGGGACTGTTGTAAGAATGTAGTTCACCGACGAGTGATTTACGTCGATCGTTGCCGAATGTTGCACCAGTTCATTCGACAGCTTGAATTGACGGTGTTTTCGACGGGATATTTGGGGTTTTTATCGGCTCAAGCGAATTCAGAATCGATCCAGCCGCCTCCGAGCACTCGGTCTCCGTCATAACAAACGACCGCTTGACCTGGTGCGACTCCGTTTTGCGGCGAATCAAAATTTACCTCCAGCCGATCCCCTTCGATCACGGTCGCGGTTGCCGGGTGAGCGCTGCTGTTGTAGCGAATTTGCGCAAGACACGAAAACGGCTCATTGGGGACATCGACAAGCCAATTGGTTTTACTGGCAGTCAACGACTTCCGTCCGAGCTCTTCCAATTTGCCGATTACAACCTGGTTGGTCAAAGGTTCGATACGAACGACAAAATAGGGTTCACCCATCGCGACCCCCAAGCCTTTTCGTTGTCCAATCGTGAATCGTTCGATGCCTGGGTGATGACCAACGACGCTTCCATCGGTGGTGACAATCTCGCCAGCCAGTTCGCCACCTTTTTCGTTGATGGCATCGCCTCGCCGTTGACGGACAAACTCATCATGTTTCCCCGAAGTTACGAAACAGATTTCCTGACTGTCTTTCTTTTCAGCGACGTTCAATCCGAGTTGTCCAGCGATTTCACGGATGACTGGTTTTTCATAACCACCCACTGGCAACAACATGCGTTCGAGAAAACGTCGTTTGATACCGAACAGCACATACGATTGGTCTTTGCTGGCATCGACGCCCCGTCGCAATTCAAGATCGCCTCCGTCACGAAATAGCTGAGCGTAATGGCCCGTCGCCAGAAATTCGGCACCCACCGAGTCTGCGTAGTCAAACAGTTTGCCGAACTTGATGCGGTTGTTACACATCACGCAAGGATTGGGGGTTCGACCGACGGTGTATTCGTCGACAAAGTAGTCGATGATTTCCCGAAACTCTTCTTCAAGGTTGAGAGCATAAAAGGGGATGCCCAAGCGCTCGGCCACTCGGCGACCATCTTCGGCATCGGACGCACTGCAACAGCCTTGTTTGTGATCGGCCCGATTGTTGAGGACCGGCAACAGAGGCGAGGATTCAATTTTGCCATCGATGGCGCAGGCAGAGACTGCCTTTTCACCGTGCCGCATGAACACACCGATCACCTCGTGTCCTTGCTTTTGCAGCAAATGTGCCGCGACACTGGAGTCGACTCCTCCTGACATTGCCAATACAACGCGCGCCAAAATGTTTCCCTTTTTAAAAAATGCAACCAGACGCCAGCTTGCCCGGACTCGAGTCCGTCGACGATGAACGTGTAGCGTTGGGTGAAGATCGGCACCCAAGCATCTACCCCAGCGGTACTGCTGACAAAAGACCTATCGACAATTGAAGGTGCCAGTTATGATTTTCACCTTCTCTCGCCGATCGGACAACTGCAACGTACCAGCTTTGAAATTCGGCCGCCGCCCCGTCTCTCATTCTCGCCACCATGTCTCAACGACAAGATATCCGTAACATTGTCATTATTGCCCACGTCGACCATGGGAAAACCACGTTAGTCGATTGTCTGCTGCGTCAAAGTGGTCAATTTCGTGAGTCTCAACTGCTGGGAGAACGAATTCTCGACTCAGGAGACATCGAGAAGGAACGCGGTATCACCATTTTGGCCAAAAATATCGCGTTGCCTTATAAAGATGTGAAAATCAACATCATCGACACGCCGGGCCACGCTGATTTTGGCGGCGAAGTCGAACGAGTGCTCAAAATGGCCGACGGCGCCCTGTTGCTGGTCGATGCAGCTGAGGGACCGATGCCGCAAACCCGTTTTGTGTTGGGCAAAGCACTCGAGGCGGGTCTGAAACCGATCGTTGTCGTCAACAAAATCGACCGTCCCGATGCTCGCGTCGAAGCGGTGCTCGACGAAGCAATGGAACTGATTCTCGAAATGGGCGGCGAAGCGTTTTTGGACGATTTTCAATTCATTTTTGCGTCTGCCAAAGAAGGGTACGCGACGCACGAAATGGATGTCCGATCTGGCAACATGGAGCCATTGTTTGAGCTGATTCTTAAACAAGTGCCACCTCCAAATATCGAGCCAGGCAAGTTCCGTATGGGCATCACGACGATGGATTGGTCTGAGTACGTTGGTCGGATTGCCGTCGGTCGCATTTTGTCCGGTACGATTTCAAAAGGCCAAACAATCAATGTGATCGGTGAAGATGGCGTTCCCAAGTCGTCCAAAATTTCGACCGTCAACGTCTTTGACAAACTCGGACGCATCGAAGTCGAATCCGCCAATGCTGGCGATGTCGTTGCGCTGATTGGACTCGAGCAGATCGAAATTGGAGATACCATTTGCGATCTAGAAGTCACTGACGCAGTGGAACGGATCTCGGTCGACGAGCCAACGCTGGAGATGGTGTTTACCATCAACAGCTCACCGCTGGTCGGCAAAGAAGGCAAGTACGTTACCAGCCGCCAACTTCGTGAACGACTGAACAAGGAACTCGAACGCAACGTTGCACTTCGCGTTCGACCACTCGAGTCAGGCGATGCGTTTGCCGTTTCTGGACGAGGGATTCTTCATCTGGCCGTTCTCATCGAAACGATGCGTCGCGAAGGATTTGAGCTATCGGTTGGCAAACCGAATGTAGTGATCAAGAAGATCGAGAACCAGCTTCACGAGCCGTTTGAAACACTGGTGGTTGAAGTTCCCACTGAAAAATTTGGGCCCGTCATGGAACTGGTCGGCAATCGACGAGGTGAACTGCAGGAGATGAATGCTCGTGGCGAATTCACGCTGGCACGATTTGTCATTCCATCAAGAGGCCTGATCGGATTACGCACCAAGTTGCTCAACGCGACGCAGGGCACAGCGATCATCAACCATCGATACCTTGAGTTTCGACCATTGGAAGGAGAGATTCCAGCACGGTCCAATGGTGTCATGGTTTCGATGGCATCTGGGAAAGCCGTCGGTTTTGCCCTGTTTGGTCTGCAGCAGCGTGCCGAAATGTTCGTCAGTCCCGGCGCACAGGTGTACGAAGGAATGATCGTCGGCGAAAACGCACGAAATAACGATCTACCAGTGAATCCAACGCGTGAAAAGCAACTCACAAATATTCGTGCCGCAGGAAGCGACGAGAACATATTGCTGAAACCACCACGTCAGTTTTCGCTGGAAGCAGCGCTCGAATACGTCGAAGAAGATGAATGGGTGGAGATCACTCCAGAGAATATTCGCCTGAGAAAAATCTTGTTGAAACAGTCCGATCGCAAGCGCGCGATTCGGCGACAAGCTAACGCTTAGTTTTGCCAGCCAAGCTACGCTTCTGGTTTTGCTTTTTTACGGGACCATTCGCTCCACGAGCCCACATAGAGTTTGCTCATCGGAAACCCTGCATGGCTGGCGGCAATCAAATTGACGCAGGCGCTGACTCCAGATCCACAATAAAACGTGACGTCTTTTGGATTCGAATCGCCAAAGAGCTCTGACATGTGCTGGCGAATCGAATCGGGATCCTGAAATGTCGCATCGTCATTCAACACACGTGCGTAGTGAAAATTGACGGCACCGGGAATGTGGCCTGCAGCTGGATCCAATGGTTCAACGTCTCCGCGAAAGCGTTCAGAAGCCCTTGAATCAACCAGTTTCTGTTGAGCATCGACTTGGTCCAGCATGACTAACCAATTGGGATTTGGCTGCCCCGAGAACTCGACTACCGTGGGCACTTGTGGTGACGAAGTTTCGATCTCTCCGCCGCTCGATTGCCAAGCGGTCCATCCTCCATCGAGCACAGCAATGTTTCGATGTCCCATGTACTTGAGCATCCACCACAGGCGACTGGCCATCATGTTGTTTCGATCGTCGTAGGCGATGACCTGTTTGGTGTCGTCGATCCCCAGTCGCGAAAACGTGGCCGCCATGCGCTCTGGTGAAGGCAACGGATGACGTCCATGATCCGTGTGTGGCGGACCACTGAGATCGTCATCCAGATGTGCATAGACTGCGCCAGGAATTCGGCTGGCGTCATACGCTGCTCGACCTGAAGTGACATCGGCGAGACTGAACCGACAATCAACGACGACCAGATTCGGATCGCCCAGCAAATCCTTCAGCTGTTGAGCAGTCACTATCGTTTGAAACGTTGCCGACATGAATCTTCCTTATTGATCAGTGTTCAGCCACAAGCAGATTCGCGTTAACTCTTCTCGGCAAGCTTAAGAACGGTTTCGTACTGTTTCTTGGTCACAGGCTGCACCGAAAGACGTGAGCCTTTTTGAAGCAGCACCATCCCATCAAGTGCTTTCATTGTTTTCAAGTCGGGCAGGGCGAGCAAGTTTTTGAACTTCTTGACCAACTTAATATCGACCATAAACCAACGAGGCTCGTCCTGTTTGGATTTAGGATCGTAGTGTTTGTCGTCCGGGTCAAAGGCAGTGAAATCGGGGTACGATTCTTTGACGACTTTCGCCACTCCTGCAATTCCTGGTGGTTTTGCATTGGAGTGATAAAACAGAACGAGATCACCCTTCTTCATGTCGTCTCGCATGAAGTTTCGAGCTTGGTAGTTCCTGACTCCATCCCAGTGCGTCGTTTTTTTGGGAGAATCGGCCAAGTGGTCGATTGAAAAAACGTTGGGCTCTGACTTCATCAGCCAATACTTCATCAGGTCACCTGTGCACGACGGGCATTTCAAAGTGATAGTCGCTCGCTGCTAGATGCGCCTGTGGCGAACGACGAATCGAAACCAATTAAACAGCATCGGCATCGCGAGTGGAGTCGAGTGCCAGAATCAAAGGGAATTCTAGTTGGCGGTCAATTTGCCTTGACGAAATGCTTCGGCCATCGCTAGAGGAACTTCTGCTTCTGCCATAACCAACTGAGCACGCTGTTTGGCAACGCCCGCTTTCATTTCCTGCTCTTTGGCGATCGCGTCCGCGCGACGCTTTTCGGCGGCCGCCTGAGCAACACGCGTGTCAGCTTCCGCTTGATCCGCCTGAAGACGTGCACCGATGTTTTCACCCACGTCAATGTCGGCGATATCGATGGAGACAATTTCAAATGCCGTGTGAGCGTCGAGCCCACGTTCAAGAACGGCGCGAGAGATACGGTCGGGATTCTCCAATACGTCTTGATGTTTGTTGGATGAACCGATCGAAGAAATGATTGACTCGCCGACACGTGCGATAATGGTTTCTTCGGTCGCACCGCCGATCAGCTGGTTCAAGTTTGTACGAACGGTGACCCGGGCCCTGATTTTTAGTTCGACGCCATCTTTGGACATCGCGCTGAGGAAGTTTTTACCGCTTCGTTCTGGATCGGGACAATCGATTACTTTGGGGTAAACGGAAGTTCGAACCGCATCCATCACATCACGCCCGGCAAGGTCAATCGCGGCGGAGCGGTCGAAATCGAGATCGATGTTGGCTCGTTGAGCGGCGATGATGGAGTTGGTAACTCGCATGACGTCACCGCCTGCGAGATAGTGGGCTTCGAGTTGATCGGTTGTGATCGCTCCCTTGCTGGTGCGACTGATATCGAGACCCGCTTGTCGCGCCATGATTTTTGCACGAACGATGACGTCCGGTCGGACTTTTCGAAATCCCATGCCGACCAGCGAAAACATGCTGACGTCCGCTTGAGACATGTAGGCTTGAAACCAGAGTTTTCCGTAGGTGAATCCAAGGACGAGGATCACCAGGCCGATCAAAGCCGCGAATACGATCAATGCGGCGACGATATAAAAAGTAACATCGCCCGCAAGTGAATTTTGGGCCAGCGGTAGAAACGCATCCAGTTGACAAAAAAGAAACTGATTCGGTAGCACGAGGTCAATCCTGTAAGGGTCATTGAAGCCAACAAAACCGTCGCAAGTGCCCAGACTCGGGAGTGTCGACGGATCACACATATGATAATGTTTTGGCGGGGCGTTGTCATTCAATTGAGGGAAAGATCCCGCGATTGTCTTCCAACAAACAAACGCTCGGTTTTTTGGGACTCAGCGGCAAATGGACTATCTGAGGCGACCAGAGCCGTGTCAATTTGGCTTACCGATTCGTTCAGATTTCCTTTATCATCGAATCCGGGCAAACTCGGCGTCAATTGAATGCGTTGCGACGCAAATCGTCGAAAGGGTCTCGGGGTTTCAGACGTGCCGGCACCCGACCTACCACCATTGCAACTCAAGATAACACTTTACTGGGTAATTTTATGACCGTCGCCACTTCACCGACCGTAGCTGAAGTCGACCGAGCCAATCCGAGCGTCTATTTTCGATGTTTCGCTGGCTGTGAAGGCAAACATTCGATTTACGATGTGATTTACCGTTGCCCAAAATGCAATTCCCTGCTGGAGGTATATCACCAGCGAGATCCGTTGCGCGACCGCAACGCTTACAAATGGCAACAGTTGTTCGACTCTCGGGCCAGCACCACCAATTGGCCTTATGGCAGCGGCGTTTGGGGCATGCGTGAGTGGGTGATTCCCGATCTTCGTGACGAAAACATCGTCAGCATGAACGAAGGGAACACGAACCTGTTTTGGGCGGATCGACTTGGCAAACAGCTCGGCATCCCAGATCTCTGGATCAAGCTTTGCGGTAACAGTCACACGGGAAGCTTCAAAGACCTTGGCATGACCGTCCTGGTCAGCGTCGTCAAACAAATGATGACAATGGAAGGAAATCCGGTTCAGGCCGTCGCGTGCGCCAGCACCGGTGATACCTCCGCAGCGTTGTCAGCCTATGCCGCATACGCCGGGATTCCAGCCATCATCTTTTTGCCCGCCGGTAAAGTCAGCACGGCTCAATTGATTCAACCGGTCGCCAATGGAGCCCATGTCCTGGCGCTCGACACTGACTTTGATGGCTGCATGGAAATTGTTCAGGAGGTAACCCAGGATCAAAGTATCTATCTTGCGAACTCGATGAACAGTTTGCGAATCGAGGGGCAGAAAACCGTTGGGATCGAAATTTGCAAACAGTTTGATTGGGAAGTTCCTGACTGGATCATCATTCCGGTTGGCAACCTTGGAAACATCAGCGCCCTGCACAAAGGATTTCGATTGATGTTGGATCTCGGGTTGATTCAGAAGATGCCGAGACTCGTGGCGGCACAAGCAGCCAAAGCAGATCCGTTCTATCAATCGTACTTGAAAAAGTTTGCAGACAAGACATCGGTGACAGCGGGAGACACTTTGGCCAATGCAATTCGAATCGGCAATCCGGTCAGTTATGAAAAAGCAGTCAAAGCAGTTCAAGAGACCAATGGAATCGTGGAACAGGCGACGGAGCAGGAGTTGGCGGCCGCTTCGGCGAAAGCGGACTTGACCGGTATGTTCTGTTGTCCTCATACAGGAGTCGCCTTGGCGGTGTTGGAAAAACTGGTTGCGCGTGGCGATATCAAATCAACGGACCGTACCGTTGTGATCAGCACTGCCCACGGCCTGAAATTTACTGACTTTAAAGTTGGTTACCATGAGTCAACGCTGGAAAACATTCAATCTGAACATGCCAATCCTCCGACCTATCTCGATGCGGACGCCAGCAAGGTCAAGGAGGAAATCAAGCAACGGCTTGGCTTATAAATTCTTCCGATTGGGCAAGTCGACTTGGGTGTTCGAATGTTGAGCTGACATCCGTCCAAGCACGTAAATGCGTCGATGCGTCTGACTCAAAATTAGCACTGTTTTTTAGCGAGCCCTTTATCAGGGCTCAGCAATCTTTCAATCTTTCAACGCTGAAAACTTCAACAACATGTTTCCTGACTTAGATACGTTTCGATCGATGGCCGACCAATATGATGCGGTTCCGATCACGCGACGATTGCTTTCCGATTCGTTAACTCCTGTTTCGGCGTTTCAGCGAATCGACAACGGGAAGACAGCTTGCCTGTTCGAGTCAGTCGTCGGTGGAGAGCGGGTCGGGCGATATAGTTTTCTCGCAGTCGAACCGCAGTTGGAAGTTTCCAGCTTTGCCAACGATGTGACGATCTGTCAGCCAGGTGCTGAAAACGAATCGTACACTTGCGACAACCCTTTGGAAGAGATTCGCCGACGCTTGAACCAGTTCAACGTTGCGAAATTTGAAGACATGCCTCCGTTTACCGGTGGCGCGGTCGGGTACGCTGGCTATGACGCCGTTCGATACGTTGAACATCTGCCTAATGCGCCGGAAGACGATCGTGGGTTGGCTGACATGTCGTTCGCTTTCTACGATCGAATGCTGGTCTTTGATCACATCACCAAGACGATCACGATCGTCGCGTTGGCTTGGACGAAACGACACGACTCGTTGGAGGAAGCTTACGCGGATGCTGAGCGTCGAATCGAATCGATGATTGAATCGCTTAATCAACCCGATGACGGATTAATTTGTGCTGACGCAATTCAACCGATCGGTGATGTCCCGTCATTTGAATCGAACTTCAGCCAAGAGGAATTTGAGTCGGCGGTCAACGATTGCATCGAGTACATCAAAGCAGGCGATATTTTTCAAGTCGTCTTGAGTCAGCGATTGCAGCTGAAGATCAGTTGTGACCCGTTTGAAATCTATCGTAGCTTGAGGGTGCTTAATCCAAGTCCTTTCATGTTTTTTCTGCGCTCGGGAGCCACGACATTGGTAGGCAGTTCTCCAGAGATCATGTGCCGTGTTGTTGACAATGAAATGACCGTAAGACCGCTGGCAGGAACCCGGCCGCGCGGCAAGACGCCAGACGAAGACTTGCGACTGGAAAAGGAACTATTGGCAGATGAGAAAGAGCAAGCCGAGCACGTCATGCTGGTCGATCTGGGTCGTAACGACGTCGGTCGTGTTGCCGCATATGGCTCAATCGCGATTCCCGACTGCATGGTCGTTGAACGCTACAGCCACGTGATGCATATCTCGTCGACGGTCACTGGACAACTCAACGAGTCCTCCGATTCTTTTGACGCGCTCATGGCGAGTTTGCCTGCTGGTACTGTTTCTGGCGCGCCGAAGGTCCGAGCGATGGAGATTATTGACGAATTTGAACCTCATCGTCGTGGTCCATACGCCGGTGCAGTTGGCTACATTGATTATTCGAACAACATGGATACCTGTATCGCATTGCGAACGATGGTGATTAAAGACGGAATCGCTTACGTTCAGGCAGGTGCGGGAATCGTTGCGGACTCGGACCCGACCAGCGAATACGAAGAGACGTTGAACAAAGCGAAAGGGCTATTGAGAGCGATCCAGATGACTCATCAACGCGTTGAAGATAATTCGCATGCTTAGGCCATGCATTCGTCGCAGATGGGGACAAGCTTTCATTGTTAACCGAATCGGCCTTTAAAGTCTTCGGCTGGGTACTTCAAACGGTTTTTGATCATTTTTTGATGGACGGCGGTCGCGACATCCAAGTTCAACGAATTGGCAATCGACATGGCGTAGCAAATCACGTCGGCCAATTCTTCGGCAACATCGTGGCGTTGTTGCTCGTCAATCGATCTGGATTCATCCATGCTGATCCACTGAAAATGTTCCATCAGCTCACCCGCTTCAATGGCCAGTGACATCGCCAGATTTTTAGGCGAATGGAACTGTTGCCAATCACGCTGGTCGACAAACGTTTGCATCCACTGGCGGAGCTCTGACACGGTCGTGTGCGAGTCATCAGGAAGTTCGTTCTGAGATTCAGATTTCTGGGACATGGTGTACAACCGCAAGTTAGTCAGCAAAGTCGTCGACCCGCGTCATGAGCGAACCGCTTTGAGTTAATTTGGCGATCAACGACTATACGTTGATGACCAGTTGATCACGAGCTACTTGGATGTTTTCGAAAATCGGTTTCACCGAATCCAGATCCAAAGGCTTGGTTGATTCATTGAGGGGGTTGATATGGACCAGAAACAACGCCTTCGCATCGGCCAGCGCTGCCACTTGTGCCACGGGCGTCAAGCAACTGTGGCCGGTAAGGATTGCTCGGTCTTCCCAACCATCTGGAAAATAGCACTCATGAATCAATGTATCGACACCTTTAATCCGCTCAACGTATTCGGCGGAGGGGTCCGCAATTGTATCGGTCACATAAGCCATGGAGTGGTCGGCGAAATTGACTCGAAATGCATGACAACCGCCAGGATGTTCAACCGGGATCGCATCGATCGAAATCTGTTGACTGTTAACTTCGATCGTTGAAGTTGCCTGGAGTGGCTGAAAATCAAAATTCGGTTTTACAGGGAAAAGATCTGAGTGATAGAGCGATGACTCAAGTGTATCAATCTTGTCTTCGGCGACATGAACGGTAACACGTGAGACAGCTTTCTCCCAAAGAACGTCATAGAGGAACGTTAACCCGACCGAGTGATCGAGATGGATGTGCGACAGAAAAATGTCAAGCGTTTCCGTTACGATCAAGTCTCTGGCGCGAAAAATCCCGGTGCCGGCATCAAAAATGACACCCAGCTCCGGCATCATCAGGCATGCAGTCTGCCGGATGTTGTTTGGGTGGTACCCAGTCGTTCCAAGAAAATGAAGTTTCACGTTGCTGAGTGCTGAAGGGCGAAGTGTTTACGTGTTCATTGTACTGATTTCCTAGGCACCATGGTAAACCTCACACTTCGTGTCGGCGTTTGACTTGGTGTAGCGACGCATCGGCCAATTGTCGCCCGTCGCCATTCCTTCGTCAGCCGGTCCGATCAGTTTTTGCCGGGCCAGTTTTCCCACCACTGCTGAAACAGCGCGTACTGCGATTCCACGAAGGATTGTTGACTCGCCGAGAGTTGATCCGACTCATTGAAATGATGCTCGTATTCGCTTTCGCCGTTGAGGACCAACAGGTACTTGTAGTAGAGCACCAAATCAGGCCCTTCATCAAACTTAGATAGAACGATCAGGGCATCGTTCAGTTCCTTGGCGTAGCGTCTGGCATCGACGTCGCCGGCAGCAGCCTTTTCGCAAAGCTGAACAAACTTCAGGACGACCAGAGGAATGGCGTTACCGATTCCGGTGATCGCACCTGTGGCTCCACAATTGACGTATCCGTGGAAAACCTGAGTATCAACGCCGACCATCAACGTGAGTGTCTCGTCAGCGCCAGTGATGTGCTCGGCAGCATAGCTCAAGGAATCAGCTCCGCCAAATTCTTTGAAGCCGACGAGATTCGGGAACTCTTTTCTGAGGTCGAAAAACAGCTGTGCTTTGGTTTCAAAACCGTAGTAAGGACTGTTGTAAATGACCGCGGGCAACTCTGGTGCGGCGGCGAGAATTGCCGCGAAATGATTTCGCTGGGCGGTCGGAGAGGTTCCACGCGAGAGCACCCGTGGAATCACCATCAATCCAGCAGCCCCGACATCCGCAGCATGTCGCGTATGTTCGACGGCGCTTTTTGTGTTCATTGCACCAGTGCCGACGACAACGGGCACGTCTGCTTCGCACAACGAAGTGACGCCTTGCTTTCGTTGGTCATCGGTGAGTAACGGCCAATCACCCATCGAACCGCAGTAGACGACTCCGTTCATTCCGGCTTCCATCATCTGATGACCTTTGGCGACCAACGCGTCGTAGTTGGGAAGCCGATCTGCTCCGCAGGGAGTCATTAATGCAGGGATACAGCCACTGAAGATTTTGGTGTTCATTGTCGGTGTGAGTTTAGAGTTGCAGAAGCAATGCGAGCGGGAGATTGTAACTCAAACTGACAATTGTGCGAGACTCGAATCGACAGTTGATCGACGACATTCCAAGAGTCTTGATAGCCAACAATTGCGGAGACTTGGCTTATGAGAAAAGGGGCCAAGTTGAGTCGGTGCCCGAGCTGGCGCATCTGGGCTTAAACGGCACCGGGAAAGAGGAGCTCGCTGACCAAGATGTAGACGGCCAGCGTTAACACCAGGTACGCGAAGATGTTTTTGAGTTTGGGACCATCCATTCGGTGTGCCAACATCGATCCGAGCCAAGCACCAAAAATGATGACGACTGAAAACTTTGCCAGAAACCATACGTCGATCGACGCCGGATTTGAGACAAGGTCTCCGCCAAGGAACCCGATGGTTGATTTGGTGGCTACGATGGCCAAACTGGTACCGACAACGGTTTTCATCGGCAGCCCAAACAACACGACGAGCAATGGCACGATTAACACGCCTCCACCTGCTCCTGCGAAGGCGGGTATGATTCCAACGGCCAGCCCAAAGACAATCAAGATTGAGTAGTACGCGACGGGCCGGTTCTGGCGCATCTCCGTTCGGGGTTTCAGGTTTTTTCCAATCCAACCTTTCATGGAAAGAAACGAAAGCAAGAGCAGCATGGCGAACGGAACAAGCACGATCGATTCCTTCGTCACCGCCCACTCGCCAATGTTGATCACTTGTGGAATCAGATTTAACAACCACAAGCGCACCAAAAGCATGCCTGCCGAAACCGGAACGCCCAAAGCGAAATAGGTTGGCCAGTCGATCTCATTCTGTCGAATTCTCGGAATGGCTCCGATCCAAGCCGCGACGGCAACCAGGCATGCCGCATGTGCGGATGCTGGAACGACTGATTGACCGAGGATAAGGTGGTTAATTGGAAACAGAAAAACGCCGCCGCCACCGAACAAACCGAGGATCACTCCAACGAGGATTCCCAGAATGTATGCAAGTACGACCAAAAACATTTTTCAACTGATTAACGATTGATGATAGGGCGAACACGTCGAATTGTGATCAGATCAGAATGCCGTCCACAACGGAAGAGCATGGATTTTAGTTGAGCCTTTACATCGACCTATGGTTCATCGACCATTGGTAAACTTAATTCCTTCGAAATGCATCGATTTCATTAACGATTATTCGGGGCTTGAGAGGAAAAGCAGCCGCTGGTGAAAGCCGGGCGTCATCTTTCGACACGTTTTTTGATCCAACCGACAGACCTTCATTTCCCCGAATCAATTCATGAGCGACAATCTCCCAACGATCAATGCACAGGGCAATGCCCAGATTCGGCAACGCCCCTCGTATTTGCTGATGACTGGAACACTTCATTCGGTGGATACCACGCTCGAGCTCGCGTTACGCGTGTTGAGAAAAAAGTGCGATGCGGCAACTCAATGGCTGAAGCGACTCGATGCGATCGACATTGAATTTGGTGAACCCCGTTTTCCTGATCAGGTTGAAAACGATCCGATGCAAGCCGTTCGCAAACGGTTTGGCAAACTCTCGCCTGCGACCAGCGGGAGCAACCAAAAGAAGATCATGATCAGCTTCACAGCGCTGTGGCCCATTGAAGCAATGTCTTCTGACGATGTGCTGATTTTCGCGGACCGTCTCCGATTCGAAGTTGAGGACCTTTCGGATTCTGAAGAAACCAAACCTGAAGTGCCGGATTGGAGTAGTGAAATGGAAATGGAACAGATCCAGTCGCTGATGTCTGGAATGCTTGAGATGCGGGCCAACGATTCGTCGACTCAATTCCTTTTTGTTTCCCGATTGAGCGACGAGAAGCGAGACGAGGGGATTCGGACAGCCTTGGACGATGCCCGTTCGCGTGCGACAGTACTCGCACAGGCGGCGGGCGGAACGCTGGGAAACCTCCGAATGATCAACTGTTACCAAACGGACTTGACCAACCCGGCGGTCAGCTACCAACGCATGCAGCGAAATGTGCTAACTCCGACGCTTGCTGATACCAGCTATGGCGCAAAAGAAAATGAGATCATTTCCGAAAGCCCGCGCGCTGTCGATTTTAAAATCACCGTTAGCGTGATGTTTGAGTTAGACACATAATTTGGTTCGCAGATCATGAGCAGCGGGTCATTAAAAGGAAGAAGGGAGCGGCCCAATTGAAAACATCAGCTGCGCGGACTCTGCCGAGAACGACATTCCGCTATAGCGGTGATTGGTCGTTTGCCGATCATTGTCTCGTTTGATAAAGAAGAGCCATTCAGAATCCGGCAACAGGACTCGCCCAGTATCCTGGTACGGCGCTCTGACGTAGGCTTCGTCTCGTCCGACACTGAGGAACATTGAATTTGGATCGGGCGAAACGATCCCGGCGACATAGACTTTTCCAAAAAATGGAATGTACTGATCATCGCCGGACAGTTGTTGCTGCTTTAGCTTTTCGGCGGAGAGCTTGATCATCGACTCGATTCGAGCCATCTGTTTATTGTCGGGGTTGCCGATCGCCTCAGAAATGGACTTTCGCCATTTGTCGGCCTGCTTCTTCAGTTTGGCAACCGTTTCTGATTCATCGTCGCTGTTTTTGTATTGCAGGGTGAACATCAAAATCGTTGACATGTTTGCCGCAAACTTTTGCATCTGCTCAAACTGTTGATCGTCGGTTGCGACCCAACCGAATCCAGCACACGCATCTCCATACTGATCTACGGCGCTCGAGGCCGCTCGAATTGGATCGCTGGCGATCACAGCAAGTTGCTGCTGTTCCTGCATTGCTACCTTTTGCTCTTCCGTTGCCAGTATCGTTAACGGTTGCGGGTTGTCGGTTGCAGATGCACTCCAGTCAGCGACCTGATCCGTCAACATAAAATAGGCACGGCCCTCGGATGAAAACACATTGAACCCAACCATCTCACTGTTGGCGGTCATCAGGACGGAACCAGGTTGAATCCCCGGATGATCCTTCGTTTGAATCCAGACGTTGTTGTCAAAGTCAATCTCACGGGCACTCGTTAGTTGAAGTGCTGCCTGGGGAAGTTCTGCAGTCGATAAACGCTTGGTCACTTCCAGTTCAATTCGACCGTACGGATTGTTCGGCGTTGGCGGCGCAGAATGAACGAGGTACTGTCCGGTGACGACGTCGCTTTTTTGTCCATAGTTGAGTGTGCCAAGACTTTTAACAAACCTTCGGTTGATGGAAACTAGCGCCAAATCTTGGGCTTGGTCGGTTGCGATGATCCCTCTTACTTCGTCTCGAAGCTGGTCTCCGTCATAGGTGTCATCGATGAGCTTTGCGCATTCGGTGATCTCAATGCGCGTCGCGCCGGCGATTCCTGAATAGCTGGTCAAAACCCAGCCACGAGAATCGACAATCAAGCCAACGACGTCACTGGTGGTTCGGAGTCGATGAACTTTGAGTGCGACAAGTCTTGGTTGGGCAACGGCCCACGCGGACTCAAGATTTTCCTGATTGAGCAGTTCCAATCGCAGCTCTGGAAGCTTGGCAAATTCGATACGAGGAATCGGTTTGGGCTTCGGCTTTCTTCTGACGTTTTGAGTCGAAGACGAATTGTTGCTTGATCGGGGAGTCGCATCATCAAGCATCGCATCGCCTGGATCGACGGCGTCGTACGAGCCATTGTCATCGATCGCCAACAGCGACGGGACTTCCGCGGTTTGATTGGCACCGAAGACTTCAATATTGTTGAGTCGAATCACAAACCAGGTTGTCAGACCTGCGATCAAGACAGCGAAGACGCCGGCAAAGGCAAGCGTTTGGTAGGTTCGGTTTCGGTTTTTTCTTTGATATCGTTGGCGGACGGAAACGAGGCTGGCAGATTTTGTTGGTAGATCAGCAGTCTCGATTGGACCTTCGTTTTCCTGGATCGGTTTGGCAACAGGAATGGTCGCGTCCTGATCATCGCTGTGATGAATCGAACCCGGGTCATCCGTTGCGGGCAATGCTGGACTGCCGTTTTGATCTGATGGAGGATCGATCAGCGTTTGAGCTGAAGCAAAGGGAGTCCTTCCATCAATGCCGGGCACTGGCATTGGAGTCCGTTGAGGCGTAGGTTTCTTTTTTCGCGAGGGTTCATTGTTGCCTGGCGATTGCGCTGACTTGAGTCGATCTGGTTCTGCGTCTTGTGCGATTCCAACTGGGCTTGGCGTATTTAGTTTAGGCTTGTCCGGCTTTGCAAGCTTCTGGTTGGCCTTTGCAGAAGGGCGTTTCTTCTTGGACCGTTTCGATTTCTTTTTTGCTTGTGCGGCGAGGGTAAGTTGTTCAACTTGCGAATATCGAAACGTTCGAGCACAGCTTGGGCAGCGCAAGACAGAATCGACTTTGACATTGCCGACAACGAAATTTGATTCGCAAATCGGACACTCGATCTTATTTTCCATAGACGTTGAACAAAAAAAGTCAGTTCCTGGATTCAATCATTCTAGTCATGAGTGTCTCGATAATCCAAACTCGCTGACGCCCAGTGGTATGAACTTCGGTGCTTTTGTGGCTTCGGTGCGGCAATATTCCAGTTAGGTGATGTTTACGCTTTGCGAGTCACTTTGGGCCGTTTTCGTTTTGGATAACAAGTTTGGCACAGATCACAAACGGTGCCGTCGCAACCACGAGCAGTGCAAAACTCACGCCCGTAAAAAATGATCTGGAGATGTAGTCGGTTCCAGGTATCTTCTGCAAACAGTTTTTTCAGGTCCGCTTCGGTCTGTTTCACATTTTTACCGTTGGTCAAACCCCAGCGTTGTGCAAGACGATGGATGTGAGTATCTACCGGGAATGCCGGAACTCCAAACGCCTGAGCCATGACAACGCTGGCAGTTTTGTGTCCGACCCCTGGCAGCGATTCGAGTGCAGCGAAGTCAGCTGGAACTTTGCTTTTGTATTCATCGACCAAAATGTGGGACAGCTTGGAGATGGCTTTCGATTTTTGGGGAGACAAACCGCATGGACGAATGATCTCGCGAATCTCCTCCACAGTCAACTTCGTCATTTTTCTAGGAGTACGAGCTAACTTGAACAGCTTGGGGGTCACTTGGTTGACACGTTCATCCGTGCATTGGGCGCTCAGCAATACCGCAATCAAGAGTGTAAATTCGTTGGAGTGATCCAACGGAATTGGCGGATTGGGATAGAGTTCTTCCAATCGTGTTTGGACCAAGGCAGCGCGTTCCGCTCGTTTCATTTCTGATTTCCAAAAACGTGGTCGGCGAAATCAAGAAACTGATCCCAATCGTAGCGGGTCACATTGTGCTTACCGCGGCGGATGTGATAACGCACATCCGACCCGATTGGTGACTCAAGTTGCGGCATTTTTGGTTGTCCATTTGACACGGAAGCAACACCGGATTTTCCGAACAGGCGAAACACAGGATCGGCGTAGAAGAGGGAAAGGTATTCTCCTTTGGGATCCGCCCAACGATCATCTTCGGCACTGGCGACGTAGACGGGGCGTGGCGCGATGAGTGCAATCAACTGATGATGATCGACTGGTGAAGCATCTTCGTTGTCGTTGTAGTCACGATGCTTCTTGCAGAACCAGTGAGGAAACGTTGTGTTGATACGTTTCACGGATTCGCCGAAGCGACGTCGGGACAAGGCTGCTCCGCCGCACCCCGAGTTATTGGAAATGACTGCGGCGATTCTCGTATCGGTCGCACCTGCCCAGAGTGCAGTTTTCCCTAATCGCGAGTGACCAAACACGATCGTCTTTTGCGCGTCAATTGATGCGTCTTTTTCGAGATAGTCCAGAATTCGGTGCAAGCCCCAGGCCCAGGCTCCGATGCTTGTCCAGTTGTCGTTTCGATTTTGCAGACTGGGAAAGAAACGGTGGGCACCATTTTTAAAATCATCGTGAAAATCTGGATCAACATCACCATAGTTCAAACAGACAAGAGCATAACCACGGTTGATAATCGATCCGACTTGCCAACGTGATTGACGTTCGCCACGTTGATTTGGCTGAGCGTCGACGAGCCGTTTTTGTCTGGAATCCCAAACGGGCAGCAACGCAACTTCGTCAAGTTCGGTGAGTGTATGATTCCCCTTAAAATTGTAGGCCAGAAACGCGGGGAGAGGTGCGTCCGTATTGGCAGGAGAAAAAATAACCAAGTGAAGATCAAGCGGCTCGGCTGGTGCAGCTTGTTTTTCTGGGTTGGCGTTGAGTGAAGGCTTGGGTAGCAGTGTGATGGTGACTTCGCGAACGTTAGCCTTGACAGTCGTTTCTGTTGGGTTTTCGAAATCAACAGGAAGAGTCACATTGGAATCGCTGGTTGTTTTTGCGGTCCATTGCACGGCATGTTGACCGGTGATGTTGGGCATGGTGCCAAAAACGTGCTCTTTGAAATGCTTAAGAATTTCTGGTCGACGTTTCTCTTGCCACGACGATGGTGTGTCGATCTTGGTTCCATCGTCGGCGACGAGAGGATCGGGAAGCGAGTAAGCAGGAATCTTCGCTTCATCGTAAATGGTTTCATTCTGCGCATTTGCAATTGGCATCGCAGCCCCCATGTTCAGCAGGGTCAAGCTGATGAAGAAAAAAAGCTGGAAATGGAATGGTGCGTGGGTGGAACGATTCATAGTCAGATTCTTGCAGGGTGGATGGCTACTTGGTTCATTCTTCTGACCAACGCTTGACAATTTCAACACCAACTTCTGCTGCGGCGACCATCTCGTCGAGGCATGCCCATTCGAGTGGCGAATGAATGTTGTGTTGACCTGACGACAGGTTGGGCGTTGGCAAACCGAGTTCAGTGAGTCGGGATCCGTCTGTGCCACCGCGCACGATCGTCGTTTTATAGTCACGTCCAAGTGCTTTATGAGCGTCAATAGCAAGAGCCACGGCGCGAGGTTCTTTGACCAGACCATCTGCCATGTTGCGATATTGTTCAACGATTTCGATATCGATTTGGATGCCGTCAAATTCCTTCTTCACGGCGATGGCTGCATCATTAAGCACTTGAGCGTGTCGGTTGAGTTGGTTGGTGTCGAAATCACGAATCAGGATTTTGATTGATGCGGACGCAACGCCTCCTTCAAGAGAGTAGGGGTGCAAAAATCCTTGTCGATCTTCTGTCGTTTCTGGGGACAAGTCTTGTGGAAGTTTTGCAAGAAAGGAACCTGCCGCCCGCGAGGCATTGATCATTTTATTTTTAGCGATGGCCGGATGAATATTGACACCGGTAAACCGGACGATGGCCATGTCGGCGGAAAACGTTTCTTCATCGATGTCTCCTTGACCGCCGCCGTCAAAGTTGTAGCAAACTGTTGCGTTGATTTCCTTGACATCGACATGATCGACACCGTGTCCGATCTCTTCATCACAAGTAAAAAAGATGCGAACGGGTCCGTGCTTAATGTCGGGGTTTTCGAGCAGGTGGTTGGCAACTTCCATGATGATTGCCACGCCAGCTTTATCGTCTCCGCCGAGCAACGTTGTACCGTCAGTCGTGATGATTGTCTTTCCTTTTGCCGCGGGAAGTTCGGCGCAGGATTTCGCGGTAATGATTTTAGTAGGGTCAGCTGAAAGAACGATATCGTTTCCGTCGAAATCAACGATCACGTTTGGCTTGACATTTTTTCCCGTAGTTTCGGGAGACGTATCGACGTGTGAATTGAAGGCGATCGTTGGCGCGTCGATATTTCCGGGGACGGTGCCAATGACGATCCCGTATTCATCTTGATTCGCATCCTCGATGCCTATCGCCTTCATTTGATCAACCAAGAGTTTGCCGATCTCGAGTTGGCCGGGGCTACTGGGATAGGTACCGCTGTCTTCAACGGCGGTCGTATCGATTTGGACGTACTGTAGAAAGCGTTTCAGGAGGCGATCCGGGTTCATATTCGATTGGTTGTCTAGATTCGTGATACAGGTTGAAGGATGTCCAACATTGGCAAACGGAGACGACTGCGATACGATTGAACGATCGATGGGCGACATTGATTGCGTGTCTTACTGTTTTGAAATTTGAGAGCATTTTATGTCAAGCCCCGCCGTTGCCTACCTTGTCTTTGACATTGAAAGTATTGCTGACGGCAAATTGATCTCCAACGTACGCTATAAGGACGAGGAATACACGCCATCGAAGGCAATCGAGAAATTCTGTGCTGAGCGAATGGAAATGTATGGGTCAGAGTTTATTCCCTACACGTATCACATTCCGGTGTCCGTTGCGGTGATCAAGATATCGATCGATCTGAAGATCATCGATATCGTCACGCTTGATTCACCTGAGTTTCGACCGCACGTCATCACGCGACATTTTTGGGAGGGTTGGCGGGCGTACAAAAAACCGACGTTGGTCAGTTTTAACGGTCGGACATTTGATGTGCCGTTAATGGAACTTTCAGCCTATCGATATGGGGTCGGTATCCCAGACTGGTTCAACCTCCATGATCGAAGTTACGCACAGAACCGAAATCGCTACAACCAGGCGTCTCATTTTGATTTGCAGGATGTGATTACCAATTTTGGAACGACTCGATTGAGTGGCGGCTTGAATTTGATGGCGAACTTAATTGGGCGGCCAGGCAAAATGGGCATTGCGGGTCACATGGTTCAGGACTTGTACAACCAGGGCAAGTTGGATGTGATCAACAACTACTGTCGGTGCGACGTCCTGGATACTTACTTCGTTTTGCTGCGGACAAAAGTCGTGACGGGTCACATTTCATTGGATGATGAGAAGCGACTGATCGAGGACACCGTTGAGTTCTTGGAGATGAAATCGGATGAATTTCCAATCTATTCGGAATACCTCAAAGAGTGCCGTCCATGGGAGAACCCGTGGTTGGAGAACGACAGGAGCGCATCAGGCGCGAGCGAGAACTCAGGCGCGAACGGCGAAGCGTGCGAGCATGAAAACACAGACGCGTCTGTGGTCTCAGATTCGTTGGAAGAACACCAGAGCTTGTCTCGTCAGGATCACGATGCTTGAGGATTTCAGTGAAGGATTTCAGTGAAGTATTCGCGTCTTCAGCGAGTTGGATCCTTGATCGTGAAGTGAAAATCTCTTCTGCGAAAAATGCACTGGCCATCGATTGATTCACAGACATTGAACAGCGCAAAACCGGTGATTTGAGTTTCTGCGGCTCGGCCATCTTGAGCGTCTGGCAACTTCATTTCATACGAGATGGAGATCGGTTTTTGCGATTCCGCTGATTGGTAGGGAGTTAAGTCAACGCCGAGTTGGTTGGACAGCTTGGCTCCATTCTTGGGGATATTCAGCCAAACTTTAAGCGGAGCAGTTTCGTGATTCCACTTTGCGTTGTCGGACAGATGAAAGCCAAGATGAACGGCGACGACATCACCAGGTTTAGGATTTGTGGGGACCGTATTGAAGTGAACTTTAACCCAGTCTTGTTCAACAACTGTGACCCTGGCGTCAGGGTCAGGATTCGTTTGTTCGGAATCGACTGTCAGACTTTTTGTTTTTTTGGCAAGTTCGGCGCCGTTTGGCTCGACGGCCAGTTGGACTGGTACTTCTCCTCGTTCACGAATTTCGTCTCGAGCAATTGAGACCCAATCATAGAAGGAATACGGTTTCTTGAGTCTTGGCCCGTATTGCTCAATACGACGTCGATAGATGTATTGGTTGGGGTTCGTTTTGAGGGCGTTTTCCCACAGTTGAACACTTTTCCAGAAAAGATCAGGGTCACGTTGTCCTTGAGCTTCGTAAAGCAATCGATTTGACGTTGCGATCCGAAATTGGATATCCGCCCGACTTGTTTTTGGGCTTTTGGACTCAGCGGCTTGAAGGGCCCGTTGGTAGGAGTCGATAGCTTGAATGATTGAATCAGAACTCTCCGCATTCCATTGAATGAGTGCGTCTCCCAGCCTGACGAGGTTATCGACAGATCCTGTTTCTTGGGCTTTCCGTTTCCGCTCATCGATCTTGATGTCATTAAGTGATATCTGCGGAAACTCTTTGTTCGGTTTTTCACTTTTGGCGTTGAGAACGTTATCAATAAAATCTTGAGGTCGACGCATCCGACCCTTTACCACTCCAAATTCATCGATCCCAATGTAAACCGGTACAACGTTTATTCCATTTGTGTTCAATAAGTCTTGAGCGATCGGAAAGTCCAACTTCTGCCATTGCTGAAACAATCTACAGCGGTCGGAATGTTGTTCTTGAATCACACCGATCATGATCATCGAGTCGTTCTCGATGAACGGTTTCATTTTTTGGTACCACCCGGGTACGCTTCTTCGGCATCCAGCTCACCATGATGCGAAATGGACCAGCAGGACTTTTTTTCCCAGATGATCACTAAGCCGCACAGGTGAACCATCATTGATATCCGGCAAGACAAAGTCCGGATGAAACTCACCCTTTTGGGGCTGATAGCTTGCTGGACCGACCGATTGCGCTTGCACATTCTCTGTGACCACCATGAGGCATGCGATCAACGCCAAGACTTTCCACCGCATGTCCAAAACCAGCGCGTGAGATCTACGAGACATTAGTTTTTTCATCAATGGTCCTTACCCGAATAAATGAAGCATCATCTCACTTAGAGTAACAAATCAAATTGATTCAAATTGGATCTACCATCACAAAACATTGCTTCTTCTCGCAGTCGATCGCATAACGGTCCACGTTGGGCCTTTTTGCAAAGACACACTTTGCAATTTCATCGCGATCTGTCGATTTGCGCAGTGTGTCTGCGCGAAAAAGTCACGATTTGAAGAATTGGAGCCTTGGCTGAGAGCTTTGTCTCGGTCGCTGACAAGATTCGGGTACTTAAGAGGCCGCTTGAAGCAGTATCGGCGCAACAGAAAGCCCGGCAGCCATCTAAAGTGGCGCCGTTCATGCGATACCCCCATGGGGTGAGTAAACAATTGTCGACCCT
>JBCAWX010000019.1:0-1062 GCA_038534355.1 Planctomycetota bacterium
ACACGTCGCCCACAAGATGACCGAAATGATCGATTCCTTGAGCTGTTCTGGGCAGCGAGCAGCCTGGTAAGTCGCAAGCTCGACCTCTTCGTTACCGCCTTCAGTGCGACGGCGAACTCGCGGTCGTTTTACCGATTCCCTTTCACCTTCGTAAACGATGCTCCCCCGAGCCGTGCCGGCTCGATAACAATCACCATCAGCAGGATGATGCTTGGGCCCGCAAAGCTGAGTGACTTCTTCAGCGATCACATCGCTGATCATCTGACGAACCGCTCCGCGCAGGTGATCGCGAAAAACAGCTCCAGCTTCTGAACTAGAAACTTGTCCAAGCGATGACAAAAGATTAGAGTCGATCATGTGGTCTCCCCGTCGGTTACAGCCGACGTTTGAAAGTTGAATATCGCAAAGGCGACATCGTCGCCTTTGGGAGACCACTTTTCAACTTTCAACAACTAATGGGACACTTCCCGGAATACGGCAAAATCATATATTTCTTCGGTGTCCAGCGTAAACCAATCCCTTGTGCTTACAAGTGCGGTCAAAACAAGGTTGTTCTTGTTAAAGCTAACAAATCGACACTTCTTCAAATCCCTATCGAGTCCACTGATGTAATTAGTGTCCTCTTTGTAGACGAATATAACTTCGTGTTGTTTTAGCCGGTCAACATGCCAATCGACGGCCGAAGTCTTAAGGTCGATTCGTTTTGGCAGTACCCAGAACATAACTGCTGCACAGACAAACGCAGCGAAGAATACTGCCGAAAGACGGTATCTCATTTTGGGGCTTTCTGTAGCAGTCTAAGGTATCGAGATCGGTGCAACTCGGATAGCTGGTTTTCAGTCAAATCAATATTGACGGCACTTTTGCTCACTAGTGTTCCGGGTGTATGTCTATGTCAAAAAGTGGAAGAGCTCATGGGGAAAAACTGTCTGCGGAAAAACTGTCTGCGAAGGGTTGCGGGACAATTAGAATCCTCCAACCCTTCGGGTACACGTGCTTCGAGCTCCGTGGGAGGGCTCGCTTGCCGGCAGAAAAACTGTCTGCGAAGGGTTGCGGGACAAT
>JBCAWX010000019.1:1161-133758 GCA_038534355.1 Planctomycetota bacterium
TTAGCATCCTCCAGCCCTTCCGGTACAAGTGCTTTCCGGTACACGTGCTTCGAGCTCCGTGGGAGGGCTCGCTTGCCGGCAGAAAAACTGTCTGCGAAGGGTTGCGGGACAATTAGCATCCTCCAGCCCTTCCGGTACAAGTGCTTTCCGGTACACGTGCTTCGAGCTCCGTGGGAGGGCTCGCTTGCCGCCAGGCTTAACCACAGATACCTTTTGTCCGTGAGACTGTGAATCAGTTTTAACAACCAACGGGACATCCCCGTTTGGGCGTGCCGGAAGTGGGGGTATCAGTCAGCGAACAGCCACGAAGTGGCGCCCCACATATAGCCACGAAGTGGCGACATGATGTAGCCATGGGCGTCAGCCCATGGAAAAGGGATACGCACCGCGCCGACAGTCCCGAAGGGACGGCAGGAACTGCCACGCGATCCCATGTCGCCCCTTCGGGGCTTCGCAATCCTTTCGAACGCCCGATCCACGGGTTTGCACCCGTGGCTACAACATGCCGTCCCTTCGGGACTAAGGCTCGTATGGGAAGGGTTGCAGGAATTTCTGGAGGTATCGGTAAGGCTCGTATGGGATAAGGCTCGTATGGGAAGGGTTGCAGGACATCTAGAGGTGACGCCTATTTGATGGCTGACTGTTAACACGTGACATTGGCATGGCGAGGACGATGAATTTAGGCGATTCAGCGCCGCATCACGAGACGTTAAAACTCAATTGCGAACACTTTGGTGGCTATCCGAACACAATGTAAGTCGCTAGTATCCCGCAACCCTTCCGATACAATCCTTCCGATACAATCATGCTCCGATGCGATCTCCGATGACAATCCGGATTCACTCACCAGGTTGCTGAACACGAATTTCTCTCAAATCCCGGCAACCGCCCCGGGCCTCTCGATCATTGGTGTCTAGCCGCCAATGTAGCGCAAGGGGCGGGTATAGTCGAATTTACACCTCGGGTTACCGGTACTTGTTTTAAACTGCACTCTCCAAGGAAAACATATAAGTCTCATTGACGGCTTTTTTGCAAGATTTTCAAAATCATCCATTGTTGCATCTGACCAACCATCGTGTTTCAAGACGAGAGTCTCTAATTGCCCGCATCCATTCGCCAATAAATGCAAATCAGACGCACTGGGGGACATATCATCAAGAACAATGTTTTTTAGGTTTGGCAGTTCGGAAAGAACCTTGAAGGGGAATTCAGATGTTTTCGATATCCGGATTGTTGTTAAGCCCGTCATAAAAGGGATGTGTTTCTCCAAATCGCTTTGAGGTAGCTCGGAGACAGCAAGCTCCAATTGTTCAATTTGCCCGTCCTTGGTTGTGAAGGTTACGGCACCCGGTTTTTCCTCAGCAAGTTGCTCCACCCAGTTACTAGCGCGTTCCTCCATTTGGCTTTGATAATGGGGATTCAGTCTACGCAACCACTGTCTGTTTGTCGACAACCACGATGCTAACAAGGCAACTCCGAGGAGCAAAAGCAAAATTGAAAAACGAAACCGAACCAACCTAGTCAAAATAGAACGTATCATACAAATCACTCCCCTTGAATCCTCTACGGTATACACGTGAGCGCCTTGGATTTCAATGCGGCCGGGTTTCCACCTGAAAGAACATCTCGTACGGGAAGCAAACATCTCGTATGGGAAGGGTTGCAGAATACCTGGAGGTAACGCCTATTGATGGCTGACTGTTAACACGTGACGTTGGCATGGTGAGAACGTTGAATTTGAGTGATTCAGCGCCGTATCACCAGACGTCGAAACTGAATTTCGAACACTATAGTGGCTATCCGAGCATGCTGTAAGTCGCTAGTATCCCCCAACCCTTCCGGTACAATTTTAGATGGTATCCGGTGCAATTTTAGCAAGCTATGCGATCATGCCTGCCCCGTGTTCTGCCCCAGAGGTCAACGGCTTGTGCCCATTCCATCATCCCGTCACTTTCGCCGTCTTTGGCAACAACCAATGGACAACATCAAAAACGCGAGGGCCGTCAAACCAGGTTCGGGTACGGCAGTTGCAGACCATGCAAGTCCGTAAGTTTGGAGCGAGTTGTTGACGAAGTCGTAACGCTCGCCATCCCAAAACACTCGTAGTGCGTAAAAGTCGGTTTCATCTAATTCCAGTGAAAAATGCTCGGTGTTGATAAAACCTGCATCTGACCGGGCGACCAAGGAGTCAAGTTGGCTGTTGTCGACCGTCCACAATTCCAAAGAGAGGTCAGTAAAATAATCATCGGTTGAAGTGATCCCTCCATTGGAGGCCGTTCCTTCCCAGGTTCGACCGACAAACCAATTAAGAGTCGCGGTGAACGTCGTTCCCTCGACCAAACGTTGATCAAAAAAGTACTCGCTTGAGGCGTTCTCATCGATCACACCAAAGTCCCAGCCAATTTCCTGAACGGTTCCTCCGTCATTACCAGCCAAGTCAGTGGTACCCGATGTGTACTGTTCAAAGGCTTGGTTCAAGTCCAACATGCCAGCACCGTAGGTGTAGTCGAGCGCTTGTGTCGTTGAAACGAAACCGCCCAATGCAGTCTGGCCATTGTCCCATCCTGATGGCTTGGCTGCTGAGTTAAGCAAGACGGCTTTGATGACTTGGCCATCTCGAGCGTTGGCGATATTGTTGCTAAAGCGGTCATAAGCGACATCCACCAGCAGCCCTGCCCCACCAGACACAACCGGCGCGGCAAAACTTGTTCCCTGTGCGTTTCTCGTGTACCAGTCGGTGGCGCCGTTGGATGAGTCGGTGCCACCTGTATTCCCGCCCGTTGTACCGCCATAGAAAGCGAGGCTCATGTTCTGTCCTGGAGCAGTAATGTCGACTCTTGCGCGAACGTTGCCAAAGTCGCCGTCCGGACCGACATATCGTTGTGGCCCACGGCTCGAAAAATTAGAAATGGTGCTGTAAGCTGGGTTCGATGTGTCACTTCCCAAAGCCCCAACCACGATCGAATTGTATCCATTACCAGGTGCCCGAATGGTATTGGAGTTCGGTCCTTCATTCCCCGCGGCAAAAACAGAAGTTGCGCGTGATTGCTGCACGATTCCGTCCAACGTCACGCTAAAAATCCAGTTGCCGCCTTGGATTTGAGAATTGGTTGTACTGCTGAATCCCCAGCTAGAATTGATCACGTCAGTCGTCCGGCCATTCGCTCCAGTGAGCATAGGCAGAGCATACGCATCGGTGAATGCGAATCCACGACTCCAACTCCAGCTTCCGGTATAGGGAGAGCCATTCCAGGTTGTTGCGATCGCACTTGACCACAATGCTGCCCCGGGCGCAATTCCTTTTTGATACTCACGACCTGTGACGGTTTCTCGGCCACCTGCCGTATGCCCCACCCAAACGGCATGACGATTAACGTCTCCAAGTTGTCCGGCGTTAATGCCACTGTTGGAATACGATTGTCGACCATCAAAAAATTCGGTCACATGCCCCAAAACATCATGGCCATTCCACATGTGGCCACCTTCAGCGATCGTCACGACGGCTCGCGAACCGTCATAGCCTTCGTTGTAAAACCGATTGGCTCCAACGATGTCATTGATTGAGATCCCTTGAAGGAAATCTGCTGCAGTGTTGCTGCTGACAATTGTGTCGGTGCCTTGTCCAGCACCAAATTTCAAACTCATCGAAGGGTCGTCAGTTTGGCCATGCAAACTAGTGAAAAAAAAGATTGACAGGAACATCGTTCCTAGAATCGGAAGTGGTTTCATGGGAGCTGATTGTTCAAGGCAGTTAGAAAAGTGGCAAAAAGAGGGGTAATGCCATCCAAATGTTTCACAAATACACAACCCAGACTACTGCCTTTAGTCATTGAGCTCGAAGTATTTTGGATTTCGCACGCCCCACAGTGTTATGTACCTCAGACGGAAATTCAATAAGTTACGACGATGAATTTTCCTTCACCTAATTCAGACAGATCACAGGTCGGAATTTCAACTCATAATGGCTGTCCCCACAGGCCACGTGGGATCTGCTGCAGCCGCGCGATGAAATCAACTCACGTGGCGAAAAGCTCGGCTTCGACGGCTTATAAGATAGTCGAATGAAGTTTCCCAAGTTTGGTAAACAGTCTCGGAGGGGAAAACATTTTGTATGGGAAGAGTTGCATGATGGCTGACTGTTAACACGTGCCGTTGGCATGGTGAGAACGTTGAATATGGGCGATTCAGCGCCGTACCACCAGACGTTAAGGTTCAATTGCGAACACTATGGCGGCTATTTGAACACAATGCAAATCGCCAACATCCGGCAACCCTTCCGATACAATTTTTCGTTTTAACAACAAACGGGACATCCCCGTTTGGGCGTGCCGGAAATGGGGGTATCAGTCAGCGAACAGCCACGAAGTGCCGCCCCACATTTATAGCCACGAAGCCATGGGCGTCAGCCCATGGAAACGGGATTCGCACCGCGCCGACAGTCCCGAAGGGACGGCAGGAACTACCACACGATCCATGTCGCCCCTTCGGGGCTTCGCATTCCTTTCGAACGCTCGATCCACGGGTTTGCACCCGTGGCTACAACATGCCGTCCCTTCGGGACTAACGTGCTCATGCCTTTCGATTCCCCGATCCTCAGGTTTGCAACAACTGTAGGTGAAGGGTTGCGGGACAATTAGCATCCTCCAACCCTTCGGGTACAAGTGGGGTACAAGTGCTTCCGGTACAAGTGCTTCGAGCTCCGTGGGAGGGCTCGCTTGAAGCCAGGCTTAAACACAGAGGCCAAAAACTGTCTGCGAAGGGTTGCGGGACAATTAGCATCCCCCAACCCTTCCGGTACAATCCGGTACAATTTTGCCGCAACCCTTCCGGTACAATTTTGTACATTGACGAGAGCCCGAGCTGTCCAGTGCCTTCAACCTCACAGAGTTGCCAACATTGGTCTTCATGGAGAACGGCAACAACGTCGGGCAATTTGCGGTCGTCCTCAGGCAGATGCGCTGGACACCGAACTCAATCGATGGGTAAACTCCGCAAGCGACCATGAATCCCTGGACGGACTGACCGCTCAGGACGCTCCGCTCAACCAACAGAAGATTCGTTTTACAAGTACAACTTTGACGGCGTCACTTCGGTGACTCGCCACGTCCTTTGTGCTTTGAATCTAAAATGAAGCCCTCGTTCAATTTCGGCCTTGTTCGATCGACTTCTGCTCGCCCGCAGGACCATTGTCCTGCTTCATTGATTTTGGCTTACCCGCAACATCATCAAACAGGATCTTGCGAGGGGGCGTCTCCAAGTCATCGTATTGGCCTGAGTGGACTTGAACGATAAATGCGATGACAGCAATGGCTGCCACGACCAGCGCAACCGGAAGCGCGATGTAAAGGATGCTCACTATGAAACTCCAACCTTTGCTTTCACCTGAGGTTCACTGCGACGGTTCAGCGGCAGCCACTCTGGTGCTGTTTGTCCCATAGCCTCAGCCTCACGCGAGTCTTCAATTGAGTCAGCATTCGTTGCCGCTTTCCCCGACGTCAACGACAACGCGACGACGGTCAGCGAACTGATTGGCATCAAGATCGCCGCCACCAGTGGATCGATGAATCCAAGGAACGCCAACGTTGCTCCTGCAAAGTTGTAGATCAATGAAATGGCAAGATTCAATGTCATGGTTCTTCGCGCCGATCGGCTGATGCCAAGCAGATTCATGATCGGACGGAGACCCTCGTCAGCAAAATAGACGGGAGCTGCCGAGAGACTCGCCTCCGCACCGCCGTGAACTGCGATCCCGACGGTTGCAGCGGCCAACGCAACGCTGTCGTTAACACCATCGCCAACCATTACCACGGTGGGATACGTTTGGTGAGATTCGTGAACATGGTCGACCTTTTCTTCGGGGCTTAGGCCTCCCAGTGCCATCTCAGTTGCAATGTCCAGTTGATCTGCAATTTGATGAACGATTGAAGGGTGATCGCCAGAAAGGATACCGACTTGCCAGCACTCGTTTCTGATTGCCTCAATCGCCGATCTAGAGTCATGCCTCAATCGGTCGCCCATCGAAATGACAGCGACCAATCTTCCATCCACGGCAACCCAGCAAGGTGAATACCCCAGTTGCAATTGTTCATTTGAGATCTGCTGAAACGATTCGGTGATCGGAATCTGATGTTCTTGCATCCAGGATGTGTTGCCGACAAAAACTTGCTGATTCTGGTAGGTGCCGACGATCCCCTGCCCTTCTGATTCGACGATAGACGTGACCGGTTCGGCGAAATCGGATGTTCCAAATTCTTGAACAATTGCTTTGGCGACAGGGTGGTTTGATTTAGTCTCCAGATTGGCGACGACTGACTGCCATTGTGGATCGCCATCCCACTGGACGACCGCAAGTCTGCCTTGAGTCAGCGTGCCGGTCTTGTCGAGCCAAATGATTCCGGGCCGATCGAGCGATTGAAGGACGTCACCGGACTTGATCATGATCCGCTTGGATGCGGCGCGTCCGAGGGCAACGGCGATGGCTAAAGGCGTCGCCAATGCCAGGGCACATGGGCAGGCAACGATTAGCAACGCAACGGTTCGATCGATGGCGACCGCCGCATCGAGCGTGATCCACGTGACCAGCGTAATGAAGGCGACGATCAAAATGATGGTGACAAATCGACCTCCAACCTGATCCGCCCATTGGACAATCTTCGGTTTGTTGGATGACGCTTTCTCGACCAAGCCCATGATGCTGCTCAAACGAGTGTCGTCGTGCGTCGAAGTTGCCACCATCGTGATGACCGACTGTTGGTTTTGGGTTCCGGCAAGAAGTGGGTCACCCGTCGTCTTTGGGACCGGCATCGATTCACCGGTCATTATCGATTCATCAATTCTTGATTCACCATGAACCACCACCCCGTCCACTGGGATCAGATCGCCGGGAAGGATTTCCAAATGATCACCAACGTTGACTTGATCGACGAATGTTTCGACAGCAACGTTGTTGATCCACTTTCGCGTCCGTTTTGGCGTCATCCGGTAGAGCATCTCGATCGAGTCGACCGCCCGGTTTTGCTGACGAAACTGAATCCACCGACCAACCAGCAGAAAGAAGATCAATACGGAGAGTGAATCAAAGTAGATCTCTCCAGAACCGCGAATGGTGTTGATGAGTCCGGCGAAAGTGCCAACCGTTAATCCGAGTGCAATCGGTAAGTCCATGTGCGGCGTCCTGGTCCGTATCGCACTGAGCGCACCTTTCAGGAAAATCCGACCCGGTCCAAGCAACGCAACCATCCCGATGATGCAACTGGCAACTCGCAACATCGTTTCGACGGCACTGCCCATCTGTGAGAACATGCCCAGGTAAAGTGCGATAGCGATCAACATGTTGTTGCCAGCAACGGCAGCTGCAAATCCAATTCGTGCCAACTGGATTCGGTTTTCACGGTTCCGTCGATCCTCGTGTTCGCTGGCGCGAATCGGATGAGGCGTGTAGCCAAGTTGCATCAATGTCTGGGCGATAGCGGACAAACGAATCTGCCCAGTCTGCCACCGAAGCGTCACTGTTTGTTTGGCCCAATTCAACTCGGCTTGGTTGACTCCGCGGGCAATCTGCGGCAACTTCTCAATCAGCCAGATGCATGCTGCGCAATGAATGCCATCGAGCGCAAGGGTCGTTTCGGAGACTTCTCCGTTAATCGTTTTAACGAACTTTTGTTGAAACTCAGGCTGATCAAATTCCAAGTAGTCACCGGGAGTCGGATCCAGCGACGCAAGGCTTGGTGAATCTTCAGCCATGTCATAAAACGTATCCAGTCCCGCGTCGTGAATCAGTTGAAACGCCACGCGGCAACCACCACAACAAAACTGTTGCTCAGCACCTTCCACCAGCAAGCCGGATGGAACGGGGAGCTCGCAATGAGAGCAACGAATGGAAGTTGAGGTGACGGTCATTTGGGAACGCTTTAGCGTAGCTTGCTATTTGCCACTACAACAAGGGAGTTGGGTGTGATCGAGTTGTTCAACTTGTTCGACCACGTTTTTCGACTCGGCAAGTTCTGGAATCTGATCCAGTGCGATGGGTGCTCGAAAAGAAATCGTCAAGCCGCCAACGATGATCAAGGTAAATGCCATGACGAAAGGAAGCGCTCGCTCCAAAGAAGGGCTGAGCCGTCCGGCGCCCAGCATCAAGGTTGCCATGATGGGGACGGTGCCTGCCCAAAACGAAATCATCAACAACGTCCCATACCAAGGATCGCCAGTTCCTGCAGCAACCATCGCAAAAGTATAAAGCCAACCGCAAGGCATAAGGCAGGAAACCGCGCCGATAAAGAACGCTCGCCGAATGCGCGGTTGGTCTTTGACCCAGCGATAGATCCGTGTCAGCATCGATTGAATCGGACCGCCAAAACTCGGCAGTCGCAATCGCCAGCCAAATTGTTGAAGCAACGCGACGACACCAATAATGATCATCATGCCACCGGCGAAATAGGTGGCAACTCGCTGAACCGATTGCAACTGAAGATTGCCAAGCGATGCGACGCTATGGTTCAGTGCCAGTCCGACGGAGCCAAACGTTAAACCCACCAGTGCATACGTCAGCAATCGCCCCAGACTGTAAGCGGTGGCCGGTGCGACTGCCGACGCTCGTTTTTCTGAACTTGCACTGGCCAGTATCGCAAACGGTCCGCACATGCCAACGCAATGGAGACTGCCCAGCAAGCTGGCAATGAAGACGGTACCCAACAAGACCCACATCTAGTTACCCGCCTCGCGTTGTTGATCATTCGCCCGTTGTCGATTTGGTGTCGTTGTCGGGTGCTCGAGCCATCGTGTTTCCTCAATCAAGAACGTCGACTCATCGTTGGATGCTGTTCCGGCGAACTGCCAGTTCCCAGGTTTTCGTACTACGATCGTCGTCGCGTAAACTCCCGGATTAATCTCTTTAAACGTCATGGTTTGTGGCACGGCAGCCATCGCTTTGTGAAATGTATTGACCTCAAGCTTCGCGTTCTCAATGGCATGGCCCTCGCGATTGACCAATTCGACGGTCAAGTTGCGTTCGCCGCGGAGGTTTCCTGTCGAATCGATATGAATCTGAGCGACCCAGCCAAGTCGAGCGCTGGCGTCACGGCGGGCAATCTCTTCATCCCAGTTTAAGGCTCGTGAATCATAGTCTGCAACGACCGCATGCGATTTGTCGTTGGCCGTCAAAGTAATTGCCACCGTCCAGATGATCGCCTGGATCATAAAGAATCCCAGAATCCCGCCAGTCCAAATCAACTGTGCGAACTTCTCTTGACGTTGTTGGGTTGTTGTCTCTTGCATCAAACTGTTCCTCAGTGCCCTCAAAGTAAGCGGCACGTTTAGTTGTAGGGGCCGATGAGTCGAAACGTTAACACACGTGATTCATCGAGTTCATTGGCGACACGAAAATTCAATGTCGCTCGTCCCATTTGAAGCTCGTCTCGATCGGCGAGCACGCTTAGATGAAACGTTCGGGTGGCATTGGCTTCAAGTTCCATCGAAGCTTCCTGAAGCACAAACTGAATCTGCTTTGGCTCGATCGCAGCGACAGAGAACGTCATCGTTTCATCTGTCCGGTTGGTCAACTTGAGCCGCATCAGGTTGCGAACGCGATCGTCTTCGGTGATGGTATGCGGATTACCACGTTCTCTGAGGACAACGGCATCAAACGATTTGGCGGCCAAAAAGGTGCCAAAGAAGGCGACGGCTATCCCCAACAAAAGCATGGGATAGATCATTGTGCGAGCACGAAGCAGGCTTCCTTTTGCACCCATGTCACGAGCTTGTGAACTGTATCGAATCAAATCGGGCTCGCGTCCGATCTTCTCCATTACCAGATTGCAGGCATCGATGCATTGTGTGCAATTGATGCACTCCATCTGCAAACCTTGGCGGATGTCGATGCCGGTCGGACACGTTGTCACACAGTTGCCACAGTTAATGCAATCACCTACAACCGGCAATGCATTGTTGCCTTGACTATCAGGTGCCGTTTTGTTTTTGCGAATCTTGCCGCGAGGTTCACCTCGAGTTTCGTCATACGCCACAATCAAAGAGTTCTGGTCCAGCAAGACCGATTGAAATCGACCATATGGACACGCGACCAGACACATCTGTTCCCGAAAGAAACAGAAATCGACCATCATCGCAAACGTGACAGACGCCATGACAAGGAACGGCGTCGGATGGACCCAAGGTGATTGCTGTACCCATTGGAGCAAACGGTCAACGCCAACAAAGTAGGCGAGAAACGTATTGGCCAGGTAAACACAGATCAGAAAATAGACGAGGTACTTGGCGATCGTTCTCCAAACAGGCACGTTTTTTTTGTGACCGCCACGACCAACCGTCCCATCAAAAAAACGTTCGATCGGGCGAAACACGAACTCCATGTAGACCGTTTGTGGGCAAGTCCACCCGCACCAGATTCGACCAAAGAGCGCCGTTAACAGAAAGATCGAAAGCAGCAGGCCGACCATAAAGATCGCCAGCAACACGGTATCGGTTGGCAGGAAAGTAAAACCGAAAATGGTGAAACGTCTGGCGATAATATCCAACAAAATCAGCGGCTTGCCGGCGATCTTGATGAAAGGAACGACTGTGAAAACGATGATCAATAACCAAGACAGCAAACGGCGGCGCGCAAGCAACTTGCCTTTGCTCAATTTTGGTTTGAGCCAACGACGAGAACCATCTGCCTCAAGCGTGCTGAGGACATGTTCTTCGGGTTGCAGGATCGCGTTGTTCATTTGGACGCAAGGTATCGATGTTTGTTTGATGGTCAGGTTGAAGCGTGGGCTGCATCGCTGCTGGGAGCGCCAGCTTACTCATCCCAGGCAGGGATGATTTCCCCGTCGGCCGGTTTTCCGATTTTGGGATCGTTTCGCATCGACGCCACATAGGCAGCGGTCAATACGATTTGATTCTGGTGGCTTAAGCGATTCTTCCACGCGGGCATTGAGCCATTAGCGGCACCATTTTCAATCACGCGTGCGATGTCCTCGATCTTGCGGACGTTCTTCCAGTGATCGTCGGTCAAGTTGGGGCCGACCGACCCACTGCCATCAGCACCATGGCAACCGACGCAGTTCGTCTTGTAGACGACCTCACCAACGGCAAGCCACTTGGGTTCATCATTGAGGTACTTCAGCAGCGTTTCGCGATTTGGTTCCAGTTCACCAATTTCTTGAAACCTCAGTTCAAAAATCTGTGCCATGTGTTGATTGTATTGTTCATGGATTGTTCGACCGTCGACGCCTGAATGAAAGTAAGCAACGTAAAGCGGTGCGAAGATGATGGAAACCCAAAACAAGAACGTCCACCATCCAGGCAATGGATTGTCATATTCTTGAATGCCATCGTAGGCATGGTTCGTCAAAACGTTTTCTTTTTCGAGCTCGGACGTTTGAGATGGCTCGTTGAAAGGATCACTGTTCATGGTTGCTCTCCGTCGCCTCATCGCCCAGCACGATGCGTGATTGTTGTTGAGTAACTTCCTGTTTGATCAAAAGCGTTCGAATCACAACCGCGATAAAGACAGCGGCAAAGATCGACAGTGCGATTTCCGCAAACAGGGAATAGTCGAGGTAACTTGTCAGTCGTTTAATCATCAGCTTGTGGGAATGATTGGAGTTGGTGGTTAAAAGGTCTTGAGATCACGTTGATCGAAACGAACCAAGCCAAACAATGAACGAGTCTGTTGGCTTGGCTCTGTCGATTGAATTCAGGGACGGTTGCCTGACGAGGCTGCAGAATCTGTCTCGCCAGGTTGACTGTCGCCACTTGGCGGATCGTTTGCCGCTGCATCCGAATCGTCCGAGTTAGCATCCGAGTTAGCATCCGAGTCGTCTGAGTTTGCGTCGGCGTTGTCGCCTTCACCCGTCGTCTCCTCTGACTCTTCAGTCGCGTACAGATCGATTCCGATGCGTTGGAGGTAAGCGATCAAGGCGATCACTTGCGTCTCTTCGAGATCGATCGATTCACCCGAAGGCGTTGTGATCTTGCCGTCTTTCGGTCCGCCTTGTTCAATCAAGTCTTTGACGATCTGTCGGGCTTGTTCCCGAGCCACCTCGTCACCTTCATTGAGTTCGCGATCTGAATAGGGGGCTCCCAAAAGGTTGGCAGCACGAACGCGCGCCGGAATCGACTTGAAATTGAGCTCGGTTGTTAACAGATGCGGGTAAGCCGGCATCACGCTTCCCTGAGTCATCGACGCAGGTTCTCGAAGGTGTTCCATCTGCCAAAGGTGCGACCACTTGCCGCCCTCTCGAGCCAAATCTGGACCGATTCGACGCGAGCCCCACTGGAATGGGCGATCGTAAACGTGTTCGCCCGGTTTTGAATACTCGCCGTACCGCTCGGTTTCGGCAAACAAAGGACGGATCTGTTGTGAGTGACAGTTGTAACAGCCTTCTGCGACATAGATGTCTCGCCCCGCCAACTCCAACGGTGTGTACGGTTTGACCGTGGAGATCGTTGGCACGTTCGATCGAACCAGGAATGTCGGGACCAGCTCAAACGCCGAAGCCACAGCCACGGCAATGGTGACCCAAACCGTAAATCGAATCGGTAAACGTTCCCAGACGCGGTGCCATTGGGCTTGTGAAAACACGTCGATGCTGTGAGCAACATTCAGGACCGGTTTGCCCTTCATGCGAGATTCCGGAACAGGAGGATCTTTGTACTCACTTGCCAGTGGAGCCGCTTCGATGACTGGGACTTCATAAGTCGACGGTCGTGACTGCCAAGTCTTGAAGTAGTTGAAGGCCATCAAGCACATACCAGCGACATAAAGCACGCCGCCACCTACGCGAGCCCACCACATCGGAATCGTTGCGTTGACCGTTTCGACAAAGTCTGGATAGGCCAAGTTGCCCTCAGGTGTGAACGCACGCCACATCAAACCTTGTGTCAAACCAGCAACGTAAATTGGAATGATGTAAAGCAGGATCCCCAGCGTACCCAACCAGAAATGCCAGGTCGCCAACTTGACGCTCCAAAGCTTGGTTTGAAAGATTCGCGGCAACAGCCAGTACAACATGCCGAATATCATGAAGCCATTCCAGCCCAACGCTCCGGCGTGAACGTGTGCGATGGTCCAATCGGTGTAGTGAGTCAGTGCGTTGATACTCTTGATCGACAGCATCGGTCCTTCAAATGTCGACATTCCATAGAACGTAATCCCGACGACGAAAAACTTCAGCACTGGATCAGTGGCAACTTTGTGCCACGCCCCGCGCAAGGTCAGCAATCCATTGATCATCCCTCCCCAGCTAGGCATCCATAACATCAGTGAGAAAACCATGCCCAGTGATGACGCCCAAGCTGCGATCGACGTGTAGTGCAAGTGGTGTGGCCCGGCCCAAATGTAGATGAAGACCAACGACCAGAAGTGAATGATGCTGAGCTTATATGAAAAGACCGGTCGTTCAGCAGCTTTCGGCAAGAAGTAATACATCAAGCCAAGAAATGGCGTTGTCAGAAAAAATGCCACCGCATTGTGTCCGTACCACCACTGCATCATTGCGTCCTGCACCCCAGCGTAGATCGGGACGCTTTTGAACAAGCTCGATGGAACGACGAGGTTGTTGAAAACGTGTAGAATCGCAACCGTCACAATGGTTGCGATGTAAAACCAGAGCGCGACATACATGTGTCGCTCACGTCGTCGTATCAGCGTCATGAAAAAATTGACGCCAAAGAAGCCAACCCAAACCAAGGCGATTGCCAAGTCAATTGGCCATTCCAGCTCTGCATACTCTTTGCTTTGGGTGATCCCCAGCGGCAAAGTGACTGCCGCGGAGACGATGATCAACTGCCAGCCCCAAAAATGAAGCTGACTGAGCAAATCGCTCCACATTCGAGCTTTGCAAAGTCGTTGAGTCGAATAATAGACGGCCGCAAAAATCGCATTTCCCGCAAACGCAAAGATCGCCGCGTTGGTGTGCAAAGGGCGAAGCCGGCCGAATGAAATGTACTCGATAAACGTCCATTGAGGCATCACCAACAGGACCGCCACGATGATGCCAATCAGTGTGGCCACGAGCCCCCAGACCATTGTTGCCAACGCAAACATCCTGACGATTTTGTCATCATAGGAGAAGCTTTCGAGGTTCTGTTTTCCAATGGGTTGGGGTTGGTTAACAAGACTTGAGTCTTGCGATGAGGATGCGGTCGTAGCTCGATTCATTGATTTGGTTGATCCAAAAAGTAACTTCCTGTTGATCGCGAAGACGCGACCCGGTTTGCGAACGTGATGCCGAATTGCAAACCTGATGCCAAACGTTTTTTTGTGACAGATTGACCCATCGCTGCCACAGAGATTGCCGATCAGGCAAAGAAAGTGTGGCCAACTCGACGAGCCGAACCTGCGCAACGACGTCGCGCCCAGGTCAAGTGTGCGGTCCCGCTCACCTGCTCTGGGGTCCGCGTTGCGCTTGATCACGCAATTGTTTCAAAGATCTTTTTGATGACTCGCCCTGGTCGTCGATACCTCCTTTCCTAAACCAGCAAGCGGGCGGAGCCGCACAGTGATCGCAACTTTGAGGGAGCGATTGTGGTTGCTTTCGCCTCGCCAGCAACAGAAAGACAGGTTCCGTGTTGAAAAAGATGTAAATATCGAAATGTTTCAATGTTATGGCATGTGGTTTGTAATGTATCACAGTCGCTGATGTCGAGCCGTCTGAAAACATCCACTGCGGTTTGTCTGGATGTGCCGCGATGGATTTACAGACCACGTTTTTTTCAACCTACGGAGTTATCATGAGACGCTTCCCATTCATCTTTGCTTGTGTCGTTCCCTTGGCTGGCATGATGCTGGTCGGCTGCCAACAGGAAAACAACCCGCCCAATCTCGCTCAAGAGGCCCCTGCTACGGAAGCTTCTGGTTGTTGTGGGCAAGACGGTTGCGATTCGAAAAACGAAACGGCCAGCTGTTGTGAGGGCGGGACGTGCCAAACCGCCAAACGACCAGCAAATTCGCCTGTTTCATGTGGTCAGGACTGTGATGCTTGCCAAAACGGCGACTCTGCCAGTTGCCAGTGTGACGCGGAATCCGACAAGGCAGATCCGATCGCAGCTGAGCCAGATGGTGAAGTCAATAAAGAAGCCGGCAAAGCGGGCGACGGCAATGAACAAGTCAACTCGATTCATGAAGACCGTGACATCTTTCATTTTCTATTGAATCACCATGATGAAATCGAGCGAACCGTCACTGAGCTCGATAATGGTGTGACGACTGTAACCAAGTCGAGCAACGCCGAGGTTGCAAAGAAGATACAGCAGCACGTTGCTTCGATGTACCGTCGCGTCGAAGATCGTCGACCCGTCCGCATGTGGGATCAGCTATACCGAGAAATTTTCGCTCACAGCGACAAAATCAACATGGAGATTCGAAAAACGGAACAAGGCATTTCGGTGACAGAAACTTCGGATGATCCTTATGTCGCCAAACTAATCAAAGCACACGCCAAAGTGGTCTCGAAGTTCGTCGAACGTGGCTTCGATGAAGCCCGTCTGAACCACGAACCACCTTCCAAATAGTACGTCTGGCGTCTTTCGCAACGCTTCGCGAATTCTTTGACGTCAAATTTGAATGAATGGCATGTTCGTTGCTCGCATTCCGTTGAAATGTTGGTGGCGAACTGCCCAAACAGACAGAACAGGAGCAAGATGATGTTACTTAAGTATTTTTACGATCAAGCATTGGCCCACGCATCGTACATGGTCGGCTGTCAAAAGACGGGTGAAGCCATCGTGATTGATCCAGGTCGCGACATCGAGCAATATCTCGAGGCCGCTGACAAAGAAGGGCTGCGAATCGTCGGTGCGGCAGATACGCATATTCACGCCGACTACGTTTCGGGGGCTCTCGAATTGGCCGAACGAGTTGGTGCCAAGTTGTTTGTTTCCGACGAAGGGCCTGCCGAATGGAAATACGAATACGCGTCCCGATACAAACATCAGTTGCTCAAAGATGGGGATACCTTTTCGGCGGGGTTGGTCGAACTGAAAGTGATGCATACGCCAGGGCATACTCCCGAATCGCTATCGTTTGTGCTGACCGATAAAGGAGGCGGAGCGGATCAGCCGATGGGGATCTTCTCTGGTGACTTTGTCTTTGTCGGTTCCATTGGGCGCCCCGATTTATTGGAAGAAGCTGCCGGGATCATGGGGACCGCCGAACCGGGCGCCCGTGACTTGTTCCAATCGATCAAGCGATTCCGAGAATTGCCTGATCATCTTCAGGTTTGGCCCGCACATGGGGCCGGAAGTGCCTGTGGTAAAGGGTTGGGGGCGATTCCGTCGAGTACCGTTGGCTATGAGAAGATGTTCAACCCGGCACTCCAGTATCAAGACGAACAAGCGTTCGTCGACTACATCCTTTCGGAGCAACCCGAAGCACCTCGCTATTTTGCGCTGATGAAACGCGTCAACAAAGAAGGCCCAGCTGTGCTACGTGAGCCAACACTTCCTCAAAAAGTCGAAATTGATCTGCTAACCGATCTGGCGGCAACTGAGATGGTCGTCGATACAATCGACGATCAATCATTTGCATCGGCCCATGTCGAAGGGACGATTAACATTCAGCCCAAACACATGGCGATGTGGGGTGGATCGCTATTGGACTATGAGCAACCGCTGTACTTGATCGCAGGTGACGACCTTGCCGAAGCGGTACGAGTGCTGCATAAAATTGGAATGGACAAGATCACTGGCTATTTTTCGGTCGACGAAGTTGCTCGACATGGACTACGAAGGGAGTCGATTCCTCAAGTCGCACCTGATGCTGTTTTTGAAAAAGTCCAATCAGCTGACGTCGAATTGATTGATGTTCGAGGAGTGTTTGAGCGGCAACAGGATCCGCTTCCCAATTCTCAGCACCTGTTTCTCGGAAAGTTGTTTGACACGGTCAAACGACTCGATGCCAAACGGAATTACGCATTCGCCTGTCGAACGGGCGGTCGTTCGATGATTGCGGCGAGCATCGCCCAGCGAGCGGGAGTCAAAAACGTCATCAACTTGCGTGACGGAGTCGTCGGCTGGCAACTGTCCGGTCTTCCGACTGGCAGAGACGAACCGCAGACCGTCGGATAACGAACAAGTCGCTGAACCGCGTCGAGGCTGCCATGAATGAAATCACTGACAATCCAGTTTGAACGGGCGATCGTTCGAAAGTTTGCATTTTCACGTCAAAACACTCACCGATTACTGGATAAATCGGCATATTGACTCTGCATTACGAACTATATTTGACGACGATCTTCAACGATTAGGTTCAATCTAATTCGTTTCCTCAACTCATAAACCGAACGATATCATGCGATTCCGCCGACGCAGCTGCGCGACCTATCCAACCTCGTTTACTTTCAATCGACTTGAGCCACGGCAGTTGCTGGCCGGCGACGTTTCAGTCTTTGTTGACGGCGACTCCCTGTATGTCATCGGCGATTCGTCGCCCAATATCGTGAACGTGATTGGCAGTGGCGACACGGTTCGAGTGGAAGGTATCGATACGACGATCAATGGCGGCACAAACCGATTCGAGACAACCGCGAATTTGCGGCATGCCTTTGTCCAGCTGAACGAAGGTGACGATATCGCTTCGATCAGAAATTTGAATGTCCGGAAACAGATCACCTTCCAAGGCAACGCAGGCGATGACCAGCTTCGATTACTTCAGTCAACTGCCAAATCGGTAGAAACTTCCTTGGGTGTTGGAAATGACGTGCTCGAGTTTCGAGGCGTGCAGACGTCTCAGGATATTCGCGTGACGATGGGCGCCGGAAACGACTTGGTTGCGGTCGAGAATACCGTCGCCGGGAGAAACTTCAAAGTCTGGGGGCACGCAGGTGATGACCTGTTTGCGGCCGATGATTTGTATTCAAAACGCAAATACCAAATCGATCTTGGCACCGGCGATGACCAGTGTGTCCTCGCAGGTTTGGTGGACGTTTGGAAAACAGCGAAAGTCTATCTTGGCAACGGCGACGATTTTTTTGCTGCCGTTCCAAATGAGACCAATGATGCGATCAATTTCCGGAAACGACTGATGCTCGATGCGGGAGCCGGCAACGATCAAGTTGCCTTTGACTCTGGCGTGACGCTTCACAAACGATCGGTGATTCTTGGCGGTTCAGGAAATGATGCGTTTGAAGATGGCAACGCTGCATTCGCTCAACGTGTCAAACTGCGTAGCTTTGAGGCGACAAGCGTGCCTCAAATTCAAAATACACTCGACGCAGTGTTTGCTCGACTGCTGGCCAACGATTTGGATCCGTTTGATCAAGCGGTCCCTGTCGAGCTGCAGATTGATGCGGAAACGCAATTCGTGACGGTCAACGATTCTTCGCCAACGGTTTCGACTCAGTGGGACCAGGCAATTCAACAAGCGGTTGTCAATACGTCGCCCGGCCCGACGGTTGCATCACGCGCTTATGCGATGGTACACACTGCTATGTTTGATGCCTGGTCGGCCTATGATGTGACTGCGTCGTCAACGGTTTTGGCTGACGATCTCCAGCAGCCCGCTCATTTGATTTCCGAGTCGAACAAGCGGGAAGCGATGAGCTACGCTGCTTATCGAGTTGCGACCGATCTGTTCGAAACAGAAACTCCGCTGTTTGACGAGCTAATGAACCAGCTCGGTTACGATTCGCAGAATCGCACGACCAACACAACAACGCCAGCTGGTGTTGGCAACGTGATGGCGGCCGAATTGTTACGCGTTCGTCACCAGGATGGTTCGAACCAGTTGGGAGATGATCCGAATGGAACCGGCGAACCGTATTCTGATACAACGGATTACGAACCCGTCAATGATGTTGGTAATCCACAATTGATCGAAGCTTGGACACCCGAGTTTGTTCCGATCGATGCAGAACCGGGTTCTGAAGAAAGAACTCAAGAGTTCTTGACGCCTCAATGGGGAACCGTAGAACCGTTTGCTTTAGCTTCTGGTGATGAACTTCGCCCCGAAGCTCCTGAGCCATTCTTGCTGGTCGAGGGGGATGTCGATTTGGAAGCCAAAACAATCACGCTGGCCGATGAATCGGTAGTTGCGATCGAACCTGAAATTGTCGGGACGATCATCAACCCTGCATTTGTTGAACAAGCTGAGCGTGTCGTTCAGTTGAGCGCTGAGTTGACCGATGAACAGAAGTTGATCGCTGAATTCTGGGAAGACGGCGGAGGAACTTCGTTTCCGCCGGGGACCTGGATGACGTTTGGGCAGTACACTTCGGCCCGCGACAATCACACCATCGACGATGATGCCAAACTCTTTTTCGCATTAGGTAACGCGGTTTTTGATGCCGGCGTTTCGACTTGGGAAGCGAAAGTTGCCTACGATTACGTTCGTCCTGTGCGAGCGATTCGTGAGCTGGGCGAACTTGGTTTGATTGGCGAGTTCAATGAGGCACTTGGTGGCCACGCGATTGAAGCTTGGACTCCCGATGGCGGAACTCAAACCATTTTGGCGACAGAATTTTTGACTTATCAGACGCCAGGCAGCGATCCGTCTCCGCCGTTTGCGGAATACACGTCGGGGCACAGTGCCTTCAGTGCTGCGGGTGCCGAAGTTCTGAAGTTGTTCACTGGCAGCGATACTTTTGGAGCAGCGGTCACGTTTGAACCGGGAAGCTCAAGATTTGAACCTGGATCAACCCCGACCAGCACCGTCACGTTGGCTTGGGAAACCTACACGGCAGCGGCTGATGAAGCTGGGCTCTCACGGTTGTTCGGCGGCATCCATTTCGACGATGGCGATCTCAATGGAAGAACTCTGGGTACACAAGTTGGCGCAGCGGTTTGGGAGCAGGCTAACCGTTTTATTAACGGCGAGTCGGTCTAAGTTTCAAACGTCGTGGTATTGGTCGATCAACCTATTTGTGTTTGCACCTATAATGGGTTCTGAACACGATGAAAAATTCGTTGCGAACCCAAGAGAGCCCGATGAAGAATTTGTTGGCAAACAAGGTGTTGGCTTGGGTCTTTTTGGGCAGTTGTCTATTTGGATCGGCAGTTGCACAAGCTCAGGATGAACAAGAGGAAAAGAGCAAGTTCCTTCCTGGGAAAACGAGTCTGAAGGCCGGCGAGAGTCGACTCGAACCGTTTGCCATTGAAGGTGACCTCAAGATTCTCAAAGGTGTTATTGCGGTTCCGGAAAATCGCCGATCATCTACCAGCCGCAACATCAAGCTTTACTTCTATCAGATCAAGTCTCCCAATCCTTCTGGATTAGCGCCGGTCGTTTTCTTGCCGGGCGGACCGGGAGGTTTTTACAACGACGACTGGATTAAGGGGATGCCGAACACGAACCGGAGATCTGGTTCGATATTCGAAGCCCAGCAATTCTTGAAGAACCGGGACGTCGTTTTGGTTAATCAACGGGGTGCTCGATTTCCTGACCGGTCGTTTTGGATGTTCTATTTTATGTCGCCCGGAGGATCTGCGCGGCGAACGCGAACCAACGCTGACTATGCCGACGCGATCCGGAAAGGTTTTCAAGGTGCGGTGAAACATTGGACGCAGCAAGGCATGGATTTGTCTGGCTACGACATTGCCAACATGGTCGAAGACATCAACGATGTTCGCAAATCATTAGATTATGAAAAAGTCGTGTTGCGGGGTAACAGTTTTGGCTCTCAGTGGTCGCTCGCTTTCATTCGCCAATATCCGCACCACGTCGATCGGGCAATTCTCGGTGGCGTTGAGCCCTTGGATTACGGTTACGACAGCCATGAAGGCGTTTGGAATGTCTTTACGCGTTTGAGTGCGGAAGTCGATACTGCGCGCGACGCGGGGTTTCAATGTCCCGATGTTTCTTTGACGGAAGCCATCAAGGAAATCGTTAATCGGCTGGAAGAAAAAACTGTCGACGTCGAACTCGAACAAGACGACGGGCGCACAAAAACGATTCCAGTTGGTGCAGACGATTTTCGCAACTTGCTGAGGGCGGGCATTCGTGGCAAGCAACCGCTTCGAAAGAACCTTCAAGTGCTGCCCAAGTTCATTTATGAGGTCTACGAAAAGGACTATCGGTTTCTGGCTTTACGAGGCGCGGAGGCTCGTTCTCGTCCGGTGGGTGGCAGTATGCAATCTGTGCTGATCGACAATAGCCTTGGAATAAGCGACGCTCGCGACCAACGACTGACGCAGGAACCTGCAAGAAAATGGCTTGGAGAACTCAACTTGATCTACAAGGCGACCCGTGACGATAGTCCGACTCCCGTAATTTCAGATGAGTTTCGTAAGTTGAATAGCGATGTTCCAATCTTGATGATTCAGGGAGACTATGATCTGAAAACTCCGTTTGAAAACGCAGAGGAATTGCTGTCAGACGTTTCCTACGGCCATCTAATTCGAGTCCACGGCGGCACGCACAGTGCGGTCGATGAAGTAAAGCGACACGACGATCAGTTTATGTCGAAAATTGAACTGTTCTTAAACAGCGACCTCAGTGATGCCGAAAAAATCAAATCGCTTTATTCGAAATTGCCCAAGAAGTATCATCTGCCAAAGCTGGAGTTTGAGTCAATGGACCGTCCGCTCTACGTAGAGCTTAAGGACAAGTGATGATTCCGCATTGCCTCGAATGGCCGAATCATTTTCGCAGGTAGGCCCAAACCAGCGTGGCAATGCCGCTGAGTAAAATGACCCATTCGCCAATTGCCAACGAACGGGTAAAGCTGGGGATGTCGCTGATCTGAAAGAAGCTGTACGTTCGAAACAGCACCAGAGAACCGTGAATCAGAACGCAAGCGAGGACACCGAACGTCAGTGTGTCGGCGCGGAACATGGCGGCGATCAAGACCAAGGCCAGACCAAATTCAAGTCCACCGTAGACCGTAATGAACTCGGATTGCCCGGCGTTTCCATTCAACTCGAATCCGACCTTTTCAGAGGTCGTTGCCGGACTGACCGTACACCAGATCGCCAAGGCGAGATACATCGCAGCAACGATGCCCAAATAAATGCGTTCAATCATGATGGTTGGATTGGTGTCAGCTGGATGGATTCGAATGAGTTGCTGATGATTCTGCAGTTGCATTATAACCGTTAGTGAATCGGTCAGCGTAACGCTTTTGGTTGAACGCAACCATCCAATGGGTGCCTGTGACGACAGTGTGTTTGAATGGGATGCTTGATGAATCAGCGAGCTTCAACAACCATCGTCACAGTCAAGTGGGGATGAGGGATGATCGATGGATTGCCACTCCCTCATGGAAGCCTTACAGTGAAGGTTTTGTTCAAGCGGCGAAACGTGGTATCGATTTTGATGACGGTTCGTTCCAACGAGCAATGGCTACATTCAAAAGACTTACCTTTCGAGTTAACACGTGTATACAAGGCGAAACATCCGGTGGAGCGTTATCCTGACGTTCGCATGGGCCCAACTCATCATCTTCACGGTTTGGGGGTTGGCTGTCACAACACTTTATGTCGTTTTGAAATCGTCCGGAGTCGAAGCGAGTTTGCCGATCGCCCCCTTAGGGACCATCGGTGTCGCCGTTGCCTTTTATATCGGTTTCAAAAACAACCAATCCTACGATCGGAATTGGGAAGCCAGAAAAATCTGGGGCGGGATCGTCAACGTCAGTCGCAGTTGGGGAAACCAGGTGATGAGTTACCTGGCGTTATTTCACATTCGTGAAGCATCGTCAGCATCCGTTGATGAAGCAGAACTGCAGCGGGTTCAGCGCGAACTGATCTATCGCCACATCGCGTGGATCAACTCATTGCGATACCAGCTTCGACGCAAGACACCATTTGGGTTTTCGCCCAAAGGAACGTCTCGAAAGTATATGCAGGCAACGGATATGGAAGCCCTGCGACAACAGTTGATCGATGCATTGCCGGAAGGCGAATCGGCAACGATGTGTGGTTTTGCCAATACGGCAACACAATTGTTGCGAAGACAAGGTGAACGGCTGAAAGAAGTCTATGAAGACGATCAGTTGATCGAAGACTTTCGACATATTTCCATGATGGACTTGATCACGGAAATGTACACACTGCAGGGCAAGTGCGAACGAATTAAAAACACGCCTTTTCCGAGACAGTACGCCTACTTTAGTAACGTTTTCACCTGGATTTTTGTGATCCTGCTGCCGTTTGGAATTGTCGGTGAGTTTGCTGATAAGAGTGAGGCCTTGGTCTGGTTAACCGTGCCTTTGAGCGTCGTCGTATCCTGGATCTTTTTTACGATGGAGTCGGTTGGTGATTCCAGCGAAGATCCGTTTGAAAACTTTATCAACGATGTACCCATGACGGCACTCTGTCGCACGATTGAAATTGATCTTCGCCAGATGCTGGGCGAAACCGATTTGCCCGAGCCACTCAAACCAATCGATGACATCTTGATGTAGTGATTGACGCTGGGCTTCGATTGGTGAAGTTCGATTCAATTTCCCTCGTCGTTGATAAAATTAGTTATGTATTCAACGTTCGAGGGAATCGAAGAATTGCCTAGTCGACTGGCCAAATGCATGAATCTCCAATGACGAAATATCGCTGGTTCTGTTTTCGCGTTTGATTCATGCCTCCTGTGAATGATCCGAATGCAGGCAAAACCAAGTCATGTTCGGATAGCACAAAACAGCGCAGCCGCATGCGGTCGCTCCCCCGGCCAACCGTTGTCACCGGATGCCAATGACCTCCCATCTGAAATGGGTGTTCGTCGTCAGGTGTTGGTTCCGTTGTTTCGTGGACCAGATTGAAAGGGCCCATTTGCACCTCGTCAACGACATTCATATTCCATGCATCTGGAAAGGTTCGGACGTGTCGGTCGTGATTTCCACGGACCAGCGTCAATTTCATGGAAGAGTGTTGATTACGCCAAACCGAAAAAGTCTCGATCAGTTTGGGAGTCAATGATTTTGCATCGTGAACAAGGTCGCCAAGAAAGACCAGCTGATTGGCCTGAGTCATGTCGATGGCAACCGAAAGTCGTTTCAAATCAGTTTCGTGCGAACCAATCGGCACCGGTACCCCGTGAGCTCGAAACGAGGCAGCTTTGCCAAAATGTAGATCGGCAACCAACAAACTATGGGTTGACGGCAAATAGACTGTTCCATCACCACGCAGGCTGATCGATTCGCCTCGACACTCGACCCTGATTTCTGATTGCTGTGTTTTAAGCATCCTTCATCCAGCTTTGGAAATTCATCCATGAGTGACTGACGGTCGTACCGTGACAGATACAAGGCATTACGTTGTATGCGATCACTTTCAGAATTCCTAGGGAAAAACGTATTTGCCGACCGTGGTGAGCTGGTTGTGAAACGTTCAATTCTTCGGTTCCAACGCTCATGGACCGACTACTGATCGAATCACCGAATGGGCTGTATTGCGAGCCGGGCGACTTTTACGTCGACCCGTGGCGTCCGGTCGATTACGCCATCATCACCCACGCGCACGCGGACCATGCAAGATGGGGTTCCAAAAAGTATCTTGCTGCGGAGACTTCCCGGAACGTCTTGCGAATTCGGATGGGCGATCAGGCAACACTGGAATTTCAGCCGTTTGGCAAGCCGCTGACGGTCAATGGAGTTCGCGTTACTTTTTACCCCGCCGGACATATTCTTGGTTCGGCGCAAGTCAAAATTGAAAAAGATGGATACGTTGTTGTCGTCAGCGGTGACTACAAACGACAGTCTGACTCAACATGTCGTCCGTTTGAGCCTGTTCAATGTCATACGTTCGTGACGGAGTCGACGTTTGGGCTTCCAGTTTTTCGTTGGCCGAAAACCGATGATGTTTTTCATCAGATCAATCAATGGTGGCGCGATAATCAGGAGCAGGGTAAGACAAGTTTGCTGTTGGCATATTCGCTTGGCAAAGCACAACGATTGTTGGCTGGAGTCGACGATTCGATCGGTGAAATCTACACACATGGAGCCGTTGAGAAGCTGAATGCTGGCTATCGCGCGTCAGGAATCGCCTTGCCTGAGACGAGCTATGTTGGAGACGTTGATTTGAAAACAACCGCTTGGAATCAATCGTTGGTCGTCGCGCCGCCATCGGCTGCAGGTGGTCCGTGGCGAAAACGGTTTGGCAAAACCAGTGTCGCGATGGCTTCCGGATGGATGCAGATACGAGGGACACGTCGTCGAAGGTCAATGGATCGAGGCTTTATTCTTTCGGACCATGTCGATTGGACTGAGTTGATTCGAACGATTCACGAAACTGAGGCCGAGCAAGTCTGGGTAACCCATGGCTATTCGGATGTCGTTGTTCGTCACCTAAACGACACCGGTATCCAGAGTCGCGTTGTAGAAACGAAGTTTGTCGGCGAGTTGTTGGAAACCGATTCCGAAGAATCGGCAGCATCAACCGAATCGGACGGTGGCAAATGAATGAATTTTGCGAACTCTATTGGCGACTCGATTCAACGACCAAAACGAACGAAAAAGTTGCCGCGATTCGGGACTATCTCGCGGTCGCTGAACCGGCGGACGCAATTTGGGCGATCAATTTGTTGGTCGGAAATCGAATCAAACGATTGGTTAAAACTGGTTTGTTGCGAAAATGGGCCGCTCAGCAATCTGGAGTTGCCACCTGGTTGTTCGACGAGTGTTATGATCGAGTGGGTGATCTTGCAGAGACGATCTCGTTGATCCTTCCTCTCGCCACAACTCATGACACAACGCCGTCGTTGCATCGTCTCATTGAAGACGAACTACTTACGCTTCGCGATTGCGAACCGTCGGAACAGGAAACGCGTGTCGTATCACTGTGGAATCGATTTGATCAACGTCAAAGATTTGTGCTCGGCAAATTGATGATGGGTGGATTTCGTGTCGGTGTCTCCAAGGGGTTGGTGGTTCGCGCTATTGCAGCGCATGCCGAACTTGAGACGGCAACCATTTCGCATCGGTTGATGGGAGAGTGGCAACCTACGACCGCGTTCTACCAGCATTTAATCGATCCCGACGAAAACGAAACGGCGATCAGTAAGCCCTACCCGTTTTTTTTAGCGAACCCGCTCAAAGAGGAACCGGATTCACTCGGAGAGCCATCCGAATGGGTTGCTGAATGGAAATGGGACGGTATTCGTGCCCAATTGATCCGCCGCGAACGCGAGACATTCATCTGGTCTCGCGGCGAGGATCTGGTGACCGACCAGTTTCCCGAAATTGCAAACACTGCTCAGCAATTACCATGTGGTACTGTAATTGATGGTGAAATCCTTGGTTGGGATGAATCCAAGAACATGCCGTTGGAGTTTGCTCAATTGCAACGTCGGTTGGGCCGAAAACGACTTGGAAGGAAGGTGCTTGGCGAAGTCCCTGTCGTCCTGTTGGTATTCGATCTAATTGAAAATGATGGAGTCGATCTTCGAGAAACGCCGCTCATCGAACGCCAACGTCAACTGAAGGATCTACTGTCTAGTCTCGATGCTCAAGAAGAACGACAGGATGGTGAGTTGTTCGCAACGGTGCCGGACGACGCGTCACGAGTTGCCATTCGTCCCCAACTTGACGTACTCGACAAAGCAGAAAATTTTACGTGGTCGCAGCTTGCTGAAATTCGATCGACGAGCAAATCAGTTCGCGCAGAAGGATTGATGCTGAAACGCAAGTCATCCAAATACCAAGTGGGACGCCCCGTTGGCGATTGGTGGAAATGGAAAGTTGATCCCTACACGATCGATGCGGTTCTGGTTTATGCTCAGCGAGGTCACGGACGACGGGCTGGTTTGTACACCGACTTTACGTTTGCCGTTTGGCAGGGTGACCAGTTGGTGCCCTTCGCCAAGGCGTACTCCGGGTTGACCGATGCCGAAATTCGCAAAGTCGATGCCTTTGTCCGTAAGAATACGAAAGAGAAGTTTGGGCCGGTGCACAGCGTATTGCCTGAGCTTGTTTTTGAGTTGGCGTTTGAAAACATTCAACGATCAACGCGTCACAAATCTGGCGTCTCGGTTCGTTTTCCGAGGATTAGTCGCTGGCGACATGACAAAAAGCCCGCCGATGCTGACTCGTTAAAAACCATACTGTCATTGCTGGAGCAAGTGTGAAGAAGCCCAGCGGACTCAAGTTGGTTGCCACATGGATGAAGGGAAAATCGCGACAGCCGTTCCCATTTCAGCGAAAAGTCTGGAAGTCAATCGCCGCTGGTGAGCATGGCATTTTGCATAGTCCCACTGGTACGGGAAAAACACTTGCCGTTTGGTTGGGTGCGATCGCCAGCTGGCATGAAAGTCTTACACATCAACAGTGGCTCGCAAACTCTCAGACTGTTCCTGTCAAATCGAAACGGAAGCATCGAAATCGATTTGATTCAATTCAGGTCGTCTGGATCACACCCCTACGCGCGTTAGCCGCCGATACACTGCTGGCGCTTCGCGAGCCAGTTGAAGACCTTGGATTGCCATGGCTGGTTGAAAAACGGACCAGTGACACGTCTTCTTCGATCAAGACTCGCCAGAAGAAGCAATTGCCGACTTGTCTCATTACCACACCTGAGAGTCTTTCGATTTTGTTGTCGTTTCCTGAAACTCAGTCACAGTTTGGCAGCCTCAAACTGATCGTGCTCGACGAGTGGCATGAGTTGATGAGTTCCAAACGAGGTGTGCAAGCCGAGCTGGGTCTGGCACGATTACGACGGCTTAGCCCAGGTGTACAAACGTGGGCAGTGTCTGCAACCATCGGCAACGTGGACGAAGCGATGCGCACAGCGATCGGATGCACCGACGCTCCTGCGACCGTCGTCAAGGCACCTGCCCGTCGTCGGCTTTCGATGAAGAGTATTGTGCCCAAGAAGATCGAACGATTCCCCTGGGCTGGACACATGGGGTTAAAGTCGCTTTCTGCAGTCGTTGATGCCATTGAAGAGGTTCGAAGCTCATTGGTGTTCACCAACACACGTTCTCAAGCGGAGAAGTGGTACTCTGCGATTTTGCATGCCAAACCAGAGTGGGCTGGAAAGATCGGTTTGCATCACGGATCGCTGGATCGCAAAAAGCGTGACTGGGTCGAACGCGAATTGGACGAAGGTAATCTTTACTGTGTGGTCTGTACATCGAGTCTCGATCTCGGTGTCGATTTTTTTCCCGTTGAACAGGTGCTACAAGTTGGAAGCCCAAAGGGAATTGCCCGATTGATGCAGCGGGCTGGACGCAGTGGGCACTATCCCGGCGGCAAGAGCCAGTTGGTTTTCGTCCCAACGCACGCTTTGGAATTAATTGAGTTGGCCGCTGCAAAGGTCGCGTTGCGATGCAATCAAATTGAATCGCGAGTTCCGTTGACGGGCTGCCTGGATGTCTTGGCCCAGCACTTGGTGACACTTTCATGTGGAACGCCGTTTGACGAGCGAACCTTGTTCGATGAAGTTCGTCAGACCAACGCATTTGCAGAATTGACGGAACAGGAATGGCGATGGGTGATCGATTTTGTGCGACGCGGAGGTGATAGTCTCAAAGCCTATCCCGATTTCCAACGGGTGGTTGCAAGTGACTCTGGGTACAGGATTCGTGATGCCAAAATGGCGAAGCAGCATCGGTGGTCGATCGGCACAATTTCTAGTGACCGTGAGGTGCTGGTCAAGTTTCTTAAAGGTGGACGGCTGGGGACGATCGAAGAGCGATTCATCTCAAGGCTCAAACCAGGAGAGAAGTTTCTGTTTGCGGGTCGAACCTTGAAACTGGTAATGGTTCGCGACATGACCGCTTGGGTTCGACGCGCGAAAGGGAAAGTTGCTGCGTTACCTCGTTGGGTGGGAGGCCGTTTGCCTTTGTCCAGCGAATTGTCCGCCGCTGTTCGACGGCAACTTGGAGATGCCAGTCGCGGGCAGTATAGCGGACCAGAAATGCGATCCGTCAAGAAGTTGCTGCAGCTGCAATCAGAATGGTCCGCAATTCCCGATGAACACTCTTTGTTAATTGAGCGTGTGAAGACTCGAGACGGCTATCATACTTTTTTGTATCCATTTGAAGGTCGGCTCGTGCATGAAGGGCTGGCCGCGATTCTGGCCTGGCGAATGAGTCGACTCCAACCGATTACCTTTGCCACGACGATCAACGATTACGGCATTGAATTTCTATCACCTACTGAACTTCCACTGGAAAGGGCGCTTGAAAGCGGGATATTTCAACACGACGGATTGGTCAACCAGATCGAACAAAGCATGAATGCTGGCGAATTGGATCGACGTCAGTTCCGTGATATCGCCAGAATTGCTGGCCTCGTTTTTGGTGGGCTACCGGGACAGGGAAAAACATCACGGCAGTTGCAAGCGTCCAGTGACATGTTTTTTGACGTCTTTCGAGAATACGACGCCGATAACTTGTTGCTCAAACAAGCTCGTCGCGAAGTTCTTCAGCAGCAGTTGGAGCACGATCGCCTAAGAGATGCGCTGAAACGACTCGCTGGAGCAAAGTTGTTGATCAAAGACCCACCCAAGCCGACACCGCTAGCCTTCCCGCTGTTGATAGATCGATTGAAGATGAAGCTTTCAAGTGAGAAATTGGCCGATCGCATCGCGCGACTTACTCAACAATTCGAACGGGCAACATAAAAAGTGGAATCGGTTGGCGTGCGGGGGAAGATTGCAAGACATCCCACTTCCTTGAATTGGAGTGACTTCTCAACCATTTTGATGAAGGATGAGTGAACTTCAAAATGCCAGCACGGGCATCGGAGAGTTGATGAATGAGTTTGGCCTCTCAAGAACCAGATTGGTGTTGAATCGCCGCTTCAACGGAATCACCGGTTTCCCAATCGCCCGGAAGTAAACAACCGTTTCTGCGGATGGGAGCTTCGTTGGTTGGCCGAATGAATCAATGGCTGAATGTAAGTTGTTGGATTCAAACACTATCGCAAAAACTCTGTCCAACGTCAGAATTCGAGTTTCTCCAACGGCGATAACTATTTCGCAACCGTCACCACCGAAGCGTCGTCCAACAGCTCGACAGAGACCCCGTCGAGTCCCCACTGCTTAAGACCCGCCAGGGTTAGCTTGTGTCGTCCAGCTCGTTCCAGCTTCAAGGTTACCTCGGTCGCATCGCCACCTTTTGGCAGTGGTAATTCCGTTGAATTGAGAATCAAACTCAGATCTTTCAACTTGCCACGAATCTTCAATCGAACGTTTCCAGCCTTCGATGTTTCAATAAACGTACGTGCAGCTCCGTGTCGGTTTCGTCCACGACCGACCAGATTGGGTGATTCGGAAAACGGCAGATCACCCGATACTTTGGTAAACACTTCGGTCCATTCATACGTTGGGTCGTCCTCGGCAAAAATCACATCCCCATAGTGTCCGATCTCGTCGCGAATTCGATCGTGAGGTTGTAAAAACTGCCAGCTCCGGATGAATCGATTGTTTTGCGTTTTGAACTCGCCTTCCTTACCCAACTCTGAAAGAAACCGGATCAGATCCACGAATTCATCTTCACGAAGTTTCTCAGTCAAACCTGTCGGCATCAGAGAGATCTTTCCGATCTCACGTTCGTCGATATCGTCTTTGGAAATCCGACGTTCTCTGGCTTCGGCATCACGAATGACAATTTCGTTTGCATCTTCACGTGCCACGGCGCCTGCGATCAGTTCGCCATCGAAAGTGCTGATGATTGTCGTGTGGTAGCCCTCTTTGATTTTGACGCTTGGCTGCAACATCGAATCGATCAAGTAATCAACTGGGGCACTTGACCCGATACTGACCAGATCGGGACCGACCGCCCCGCCAACTCCACCGATGGCGTGACAAGCGACGCATCGAAGTTCAGCTCGACGGTAAATTGATTCACCTCGATGAGGATCACCCTGTTTGGCGATTCGCTGCATCATCGATTCCATTTCCGTCTTGGTCAGTGCTGCCTTCATCGGTTTGATTTGACCAGCGGCGCGAAGTGCAGCGATCAATTCGTTGGAGCGAACCGCCGAATTGCTCGCCAACTGGATTCCGGCGAGCGCGATCGGTGATGGCAGCTGTTGGTCTTGGAGCGATTTGATCAACGAGTTCCGGGCAATCTTGTTGGCGAGAATCGCCGCGTAAACCGATTTCGCTGCATCCGACGAAGGCGCATCCTTGAGAACTCGGATCGCCTGTTTTGCGCCAAAAGCTGGAGTGATCCGCACTCGCCCGACCGTCGCCAATGTGCGAAGCGAATAGGGAGCATTGCCATCGTTCATGATTCGGTCGAAAAACTGACCTGCCGGTTTGCCAGCTTGAGCGACCAGTCCATTGAGTGCAGCGTTTGCTCGTGCTGGATCACTTTCGTAGTTGAGGAACGCTTGCTCAAGTAATTCTTGGCTTTCGGGAACACCCCATTGGCCTGCCAACACTGCTGCTGTGGCGAATAAGTTTGGGTCGGATGAATCCAGAAAACGCTGGATGCGACTGCGGTCACCTTGTGGTTTCAGTTTGCGAAGTCTCCCGGCACTCACCAACGCAGAAAGGATTTTTCGCTGGTGCGAAACAGGCGTTCCAGGTAGCAATGCGTACTCAAATATCTCATTCAATTCAGCCGCAGATCCGACTTTGGAAATCAAGTCAGTGACGGTTTGGATTTGCGCGTCTGAGGAGAGCTTTTTTTGCTTCAACGCGGCCATGATTGTCGCAAGTCCGATCGGTCGATTGACGGCTCGAACGGCAAACAGAAGTTGATCAAGTGAATCAAACGGGTTTCCTGCTTTTGCCGCGGACTCCCAACGCTGCGCATGCTCACGACAGATCGACCAAACCGCAAAATCAAGAAACTCATCTTTCGCGTCGACGCCTTCGAGTGCTTTTAACGCCGCGTGGACGGTCTTGGCGTGATTCAGCTGGGCGAGAACACTAACGGCCCAAAGCCGGACATGGGGATGCGGATCCGTTACGGCCTTCGAGGCGATTTCAAATGCCTCGGGAAATCGCTCGGTCTCGTAATAGATAACACGCAGCGCCCCTGCCCTTGCCTTGTGATTCTTCGACGCCAATAGCGACTGCAGCTGTTTCGAATCGACTTGATTGGTCGCCAAGTTGGCCCACGCGCGGCGTAGTTCAAACAGTTCAACATCCGCTCCGTCCGGTGGCGTTGCCGCAGCCAGTGCAGCTTGCATGGCTTCGGGTTTCCGCATTCGTAATTCGGCCGTTGCCAGATGTCGCGTCCAGCCTTCAGGAGCATTTAGTGCTTCGACCAGTGCTTCGTCAGACATCGATGGCAAGTCAGGCTTTTCGACCAGCTTGCGACGATCAAACGTGAGTCGCCAGATACGACCGTTCTCGTGATCGCGACGCGGATCGCGAAAGTCAACTTCACCGTGTTGAATGATCGGGTTGTACCAATCCGCAATATAAATCGCTCCGTCCGGACCCATCTTGATATCGACGGGGCGAAAAGCGCGGTGTTTTGATGCGACCAGGTCTTGGATCTGAGTGGAGATGTAGCCGCTGCCACTGTCGGTTAGTCGAAACAGGTTGATGCGGCTGCCTCGAAAATCGGGAGCCGCAAAAACACCTTGTAGAGAATCGGGCAAGTGACGTCCTGAGAGAATCTCCAGTCCGCAGTGTTTCGGTTGCCCCGGATTGAGCCCGTGAAGGATTCTGGACGCGCCGGGTGAGGTTGCAAAGACGGATCGCGGAAAGACAAAGTTGATCCCTTCGCCGCCCGCACCGTCAGTCATAAAACTTTGGCCCCAATCATCAAACGCATGTCCCCATGGATTGATCAGCCCTTTCATAAAGACTTCGGCACGTTGGGTGTCTTTGCGGAAATGCCACATTCCACCTCCAAGAAGTCGACGAATACCATAAGGAGTTTCCAGATGAGAGTGGATGTAAATCGATTGATTCATCCACACCATTCCTGTTGGCCCCATGCGAAATGTGTGCAACAAGTGGTGAGTGTCTTCGGTTCCAAACCCGGACAGGACAACTTCGCGAGTGTCGGCAATATCGTCACCGTCGGTGTCTCGTAGAAAGAGAACTTCCACGGAGTTGGCCACGTACGCGCCGCCGTCGATCGGCAGCACCGCCGTTGGAATATGCAAGTTGTCAGCAAACACCGTTTGTTTCTCGGCAACGCCATCCCCATCACAATCTTCAAGGATCACGATTTTGTCGGTTTCCGTTTGCCCCGGTTTGATTTGAGGATAAAGACGACTGCTGACAACCCACAGACGCCCCCGTCGATCCCAGTTCATATGCACTGGATTGGCAACGGCTGGCTCGTGGGCGAACAGGTTGATCGAAGCACCAGGCATCGGCGCGAACGCTTTCAACTGGGCATCGTGAGCGGTGTCAGGAATTTCCCGCAGCCCATTTTGGGCGACAAGTTGATTTGACAAATAACAGAACACCATCAACACAGCGATTGTGGCCAATGGCGTGGACTTGAGAGACAGTTGCATGATCGGGGCCGACCGTTTGAATCGTTTTAGGTTGCTCATTGGTTGGGTTGGCTTTCAAAAATTCGCTGTCGCGCGACCTCGATCTTTTTCTCTTGCTCGGCAATCAATGGATCGAACTGCGGAATTTCAGCTGCATTGTTTCCCTGTTCGTGAGCGCGAAACAGAAACAGGTACGTTTCGTTGGACGGTCTCCAGCGATTGAAGTAGAGACGGTTCTTTTCGATGACCAGATCACGAAGCTCATCTACTGGTTTTGAATCAAGTTCGATCGACGCCGAACGTTTCAAGCCCAAGCCCTTGGCAAGCTCATTGGCAATGATTTGATAGCCGGCCTCGGTATGATGAATCCCGTTGTGAGTCAGTGGTTTTTCCGGAGGCTCGTCACGGAAATCATCGCCACCAAGTGTGTGAAACAGATCGACAAAGTGGCCTTTGTTCTTCTCAGCCAGTTGTCGAATTGTGTCGCGAATCGCTGCGAGCCGTCGATTGTTCGACGATTGGCTGGGCAATGGAGGGCCAAGACTTTCAAAAGGGGGTGGTGCAATGAAAACCAATTGACGAATGCTGCCCCCCGCGGCCTTGATGGCACGGTCGACCAACGATTGATAACCCTGTGCAAAACTTTTTTGGGTAGCGTCGAGCCCTGAATCCGTCATCAATTTCGCAGTCGGCTCACCGGTCCACGCTTGCCGGTCGGAGATTGCTGGCGCGGTTCCATAACACAACACCAGCACCGTTGGACGCAACTCGGAGATGACTTTATCCAATCGGTTTCGCCCCTCGCGCGGTGGACCAAAATAAGATCGGGCATCGCCGAAAACCGTATCACCGCTCCAGCCAAGGTTTCGAAACTGGAGATTCGTAACGTCCGGTCCCGCCGCAAGTTGAAGGTTGGTTTCGAGATGTCCATAGAGGCGAGCTCGCTCAACGAACGTACTGCCAACGATGGCAATGCGATCATCGGATTGAAGGACGGCTTGGGCATTGGCAGCTCCGCCAATCAACGTCGGCGACAACAGCAGTAACAAAACGATCCAGGCGGGCAGCCAAAAAATGGATGCACATCGAGACGTCGAAGAAATGTTCATCAGCTTTTCTACTTTCAGCTGCACGATTCGGCAACATGCGTAAGCGCGGTCAAATCGGCTGATCCAAGATGCGCAATTTGGTTTTGAAGTGGCGATACCGATTCGATTTTGTCTGCCTACTTCTGACCCGCAGGTTGAACAAGTTTGGCTTCCGTGGCTTCGAATGATAAATGACCTGTCGAACGTTTGCCAAGGATGACATGACGCTCTTTTGGAATCTGTGATCGATGTTGTTCGATGATGGATGCCATGGACTTTTCGTTGATCAAATTTTTCCATTCATGTGGGTCCGATTGATTGTCATAAAATTCTTGTGACCCGTCGTTGTAATGCACGTAGCGGTATTGTTTTGAAACGATCGCGTAGTTGCCTGGTCCAAAACTGCACCGCGCGTAATGGTCCCAGTCCGCTTTCGGATTCTTAAGCAGTGGTTGTAGCGAGTGTCCTTCCAGTTTTTCGTCAGCTGACAACTTGCAGAGCTCCAGCAGGGTCGGATAGATGTCCATCAGCTGGACTGGCGCGTCACAGACGCCTGGCTTAATTCCTGGACCGGCGATCATCATTGGAACTCGCGTGCTGTCTTGCCAAAGGCTCCGTTTGGCGTACCGATCTTTCTCGCCCAGATGAAAACCATGATCGCTAAACAGAACAATGTAAGTGTTGTCTTTGTGCGGGCTGTTTTCGATCGCGTCGACGACACGTTCCACTTGTGAATCGACAAAACTGACACATGCCAGATAGGACTGGACCAGTGGTTTCCATTGATCGTTTTCCAGAACCCATTCGTGCGTTGGCGCAACGTGTTTCAAACGTGTGATATCGATGGCGTAGCTGGAAAGATCTTTCAGATCATCTTTGCGGTACTTGGGAAGTTGGACCGTTTCCAGCGGGTACATATCGAACCACTTTTGGGAGGCATACTGCGGTACATGAGGGCGGACAAATCCAGTGCCGATTAAAAACGGTTGGTCGGCCTTTTGATTCTTGAGCGCGTCGACGGTCCAACTGGCGATCTTATAGTCGGGAGAATCTTCGTCCCGTTCTTTGATGACGCCCCAATCCCATAACGGATGACCGGGAAACGGCGTCAATTTCTTTGCCTGTCTTGGCCATCCCGCCCCGCCAAAATTGTTCCAGTTCGGCCAGTACTTTTTGTTCTGACCTCCATGGAAAAGTTTGCCAGCGCCACTGACCTGAAAACCTTCGTTTTGAAAACGCTTTGGCAACAGCGTGTTGTTCGTCGAAATGGGCGACTTGGCCAGATCGGGATCGAGAAAGTAGATGCCGGATGAACTTGGAAACAGGGACGTCATCAGACTCGCGCGTGATGGATTGCAAACCGGTGACTGGCAATGAGCGTTGGTGAACAGCACACCCTTGGCGGCAAGTTTGTCAAAGCCCGGCGTTTGAGCCTGGGGGTGACCTCCGAGACATCCGATCCAGTCATTGAGATCGTCGACAGCGATCAAGACAACATTCGGCCGTTGGTTGGCGTCGGATGACTCCTGGGCCGTTGCGTCGGGGACCTCGATCAAGCAACCGACAACCCAAACGAGCAAAAAGGTGAAAGCATGTCCATAGAGTTTCATAGTCGGTCAATTCATTTCAAGCGAGAAACATGCGGGTAGGATTAAACTGCAATCACAAGGCAGGAATCGCATGGTCAGCTTTAATTTTGACCGCAATTAGCCAGCGACGCAAATCCGTTGCGAAAGTTCGCGATCCTCGACAATCCCTGAAGAACCGGGACGATGCACGCTTGTTGGTCAACGTTGCAACGACAGGCTGGGGTCGAAGACCCAAAGGCAAACAATATGGCAGGCAATATGGCAGGCAATATGGCAGACGCAGACTTCAGACGTAGACGCGGATTGCTGCCGACCAAACGATGATTGTTTAACATAGATGCGTACTCGTTTCGTTGAAGTTTTGCGATCTTGAATGTATCGCGATCATCGAACTTGGCAACCTTCGAATTTGCAATGTTGGTTCTCTAGTAAAGGTCAAAGAAGATGGCGACCCGAACGACTATCTTTGATTCAAAACGAAAGACGCTTGCCGAGTCGACTTCGTTTATCCCACTCCTTTGGCCAGCTCTGGTATCACCAGCGGACCTGCAGGCGAACTGTGAGAAGACGGCTTGCCTTCGCCTGTCGCGTAAACGTGCGTTAGAGAATCTAGAACGCAGTCGAAGTTTTTTGATCGAGCTTTTTCCAGATCTCCCTGAGTTGGGGCAAGCCATTGAACAGTTGGAACAATTTCTCAAAGAACGACGCGGCCGGATTATGATTCTGGATTTGACGGATCACGTTGCGATGAATTCGAAGCACCTGCGACTTGCCTTGAAGGTGCTCGTGGAAGCCATGGCAGATCATGACGCGAAAGCCAAGTATTCCAATCGACGAAAAGGGACGCCCGAATTGCTTGCCTATGTCTGCAGTTTGAATCTTCGCGATCCGATGAGTATCGAACAACTGGTCGGCGATCTGTTTGAAGCAGATGTTGTTTCCACTCGCGTCGCCAAGCGGAGTTCGTCAAGACGCAAGTCACAGACGTCGAACGCTGAGCTGATTCTTCCGGACGGTTGGATGATGGAACAAACGAAGCGCCAAACGGTGTATCGAGTCCGCTACGAGTGTGGCACTTGGCAAGCCAGTTCAAAATGTCTGGCCACGTTTTTGAACGACTTTTTTGATGTATTCGAAAAAGTGCAGACCGGTTCTCGGCCACATTGTTATTGCACCTTCGAACCAAAACTGGGCGAGGTCAAAGTGAATTTCGGGGACATGCGACCCATGCGGGACAAATACCCAGCGAAGAAACGCTCGCGACACCAGTTCATTGGTGAGCTGAGTCTCTTGGCTGAGGAGTACCACGCTGTGCCAGAATTTAAGGGTAAGGGGTTCGCTTATTCTGCAGGAATCAAGAAGACGGCGAAGCAGCTTCGTTCTGTGCTTCGATCTTTGCTTGCCAAGAAGGAGTTGCGTGCGCGTTTGAAGTCGGCTGGGTTGAGCTTTCATTTCCTGACCAAGGCCCCGCATTTTTACGCTTCCGTCGAGACGCTTCGATGACCTGATCGAGGCATCACCCTTGTATCAAAAAATGGAATATACGATACGATGTGCAGTTTTGACTCCGTAACATCGACTCAGAACCACCGAACGGGATAACAAACATGATCATGGCTTTGAGACTCCGACTGGTACGATACTTCTTGACCGGAGTGTTTGCCGTTTTGCCGTTGGTGATCACAGTCGCCGCAGTTGCCTGGTTGGCCCAGATTGTTCACGCTTATATCGGCCCTGAAACCACGGTTGGAGGATTTTTCAGCAGTATTGGATTGCAAGTATCGCAAACTGGTCCAGGTTGGATCGCGTACCTCGTAGGTTGGGTCACGATTCTTGGTGCCGTGTTTTTGCTGGGGATCTTTTTGGAGCATGGAGCCAAGCAGTGGATTGGCGACATGTTGGGTTGGATTGCCAACGCCATTCCAGGGATTGGAAGTATCTACCGGACGTCCAAACAGGTCGTCGGTTTGATGGATCAGAAGGAGTCAGCGGACCTCAGTGGCATGTCACCGGTGTATTGTCGATTCGGTGGCGATCCATCAACGTTGATTCTTGCGCTGCTAGTCTCCAACAAAAAGTTTCTGGTTGACGGCGGCGAGTACTACATCGTGGTCGTGCCAACAGCGCCGGTTCCTTTTGGAGGCGCACTGATGTATTTACCAGTGCAACATGTGATTCCCGCTGACATGCAAGTCGACGCGTTGATGAGCATTTACGTTTCGATGGGAGCGACGGCGCCAGAGTTTTTGAAAACGGTTGACTAAGCTGGTGACGATGAACCACGAATGATGGTTTGATTGTCGCCATCAGAAACGTGTTGCCGCGAGTGTTTGGAAGTTGGTCACGGAGGTCTTATAATCGGGTCTATCTGTTCGTCGCGACGTAACGCTTTTTTTCGTGTGACTTCGGATCTTGCTTGCCGCCCTATCCTGTTTTGGAATCGTGAGGCCTCCACATGTTCCGTCGACGTGAGTTCCTGCGATCCTCGATTGCCGCAGCATTTCCGCTACTTTCCGGTGCGACATTCGTTTCGCCCGCAACCTCAGTAGCTCAAAAACCAAGGGCGAAGGTAGAACGAATCGGTATCGGCGCGATCGGCATGCGTTACCAGGGTACCGTGATCACTGAGAAAGCGCGTCAGTATGGTGATGTCGTTGGAATCGCCGATGTTGACCGACACGTTCGAGAACAGGCTCGTGCAAGTTTCGGCAGCACGCCGCGTATCTTTGAGGACTATCAGGATCTAATCGCGCGTAAGGACGTAGACGTGATACTGATCGGCAGTCCCGACCATTGGCATGCGAAGATGTTGATCGATGCGATTCGAGCGGGCAAAGACGTCTACGTGGAGAAACCACTGACGTTGACCGTTGACGAAGGCAAAGTGATTCGAAACGTCGCAGGACAGCACGACCGCATTGTCCAAGTCGGTACTTGGCAGCGAAATGACGCACGTTTTCGGTTGGCTGTCGAGATGGTTCGCGCCGGTCGGATCGGTAAACTAAAACGAGTGACCTGCACAACGGACAAGAACCCGGCTGGCGGTCCGTTTCAAACCACCAAAGTGCCTGGTCATCTGAATTGGGATCTATGGCAAGGGCAGTCGCCTGAAGTTTCGTATGTTCCAGAGCGTTGCCATTACACGTTTCGGTGGTGGTTGGATTATGCAGGTGGCAAAGTGACCGATTGGGGCGCCCACCACATCGACATCGCACAGTGGGCCATCGATAGTCACCCAGTCAACATCGCTGGACGCGGTAAGTTCGCTGCGGTCCCCGGCGGTTACACAGTTCCGACTGACTTTGCAGCAGATATTAAATACCAGAATGGAGTCGAGCTGATGGTACGTGATTCAGGCCGACGTGGCATCTTGTTTGAGGGCGAACGTGGCCGGTTTTTTGTCAACCGAGGTACCATCGATGGTACGCCAGTCAAACAATTGAAGGATCGTCCACTGCCGCGCGAAACCTATCAAGCTTATGGCGATGACAACCTGAGTCGTCCTTCACGATCCGGGAAGCTCGACGCGATTGTGAATCATATGGGCAATTTCTTTGACTGTCTTGAAACGCGAAAGACACCGATCTCCGATATTGAGAGCCAGCATCGCAGCGCGACGACCTGTCACTTGATCAACATCTCGATTCGAGCCGGTCGACCATTGTCTTGGGACGCGAAACAGGAAATGATTGCCGACGACGCAGAAGCTAACGCCATGTTGGCGCGAGAACAGCGCCATGGCTTCGAAGTGGCTTGATCACAGCCGTTCGCCTGAACTGATGTCTGGGGCAACGAGTTTGCGATTGGCACAGCGCTCTCAAGAACAACAATTTGCTGTGGTTGTGGACAATCGGGACGCGAGTTGCCCTGTCGGCGGCCGTTGATCATTTTGGCCAAGTGGGCGAAACTAGATGGTGAGCTGGTAAGCTTGAAAAGTCGGTCTTGCCGATCGACCTATGGGATGGCTGGTATTCTTGACCCGTCACCACCATGCTTGAGTTACGTTGAAGATTCAAAATGAGGAGCAACCATGAATGATTCGTCTTTTCAGGCGAGCAAGCAGGCGAAAGCGGGAACGCGTCAGCCAGGAAATGCAACTCAAGTCGGCTATCAGCCTGGGTTCGGAAATGATTTCGAAACCGAAGCCTTGCCCGGGGCTCTCCCCGTCGGACGAAATTCGCCACGGCGATGCGCTTATGGACTCTATGCCGAACAACTGTCCGGGTCTCCATTTACTGCCCCCACCGCGACGCTGGAACGGTCTTGGCTGTACCGGATTCGACCATCGGTCAAACATGTCAAACGATTTGCAAAAATCGAAATGCCGTATTGGAAGTCGGCGCCCAATCTCGTCCCCGACGTGATCTCCCTTGGGCAATATCGTTGGGACCCTACTCCCTTCCCGCAAACGTCGGTTAACTTCATTACCGGCATGCGAACGATGACCACCGCCGGCGACGTTCACACGCAAGTCGGGATGGCCTCGCACGTCTATCTGGCCAATGCCAGTATGAACGATGAGTACTTTTACAATGCCGACGCAGAACTATTGATCGTCCCACAACAAGGGCGACTCGTTATCTTGACCGAGTTTGGGAAAATCGATTTGGAGCCGCTGGAGATTTGCATCTTGCCACGCGGTATGGTCTTCAAAGTTGATTTGGTCGACGGCGAAGCTCGCGGCTTTGTTTGCGAAAACTACGGAGCCAAATTTACGTTGCCTGGTCGGGGCCCAATCGGAGCCAACTGTTTGGCCAATCCTCGCGATTTCAAAACGCCGGTTGCCTGGTTTGAAGATCGCGATGCAGCTTGCGGCGTCACGATTAAATGGTGCGGTGAGTTTCACCGTACCGAGATCGACCACTCGCCGCTGGATGTGGTTGCGTGGCATGGCAACTACGCGCCTTACAAATACGATCTTCGGCATTTTGCAGCGGTCGGTTCGATCACCTTTGATCATCCCGATCCGTCGATTTTTACCGTCTTGACCGCTCCGACGTCCGAGATCGGTACCGCCAATATTGATTTCGTGATCTTCCCACCCCGCTGGTTGCCACAAGAGAACACGTTTCGTCCGCCGTGGTACCACAAGAATATTATGTCCGAATTGATGGGCAATATTTACGGCCAATACGATGCCAAGCCTCAAGGGTTTATGCCTGGCGGCATCAGTTTGCACAATTGCATGTTGCCCCACGGACCGGACAACGACGCGTTCATGAAGGCAAGTCAGTCCAGCGACGATCCCGTCTATCTGGACAACACGATGTCGTTCATGTTCGAAACTCGATTCCCCCAATTGGTTACCGAATTCGCCGCCAACGAAGCCAAGATTCAGGACGACTACGTTGATTGTTGGGAAGGATTGAAGAAACGTTTTGACGGTACACACGAAGGCGATTGGTCATAGACAATTTCAAATGGCACCCTTCGTTTCGTGGCACTCGTTGATGTTGTTGCTGATGGCTCACCGACAAACATCATCCAATGACCATGACCCCGATGATGATCAGTCGTTTTCCTGATCGACGTTTTTCAGGAAGCGGAAGATGTCGCTGCCGGTCGTCAGGATGAGTGTGCTTTTCTGATCGAGCATTTCCTGGTACGACTCCATGGTCATCATGAATTCGTAGAACGCGACCGATTCTGGGCTCTTGTTGTAGGCTTCAGCGTAGATTTCGGTTGCCTTTGCGTCGGCCGCACCGCGGATTTCCTGAACTTTTTTGTACGCTTCGGATTCAATTCGCAGCAAGTCCCTTTCGCTTTTTCCCATGATCTTTGCCGCTTCCCCAGCGCCTTCGCTGCGGAAACGTTCGGCAATCTGTTGCCGTTCACTGATCATCCGTTCGTAAATTCTTTGCCGCACGCTTTCGTTGTAGTTCAATCGTTTGAAACGAACATCGAGCAGCTCGATTCCGAAATCGGCGAGTTTGCCAGCGGCCAAATTGTAGATTTCGTCTTCGATTTTCGCTCGGCCTTTGGTGATCGGGTACAGGACGCCAATGTTTCCTGGCGCTTCGGCCAAAGAGACATCACGAGCGGGTTCACGGTCCTTTGTACTTCGAATGACTTCGATCAATTCGTGTTTGGCGATCGCATTGCGAGTCTCACTCCCGAGAATGTCATCCAAACGGGATTGAGCACTGCGCTCGTCGCGCAATCGTAGAAAAAACTGTTTAGCATCCTTGATGCGCCAGCGTGCGAAGGTATCGACAACGATATAAGTCTTGTCCTTGGTGGGCATTTCATTGGGGCGGCCATCCCATTCGAGGATTCGTTTTTCGATACGAGTCACTTCCTGAATAAATGGGACTTTGTATTGCAGGCCAGCCTCACTGATCGGGTCGCCGACTGGTTTGCCGAACTGTGTGATAATGACCTGCTCAGTTTCTGACACGGTATAAACGCTGCTGAAACTGACCAAAGTGATCAAGATCAAGACGGCGAGGGCGACCAAAGTGGCGATTTGTTTCATCGCTGGTTCTCCTGTGAATCAGTGGGCAGCTGCAACAGCGGTAAAATCTGACTGGCTTTTTCATCAATGATGATTTTGCGACCCAACTTGGGAACAACATCACGCATGGTTTCGATATAGATCCGTCGCTTGGTGACTTCGGGTGCTTTCTCAAATTCGGTCATCACGGCGGTAAAGCGGGATACATCTCCCTCCGCTTCATTGACGCGTTTGAGTGCATAGCCTTCGGCCGCCTGGATTTTTTGTTCGGCTTCGCCGCTGGCTCGTGGAACAACTTTGTTGTATTCGCCATTGGCAACATTGATCATCTTTTCCCGCTCTTGTTCCGCTTGATTGACTTCATTGAACGATGGTTGAACGGGCTTGGGAGGATTGACATTCTTCAGCTGGACCTGATCGATGCTCAACCCAAGTTCATACTTGTCGACAATCTCTTGCAGTTGGACCAGCGCTTCCAATTCAATCTCTTGTCGGCCCACGGTGATCACTTCATCAACCGTGCGATCGCCAACGACGGTACGCATCACTGACTCGGAAATATCGCGTAGCGTCTCACCGGGATTGCGGACCTTGAACAGAAACAGTTTGGGGTCTTGGATTCGATACTGAATAATCCATTCGACTGTTGCCGCATTCAGATCGCCAGTGACCATGCTCCGTTCTTGTTCCTGCTCGGATGAATACTGCGTCGGGTTGGTAGCGCCTTGGGTCTCAAAACCAAACTCTTGTTTCAGCTGACGTTTGACCGGCAGGACCGAAATTTGATCCATCCCAAAAGGTAACTTGAACCGCAACCCGGGATCGACGGTTTTGATGTACTTGCCGAACCTCAACACAACCGCCTGCGATTCCGCTTCCACGGTGTAGATGGAGGTGTAGGCCAGGATCGCCAACAACAGCAGAGGAACTCCCCAGATGAAAAAGGGTCGGGCATCCTTGAACTTCTCCCAGTCGACATCCTGCCACTGGAAGCCTCGTCGGTTATCTCGGTCAAAATTCATTTGGCTGGTCAGTCGTGACGAAGGAAAGATTGGTGGTAGGTAAGATGCAACAAATCGTAGAAGGACATGATTCGTTACGGATTATGGAGGTTTGTTGAGGGTACGTCTCAATTAGTATTTGGTCGACCCGTGCCCCCTCTTTCGCCCGAAACGGACGATTATTGTGCTTTTTTAGGAACTGTTGCGGATTCTAATCGTTAACGGGTCGCCTTTCGGCGGGCCAAAACGCTGGATTTCGCACATAAATCGAAGAAGCCTGAATCGCTGACCATCAAAGTAGCGGCTCGGCGCAAGCCGTCCGGTGTGAATCAAAGTAGCGGCTCGGCGCAAGCCTTCCGGTGAGAACCAAGTAGCGGCTCGGCGCAAGCCGTCCGGTTTTATAGGACAATTCGTAGGTTGTTAACTCGCTAATTTCAAAATCGCGTGGAACGTAGGGCTCGCGGACGGGGCCGTAGGGCTCGCGCCCTGACGCTACCTCCTTATGACCTAACACTTCCGGGGCCGTAGGGCTTGCGCCCTAACGCTACTTGGACCGTAGGGCTTGCGCTCAGGCGTTTTGATGAAGTGTCGAGAAGAAACGTAGCGGATTGGAGGTAAACCGGACGGCTTGCGCCGGACCGCTACCAAGTGAGGTAAAACCGTAGGGCTTGCGCCCTAACGCTACTAGCTTGCGCCCTGACGCTACTTGCTCTTGCGCCCTGGCGCTAACAACAGCCGGTGTCTCCGCAACCCGAGCTATTCATCGTCGGCAATGCGTCTCCAATTCCACATTTGTCGGGTGCAAGGCAAGCGGTCTGTTTTGCGGCGAGCGTGAGCGTTAACTGGGCATCTTCGATTTGACACGCGTCGAGCGAAAAGATCTGAACCGTGTCTCCCTGAACTTCAAACTCGACTGAAATGTCGGAGGGCAAGTTCAAGTGATTGGTCATCTCGAGAATTTTCGCCAACTTATTGGCCTTGAGTCGGTGGTCGACATCGTTGGCGACCAGCGTTTGCAAGACGCACGTCTGCTCAGAACGCTGGACCCCGCCACAGTCAACAAACTCCTTGGTCACCTTTCCAACTTCGGTAACATGGAAATGCGGCGCTACCGACCCGCCCGTGGGTAGCTGCAATTGAAGTGATTTTTCCCCGGCGGTGGCGAGTTGTTCTGAAAATCGTTGGAAGTTCATGGCGATCTTTCGCTTGAAAGGGTGTAACATCACGACCGACAAATATCGTCAAAAGGTCGACATTTTGATAGTATTGGAAATATGGAAACAAGGCAAGCGGTAAAAGCGTTGGCAGCATTGGCACAGGAAACGAGACTCCGCGTGTTTCGTGCACTCGTTGAAGCTGGCTCGGAAGGTATGTCCGCAGGAGGACTCGCAGAGACGTTGGATGTACCAGCGGCAACGCTATCGTTTCATTTGAAAGAACTGGCCGCGACCGATTTGATCGCTCAATCGAGAAACGGACGATCGCTGATTTATTCGCTGCGTCCCGATGTCATCAACGAGCTGTTGCAGTTTTTGATGCAAGATTGTTGTCAAGGTCGACCAGAGTTGTGCCAGCCGGACTATCAAGATGAATGAGTAACATGCATCACATTGAGAGTTGGCCAACGGTCATAGAGATGCTTATGCTCAACAAAAAATTCGAGTGCGAGTCGCCCAGCGATCGATGATTATAATTTCTTAAACCCACGGCCTTTTTGGCTGAGTGTAATCTTCAGGATCAAGAAATGACCAACCGTTCTCAATTGGCTGTGAGCCGTCGCGCGTTTTTGCATGCCACTGGAATCACGCTGGCTTTGCCTGCGCTTGAATCGTTTGGCGGTCTGAGCGGTTCGGACTCAGAGTCTCCTTGGCGACTGGTTTGTATTGGTAACGAGTTTGGGATGTACCCCGGCGCATTCTGGCCGACTGACGCAGGAGCCGACTACAAGTTACCTCCGCTCTTGCAGCCGCTTGAAAAGCATCGAGACGACTTGACAGTTTTTTCGCACCTGGATCATGGACTCAAAGGCGGTCATCACGCGGTTCATACTTTTTTGACAGGTGTCAATGCGGCCGACGCTCGAGCGATGCCCGAAGGTGGCATCAGCCTCGATCAACGTGCCGCAGAATTCGTCGGGGCACGTACCCGTTTTCCAGCCCTGACAATCGGGTCGCCCGACGGACTTCATGGTGGTTGCCAGATGAGCTGGACTCGAACCGGCGCCCGCGTACCACCGATCCCCGGGCCACGGGAGTTGTTTCGAGCGCTCTTTATTGACAATGCGGTATCGGCCAAAAAGCGAGCGACCGATCGAATTCGATTGCAAGGTTCCATTCTCGATGCCGTCTTGGGCGAAGCAAAATCTCTGCAGCGACGTTTGAGCAAAACCGACAACGAAAAGCTGGACGAGTATTTCAGCTCCGTTCGGGATGTGGAAGCGAAGCTGGCACTCGATACGCGATGGCAAAAAGTTCCTAAACCGAAACCGCCGATCGACGAGCCGCGAAACCAGGGTCTCGCGCAGGACCTGCCATTGATTTACGATCTAATCGTCCTTGCGTTGCAGACCGATTCGACCCGTATCGCGACACTGGAGATCGGCGGCAGCTTTGTCGCTCGCGACATTGGCATCGACAAAGGGTATCACGGTCTATCGCATCATGGCAAAGTACCCGCCAACATCGAACTGCTAGTAAAAATTGAACGTTACCAAGTCGAACAGTTCACCCGTTTTTTAACCCAGCTAAAGGACAGGAACTTGCTCGATCACACGATCACGTTGCTCGGCAGCGGCATGGGCAACGCGAACGCACATACCAATAGCGACCTGCCCATCATTCTTGCGGGTGGTGGCTTTCGACATGGTGAGCACAAAATCTATCCCAAAGAAAAACACAAGCGAGTTCCTTTGTGCAACCTTTTCGTTTCAATGCTCCAGAAATTTGGCGTGGAAACTGATTCGTTCGGTAACAGCACCAGTACATTGACCGGGCTGGAGCAGGCATGACGATTCGAATGGTTTTCGCGTTGATGATCGCTGCTTGTCTGCTTACGAGTACTCGGTTGCAAGTCTTTGCGGATGATCTCCAACCGTTTCTCAAGTCTTACTGTACCGATTGCCATGGTGCCAAATCGCAGAAAGGTGATCGCCGATTCGATCAACTTCCTGCCGCGATCAACGACAGCAACACGCTGGCTGACTATCAGGACATTCTCGATCAGTTGAATCTGTCCGAGATGCCACCGCCCGAGTCCAAGCAGCCAACGGATGCAGATCGCAAAAAAATCATCGCCAGGCTCACGGCAACGATTGCTGACTATCATCAACGGACCAACGGGGCGAAAACGCAGACGGTCCTTCGACGACTCAATGCTCGCGAATATCGCAACACGATTCGTGATCTTCTTCATCTGAACATGCAGATGTTTGATCCGACGTCAACGTTTCCTCGGGACCAAACCGTTCAACATCTTGACAATGTGGGTGACCAACTGGTCACGTCAGGTTACTTGCTTGCGCGTTACCTTGATGCCGCCGATCAGGCGATTGAGAAAGCAATCCTGTCGCCCGCACGACCAGAAGTTCGCAAATGGAATTTCAGCAATGATTTCAGGCAACAACCTGAGATTGATCAAGCCCATCGGCTGACATCCAGATTTAAATGGCTGACGCTTTACGAAGTTCCCGATTCAGAAAAACCTGAGGGTGCTTACGCCGCGATCAATGACTTTGCCGAGGGCGTTCCTGCTGATGGCTACTATAAAATCAGGTTCGATGTTGAGGCGCTCAACCGGAAACATCCTTTTAAACAAGGAGAGCTGGGTATGGATGCCAGCGAACCGTTTCGGTTGGGCATCGTACCCGGTGATCAATCCGCCGGGCGGCTCCATTTGCCACAGCCAGTTGAACCGCTCTTGGCCGAACTCCGGCTTCCGGATGAACGCGGTTGGCAAGAAGTCGAGGTTTGGCTGGACCAGGGATACACTCCCCGTTTCACTTTTCTCAACGGTCCAATCGACGCGCGAAAGCTCTTTACCCGTTTGCCCAGACGTTATCCGGAACTCTTTGCCAAGAGCGCCAAGAATGGAATCGTTGCGGGACGAATCGGCACGATCAAGAAAGGCGTGCTGCCTCAGATTCGGATTCATGAAGTCGAAATTTCCGGTCCCTATTACAAGTCGTGGCCGACCGAATCCCAAAAAGCACTTCTCGGCGACAAAGCTGAAACGATACTTGCCAGCGGCAAGGTGACGAATGTTCGAAGTCTGCTGCGCCAGTTTTTGAAACGAGCATATCGGCGACCTGTCAACGATGACGAGATCGAGCGGATCGTTCGTGTCATCGATAGTCGACAGCGAGATGGTCGGACTTCGCTCGAAGCGTACTGTGATGGCTTAAAAGTTGCTTTGTGTTCTCCCAATTTTCTGTACCTTGAAGCAGGTGGTGAAAAACTCTCTTCATATGCTGTGGCTTCCCGGCTGTCTTATTTTCTTTGGTCATCAATGCCCGATGAAACCCTGTTTCGACTTGCCGATAACAATGCGCTTCAACAACCGAAGGTCTTCGCCGCAGAAGCACAACGAATGCTTACCGATTTCAAATCTGATGCGTTGATTGACGGGTTTCTTGATAGCTGGTTGAATCTTCGCGAACTCGGCTCAGCACCACCCGATCGGAAGCAGTTCAATGCGTATTACCAGTACGATCTCGAAACAGCGATGCGTGAAGAAACGCGAATGTTTACGCGGCACCTGATTGAAGAGAATCTGGACATCGCCAATTTTTTGGACTCCGAATTCACGTTTGTCAACAAACCCTTGGCTCGTCACTATGGGATGGAACCGCCCAAGGAATCCGGTTTTCAGAGGGTTAGTTTGCGTGACGAATTTCGAGGTGGGTTGCTGGGGCAAGCCAGTGTCTTGACGGTGACAGCAAATGGCATCGATACCTCGCCTGTTGTTCGTGGAATCTGGGTACTGGAAAACATTCTTGGCGATCCACCCAATCCACCTCCGCCAGATGTTGAGCCATTGGATCCTGACATTCGTGGCGCGAAAACAATTCGCGACCAATTGAAGAATCATCGCGATGTTGCGACATGCTACGATTGCCACCGCAAGATCGATCCACTTGGATTTGCGTTAGAAAACTTTGATCCTGTTGGTCGCTGGCGCGGAAGCTACGGACGCAAAACAAAGATCGACGCATCGGGCGAGTTGCCCAATGGTACGGCGTTTCGGGACATCCGCGAACTCAAGCCGATCCTTCTGGCAAATCGTCAACAGTTTTCCAGAGCATTGGTGACCAAGTTGTTTGCTTATGCGATTGGCCGCGAGATGACTGCCAGCGACCGTCCACAGATCGACACGGTCGCAGAATCGTCCAACGGTCTTCGTGATTTGATTATCGCTGTTGCCAGCAGTCCAACGTTTCGTTCCAAGTAGTTGGTGCGACGCATCGTTCTGTCTGCGGTTTCAGCGTTTCTCAGCCAGACAGTTCAGCTTACTCTCCTACAGCGAGCTCATTGAAGTCCGAACGCTGATAGCGGTCCGTTTCACGATCGCCCAATTGGAAAAATCGTTCATTAAGAATCTTCGAGTCGGTTGTTGCTATGTCACTGCTGTAAATAATGCCGTTAGTACTAAACGTCTTGAATCGGTCTTGAAGCACATCGTGCAATTGAATAGTTGTAGGGCGTAACTCATGTGGTCAGCAGTTGTCTTGCCAACTGTTTCATAATTGAAACTTTGCAACACGTTCGCTACTTCACGATCAGCATCAGGGATCGCTCTCCTTCATCGCTCTTTTTTGGTCCAACTCATGACAAGACACTTGCCGATTTTGGCTTTGTATTGCCTGCTCAGCCTGGCGTTGGGCTGCGTTGCCGACTCGTACAAGTACGGGACAGGACAGGAATTCAAAGGGTCACCAGTTTACGTCGACCAAGCGAACGTAGTGACGCACGGGGAACCAAATCGAACCGTGGACCGATTGGAAAAAGTGATTCAATCGCCAAGAAGATTTGTTAATCGTTTTCTGCGGCGGGAAGTTACCAACCCGCACGAGGAAACTGAGAAACGCGATCAATCGTTGAAATTTGCCACGGAGTATCTCGCAGTCAATGGACTTGGCGACGTTTATATTGACGTCGGATGCTACGATCCTTCAACGCAATGGCAGCGGCTAAAATCGAATCAAAGCATTCGACCCATTTGGAAGTATACCGGGGGGACTTTGAATTGGATCCGCTATTCGTTGCTACCCCTGCGTGCGTTTCACAATGACCGCTATGATCCCTACTCAAACACATTGAGCCTGAACTCAGCAAACTCCGCGAGCGCCATTTATGAAGCGGCCCAGGCCAAGGAGTATCATCAAAATCGTCGCGTCGGAATTGGCGGTTACGCGATGCTTCAGAATGTTCCGTTTGTGCCTTTGATGCATCATGCCAATACCAGCAATGACGCGTTGACCTACACCGAACATCATCTTGACGGCATGCTCCTCGACGACGTCCACATGCACTCGTATTCAATGCTCGGTACCGTCGCGGTTTCCGAAACTCTCTCCGTCGTACCGCTACCCAGTGATGCTCCCATTGTTACTGGGCCTCTTCTCCGGGTCGGAGGCAGAATACTTGGTCGATCCACCGGTTCACAAGTTTCCAGGCAACGCCAAGAAATTCCATTGCGGTAGGTGATGGTGATATGCCGTCATTTATTGAAGGGATGGGGCCGTTGCGCAGATTCTCTGGTAAGTTCCGTTGTCGAATTGGCACGCGAGAACTTGAAAAAAGATGCGGCAGGATTCAATTTGGCGCAAGCTATACATATGAATGCATCAAGGCGACCGCCGTTTGCCGGCATGAACTCGCTGGATCGTCGGTCAGGACCTACTCGAAAGCAGAAAGTAAAACGTGAACAACCGCATGCAACGACGAAGGTTTCTCGAATGTACTGCTGCACTTGGCGCTGGGCTGGTGGCTTCGATGCCGAGCTTTGCCCAGGAAACGGATACCAAGACGACGCAGGTTGAGCCAGAGGGCTTCTTCACGCTTGGCCAGCAACAGGATCACTGGTGGTTGATCACTCCCGATGGCAAACCATTCTTCACGATGGGGCTCAACCATATTGATCCGGCAAGCCTGCGATACCCTGAGAACATCGGTATCTGGCGCAAGAAGTATGGCGGCAGCACCATTCGGTGGATCAAAGAATCGGTTGCCCCGAATCTCAAAGCATGGGGCTTCAATACGGTGGGTTGGGTTCAGGAGGTCACTGTCAAAAAATGGCGGCATTCGCGAGCGTTCACGATTGACGAATATCGCGCACTCGACATGCCGTATTGCCATTTGCTCCCATTCACTGAATCGCATCAATGGGAGAAGCATACGGTTCACTACGACTTCCGCAGCGAGGATTGGAAAGAATGGGTTGACTATGTTGCGCGGTCACACTGTGCCGAACTCGCTGATGAAAAGAACCTGATTGGCTATTTCTACAGTGACTGCCCGACGTGGACCCACGACAGACCCGACAACCAATGGCGCGGACCGATTTTTGATCCCGAGCGTCTCAAGACCGAGGCAGGGAGAAAAGAACTGAGCGAACTGGCAACCAGTTATTACAAGACGACGCACGACGCCATTCGTCGATATGACAAACACCACTTGTTGCTGGGTGATCGCTACGAAGCCAACGCGCCGATCGCGATGGAAGTCATCAACGCTGCGAAACCCTTCATCGACGTTTTGTCATTCCAGGACTTTCGCGATCCCATCAAGCACCTCGATGAATGGTACAAGAAAACTGGCAAGCCTGTATTGCTCGCCGATGCCGCAGGCGTTGACTGGCGCAACCAAGATTTCTTCAAGCCAAACAATGGCGCCTGGTACGCACAGACGATGGATGGGTTATTTGAGAATCCGGGCTGCATCGGATTTCATTTATGCGGTGCCTATCAGCGTAATCTGGCTCGACGACGGGGACTCTTGGACGAGATGGAGAATCCTGATCAGCAACAAGTTGCACAGATGACCGCTGCAAATCAGCGCATCGAAAAGAAGATGGCTCAGTCGTTTAAAGAATAGAGTTTGTGTTGGTACAAGTGAGCGTTGTGGCATTCTTAATGCGGTGAAAAAGTTGCGCAGAGAATGTTTCGCTGGCGCATTGATTACAACCAAAAGAGAATCTCACTGGACCGAAGCGGCCAAGCATTTTCGGATCAGGGATTCCAAGTCCTTTTGGAATTCAGAAGATCCGGCGGTTTGTGTCAAACAAATACAGATCAGGTCGTATTCAAAATCGATCCATACATAGGTCCCTGTCGATCCGGTATGGGCATACTTTACGGGCTTTCCATCCTTGTCGCGACGGCGGACAAACAGGCCTCCCTTTGCGTTGTAGCTGCCCTTTTGCTTTTCAAGCATTTTCTCAAACGTGCTGGCCGAGAGATATTCATCCCCGTTAGCCAGCCGACCTTGATTTCGAATCATGGTCAACCAAATGGCCAAGTCTGGGGCCGTTGAAATGACGGAACCGCCCGATGAAGAATACGTTCCTTCGGCTGGAGGACTTCGCTTGCGACTGGATTGGTACTGCCCCGTTTTCTTGTTGGTGTAATAGCGTGGTGGCATGTTGAATTGTCGCTGGCGAACATCTTTCACGTTTGAGTAAAACGTATTCTGCATGCCAAGAGGTTGCGCCAATTCCTTTTGCAAAAGTTCGTTTCTCGAGAGTCCAGACGCAACTTCGCCAACTCTTGCAGCGACGTCCGTTCCAATTCCGCTGTAGGCATACTTAGTGCCCGGTTCGTATTTGAACGCAAACTCTTTGGCCACTTTTTTGACGACGTATTCGAGTGTCTGACCACTGGTCCAGTCCTGAAACCAGATACGACCACTCTTGGCCCGGTCGTAACGAAGGCCCGAAATGTGCGTCAAGAGCTCGGTCGTCGTAGGCGCGCGTGTGATGGATGCTCCTGATTCCAACTGGCAATCTGAAAATTCAGGCAACAGGTCAGAGATCGGCTGGTCCATCTTCAGTTTGTTTTGATCAACCAGCCGACAGAGAGCGGTACCCAAAAGTGGTTTGCTGATGGATGCAATGACCACTGGTGTTGAGAGCTGGAACGTTCGCTTTGACGCGACGTCGGCGTATCCAAACCCTTCGCCAAATACCTGCTTGCCATGCTGCAAAATCAACAACGACCCTCCCGCAACTTTTTTTGATTCAACAGCATCGGCTAAAAATGCACGCACCTCATCGAGTGATTTTTTTGAAGATGTCTGCGCACTCAAAGAGGGGCAAATCAGCAACGAGCCTAGCAACACGAATACGATGCTAAAGCTGAATCGAAGGGTCGCTTTGGAAGGCGGACGGCGATTTGAATGATTGAGAGTTTGCATCACTCCAGCATAACACCAAGCGAAGCCGTTGCCATCGCAACCGAACGGGCTGCTTTCTCTTTGAGCGGCATTCGACGATTCGCAGCTGATGCGCTGGGTGTCGGACGCGGTATTTGAGCCAGCCCAAAGGGCATTTAAAATGCAGCCCTGCCCTTTTGCGACTCTTTAAATGTCGCTTTTTAATGCGAACGGTCATGGCAGCGCGTGGAGTGAATCTGCCGGAAAGTCTTAGACGTCGTTCAGTTTCTCAATGTGGAGTTGCCGGTTTTTTCAGGTCCCAAAGACAAGACGTAGCGGAACGCATCCAGGAATTTTCGATTGGCCGGCCATTCCGCAGTTGGTTTTACATGGTTAGCTTATTGGTGGCTACGATGCTGCGGTTGAGATGCATCTGTCGGGTGAGTTTAATCGTTTCTCAAACGCAGTGACGAACGAGGATCGAAGCTGCCAAATCCCTGTTTTGAGTGAAGTTCACGTGAGAATAACATGGACAGCGAAGAAGTTTTAAAGTTCTGGTTCGAGGAAATTGAGCCGGCGCAGCATTGGAAAAAAGACCAAGAATTTGATCAACTGGTTCGAGATCGATTTGCCGAAGTACACACGGCTGCCAAACGATGCGAGCTATATGGTTGGCGCACAAGCGCTGAGGGGCGTTTGGCTGAAATCATTGTGCTCGATCAGTTCTCGCGAAATATGTTTCGAGATCAGCCAGAGGCATTCGCCTGCGATCCACTCGCATTGGCACTCGCTCAGGAAGCAATCGCTGTTGGCGCTGACAAAATTCTTGCCGATCAACAAGTTGCTTTCTTGTACATGCCTTTGATGCACAGTGAGTCGGCGGTGATTCATGAAGTCGCACTGAAGGTTTTTGCCAACACAAAAAATCTTGAGTTTGAACAGAAGCACAAAGCGATCATTGATCGATTCGGGCGATACCCACATCGCAACGAAATTTTGAATCGCAAATCGACCGCCGAAGAAATTGAATTTCTGAAGGGTCCAAACTCGTCCTTTTAGGAGAGCGTCAATGTCATTCGAGCCGTTTATCGCTTCAGCAATTCAAATGGTGTCCGTATCCGACGTGCGCGAGAATCTTGCCGCTGCGGAAAAGGCGATTGAAGAAGCGGCCGAGCAAGATGCACGCCTGGTTGTGCTGCCCGAAAATTTTGCGTTCGTTGGTTGCGCAGAGACTGACAAAATCAAAATTCGAGAAGTTGACGGCGACGGCCCGATTCAGCAGTTTCTCAGCGAAACCGCTTCTCGCTTTGGCGTATGGTTGGTCGCCGGATCCATCCCTTTGGCGACCACCTCGACGTCGCACATCCTCAATAGCTGCCTCGTTTATGATGATCACGGCAAGCGGATCGCACGTTACGACAAGATTCATCTTTTCGGCTTTGAATCTGGAAGCGAGAAGTATCGTGAGTCCGATACGATCGAACCGGGGGCCGGTCCGCCGCTTGCATTTGACTCGCCGTTTGGACGCATTGGCCTGTCGATTTGTTACGACGTCAGGTTTCCCGAACTTTACCGCTCCTACGGGCCCGTTGACATCATTCTTGTTCCATCGGCGTTTACCGAAACAACTGGACGGGCGCATTGGGAAGTTCTGCTACGTGCGCGGGCGATTGAAAATCAAGCGTATGTCATTGCGGCCGCTCAGGGTGGCCAACATCCCAATGGTCGCAGCACCTACGGCCATTCCATGATCATTGACCCTTGGGGCGAAGTGCTCGGCGTGCGTCCAGAAGGGCATGGCGTGGTTCAAGCTCAGATTGATTCGCAGATAATCGCTCAAGTTCGCGCCAGTCTCCCTGCCCTGGCCCATCGCCGATTATAGAGCTGACTGTGTCGCGGCCCCAAGTAACTTTTTTGGCTTGAAGGAACTTATGATTGTCGAACAAATTTGGACCGGGAACGCCTACCGAAACTTTCACTACTTGGTCGCTTGTGGCGAGTCGGGTGGGGCGTTAGCGATCGACCCGTTTGACTACGAGAAGTGTTTGGCTCGCGCCAAGCATCATGGATGGGAAATCACTCAGATCCTTAACACGCACGAACACCGGGACCACATTGGCGGTAACGCTGCGATGATTCAAGCAACCGGCGCCAAGTTACTGGCTCACGCAAAAGCTGGGCCGCGGATTGATGGGATTGATTGCGGCCTGTCAGCCGGTGACGTCGTCCGTGTCGGCAAGACGGTGGAGCTTCTTGCGTTGGACACGCCGGGCCACACGATGAGCCATATTTGCCTTTTGTCAAAGACGGATCAACCAGTGTTGTTTAGCGGCGATACGATATTTGCCGCCGGTGCTGGAAACTGTGGTGGCGGCGGAGATCCGGAAGCGCTGTTTCACTCGTTCGAATCACAGTTGTCCAAATTGCCTGCCGAGACGCGTGTCTATCCGGGGCATGATTACCTCGCCAATAACCTGGCCTTCACGGTCGACCGCGAGCCCGACAATGAGCGAGCGTTGAAGTTGCTGCGGGATGTCGAGCGAGCCTACGATGCGAATGAGCCATTGGTCACAACACTGGGGCTGGAACGCGAAATCAACACGTTCTTTCGGCTCACCAGCGAGACGGTCATAGGCAAGTTGCGAGACTCGTTTCCCGCGATGCCATCACACCCGTCGCCCAAAGAAGTCTTTCTAAAGCTTCGTGAGTTACGCAATCACTGGTAGGGAGAATGCCGCAGCGGTGTGGCCAGATGAATTTTCGCACATGAAGAATGCCTGCTCGTTGAGCAACTAATCAGTGATTTTCGATCGCTTTGAGAGTTGGCAAGAAGCTCAAACGCGATTAAGAAGCTCAGATGCAATTCGTTAAAAGGCTAAACAAAACGCACTGTTCAGCTTTGTGCGATCAGCGGGGCGTAAAATACGATTGCCCAGATCGAGAAGAAGTTTATCGCCGAATGAGCGAGCTAATTGCCACGCGTTCTGCCAGAGTTCAATACGCAATCCCGCGTTTTTTGAGCGAGCTTTTCAGGCGTTTGAGTGTTGGATGTTTGCGAGCCAGTTGAGCGGCATGCTGGTGAACAATCTGAGCACCCTTGGCCCCTCCAATTGCCTCTTTAAGGTCAGCGAGAATGTCTGCAGCCGCGTTGTAATTCTCCAAGCCACGCTCGACCGCCAGCCTTTCGGTTTCGGCCAGCCATTTGTTTGGATTCTGGACCATCTCAATCATTCGTTTTTCACGTTGCTTTTGAGCTTTCGCAGCGTCCCGTTTTGCTTTGGCCGCCTGTTTTTTCTTTTCCTTGGCGTCGTAGATTTCACGAAGATCGTTTGTCAAATTCAAGAGCTCTTCGAATGAGCGGTTGGCTATGGTCGTTGGCCACTCTGGTTGTTCCAAATTGGATTGGTACTCGGCGACTTGAGTAAGAATCTCGGCTTTGGCAGTTGCCGTGTCACCGACAAGCAGCTGCTCAAGGTAGTCCTTTGCATGTTTGGTATTCAGTGTTTTCAACCAGGGTTGGAGTCGCTGCGCTGGAGTGAGAAGTTTGGGTAGAGTCGGGGCATTGCTTGGCTGATTCCCCTTCGACTTCGTAGGGTTGGCTGCAGCTTCGATCAGCAAAGGATCAACGTCATAGAAGCTGAATAGCGCATCGAGATTGAGATCCAATTCCCGCAAGCCCGAGGGAACCGGCGGCTCCATCGTTTGAGATGGGTCGTAGTTCTCATCGACTGCCGCACAGAGCCACAATACATAGAGAGCGCGGAGGTCGCCAGCCATCAATTTTTCCCGAAGTGCGATCACATCGCCAAGACAATCGTCGAACTCCCAATATGAGTCAAACGGTTCATGAAATGGCTCCAGGACCAGTGTCCCGGCAATCCCTGTCGGATCTGGTTCCCACTCCAGAATCTCTCCGTCAATGAATTTCAGCAAGAGATTCTTTGCGAAAGGAAGACCATAGGGCAATCGGATTTTGATGGTGCGTATGCCGAAATTAGCGTAATGCAGAAAAACATCGTAGCCATGCCGCAGCATGCCGTCTTCGTCTCCGCCAAAATCACCGAAGTTGTATTCGTTGGTGAAACTCCAGCGAGTTATTTCAGCTCGGCTGGACTGCTCGTTTGCGTAAGCCAGCTCATCGTCTGTCAACGGCCGATCGACTGCTCGAAATTCCAAGTATTGATATTCGCTCATCCAACTGCTCCATTTAGACCGTCAGCATTATTAACAATTCTGATGACCGAAAACAATGTCGGTCTAAATGGCTTTGTCCGCAGATGGCGACAAAATACGAAGGAATCTACGTCAGTAGAAACTCGGTGGATGCGGAATTCAAACGACGCAATCCAAAGCGCGTTCCAACGAGGAACGATCGACGTGCTTGGTGATAACGAGCTGTGTAATCTGCACTTGAAAACGATCGACGAAGAACTTGAGTTTCCATTCGAAGCAAATCATGCCGGCGACACAGCATGCCTTGAAGCTCGCAAAGCAGGAACGCCTCTCGTTCCGAGACGACTTCCTTTGGGGCAGCAACAAGTTCGTCAATCGCCTGGTCTAAAAACGAAAATGATGGCCAGGCTCAACTGGAAACTCACTCGAAATTGCCAACTTCCCGTAAATCGATTCCTCGCTCTCTGCAAGAAACTGCGATATCGAATTCGAGTAATAGGCACGTTTCATTCCTTGATTTTATTGAATTTGCGATGCGCGCCCAGGACGAAATGATTTGAGCTGGAGGTGGCGTATTTTTAGATCGAGAAATCTTCTCATAGCTGTGGGGCAATTTGGTCGTTTCTCGAGAGGTAATTGGTGGCGAATTTTTGACGGCGCTGCGGATATCTCTTTGGAATTTGTCCTCGATGAGTTCAAATAAAGATGACCGAATGCTAACAAGGTAAGGAGGCAAGATCATGGCACGCACCAGTCAAAAGAAACAAGCAAAAAAACAACGAAAACTGCGTCAACGAAAGATCAAACAGCGTCAAAAAAAGTTGACCGGATTGGCGGAGCGCTATGTGCCCGATCCGCCTGCCAAAGTCGCTCGAAAAATCAATGAAATCTTCGATTCGCTGGAAGATGGCGATATAAGTTATGGACTCGACCTGATTTCGAATCTTGCCAAGAGCCAGCCGAATTGCGCTGCCGTAGCCGAAACTGAACTCCTCATTAACCAGCGATTGGGGCGAAATGAACAGGCCTGCCAAGCCGCTAAACGCCTTCTGAAGCTCGTTCCGAAAAACCCGGAAGCGTTGTACAGCTACGCATCTACTTCGTTGTCTTGTGCTCGAGCTTCAATCGCTTTGGTCCAGTTCAAAAAATTTCTGGATCGCTTCCCCAATCACGAACTTGCCGACAAGGCACGTGATTCGGTCAAGGTTTGCGAACAAGAAAGTCGCCGGCGCGTATCGGTTGCCAACGAAAAAGGGGGCTTGGAATTGGACTTCGAAAACGGTGGGTTGAAGTTTTATGCGCGACATGAAGAGTCGCTCGAACAAATGGCTTGTTACAACCTTTCGGCGACGATCACATTGTTGGAACAGAATATCAATCAACAACCAGCGTTTATTTCTTCGCGCAATAATCTTGGAATCTGCCTTTTCCACCAGGGCGACTATGAGAACGCGATTCGCGCTTCCCGCGAGACTTGTGAGTTTGCACCTGACAATCGCTTTGCTCAAGCCAACTTGATCAAGTTTGAGTTTCTCACCGGGAATCCGGACAAGGCAAATGAGCTGGCCGGGAAAATGATCGTTGACCCGCCAACAGAACAAGACGCCTTCACGGCGATGGTGGAAGCCTTGAGCTTTCTAGGCCGTGACGAAGACCTTATCGTTCTTTCGCAGCATCTGGATCAAGTCTTGCCTGACGACGACAAGCGGGCAATCGTGTTGCATCATTTTGCGGTCGCCAACTACCGTCTGGAGAGCATGGACGAAGCAATGAAACTCTGGGAAGAGTGTTTGGAGCTTGATCCGCAACAGCCCGACGCACTTCGGAACCTCAAAGACATCGAGGAAAAGACTGGGCATGCTGCCTGGAGCGAGTCATTTGAAAAATGGCTGCCGCAAGCTTTTACGAAAGAAATTGTCAAGCGACAAGAAGATGCGCCGGCAGCGATTGTCGGTATGCATGTATGCAACAATCCGATCATCACAACACTTGTACCAGCGTTACTTGACCGAGGCGATCCAGCGGCTCGCGAATTCGCGTTTAACTTTGCGTGTGCTGTTGCGACTCCACCGATGCTCGCAGCGCTAAACGACTTTGCGTTTTCCAAGCGAGGCCCGGATTCACTCAGACACGCGGCCCTTTCAAAGTTGAAGAAAGAGTCCGTGCTCGATGTCGGGCCGCACCAATTTTTCTCTCGCGGCAAATGGACAAACATCAAGCTGATTGGGTTTGAGATCACGAATGAACCCTTTCAAGTTGAATCGTGGAAAAGTGAACTTCTGGAAGCAGGTTATTGGGCAATGCACGAAAGCAAATTGGATGTCGCGGAAGCGGCGTTTCAGCAGGTGCTTGACCGAGACCCTGAATGTCGATCAGCTCGATTCAATCTTGCCGGCGTTTGGCAACAACGTCAGGGCGGTGATGAACTCAAACGAGCCGAACTCGAGATCAGAAAAATTCACGCGGATCATCCAGACTATATTTTTGCCGCCTTGGCCGTTGCAATCTTCGAAGCCGAAAAAGGAAACGTTGCGTGTGCCAAAGAGCTGATCAAAGACATTTTTGAGATGCCCAAACTGCACATTTCCGAAGTCATGATGCTGCTCTCCACTCAAATTCAAGTCTCGCTGATCGAAGATGACCTGGAGACCGCTGAATCAATGTGGAATATGATGCGTCAGTTTGCAGACGAGCAAGACCTGAGAGTCATCCAGCTACGCGAGAGAATTGATCAGCATCAGTTTCGGAAATCCTTCGGTCCTGGTTTGGCTAAGTCACTGCTACGTTTGAGTTGATCCACGTGTGACACTTGTCGACGATCGTACTTATACCGAGTCGACAAGCACCTGTTTGCGACGTTCAGGCCAAAAAAGAAGTTGTGCTGACGGTATTGAATGCAAACATGGACATACCGGAACGTCTCAACCAATTGATGCCCACGCTAAAGCTGCCCAAGATGTTCGAGAAGGCCAGGGCGATGACCGTTCTTGGCGTAGATCAGAAGATCGTACTTGGCAGGCAACGGGCCTACCGGCATGGGGTCGATTGGGTAGGGCCACATCACGATTTCAGACTTATTGTTTGGGCCACGCTGGACTGCGATTAGATCGCGGTACCATTCGCTGTGGCAGAACATGGCGAGGCAGTTTGGCGAATCGAGTAAGGCGCATTCCTCTCGGTCGATGCGGGGCGTGGCAGAATTGGTGAACAGCATGTTGGGGCCTTGGAAGAACGGCAGCCCCTCGGCGTCCCACCACATCGCGTATCGTCGATCGTTCCAATTCCAAAACCATGGGATCGCACCTTTGCTGACTGGCAAAGATTTAATGGAAAGCCAGTCCAGTCCTTCGTCGATTCGTTTGTGAAGCTCTTTCTGCAGCGCGTACATCCCGTTGTGTGGGCCGTTGTTGCCGGGTTCGTCGACTGGACCAATTAACTCAACTGGTACGGGATCCGATTTTGGATTCACATGCGGACCAAACGTGAAGCGTCGAATCATAGGTAGCCGGTGCCAGTCGCGCGACTAGCCGATCGGAATAGTCGTTTTACCTTCACTGGAATCTTTCAAGTTGAGTTCCCGATAGCCTTTGTCATCCATATAGGACAAGTGATAACTATTGTTGTCGAACCGATAGACGTAAAACGGAACGGCGAAAGTACACGCGTCGCATTCGGTGGCGCCAGACTCGCTCAAGCGTCGGCCGAGTTCCTGGTCCTCGCCATTATTGTGTGGGCCATAGCCAATGACTTTCTGGAACGCCAATTTGCGGAACGCCCAACCTCCGTGATACAACCCTGCTGTGTCGGCTTCCCTAAGTCCATCATTGTGCTCGACCAAAACCAAACCGGGTCGCGACCAATCGGATTGCTGGAGTGCTTTGGCCTGCGTCGAAAACCAATGCGGCATGTAGATGTCGTCATCATCTGCAACCAAAAATCCCTCAACGTCGTGCGATGCCAATGCCGCACACGTGTTTCGCTTTTCACCAAGAGATTTGAAACGAGAAGGAACTGATATCAAACGTCAGCCTGCGGCAACTTCGAAAAGGCATCCCGGCGATTTGAAGCGAGCAGGAAGAACTATAGGGCAGCCTCATTTTTGCGTAGAGCTGCTGATACGATCACGATGCCATTCCGGATCGCAGCCGGAAAACCATTTCCCATAACAGGTCGATTTCGCCACGCTCGACCACCTCGATTGGTTTCAGGCCGTTGAAGGCGTCATTGGGTGTGGCGAACCAGGTTCCCAATGAATCGGCATCGACAACTTCGCTTAGCGCTTCAACCAACCGGAAAATCTCGTTGTAGGGACGTTGTAGTTTATCGACCAGCGTCGCGCTTGATTCGACTTTGGCAATGGTTCGTTCGGAGACATTAACGACTCGTCCGAACATGGCTCGTTTCATCTGCAAACGATCACGAAGTTCCAGTCGAGAAGTTTCACCAAGTTGGATCAGCCCCAATCCCTTAAGTCCGGTAATGCGACGGTTCTTGATCGCTGCGGTCTTTTTGGAGACAGCTTTTTTCGTAGGTCGGCGGGTTTTGGATTTCGTGGTCATATTCTGGCTCCGGAAACTTCTCAGACAACGATTCGTTTGCTACTCAAGTATATCGGACGAACGGTCGCAGGCAAGCAAAATGACATGCAAAATTGCAGGCTATTTTTCTGGCCAAGTCGATGGGTGGGGTGGCAAGGCCGGTTTTCCAAGGATTTTCATCGAGCTGTTGGCAAGCAGGTTCACAGGAAAAATCACCAGGTTGGTGCCTTTCGGGTTCTGTGACGAAGGGACGAGTAGTCCTTCGTAGCCTGCGTTTTGTACTCACCGCCCAATCGCCTGAGTCCACGATTCGTCACCCGCCAACTGAATCGCGTGCCAGTCTTCGCTAACAAGTTCGTCTCGACTGAATCCGATCTTTCGACGGTTCGATGGCGATGTCAAATCGAACACTTTGTGCAACGCGACTTTGGCACCGGCGGTAACTCGCGGTTGAATGCTAGACAAAGAAAAACCAAAAGCGAGGAATTGCTGGTAAGCTTCCATGGTTGCAGTAAGAATATCGGTGGACGCATAGATCGCCACTACCCCTGGTCGGTTCCAACGACCACCGTATTTCGATGCTCCTGCACCCGTGAGGAAGTCGTCTTCGTTCGCGTACTTTGTACCGACGGAACGAACGATCGTTCCACAGAAGGTAACAGCGTTGCCAACCGTTGACTCAATGACGTCGAATAACTCGACTACCTCTGGTGGGTCGGGCTTTGGCATCAGCAAGAAGTATCTGTAAGTAAAAACAGCGGAAGGATTATTAGAGCGAGAAAACGTTGACATTGAAATCGGGCGAGACGTGGGTTTTACTGGTTCTGCCTGCATGCGGCGACATCAAAATCGTCGCGCACGGCCGTTTGTCAAAATGCCAGAATTTGCGGCATGAAACTTCACGTGACTCATTGGGGGTGAGTCACGTCGTTCCGAGCCTTTTGATCACTTCGAACTTCTTTTCGGCCAAGTCGGCGCGTGGGTGAGTCACGCGATTTTGAGGTGGTGATGATTTGCGGATGAGAAAAACCCGCGAGGCGTGGCGCGAAAAAGAGGCCCGACAGTTGGTGACTATCGGGCCTGAATTTCGTCGAGCCGAGTTGACGCTCGGCCCTAGTGGAGGCGGCCACAAGGACTCGCAACGGGGCTAGTGGATACTCATATAGGAATCGGCATTACTTTCCAGAAACAAAGTCACATCAGATTTCACTTTAATTTGAGGGCTGCCTTGCCTAGAGCTTGAGTATAGATCTGAAATCTGGTTGTAGTTGGCCCTCGACGGGCAATCGAACGAAGGAAGCCTGCAGGCGATTTTTCATTCCGGGCCAGGGGAGTTCCGCCAATTACCTTCGACTTGAAACTGCGCTGCGCGTGACTCGACGCATGTGCAATAGCATGCCTAATCACCACTACTTGAGCTATCTTAGACTTATCGTCTTCATCAAAAAGGGAAAACGGTTTTCCACGACGTAAATACACCCTGGAGCGTTTAACAGTCTCTTGGATTGGCAACCAATCCAAATACCTTTTCCCTTCCAATACGCAATCTTTGAGAGTTTTTACGTTCCCTGAAATCTTAGAGTCCCACTCATGACGATCTGAATTGCCATTAAGAACATTGAAGAAAACGTTTTCAAGCAAATCTTCAAATGAAACCACGCACCTGAGAAATAAGCCTTCGTAGACTGCTTCAATGTCTCGGCGCAAGAATTCACCTCGTGCGAAGGCTTCTTCTGAAGTTGCACGGGTTTTTTCGACCGCTTGTAGTTTGCGGTGAAACTTGTCGACCAGCGCTGCGGACATGATGTTAGCTCAACAGGTATTTAACCAATACAGATCGCGACTTTGCTTGTGACACTCGCCTCTCAGATGCAATCTGAACTTTGCGGGGCGCTTTCTCTTCGATGAGTTTCCTCGCTTTTTCCAAAATCCCTTTTACTTTTTGTTTTGAAACCTTTTTTGGTGCGATGGGCTTGAGCGTCGAATCGAGTCCGTATGACAAAGAATAGATGGCTGCATAAATAGGATAAAAGAATGTCTTTGATCCAAGGTAGGTTGGCTGCTCGTCCACCTTGTCATTCAGAAAGTCCAGCATGAACCGCAATCTCTTAGCAACTTCCTTCTTTTCGCCGAAAGTCTCATCATACTTTTTGTAAGCTCCGTCGATGACGGTTTTTGTATTGTCACTGATACCGTTCATGGACAGAATCATTAGCTCGCTGGTGAATTCGACCTCATTCATTCGCGCAATCGCAGATTCAGAAAACAGCTTCCAGGTCCTCCAGAATTCAAGATGTTCGGCGGCAATTTCAAATGCGAGTGTTTTGAATTCTCCGAAATAGCTCGCATTTCGCAATTCTTGATTGTTAAGCTTTAGACCGGTTGCATTCATCCTCGCAAATATCTCGAGAATGTCGCGATCGTCCGTTTCTGATGGAAACACGTGCACCATGAATTGGTAGTCAAGAATTCGTTTTTTGGTAACTGCTTCAAGGTCAGCGTAGGCTTTACCACCAAATTCATCATTGTGTGATTTGTAGATGGTGAATTTGTCACGGCTCGCATCGAAATCATGTAATGCACCGGGCGAGATGAAAGAAATGATGGTCCGAATTCTCTGTTGGCCATCAATCACTTCTCTGATTGATTGAAATGTTTGGATGTCGGGCGGAATGTCCCGCAGAATGATTGGCGGGATTGGCAGTCCGCGCACAATGCTGTCCATCAAGTAGGATTTCGCACCTTTAGGCCATACCGACCTTCTTTGAAAACTTGGACTAAGATTCAGCTCTTTGTTTTTCTGCCAGTTAATAAAATCGCTGACCTTAAACTGCGTCCTTTGGATATTCCACGATTTCATAAGTTTGTCTTTAAAATTTTGCGACCAGGAACTGATAGTTTAATCAGCGAAAACAAAAGAGCTATCGTTTGATGGAACTAGGTGGACTCATTTGATTCAACAATTGCCTTTACCTGGGGAATGATCACTGAATAAAACCGCTCGAGCTTGTCCGCCATCCATTCGTGGTGATCGAGCCAGTCGTCTTCCTCAACGATTCGCGAATCAGGGAGAATTACCTGGATCCCTGAGGATTGCCAAACCAAGTACTCGCCAAACTCTTTTTCAGCCTTTTTCTTTTCATTGTGAAGCGCCTTAAACAGCTTCTTTCCGGCTCGTCTCTGGAAATTCATGCCGATCGAAATCTCGGCCCGGTTTCGATTAAACCATGCATAGAGTGAGACGTGGTCAATTCCAACTGGAAAATCAATCGAAGTTGTCTCCGTGATTTCGATTGGCTGAGGCAGCTTCCTGTCCTCCAAAATTAGGGACAGCTGCTTCCAGTACTCGCGACGACGAACCTTGTAATTGGGTTTCTCTTTCTCAATTGGCTCCGGCACATAGTCATCGGATATCGTCTTCTGCCAGAGCTCGATGATTTGCTGACCGATCTTTTTAGCCCTTTGGGCCATCTCGGCGGGCGTCCATTGGTCGCACTTTGAAATGGTCCGGTTCAAAGCAAGGTTGCTTTTCGCCAGCTCATCTCGTTTTTCTTCAAACGGACGATTTCCAAGTCCAGAGTTGTAGCCGGTCAACGTTAAATTGCCGATCGTATCAAGCCACTCCTCTTGGATATCACCCCATTCTTCTCCCAACATCTCTTTCCATTTCTTCCCATTCTTTGAGTTGTTAATTGTCTGGGGCATTACGTGCTCGATCGTGAGCTCATCTGGATTAATGGTCTCCTTGGGATTTAGTTTTTGCTCAAGCCTTTGAAGGATTAAAAACAACTTTTGTGGTTCACGTCGATAAATGGAAAACGACTGCAATCGCTCCCCGAAGGTTTTGTCGTCCGGCCAACGTTTTGATGCCCAATACTTTCGAAGGTCCTCAGTTGGGTCTTCTTTTATTGCCCCAATGGCGTCCGAGAAAATCTTGCCATAGCTCCGAGTCGATTCTTCACAAATTGCACGCCGTATCACGAAGCTGCACAAATCGTTTAAGCAAAGAGTCAAGTCATCCTTTGAAAGTTGACCATTGGCGTTTCTCTCCAACAGGTTTAGGACCAATGGATATGCCGTTGAGATGTCCAGCGAGTCAATTTCAGACAAGATGTTGGACAAGTCTTTGTCCTTGGCGCTTGTTGGCCTGACGATCGTCGAATAAAGATCTAGTATCTGATTGAGATCGTTGACCTGAGACTCGGGCGTCTCTTCCTTTGAATCGAAGCGAGACTTAAAGTCAACGAAAGTCGCGCCTTTGTTAACGTACCTGCCATTCTTCATTAGATATGCACGGTAGAAAACCGTTCGACCGATTTCAGGGAATTCGTCAGTCTCGTCGAACTTCGTTTCAAAAGGCTGCCAATACTGATTGAAGAACTTCTCTTGCTTGTCGAGATCGACCTTCATGAAAATGTAGTTCCGAATGAGATCCGATTCTTCAAGTTCCAAACCAGTACTATTGAGGCTCTCGAAGATCTCATAAGGGTTCTCGTTCGTGATGGTAATGACCACGAAAGATAGCTGTGCGGAAACAACGGCATAAAGTCTCTTGAGCAATTCCTCCCCGTTACTACTTGTGGCCAATCTCGTGATGAAGTTTCGGAAATACTTCCAGCACCGCGTAATCCCCAATTTTCGAAACTCGTCTTTTGGCTGTTCATCGACGATCGCGATTAGGGCCTCACGGTCGCCAATCCGCGGTACAACTTTATATCGCTTTAAATCGTCTTCATGCCGATGCACCAGGCACTCTTCATGGATCCGAGTCGCCAGCTTCGTAAACCCTTTTGCTTTTGCGACATCGCGTAGCGCAGCAAGAACCATGGTTAAAGTGGTCAGCCGTTGCTGGCCGTCGATCAATTGAAAAGCTGGAACCTCGACCGGTACGCTATTAGTGCTGTGACAAACAACGGGACCGAGAAAATGGCGATCTTGTGATTCTGATTCGAGCAACTGCCAGATGTCGCTTTGCAGCGTTTCCCAATGCTCTCGTCGCCAGGAGTAAAATCGCTGGAAAAACGGAACTAAAAACTGATTGGTTGAATGGAGAATTTCGCGCGCGGTATGTACATTTGCTTCCATGTGATCCTCGTCTTTATGATTAACCGCTCATTATACGGCTGCCGTTGAGTTCGGGGAGTTGTCGATTCGTTCCTGCATGTCGGAAGTAGCACTATGGCATTGGTAACCCAAATAAAAAAGACTAACAAATCTCGCCACACTATTCACAAACCAACGACGTGTGATTACTCGATCTTCGTCGGCGATGATGGTGAACAATACCTACAAATTGATACCTATGGATCTTCTGAGCGCGAGTTGGCCGGCAAGATCAGTCAGTCGATACAGTTTAATCGCGATTCTGCCTCTCAACTTCGAGCCCTGATCGACAATCATTTTGGTGCCGGCTAAACGCTGGCTTTATGCTCAAGTCGCTTGAGCCGCTCATTGATTTCTACAAGGCTGTTTTGAATTTCTTCCAATTCGGGGAGAACCAACTCGCGAATTGCTCGCCTAGTGTTTAGTCGATTTGCCAAAATCGTAACCGTCTTCACTCGTTGTTCGACGTCCCACGATTGCCATTCGGTCGGAGAACGCAGGTCTTCTTTGAAGACTCCGTCAGGGCAAACGTAAATCCCTTCTTCTTTGATCCGCTTCTCCGACGGCTTTCGCTCTGGTCCACATGCGAATACCGCGCCATCGTGAAAACCGTGGGCGATTGAGTACACCTTCCGTCTTCTTGGCTTCTTTTTCCTAGGCATTTTGAATCCTCTTTGGGTCGTCAACATAAACGTGTACTTACGGATAGCCGCGAGCTGGATGCAAAGTACAATATTTGTTGTCCATTAGGCAAATATTGGTGTCATCATGAAAAACAGAACTCTCGTGGCTTGGATCGGTGCGACTGATCTAGCTTCCATGGCAAATGACTTGGGCGGCACGGTCAAGACTCAAGTCGAAAAAGCGATCAAGAGAAAGACTCGCGAATCAGATGACGGCGGACCGATTCGCTCCCTCGTGGATAACGAGAGTTTTGATTCGATTCACCTTATCAATAGCTACCCAAAATCGCTCGAGCCGAAATTTGCGAAATGGCTCGGCCTTCCAATTTCCTTTTATCGCCCTGAGGATTTAAAAGGACCGACCGACTACGCCAGTATTTTCACAACGGTTGATGAGTTTCTGAGGCAACTTTACGACAGCGACTCGACTCGGCCGAGCGAGCTGTGCATTCACTTAAGCCCAGGGACCCCGGCAATGGCCGCCATCTGGGTTCTGCTTGGCAAAAGCAAGTACAAGGCGACCTTCTTTCAATCCTATCAGGGAAAAAGCTCTACCACAGAAATCCCTTTTGACTTGGATCTACATATTCGCGACGTAATCACGGATGCGGATACCGCGTACGAGCATTTGCGTGCGATGAGCCCGGGTGAACTCAAAGGCTTCTCCGACATGATCGGGGACAGCAAGTCGATGCGCGAGGCCGTAGGTCGCGCCCATCGTTCGGCGGTGCGAGATGTCTCGGTTCTTTTGTTGGGTGAGTCTGGCACCGGCAAATCCCGTATTGCACAGGCAATCCATGATTCTAGCAGGCGAAGCGAAAAGCCATTCAGGAGCATCAACTGTGCAGCGATTCCGGACCAACTTCTCGAGTCCGAACTGTTTGGGCACGTGAAAGGGGCTTTTACGGGAGCGGACAAAGCAAAGAAAGGCCTTTTTGAAGAAGCCGACGGTGGCACCATGTTTCTCGATGAAATTGGCGAATGCAACCTGGAGCTTCAGGCCAAATTGCTGAGCGTCTTGCAACCATTAACGGAGCAAGGTCTTTGCGTTCGAAAATTCCGGCCTGTGGGAGGAACCAAAGAAGTAACCGTAGACGTTCGTGTTATTGCGGCAACGAACCAGAACTTAATTCAGCAAGTTGAAGACAATGAGTTCCGCCTGGATCTCTACTACCGCTTGGCTGCCATCACAATCAAGCTTCCACCATTGCGAGAGCGGGGGCGAGACATTGTTGATTTGGCCAACCATTTCCTTTCAGAAATCAACCAGGACTTTTCTCGCGATGATTCAGAGTTCGAGCCGAAGAAATTGTCATCTGATGCCGTATCGTTTATCCGAAGCCATCATTGGCCAGGAAACGCTCGCCAGCTGTACAATGCCATCCTCCAGGCGGTAGTGATGACCGCACGCAAAAATATTGGCCGAGCGGACCTTGCCGCATCCGTAGAGGAAGCACCCGGACGATCAGGCGGATCCGCGGTAGATAGGGATCTTGGGAACGGATTCTGCCTGCCCAAACATCTCGAGTCAATTCAAAAGCATTACCTGAAGCGAGGTATGGATGAAGCAAATGGAAAGAAACGCGAAGCGGCCGAACTCCTCGGTTTTAAGAACTGGCAAACGATGGACAAGCAATTAACGAAGTTCGGCATCAAATGATATATGACACGGATCGGTGTATTGAGACACGCATACGTATCTCGCTTGACGAACTCAAAATCATTCGTATTTGAATTTGTCGCAAAAAAACGCATGAAAATCACCATTTGAGTGATTGGCACGGGGCGTGCATTAAGGACAAGTGTTGCAAAATTCTTTGTCCACTTTCCAGGAGCCTCCGAATGTCAAAAGCCATCTCTTGTCCAAACTGCCGCACTGAAATCGAAATCAGTGAAGTTCTCAAAACCCAGCTCACGGAAGAAATCCGAGCTGACTTTGAATCGAAGCTGGGCAGTAAACGAGCTGAACTGGAATCAGCCCAAAAGGAGCTTGCAGAGCAGTCAAAAGCAATCGAAGCTCAGCGGCAATCATTGGCAGATCAGGTTAAAGATGGCATTGAGGCCGAACGGTCCAAGCTTCTGGAGGTTGCTAAGAAGGAAGTCGCTGACGCGATGAAGCTCGAAATGAAGGATCGCGAGCAGCAGCTTGACGAACTACGAACCAAGCTGCAATCGGCGCAGGCAAACGAGTTGGCACTTCGCAAGAAGGAGCGCGAACTGGAGGCCAAAACCGAAGAGCTTCAGCTCACCGTCGCACGGCAACTGGATGCCGAACGTGAGAAGATTCGTGAAACTGCGATGAAGCAGTTTGCGGATGAGCACCAGCTCAAGGATGCTGAAAAGCAGAAAATGATTTCTGATATGCGTCGGCAGATCGACGACCTTAAGCGCAAAGCCGAACAAGGCTCGATGCAAACTCAGGGCGAGGTTCAGGAGCTTGCCTTGGAAGAGATGCTTGAGCTTGCTTTCCCACATGACTCTATTGAGGCAGTCGGCAAAGGGGTCAACGGAGCCGACTCGACCCAGCGAGTTTTCTGCCCGTTCGGTACCGAATGCGGCAGCATTCTTTGGGAGTCCAAACGGACCAAAAGCTTTAGCAAGGCTTGGTTGCCCAAGCTTCGCGACGACCAGCGTGCGGTTCGGGCTTCGGTTACGGTTCTCGTTACCCAGGCAATGCCGGAGGGCGTTGATACATTTGCCCAAATCGACGGGGTTTGGGTTTGCAGTTGGAAATGTGCCAAGGCATTGGCTACCGTCTTGCGTTCCGGTCTGATCGAGGTCGGCAAAAGCAAGCTGGCATCCCAAGGGCAGGCTGAGAAGATGGAGTTGGTTTACAACTACCTCTCCAGTTCGGAATTCCAACAACGCGTCGACGGAGTTGTTGAAGCGTTTGAGGGTATGCAATCCGATCTTGAGTCGGAACGCCGTTCCATGAAGCGGATCTGGTCGAAACGCGAAAAGCAAATCGACCGGGCGTTGAGCAACACAGCTGGCCTTTACGGCGACCTCCAAGGCATCATTGGCGCTTCGTTGCCGGCGGTTGAAGGATTGTCGATGCCATTGATTGAATGCGATTCCGAAGCGCAGGCTTCAGTTAATGCGGCGTAGTTCGCATGTAACCTTAACGGTTGGGGAAGCTGTTCGTTCGAATTAGCTTCCCCGGCCGCCGCAACTTTAATGCCATAGGAAATACTGTAGACTGATGAATTTGATATATGCACCAAAACCCCTCGTTTTTAAGAGGAAAGCAACCTTGAACGAAATCGCCGAGCTACTGAAGCTTCGAGTTGTCGCCAGCTTTCTGGGCGAGAAGAGTCAATACAATTGGTGGCAGAGCGACTTTTTCAGCGCGACGGCTCCCAGCTTTTTGAATCCTGTGTTCCCGCGAACTCGATTTCTCGCGCAGGCCGAAGGTTCCTCAGCAGCAGCCCGCAATCTCCATGACGAACGCATTGGTGTTGGCCGTGTGTTTCATTTGTTCCGGTTGCCAGAGGATTTTGAACAGTCTTTCCACCAGCGATTGCAAGAAGCATCGGCGGAAAGTGAACTGTCTGAATTGCTATCTAGCCAGGAAGCAGCTCTTAATTATCTGGAAACCACATACGGCGATTCCAAATCCGACGATGTCGGCCCGGTATTGGTTGGCAACATCAACGAGATCGCATCCGACGAAGTCGTCGGTTCAATTGCTCAGGCATACCTTGCAGGCTTTCGCAAAGGAACCCCGGTGTTTCCTTACCTCAAGGATGAAAAGTGATTGCCCCGGTGTATACGACTCAACTTCAAGCTGGATTAGGAATGATCGAGGAAACAGACACTTTGCTAACGATGTACAGCGACGGAATGACCATTCCTGACTTGAGCAAAGCAGCTCTCGACACCGGTATATTTCCAACCATGTCCGCTCGGCGAGTTCGCAATGTTGTCGCCGAGTGTTTCGCACCGCGCTATTTGGTCGACGATGGCCAGCCAGCAAGGCTGCTGAAAGAAGTTCAATCCAAATTGCCATCCAGTGAAATCAAACAGCTTTATTTCATTTACACATGCCGGGCCAACGAAATCTTGGCGGACTTTGTACGCCAAGTTTACTGGCCGTATTACTCTGCGGGCAAAACGGAGATCCAAAAAGACGATGCGGTTAATTTTGTAATTCGCTCGAATCAAGACGGAAAGACATCCAAGCTTTGGTCAGAATCGACTGTCAAACGAGTTTCCTCCTATTTGATTGGTTGTTGCGCTGACTTCGGATTACTCGAAGGGGGCGCACGCAAGTCGACTCGGCATTTCAATTCTTTTCGAATTCACCGAAATGCTGCATTGTGGTTGAGCCACGACTTGCACTTCAGTGGACTTGGCGACAACGCAGTCATCAACCATTCCGACTGGCAGCTATTTGGCCTGGAAGGATTTGACGTCGTTGACCAGCTCAAATCAATTTCACTCGAGGGACATTTCGTTGTCCAAGCTGCAGGCGGCGTTGTCAGCATCGGCTGGAAATACAAAGACATGCAGGAGTTCATTGATGCCATCTGTTAACGACAATTTCGATGAACTCGTCCGCAAGATTGAAAAGGGACGAGACTTTACCAGCGCGAGTTTCGAACCGGTTTATTACCTTGTTTTCGATCCCTCCGAAATTCTGGTTGTGAAGCGTCTGACGCGGGCGTGGGCATCACGGCTGAAGCAAAAGAACTTTGAACCGCACTTCTTTTCTATCGCGGATGCGATCCGGGAAATTCATGCGAACACCCCAAAGAGAAAACACTGGCTCAAGCATGATGCCAACGACCCACTTAATTGGGAAGAAGTCAACAATTCACTGAAGGTTGAACTGGAAAGCAAAAAGAACAAACCCAGTCCCCTTCAAACTCGCATCGAGGCGAAACTCGCCGAACTCGAAAGCAAACCCAACGCAATATTAATCGTTACCGACCTAGAGGCGCTCCATCCTTACCTTCGGATCGGCGCTATCGAAAGTCAGCTCTATGGTCAATTCAAGGTGCCAACCGTGTTCTTGTATCCAGGAACTCGCAGTGGCAAGACTCGTCTCAGCTTCCTCGGATTCTATCCCGAGGATGGCAATTACCGCTCAGTTCATGTAGGTGGCTAGACATGCCAGGAACGCAAACAATGCAGAAAATTGAAAAACTCTTTGACGAATCTCGTGATCTTCATCGCGCCATCGAAAAGGTGATTACTTTTGGCGTCGACCAAGAGGATCGTCTCAAAAATGAGATTCGCGAATATATCGTCACTCCGCACATGGAAACGGAATTCGAGGACCTCTTAACTAAGATGCAGCTCGCTATGGATAAGGGCGGTCCCAACGAAGTTGGCGTCTGGATCTCTGGTTTCTACGGTTCTGGTAAGAGTTCGTTTGCCAAATACCTCGGATTGGCGTTGGACGATGCAGTCACTGTTGATGGCCAGCCATTCATCAAGCACCTTCAGGATCGCTTCAAAAAGAAAACGACAAAGCAGTTGCTCGCAACTACGGCTCAAAAATTCCCCGCCGCCGTAGTCTTCCTTGATCTGGCAAGTGACATGCTGGCGGGCAGCACCATGGAAGAAATATCGACAGTGCTTTTTTATAAGGTCCTGGAGTATGCCGGATATTCACGGAACCTGAAGGTTGCAGCGCTTGAGCGGCGAATTCAAAAGGATGGTCGGTTCGATGAGTTTCTGGAGATAGTCAAAAACGATCACGGGTTCGACTGGGAAGACATTCAAAACGACCGGCTGGTTGTCGACAGCGTCGTGCCAGAGATCGCACACGACATGTACCCCAAACTCTTCAAGACACCGTCCTCGTTCTCCACTGAGACCGGGGAGATCGTTCAGTTTGAAACCGATCGCGTCAAGGAAATGCTCGACATCGTCCGCGGGCACTCCGGCAAAGAATACATCATGTTTATTGTCGACGAAGTTGGGCAATACGTAGCCTCCAGCTCGAATTTGATTCTCAACCTGGATGGACTTGCCAAGAACCTAAAAAGTATTGGTAACGGAAAAGTCTGGATCATGGGCACGGCACAACAGACGTTGACGGAAGACGACCCTCGAGCCGCATTAAATACGCCCGAGTTGTTCAAACTCAATGACCGCTTTCCGATCAAAATTGACCTGCCTGCGAGCGACATCAAACAGATCTGTTATGAACGGCTGCTCAAAAAATCCGAGGCTGGAAAGTCGCTGCTGACTGATCGGTTCACAGAGAAAGGCCAAGAGCTTCGGCAGAACACCAGGCTTGAAAACGCCGAGTATTATTCAGCGGACTTTGATTCCGACACGTTTGCTGATCTTTATCCGTTCTTGCCGTCGCACTTTGAAATCCTTCTCCAATTGCTCGGCCAGCTTGCCAAATCAACGGGTGGCATTGGATTGCGTTCCGCTATCAAGGTGATCCAGGACATCTTGATTGAAGGACCAGAGGATCAAGATCCCATCTGCGAAAAGCCCGTCGGATGGCTCGCGACGATGGTTACGCTTTTCGATGCCTTGGAGAAAGACATCGAGCGTGCCTCGAAAACGATTTACTCGGCGTATGGGAAAATCGCCATCCAACGCCCTGGGTCTCAAATTCATGCTGACATCGGGAAGACAGTCGCAGTTCTTCAAATCCTGGATAACATTCCAGTCACGCGTCGAAATGTTGCGGCCTTGATGCATTCCTCGGTCGAAGCGTCATCAAATTTTGACGCGGTCGAAAAAGCAATCGAGGATTTAATCAACGAACCCAAAGTGCCATTCGACGAACGCGACGGCAACCTTTGCTTCCTCAGTGAACGACTCAGTGACATTCAGCAAACGCGAAGCGAAATTCATTTGCCCACAGTTCAAGGGCGTCGGATTTTTAACACCGCAATTAAGAATCTGTTTGAGCCGCTTCCATCGCGAAAGCTGTTTGACACGTTAACTGTAACTTCCGGTGTAAAAGCTCGATCAGGCCAACTACAAGCGTCTCTTTCCGGCGACAAAAATGCAATTCAAACCATTATTGAATTCGTTCCGGCCGACGATTTTGACACTAAGCAAACCTCGCTTGTCGATGAATCTCGCGGCAACTCCGCTCGAAACAATATCTATATGCTCGGGCGCAATTCAGAAGAATTCGACAAGCTTGTTCTGGAAATTTACCGCTGTGAAGAGATCGCTCGTCGATTCAAAAACGATCCCGACGACGATGTACGCAGTTATTGCAGTTCACAACATGATCGAGCGACCGAGCTAAGCCAGAAACTCGAGGGCAAGCTCCGCAAGTCATTGTTGGAGGGTGTCTTCATCTTTCGCGCAGACAAAACGGCGGTTGACTCGATGGGGTCGCAATTGCTTGACGCCTGCAAGAAGTTCCTCGGTGACGAAGTCGCGGAACATGTATTCGAGCACTACAAACAAGCCCCTGTTCGGGTCGATACGGCTGTTGCTGAATCCTTCCTCAAAACGGAAAACCTCAGTTCCATCACGGAAAAGAAAGACCCGTTAGGCCTGGTCAAGAAGGAAGGCGGCAGTTTCGAAATTGACGTCAATCATGCTGCACTGGGCAGTATCCGTGATTACCTCGGGACACACGGCAACCTCGATGGCAAACAACTGGTCAAAAAGTTTTCAGACGACCCGTACGGTTGGTCTCAAGACACGCTGCGATATTTGATCGCCGCGATGTTTCGGGCCAGCGAGTTGAAACTCAAAATTTCCGGCATTGAAATTACTGCCCTCGGACAGCAAGCGATCGAGGGGCTGCGGAACAACAATTCATTCAAAAAGGTGATTGTTGGGCTCCGTGACAATCCACCGGATATGGAACGATTGGCACGGGCTGCTGAACGGTTGACCGAGTTGACGGGGCAACAGGTTCTGCCGTTGGAACAAGATATTTGTAAAGCGGCTGCTCGGTATTTTGCTTCGATCCAAAACGAGTACGGTTCGCTTGCTCAACAGCTTCAACACCTGGAACTCCCAGGATCCGACGAATTGCAAAGTACCTGCAGTTTGATTGCCAGCTCAATGCAAAACGATTGCTCCGATGCTGTTGATCAAGTCGGCGCAGCGGACTCAGCCATCTATTCCGGTCTGGCACAAGCAGCCAAAGTGCGGCAGGCGTTTGATCACGGAATAGGCAGCACGATTACGGACCTGAAAAAGGTCATCTCCAGCATCGATTCATTGCCTGACTCGGGTATTCCCGGGCAATTAAGAGCGGAAACTGCGGAACAAATCGAGCAGCTAAAATCACGCCTCAATTCCGAGGACTTTTTCCAGCATGCCACCGATTATTCAACGGCAATGACAGAATTGACCGCAGCAATCGGTGAGTCGGCCAAGGCACTCGAGGAAGAACAAAAATCGAGCGTTCGTAGTGCCAAAGAGTCGCTTCAGAATCTGCCGGAGTGGGAAGAGCTTACCAATGAAGAGCAAACGGAGACGCTGGGTCAATTAGATGATCGTTTGATCAACGTCGAGCCGAGCATCGCCGGTCTCAAGCAACTGGTTAACAACGAGTATTCGCTTTCCAACCAGTCCAACCAAACGAAGACGAGCGTCGTGGAATTGGGTCGCAACCGAGTTGCCGAACGGATCAAACAGGAGCAGGAAAAGAACAAAAAGGATGGAAACGAGAAATTAGAAGACTCAATCACCGTCAAGAAGACCGTCACATCTTACGATGATTTTAAGACGATTCGTGACATACTGCAGGTCGCCGAGCAAAAGGCAAAGGCCTATGCCAAGTTCTCGATTGAAATCCGTGTGGAGGACGATCAGTAATGGCATTCGATACCTCCACTCGAAACAGGCTGAACAAGTTCGTAAGCGACGCAAGAGCGTTGTTGACGGACGAGTTCACCAATCAGTTTCAGCAAGATTACGGGATGGATCCCGATACGGGTGAAGTCGCTGACCTGGAGAGACTGTCTCATTTGGATGATGCCCGTCGGCAAACAGCCGTCATATTGCGTGAGACACTTGCTCATTATTACGCCAACTTGCCGTCCAAACAGACGAAACAAGAGTCTGATTACAAACAGCTGATCGACCGGATCATTCGCGAACAGGCGTTTACCGTGCTCAATCGCATTTGTGCCATTCGGATGGCGGAGGCTCGTGAACTGGCCATCGAGTCGATTGCGTCGGGCCCGCAGTCAAAAGGATTTCAGCTGTATCAGCCCGTCATCGGCAACAGCCTGGGGGATACCGGTGCGGCCTACCAACAATACTTGCTCAGCGTATTCGACGAGTTTGCGGTTGAACTTCCGGTGTTGTTCGATCGGTATAGTCCGCAAGGTCGATTGTTCCCACGTGAATCGGTTCTTACCGAATTGCTGGAATTGATTAACGATCCGGAGGTCGGTCAGCTGTGGGCTGAAGACGAAACTATTGGCTGGGTTTATCAATACTTCAACAGCAAAGAAGAACGAAAAGCCATGCGGGATTTCTCCCCAGCACCCCGCAACAGCCGTGAATTGGCCGTTCGCAACCAGTTCTTCACACCTCGATACGTCGTGGAATTCCTGACCGACAATACGCTCGGCCGTATCTGGTACGAAATGCGAAAGGGCGAGACGGTCCTCAGAGACACGTGCCAATACTTAGTTCGCCGACCGAACGAAATCTTTTTGGCCGAAGGCGAAGAACCTCTTATAGCCGAGGAGTCTGACGAAGGAAAAGATCTCACCCAAGAACAATTGCTCAACCACCCCGTTCACATCCCACATCGGCCACTCAAAGACCCCCGCGAAATCCGTATGCTCGACCCGGCCTGTGGCAGCATGCACTTTGGCCTCTACGCCTTTGACCTTTACCTGAAAATCTACGAAGAGTACTGGGACCTGGTCATCTCCGATCCGTCGGTTTCGATTGAGCACACCGACCTTCGTCCGCTGACAGAATGCTACGAATCTCGAGACGCCTTCCTCCGCGATGTCCCACGCTTGATCATCGAACACAACATCCACGGCATAGACATCGACCCGCGAGCAGTTCAAATCGCGGGCTTGTCGCTTTGGCTTCGCGCCCAGCGAGCCTGGAAGTCGCAGGGTATCGCGGCCGCCAATCGTCCGGAAATCACTCGCTCGAATGTGGTCTGTGCCGAACCCATGCCGGGTGACCAGCAGCAACTGGAATCCTTTTGTCAGGAGCTTCATCCGGCCATCGCTCAAATGGTCACCGCGATCTTTGAAGAGATGAAGCTGGCGGGCGAGGCGGGCTCACTTCTCAAGATTGAGCAAGAGATCAGTGCCTTGGTCGCCAAGGCCAAGAAACAGTACCAAGACAATCCGCCTGATAAGAAAACGCAGATGCAACTCTTTAGTGGTGCCAATGTGGTCAAGGAGCAGCAGCTTGAATTTGATCTCTCGGGCATTACCGATGAACTTTTTTTTGAGAAAACCGAAGATGAGATTTATGCCGCACTCCGGAATTTCTCTGAAACGACGGAACACGATATTGCCTTTAGGCGAAAGCTGTTTGCAAATGACGCCGAACAAGGGTTCGCGTTTATCGACGTGCTATCGAAACCATTTGATGCCGTCCTAATGAATCCGCCATTTGGGGAGACTTCGTTAGGCGCGAAGAAGTATCTCCACAAGAATTACAAGGATGAAAAGATCGACATCTACGCGATGTTCATGACGCGATCGTTAGCGATTTGTCGAGGATTTGTAGGGTGCATCTCATCAAGGTCGGGATTCTATGTTTCAAAACTCCAGAAGTGGCGTGAAAAGAATTTCGTAACACCGAGAAGATCATTAGTCTTAGCCGACCTAGGACTTGGCGTACTCGATGCCCTTGTGGAAACCGCAGCGTACATTGTGAGAGCTGTTCCAACACCTGGCAGTGTTTCTCAGTTTTTTCGAGTTATGAGTTATTTGCCGGAAGGTAAGGGGTCGGAATTGCGCCGGCGCATTTCGGACGGGGGACAGACTTCTTGTTACTTTCAGCAACTCGACACGTTTGAAGGAATACCAGAATCACGGTTTGCATACTGGGCGCCCAAAAAACTGCTTTCACTTTTTACAGAATTTCCGGAATTGTCGAATGCAAACTGCAGAACGGCGCAGGGGCTAGCGACAACTAACGACTTTAGATACGTCCGAATCTGGGCTGAGATACCAGTCGTAGAGTTGGGAAAGAGGTGGAAAACTTTTGCAAAAGGCGGGGAATATTCACTTTATTTTGGGTCGAATGAGCTTGTTGTTAATTGGTTTAATGAAGGTCAAGAGATCAAGGCTGACATTGTCCAAAAATACGATTACCTCGAAGGCGATTGGGGCTGGGTCGCGAAAAACTCCGATTTGTACGGTTCCTACGGTATCACTTTTCCTGAACGAACAGGAAGTGGATTCAGTCCTCGCGTTATGCCAAACGGGACAATCTTTAGCGTTCAGGGACAGTTTGCTACCGCGGATGATGAAAGCGCAACCCTTTGTTTGCTTGCGGTTCTTGCGTCACGTATTACTGCTTACCTGCTAGAACTCTGTGTCGCAACTGCTGACACGAGTGTTTCTGGTTCAGCTGCAAGGCGGTACGCAGGTGGACTGCTGAGTGGTTTTCCCGTTCCTGAGTCAGCGCTCAGTGATTCTGAGCTGGCTGAGTTGGTTCAATTGCTTGTATCACATTTGCAAGAATTGAGAATATGTGAGACTGATAGGCAGTTTCATCTACCGGCACAAGAGAGTTGCCTCTCGTTCTCCGATTACATCAAACACGGAGTGACGGCGAGGTTCAAAGGTTCGGTCGAAGCCTATCGGATTTTGGATCAGATAGAAGCAAAAGTTGCAGGTCATTTTGGACTTGCCGCCGATGAGTACGCTGAGTGTTGTAGAGAACTAGGTGGAAGCCCAACGCAATACAACGGGACTCAGGCAATTGATAATTTGCCCGAGCTTTTGGCGCTTTCTGAATCTGAATTGGTAGACAGGCTAGCCGGTAGCATCTCCGCAGGAAGGCTGGCAGTAAAGAAAACTTTCTTAATTCAACGAGATGTTGAACTTATTTGCCATGCCTATCACCTTTCCCCTGATGCTTTGCTTGCACAGATAGAAGAAGTTTCACCGTCCGAAGGGCCAATCTGTGAAGAGCTGGCTGAAAGGTTTTTGGGCATTTGTTTGGGGGCGGCATTTGAGCGATGGAAGCTATCAGATTCCTTAACGGAAATCAAAACAGACGTATTTCAAGAATTGGATGTTCCAAAGCATCTCAACTTGGATGTTGGCGAGGCCATTCTTGTTGATGATGAAGGTCATTCGCGCGACATCGTTTCTAAATTGTGTACGAATATTGGCAGTATATATTCGTGTGCCGACGAACAGTTTATTCTTGAAGCAGGTCAGCTTTTAAATCCAAGGCTACAATCCGTTCGTGAAATAATTCGCAAGGAGCTCTTTGAACACCATTTGAGTCAATATTCAATAAGTCGTCGCAACGCCCCGATCTACTGGCCAATATCGACGGAGTCAGGCTCTTACACGCTTTGGATTTATTACCATCGCTTGACTGATCAAACGCTTTTCCTTGCCGTCAACGAGTTTATAGACCCAAAAATTGACGATGAAGTTAGGCCTGCACTGAGGAATCTTCGGGCTATCAAGGATCGCTCATCAAAGCAAGAAAAAGAGCTCGCGAAGCTCACCGAACTGGAGTCGGAACTGGAGCAGTTCAAAACCGACCTGCTAGAGATCGCGACCTTCTTGAAACCGAACCTCAACGATGGCGTGCAAATCACTGCCGCACCCTTGTGGAAATTCTTCCGGCTGACCAAATGGCGTAACAAACTTAAAAAGACCTGGCAAGAACTCGAGTCCGGCAAATTCGATTGGGCTCACCTTGCCTTGGGCATCTGGCCCGAACGCATCGTTCGCGAAAAATGCACCACCGACCGCAGCATCGCGATCGCCCACGAACTAGAAGAACAATTCTGGCACGAAGTCGAAGTCACCAAGGTCAGCAAATCAGGACGTGAAACCATTAAAATGGAATGGCAGCCACGCGACTTATCCGAAGCCGAATTAGATGCCATCGTCGAGGCGGTTAAATCTGGGAAACAACCGCCTGTACCAGAGCCAGCATCTTAGAGCCTCAAACGATAGCGATTAACAAACGTGAAAATAAAAAGCTACATACAAAACGAAATTATCAAACCCCGACTGAATAAGTCTGGAGTATTGGTCGTTTACGACGCATCCAACAGATATCAGGAGCTATGCACTGATCTCGCTGACGAGCAAACGGTCGTTGTCGACACTTCAGAAGGAAGCATCGCCAGTCGCGAACTTGCCATTAAGACATTTCAAGGCATGGGCAAACCCAATACTCAAACGCGATTATTGGTTTACGTTCCCACGGCAGCACCAGACACCAGCCAAAAGAAGATGGTTGATCCTTTCTGGATTTATGCGGAGGCAGGATCTTTCTTTCCTCGTAAGTCAGGCGACGAATTTGACCAGATTTGCCTCACCGCCAAATCGGATCACGCTACCGAAATTCGAAAGGTGTTCGCCGACAACCCGAATCCCACTTTCGAGTTGATCGACAACATCGGCGGTGGTGCCGGTTGGCCGACCTTGCAAGCGGTCCTCGATGCTGAATCCACACGTGAGATCATCCGACGGTTGTTGGTTCCAAAGGAAGCTCAACAGGAAAAGCTCAATTCCGATCAGCCCTGGGTACCCGAAGCCAGGCAGTTGCTAAAACGAGGCCTTGGAATGGAGCTACAAACACAACAAGAGTCCTGGTCCACAATCAGCGATGAGATGTGGCGGTTCATTTTGTTCAGTGAGTTCGTCTTCGATTTGCCAGAGGGAACTAAACTGCCTTCCGCGTTGGCACCGGTCCCTTGCGCCATCCCACAAGCCAAACCATTGATTTATGAGGTGTGCGATCAACTGCGGTCGAGCCTTGAAACTCAGCCGGTATACATTGAACGTGCTCAAGAGATTGAAGAAGTCCTCGAATTGCGGAAACGTTGCGGACAGATCAGCGATTTAGGTGAACGCGACACATTTCCATTTGAGGAACGCAGTTTCTTTACCCGATGTGTTACTGCCATTCAGAATGATGATCTTGATGAAGCCCGCGCGATCCTCAAACGCAACGAGGGTTCGGTTTGGATTGGCCGAGGCGAAAGCCAATCTCAGTGGAACATCATCGAGTCGGTCGTCCGCTTGGTCGAAAAATGCCAAGACTGCAAAAATGAATTAAGCCAATACACGGCGACTCAAGAAAAGTTGATTTTCTTCTACCTGGACCAATTCTACAAAGTCGATCAGTACCATCGCGAATTTGAACACGCGGTTGGAGATCACTTCGATATTTCCGGTTCACTGTCACCCGCAATCGAGTTTGCTCGCAAGACCTATTATGATCTGGCCAGCCAGGTTCAATCGGTATTCGTTAAACATCTCGAATCGACCGGTTGGCCACCGAGCGGAATGCTCTCAAGCACCGAGATATTCGACTCGCACGTGGCTCCCCGACTAAAAGAGTCGGGTAAGAAGGTCGCTTATTTCATGATTGATGCTTTGCGTTACGAGTTAGGTACTCAGTTAGAACAAGAGTTGGCGGATGAAAGCAATACCGAGCTCAAAGCCAGTTTCTCAGTGATACCAACGGTGACCCCGATCGGCATGACTAGCTTGCTGCCCGAAGCCCAAACGAAACTTCGCCTGGAACAAAACGGCAACGATGTGGCTGTTTTTATGGGCGACACACAGATCAAAACGGTTGATCATCGAATGAAGTGGATCGAAACGAGGTACGGCGGTCGATTCAAACAAATCAAACTCGAAGAAGTATTGAAACCCAGCTTCGAAAAGAAACTGGACGATCATGTTGAGCTTCTTGTAATTCGCAGCAGCAGCGTCGATGCCAGAATGGAAACCGAATATCAATCTGGCTTGCCGGCGATCAAGAAGGATATGCAAGCAATTCGAGTTGCGATTTATCGGCTTCGGGAAGCCGGTTTTGAATATGCCGTGATTGCAACCGACCACGGATTTTGCATCAATGCCGTTCCGGATGTAGGAGATACTTGTCAAAAACCATCTGGCGATTGGAAGACGCTTCACGACCGGTGCTTGCTTGGCAAGGGAGCCGGAAACACAAGCAATTGGGTTTGCCTGACAGAACATCTCGGCTTGAAAACTGATTACGACCAAATCGGCGGACCGAAAAGCTTGGCTTGCTATACCCAAAACAACCAGTACTTTCATGGTGGAGCTTCATTGCAAGAAGCGGTTGTTCCCTGTTTGCTGGTAACGATGAAAAAGGCGGAAGAAGAGCAGGAAAACATTACGTTCTCAATCAACTATAAGAACGGCGCAACCAAGGTGACCACGAGACTCCCTGTTTTGGAGTTGGAAGCCAGAGCCGGCGATCTGTTCTCCAGTGCCGAGGATTGCGATGTATTGCTTCAAGCAATTAGCGATGAAGGGAAAGTTGTTGGTGAACCGAAGCCAGGCGGAGCGGTGAACCCGGCAACGGGCACCATCTCATTGCGACTGGGAACCTCAGCTAAAGTGCCACTGAAAATGTCGGCTGAGTTTGAAGGGGCGTTTACGCTGACGTTACTTGATCCGGCAACACGCGCACAACTAGCCGAATTGAAACTTGAAACAGACTACATGGTGTAAATGATGACCACGAATACCAAGGACGCACTAGACGACAAGGTTCTCAAGATTTTTGACGGAAAGGTTGTCCGAAAGGACTTGCTGCACAGGATCAAAAAGGGCACCAATGTTCCGACGTTTGTTCTCGAATTTTTCCTGGCTCGGTTTTGCGCCAGTGATGATCCGGAAGAAATCAAAGCGGGAACGGAAGCAGTCCTGGAAACGCTCAAAGACAACTATGTTCGGCCGGACGAAGCCAATGCTGCTCAATCACGCGTGGCGATCCAGGGTAAGCATCGGTTCATCGACAAAATCCACGTCCGTTATGTCGAAAAGGACAAACGACATTGGGCGGCGCTCGAAAATTTCAACTCTCAGAAGATTTCGATCAATGAAAAATTCTTCGCCGACCATAAACGAATGTTGGAAGGTGGAATTTGGGCAGAGGTGACGGTCGCGCACAGCGAGCTTGATGACGAATTTGCATTTTATGTCGAAGACGTTCGACCCATTCAGCTCAGTCGTTTTGATTTCGAAGGTTATTGTGAAGGGCGAAAACAGTTTACTCGGGACGAATGGCTGAGCGTGATTCTTCGTGCCGTTGGACTGGAGCCTGCGGCAATCGACCATCGAGTCAAAATGCATTTTCTGTTGCGATTGGCGCCTTTGGTTGAACAAAACTACAACTTCATCGAACTGGGACCACGTGGAACGGGGAAGTCATATTTCTATAGCGAGTTTTCGCCCTACTCGACATTAGTCAGTGGTGGCCAGGCGTCGAAAGCAACCTTGTTTTATAACAATGCGCGAAAACAGGTTGGCCTCGTTGGATTCTGGGACAACGTCGCGTTTGATGAGGTCGCCGGAATCAGAATTCGCGATCCGGAAGCCATTCAGATCATGAAGGACTTTATGGCAAACGGGCGTTTCTCTCGCGGTACAGAGATCATTGCGGATGCCAGTCTCTCTTTCGTCGGCAACATCGACGAGTCGGTCGAACAGCTTGTGGCTTCACCCGATCACGATCTGTTTATTTCTCTGCCCAAAGAACTCGACTTGGCTGTGATGGATCGATTCGCATGCTATCTTCCGGGATGGGAGATGCCAAAGAATAGCACCTCTTTCTTGACGAATAACTATGGCTTGATCACCGACTACTTGGCCGAGGCTTTTCATCATTGTTTTTCCGCGACCAACCGATACGAAGAAGTCAGCAGTCGAATCAAGTTGGGTTCCAGTGTCGAAGGACGCGACGAAAAAGGCATCAAGAAGACCGTTTGTGCGTATCTCAAAATGCTGCACCCAGACGGCTCACCATCGGATGAAGAATTTGACGAGTACGTCGCATATGCTGTCGAAATGCGACGCCGCGTCAAGGAACAGATGAACAAACGCAAGCCAGACGATGAGTTTGCCAATATTAACCTGTCTTACTTCAATAAAGACGGAAAGGAAGTCGTTGTTTACTGTCCGGAGTCCAAAGGCGTTAGCGAAGTTCAACAGCCAACCAAGCCAAGCACTTCTGGCGATTCTGCCGAAACAACGTCAACGACCACACCAGTTCAGCCAATTACCGACACGCCCGTAGCTGAATCTACCGAACCGAAAGAACAGCATTTCAAGATTCGTTATGGCGAAACCGGCCACAGCTATGAAACGATCATCGCTCCCTACCTTGCCGGTGCCAAGGAAGTTGTGATCGAGGACGCGTATATCCGAAAGACGCATCAGGTGGGCAATCTTGTCCGACTTTGTGAAGCAATTACAAAGCAACCGACTATCAAGAAAATTGTCCTTGTCACGAAATTCGACAACAACGAAGAGCTCGCGGAGGTCCAGCCAAAGCTGGAAGACCTTCAACAGAGTTTGCTAGATTTCGACGTCGCCTTAGACATCAAAATCTCGCCAGAATTACATGATCGGGAAATTCGCATCGACAACGGCTGGATTATTAAAATTGGTCGCGGCTTGGATTTCTACCAAGCCCCTGATTCCTATTTCGATATTGGCAGCAACGATCTCACGCTGAGGAAATGTCGTGAAACGAATGTCGATATATTCAAATCACCAAATTCATAGACTGGAGATCTAAATGGCGAAACATAAAGTAGTAATGGAATTGCCGCCTCGCGAAATCAAACGCGCAGACGTTAAGTTTAAGGTTAAGCGTGATGGCAAAGTATTTGGGACTCTTGAAATATCGAATGGCTCAGTGGTTTGGTTTCCATCAGGCACCACGTACGGCAGAAAAATGCGTTGGGAGAAGTTCCACAAATTGATGGAGGACAATGCTGCACGGTTTGAAACGCGCTAACCAGCAACTATTTGAGCACGTGGTGGAAGACACCAATATTTGTTAATTGACACGTACTTTTGCCTTTAAACTAAGCTCTTACAAATAGACACCGCAATAACGCAGTGTTTTCTCCTAAATCGACGATTGGCACGATCGTTGCTTTATGTGTCCAGTGACAACCAACCGTTTCACTGGAGCCCAACATGGCAACCCTCATCCCAATCGAATGGATGCAATCTGATAGACGACTCGACTGCCCTTGCTGTGGGCATTCTGTCTTAAACGAGTCAGGACGCGTGGTAAGTGACCCATGTTCTCACTTTCTATTTCATTGGGATGGTGACCTCGGTGGTTTCGATGACTGCGATGATGTTACCGAGCATCTGTTAGGCGATTCGGTCGACTTTTCTGTCGAAAACGCTGTCCATCAATTGCCGACCGGCATCGAGTTGTTGCAGATTGAAGTCCGTGATCACGCATGCGGCCCAATACAACAGACGGATTACGTTGCGTTTAATCAGTTGAACGTTTAATCACCTTTTTCTCTTGGGAGATCGTTTCATGATGTTGGCAGAACTCACCCCAGCAAACCGTTTCGGCAATTCGGAAGATGTGTTAGTAAACGTCTTTCAGCCACGACCAGGCTCCGTTGAATTTGAGTCAGAAATCGAAAAGGATGTAGATGTTGCATCCTGGGAGATTTTTAGCTGCTGGAAGGAGCAGCTGAACGATCGCTTCGGAGGAGGGACTCCTTCTCCGTTAGTTCCGACTAGTCAACGCCAGTATGACGGCGATAATCCCTTCGAGTTCTGCGAAGTCTGGCTCGGATGATTACTTCGAGTCATCGACCTTCGCATTGCGAGCTCTGTCGATCGCGATAAGGAGGTTGTCGACAATGGAGGACGTGTCAAACGCCGCCATCGCTTTTTGGCGAACTTGGTGGCGATTTTTGCCGTACGCAGTTTGGATTTTGTCCACAAACGTATTGAGGCAGTTTTGATCATCTTCAGTTGTCACGCAATCAGCACCTGGTGGGAGCCTTGCCACCAGAAATCCAGTTTCTCCGTCCGAGATTAAAGAGGCGCCGGTTCGCACACCTATGGCAGGGCAACCTGCGAGTAGGATTTCTTGAAGGGCCAGCGGGCCGTGATCATCGTCCGCCAGGTACGCACATGCCTTGGACCGCCGGGCGGCGTCGTAGAGCTCATCACGTTGGTACTTGCCGTAATGAATCTGGATATGGCGCGGATAAAGCTCGGCCAAGTGTTCAAGAAGCTGCGGGCGGTTGCCGTTCTTGGCGTAGATCAAGAGATCGTATTTGTCAGGGAGCGGTTCGCCCGGCCAAGGGTCGATGGGGTAAGGCCACATCACGATTTCGGATTTGTTGTTTGGACCCCGGTGCTTGTCGATCAGGTCACGGTACCATTCGCTGTGGCAAAACATGGCTCGGCAATTAGGTGCATCGAGCAACGCACATTCTTCCCGGTCAATTCGAGGTGAGGCTGAATTGGTAAACAGCATGTTGGGGCCTTGGACAAACGGAAGTCCTTCCGCGTCCCACCACATCGCGTATCGGCGATCGCTCCAATTCCAAAACCATGGCATGGCGCCTTTGCTGACTGGAAGCGGTTTGATGGATAGCCAGTCGAGCCCTTCGTCGATCCGCTTGCGAAGTTCTTTCTGAAGGCCATACATTCCATTCGACGGACCATTACCGCCTGCTTGATCAACGGGCCCAATCAACTCTACGGGCATTTTGCCGACGTATGTTTTTGGATTGACATGCGGTCCAAATGCAAAGCGGCGAATAACCGGTAAACGATCCCAATCCCGCGACCACCCGATTGGTATTTTGGTGGGCTGCGATTTGTCTGTGTTGCCGCCCAAATCCCGATAACCGCGGTCGTCCATGTACGACAGGTGGTAGCTGTTGTTGTCGATGCGATAGACGTAGAAGGGGTCCGCGAATTTACACGGGTCACATTCAGTAACCCCGGCTCCTGATAGCCGGCCTGCCAATTCCTGGTCTTCTCCATTATTGTGAGGGCCGTAGCCGATGACTTTGTAAAAAGCAGATTTTCGAAACGCCCAGCCGCCGTGATAGAGTCCTCCCGTTTCTCCTTCTCGCAGTTCTTCGGCTCCGTGTTCCAGAAGAACGAGCCCAGGTCTCGACCATTCGGCTCCTCGAAGAGCTTCAGATTGTGTGCTGAACCAGTGTGGCAAATAGATGTCGTCATCGTCCGCCACCAGGAATCCTTCGACATCGGGCGAAGCCAGCGCCGCGCAAGCATTTCGCTTTTCGCCAAGGGACCGAAACCGACTAGGAACTGAGACCAATCGCCAACCTTCGCCAGACTGGTTTTCATATTGGCCGGCATCGTCCAAGATTACGAGTTCCCGTTGATCAAGCGGATAATCCTGCCGCTTGAAACATTCAATGAGTTGACCAAGACCATCCGGTCTGAGATAGGTGCAACACAGGGCAGCCAGTTTCATTCTCCATCCTCCGGCTTCGAACATCCGCCATCTTTGATTCGCTTAACCGCCTTTTGCCATGTGGGCGACATGAGTGATCCATGCATAACCTGGGATTTGGCAATGTGATGACTGGTGATTCCAAGTTCGCGCCCACACACGTCACAAAGCGAGCAAGTCTGTTTGTGCACGAATTCTTTATCGAAAAGATCTTTTAGGTTCTTCGTCCGGATACCCAGCTCCAGCACACTGTCGATAGCTCCACCGATTGAGCAAGCTGCGTAGCCTTCTGCATCAACTGAGATCCCGCACCCGATTGCGGCATGATTGTGGCACGGGCGATGGTCGATTACCCCAAAGTCGATTGGAGCGAGAAAGAAGTCGCTGTGTTGAAGGACTTCGCTACCGCATGCTTTAATGGTTTCCTCGCAGACTTTGACGTTGCCTTCATCTCGGATTTGACTGAGTATTTCTTTGGCCGCATCACGGTACCCGTTCGACCAGATTTCGACTCGGCCCGGCGAGAGTTCGTTCGCGATTTCAATGAAGCCAAAAAGGTCCCGGTGAAGAGTGGGTTCGCCACCGAGAATGACAATCTTGGGTGACCAATTAAGCTCCTGGGCCTGACGATTGAACTCGCGAGCATCATCAAGTGTCATGTCCTGCGTCGTTGGTGGCAAAAAACACAGCCGATTGCAGTTCGGGCAGGCAAGATCACATTTGTACGTGATGTGCCATTCGGCTTCATTGCTCTTGGGTGTGTAATCCGGAATTGCGGTCACGCTACTTCCTCAAACGTTCGGGTTTCATGGAATGTGCGAGCGTGGGTAATGCCGGGAACGTTGTGGTCGGCTTGCAGCGACTCAAACAGCAATTTCCATTTGCCCCAGATCAAGTTCGAATTGGCTAAATCGTCGGCCAGTCGGAGGTAGGCTGATTCGATAATCCGTTGCCGCAGCTTCTCGTCGTATGCGAGCGTTGCCGTGTAGTGCGCAAGCTCACAATCGTTGTTCGCAAGAAATCCTGTTTCGCCATGGTCAATCATTTCCCGCCATCCCCAATCGTTTTGGGCAACAACGGGAACTCCCGAAGCCATTGCTTCCAGTCCGGCACGAGGCCAGTTTTCGCGAGCGCCACCGTTAACCGGAAGCAAGCAATGCAAGTTTGCTAGGAATTGTTGAACAGGAATTGCTCCCGGCTTGAGGCAATCAGCGAATATTGGTGACGCACCGAGCTTTTCCTGAACCCGATCGTTGATTCCCAACATGATCGCCCGCTTGTTGGCGTATTGAATCGCCGAATAGATGGGCCACGTGTTGCTCGACCATTTGTCCAAATCCGGACGCGCCATGCGTCCCGCCACAAAAACGTCGCCAGATTCATGATGGCGTGGCGCGAATTCAAATTCGTCTAAATCAAATGCACCACGAATCAGGTGCCCGGTCTCAGGTTGGTAGCCGAATGACTCAAGTTGAGGTTCGAGCTCTGTTCGCTGGAACTCGGATTGGAATACGAACGCGTCGAACATTTCACCACGACCGTACCATTGCTTTTCCTGCTCAAAAAGAAACGTCATGCAATTGACCCAGATCAGCCGACAGCCGAGGTCACGAAGTTTCTGCGCGTGCAACAAAAACTCGGAATTGCAAAAGCTGATAACAACTGCGCCAGCTAGTCCTTCGATGGATTCGAAGTCCTCAGGTTTCACATCGTGAGTCACACACCCAAGCGAGTCGACTTTCTGACGCCAGCTCACATTGGTTGCCCACGTTGGAATCAAATGGACGTCGACGTCAAACTTGCGCCACAACTTGATCGTGTGCCAAAGTTCCGTGCAGGCGCCACCGATGTCGCCTGGGAATCCAATTACAAACACCTTCATAAGCACCTCTGATTTAAAACGGAATGTCGATATGGGACAGGCTTGCGGATCCAGAGCTGCCAGATCCGCTGGAGCTACTTCCACTTCCACTGGTCGAACTGGATGGTTCAACACTTGGCTCGATACTGCTCGGCTCGAGGCTGCTGCTCGGTGGGCCGACGCTACTAGAGGGATCTGAGCTGCTTCCGCTGTAGGAACTGCTCGATGGTTCGACGCTCGGTTCTACGCTGCTAGGTTCGAGGCTGCTTGAATAGCCAGAAGAACTTGAATGATACGAGCTGCTCGAACTCCAATACGAGGAGGAGCCGCTGCTGGACGAATCATCCTTGCAGTCGCAACAACCCGCGCCGTGAGCAAACACCCAATTGCCCTCGTAGCGCTTCAAGTTGCAGCCTTCGAGGCAAATCGAAACGGAACGCGTGTACACATTGAGTCTGCCGTTTTCACATCGAACATCTGTTTCGTAGACGGTAACGCAACGTTCGGGACAACTGGACGATGAATCGCCGGACGACCCTGACGACCCGGAACTGCCAGATGATTCGGACGATGACCCCGACGACCCGGATGAAGATGAACCCGAAGAGGATCCACTCGACGAAGAACCTGAAGATGAGCCCGACGAGGAATAAGATGATTCGCTTGACGAGCCGGAAGAATAAGAAAGCGACGACGAACTTGAGCTAGAACTCGACGACCAGGATGAACTTCCGCTGGATGACGACCCACTGGATGATGAGTACGAACTCGACGATCCGGAAACCGATGAACCGGACGAACTTGGTTCGGCGCAGCATCCTTCGCCAATTGCAATGACTTCCCACTTCTGGCTATCCGGTAACCATTTTGCCCAACCAAATGTTCCGCCTGGCACTGAACTCTTGTTGGCGCAAGTGCATTGTCCCGATGAACCATCAGTCAGGCACAGGCCCGGACACACAACCCCCAGGGAGTCAAAAACCTCGAACGGTCCATCAACCGTGCACCATTTGGGCTCTTCGGCAACGGTCTCGTCGTAAATGATGCGTTGGGCTTGGGCTTTGCCACACCGAGTCAGCGATTGCGTAAGTTTGAAACGCCTGACATCGTCGGACGGATTGGAAATCCGAACGATCGTCCATTGATGTCCAGTTCCTCCTTCACGCCAGAGCATCTGAGCCGAGCCGTATGGCCGACTGATCAGTGCGGCAGTCTCGCCGTCTGCGATATCCGCAAACTGGTGACGCTCATCATCCACGACAACTCTGACTGGACAGACTCCGCTAGCCCAAGCTCGGCCGATCTTGTTCGGGCGTAGCGGGTCCAGCAGAATTGCGAATCGACTGAAATGCGTGATGTACTGGGGTGTCTGCCCGTTAACTGCGACTTGGTTCTTGAACTCTCGCTCATTCGCAGCGGGGGCAATGATTGGGGAGTCGAGACCAAGGATTTCGAAGCGGGCCCGATTGCCCCCGCTTTGATTGCGAACCTTGATGATGTCGCCTTGCCGGACGATATCCAGCAGATCAGTAAGTTGATCGTGGTTGCGACTCTTGCGTTGCTGGACATTCTCCAGGAATGAATTCCAGACTTCTGCGGAAATGTCGAGCGGCTGGCCGGCCTTTGTTTTTTTGAATCGATCTCCCATCAGGTCCCAATCCCCAGTCCAGCAAAGTTGCCATACTCGTAGACCTGTTCGACGTAAGCGGCGATCGGTTTTTTGATAAGCGTGCTCGAAGAAGTGTCTTCGTCATCGGAGAAACGCACCCACAGATAGTGCCACCCCTCTTTATTGATGCCGTTGATACTCCCGAGTGACAAACCGGAAACATTTGGACTTGCAGCAAACCGAAACGTGATCTCCCAATCATCGAATCCCCGCTTGGCCCCGGATGCACCCAGGAACAGAACCTCACCTGTTGCGAAACCTTTGAAGCCAGCGTTGTTCACGCGCCCGGTCAAGCTGAACAACGTCGCTTTATATCCGCCGGTGACCAGGGAGTCGTCGATGTAGTGCGTTTCCGTAAAGTTGTAGACCGGAACCGTGATATCGGTTCCCTGCACCTGGTCATCGTTAACGCCAATCGCACCTTGAAAATCTGGTGCGACTTCGCCTGGTGCCGCATATCCACCAACCGTCTGAAGAGCTTGCGCGATATGTTGCGTCCCACCACCGGTGTCAAAGGTGAATTGCGAGTCGCTCTCAATCTCAGCGTATTGAACGGAGCATTCCCATACGCCACCACCCAGTGGTTTTACCGAATAACTATCACGAACAAGTCCGGCGTAAATCGCTGGCGAAGTCGCGAACACCAGTGATTTGACCAACGCATCGTCATCGGTACCTTGGACGACATACAACAGCTCTGTTGACGGATCCTCGCTGATCGTCGCTTCCCGGCTGTCGAATTTTTCGTCAATCGTAATCGCCATTAGCGTCCAAACACCAACTTTCCTTGCTTGGCCTGGTTCACTAGGTCTTTCGTGTTCACCACGATCTGTTCGGATGCGCGTGCGGTTCGTTCCGCGAGACTGTCCGCACTCAGCCCTCGAGCTGCCAACGCATTAAATGTGCCTTTCACCTCAACCTTTTGTTGTTCCTCGCCAATTGAATTGGCAGTAAGCGACAGACTTTCTTGAAGGTCCTTAATCCGATCTGGTTCATCCGTGCTGGATTCCGCATTTTGCTCCGCTGCCTGAGCAATTGCCTCTTGCCATTCGCGTTTGGCATCCGCCAGTTCGCTTTCCGTTCCTGCAAGATCCTGAGTAAATTTCTTCTCGCGGCGATCATTCTCGTCCATGTACATCTGGATCAGTTCGTCTTCCACAGCAGAGCGATCATTTTCGATCTGCTCACGGCGCTGTTTGCGTTCCCGATCTCGGCGTCCGACAGCTTCAAGCATTTGGTCGTCAGCCGTCTGATTGGCTTCGCTGGTTTCACGGTTGATACGCTCAACTTCCGCGTTGACATCAACGTCCTCGTCAAACAAGGACTTCAATCGGACCCAAGCCTTCTTGATGAAGCCAACGGTCGAATGCCATGTACGGGTGAGCAGGTTCGTAAACATCGACCACGCATCAGCCAGGAAGTCGACCGTTTCCGTCCAGGCGACTTCCAATCCAGACCAGGCATCGTTGAAAACCAGCGCCGCACCAAACGTCATGTCAGTGGCGATGGATTGAAATGACTCTTTGAATTTGAGCCACAGACCATTCAGGAAATGAATTCCACGTTTCCATTCCATTTTTAGGGAGAGCCAAAGGATCTTTGCTGCTAACGCAAGATCACCAGCAGCCAGGGCGTCTCCGATCCCTTTCCATGCAGTGATGGCATCCGATTTGAGCACATCGAACTTTTCACCCAACCATCCAAGTGCTTTTGCGCCAACACCCGTGACGTGCACTAGAAAAGCGCCGAGGGCGACAACTGCGAGGATTACCAGACCAATCGGACTAAGTAGGAGGGCGACCATTTTTCCAAGTAACGCGATGGCAGTCCCCACGGCACCAATGACTGTCACCAAGCCACCAATCATGGCGCCAAAACCAACAATCAGGCCACCAAGCACGATCAATCCGACGCCGGCAGCCACGACGGCTGCAGCGATTTTGAAAATCGTGACTACGAGGATTCTGTTCTCTTTCACCCAGTCAATAATCTGGCTGATCAGCGGGGCAATGTTCTGCTGCAACTCGGTCAAAACCGGAGCAAGGGCCGCACCGATCTGAACAACGATCGCTTTGAGTTGCCGTCGCAGTCGATTCATTGCATCAGTCAACTCTGCAGCAGCGTCCGCATCGTCATCGGACAGTGTAATCCCCAGACGCCTCGCTTCTTCCTGCAAGGCTTCGATAGAAGCCCGACCACCTTCGAGCATTGGTAACAGTTCACGCCCGCTTCGACCGAATACGTTAAGCGCGATCCCGGCACGGAGTGTTTCATCCGCCACCTGGGAAAGAGACTCCGCCAACAACTTAAACCGTTCTTCAGGGCTGGCGTTTTTGAACTGGTCGACCGAAACACCCAGCATGTCGAGCAGGTCCGTCGATGTTTTCAGGCCACGCTCCACCATGACCGAAAACCTGGCCATTGCAGCGAGGGAGCGGTCAAGTTGATCAATCGACGCACCTCCCTGTTCGGCTGCAAAACCGAGTTCACTAAGCGCTTTAGCCGTCAAACCGGTTCGAGCCCGCATCTTTTCCAGCTGATCACCAGTGGACGCAAACAACTTGGCAGCTCCGAGCAGTGGTGCCATCATCGCGGTCCCGGCCGCCGCAATCTTGAATCCCATCGTGCTGACGCTCGCGCCGAATGCCTTCAGCCGCTTTGAGGCCCGAGCCAATCCACGCACGAGCCGACTGTCATGGGTGTACAGTTCGATGTATGCGGCACCGGCTCGAATTGCAGTAGCAGATGGCATGGATTACGGGGCTCGTTTCTTGACAAACAGGTCTTTCAAAACACCAACGCCGACCTTGCTGTTCCGCGTTTCAACAAACGGATGGAACTCGGCCGGCGTGTAGGGCTTGGCTCGTTTCTTGGGGTTTCGGTGAACATTGGCGATCATCGACAACATTGCAGCGGTGTGTGACCATGCGTCACGCCGCTTTGAATCGGCCATCCAGATCAGTTCTCGTAACGTCAGGGGCCCCGGATCAACACCAACAATGCCGGCCAATTGCCAGATCAGCCGCCAAGCGTCGTTTCCGGTAGTTCGATGTTTTTGATCGCTTCCTCCATCCGTTTTTCCAGTTCCGGGTCGTCGAGACGCTGGCTCGCTGCCTCCAGTGCCTTGTTTTCGAATGTCTTCAGTTTCGCAAGCGCCTTGCTCAACACCTGACGCTTGCCGCTCGGGAAAAAATCGACCAGTTCCTCCAGCAGTGCCGTTGTGCCAGCGTCGATCGCGTCGCCGGCCATTGCCCGCCCGAACTCTTCATCGGGGATATTCTTGGTGTCGGCTTCGGGTTTGCAGATCGCGTAAAGGACATCGCAAAGAAGTACCGGATCTGAGATAAACCGTTCCAGCAGTTTGCCGTCCACTGCATCGAGCAGGTTCACATCGAGCAGCGATTTCACACGCTTGATGCACTCGACATTGATCGCGACCGACCAACTGTGTCCCAAGTTGTCTGTGAATGTTTTCATTAAGGACCGCCTGTCATCCATTCGGGCGCGTTGTCGGCATAGGTTGGCTTGATCGTTACGTCGACAGGATCGCCTCTTCCAAAGCCTCATTCCGCGTGAAGTTGAAAATGTCAAACGTCGCTCGTAGTCCTTCGGAGTCCGGATCGGTGATATCCCCATCCATCACTGCAAATTCGATTGGCGTATTATTGAAAAACGCTTGGCGTATTGCATCGAAGTCGGAATCGAGCGTGTCCCAGACCATCTGGAATTCAATTGAAGCGTCCTTGAGCGTTCCGACGGTCGCGCGCCAGCCGTTGTTGGCACGTGTGGTAACGTCCGCTTCACCTTTTTCCAGGTTCAAGGTTACATCCTTGACGTTTCCAATCTCTTCCCACGTCGGAGTCGCATAGCTCCCCGAGTTGCGATAGAGTTTGGCGTCCATGCCCAGACGCGTTGCCATGTGAATCTCCTATCCTTTGACTGAGCCGCCCCACAGGCGTGGAAGCCGGTCCTTTGTTTTTTCTAAAGCTGGTCCCATAAAGGGACGCCGCGGATAACGCTGTCGGCGGTATCGTCCACCGTGTTCGTGTGCCGAAGCGGAGCGACCGACCTTGCCATGTTCTGGCCCGATGACTACCTGGTCCCGACTCTTTTCCACCGAGTAGTAAATCGCGCTTCGCAGTTGCCCTTTGCGGGTGTGCGGTGGTTTCCCCTCGGCCGAGGCGGATTTTCGTCGGCGAATGCTGCGACGGGCGACCATTCGTATCGAAGCACCGGCATGGCCCAAACTCTTGATGTTGGCTGCCCTGGTCCTTCGAGCAACGTTTCGAGTGTTGTCTCGAGTTTGAGCTGACACTCCGATCATTTTCCGGTTCCTTCCTTACGTTCGTAACGCGCTTCCATCACCGCGATTCCACGAGCCAGTTCCTGAAGCCTTTCAACCAGTTCGTCGAATTGCTCTTGGTTAAGGAGCGGATCTTTGCCGCGTTCCTGGCGTAGTCGCCGGATCTGTGACATGACCAGTGGAATGCCGTATTGGATCAACAGCAGGATGATCGCTCCGGTCGCTGCACCACCAACCAAAAGCTCGGCAACTTCCCGCCGATTGAGGCTGCCGTTGTCCGGCGCTGGCTCGTTCACGCCGGGATCGGGCTCTTGCTTTGGTGGCGGTTCCCGCCGTGGTTCGGTAATCGAATCGATCAGGTCATCTTGAAATTGGGGATTCGCCGACAAAAGTGGTAACGATAACGGTTCGCCACTGGTTAAAGCCGGGACTCGATATGCGAATTCCCGGTTTTCCTGGAGCGTGCTGACTTCTCGAGTTCCGGGTGGCAAACTCTCAATAGTTGCGGGCAGTTTTCCGCGAATCGCATTGAGCAGAAATGGAGTTGACTGCCCCATCCCTTCACCACCACCTGCCCAAGTCAACAATCCGACCACACGTGGACCATCTTTAGTATGGTCAATGATGCTCGAACCACTACGACCACCGATTGCCTCCGGTTTCCAGGTCAATACCTGACCTTCCGTCCGATTCATTTTCAATACTTGCAGGCTGGGCCATTCGCAACGAGGACAACCAAAGGTGGTAACACTTGCGTTGGTATCGGGATAGCGATCCGCCAACGGAACTGGCGTAACGTATTGGGCAAAGCCGTTTTCGCAACGCAACAACGCGAAGTCGACGCTCATTCCCCGACCGTATCCGGCGGCGATGATGGTGCCTCGACCACGTTCACTGGATCCATCAGCGTCCCAACGTTGAAGATTTACCGTTCGGCCGCGTGACGTCCCTGCCACATGAGCATTGGTCAGCACAATTGCATTTCCCTGACCATCGCGACCGACGATCGTACCGCTTCCGCAGACATTGTTCAGAGTCACACGAACGGTAGCCCGAGTGATTTGATCGAACCGGTCTTCATGCTTTGCTTTGGCTACTGCTTCAAGTTGTGATGCCTGAAGAAAGACCTGTTCCTGAAGTGGGGAGAGCACGATCGTGTTTCTGACGACCGGATCCTGGTAAGTAATGACCGTCGGTGGTTGGTAACGCGATATCACGCGTTCTTGAATTCTTGGCACGACTGGCCGTGCTGGTAACCAACACCGCCCGTTGCGGCAGATTGGCCGTTGGGCTTCAGCTACGGAAGCCGACAACAAACCGAATGCGAGGATAACAATCAATCCTTTGAGTTTCATTCGATACTCCGATGTCCTTCAAAAATGCGCGCGACAACTACCGCACGACTCGAAATGTCAAAGTTAATACGCTGGTAAACTGCCGCATTTCATCCCAATGTTCTTGAGAATAAATGGGCGAATGTTCGGTTTTCATCCAGTGCGCGGCCGGGTACGAATCAAGCCGCCGTAACCGAAAGAAATCAGCAACCTCCTCAACCAGGTCCAACAGAGGATCGATTTCAGCAAGGTCGCCTGTTTCGAACTTCTTCTGAATGGCGATGTCGATTTGTGCATCGAAGGTGTTTCGTGTCCGATCCGCCTTGGTCACCTGTATCGCTTTCGGAACGACGGTGACGTGCAGATCTTTCATTTCCGTCAAGGTGAACGACGGGACAAATTTGCGGACGGCTGTTAGAGGATGGCTCAACGAAGCCGCGTTCAACTCTGCCACGATCGAATCGGCGATATTGGTAATGACCGACATCAAATCGCCTCCGTATCGATGTGCTTCGTGTGGATCCGATAAGTCTTCCGGTACGGATCGCTATATCGCCAGTGTGGCTCGCTTCCAATCGGCACTACCTCATAGATGAAACGCTGGTCACCATCGACTTCTTCGATCCGATCGCCTCGCCCAGGAATAGCCTTGTTTCCACCCAGAAGTAGGTCATCCGTATCGATCAGGTAGTCTCGAACTTCGGTGCGAATAATTGCACCCGTCCCATCGTCTTGTTCAAATTGAGTTCGCCCCACAGTTGCAAGGACTTCGACGAACTTGCTCGAACGTCGATAAATCACGTTGCGGCTGGCGTGTTGCTTTCGTTGTTGTTGCAGCCAGTTCGATCCGGCTTCCAAAACATCTGACACAAAAAACTCCGTTTGAATTCGCGAGAGTCCTTTCGCTAGCGCACTATGGGCGCGCCAGCGGAAGGACTCGCATCAAGATTTACATATCACCCATAGATTTGGATCCGACTGAGATACGCTGGAAACAAATCGAATGGGCAGACCACACATGGCATTGACTGTGATGTACCTGGGAGTGGTTGGATTAAATAGCGTTCCCGAGTTGTATTGCCCTACCGTGACCACTCCACCGTCTGGCAGTTGGGCCTCGATGGTCCAGCTCGCTGGTGTCGAATTTAAAGCAATGCAAAAAGCACTCCTCATCGCCGCAACGCCTAGCCATTGGCTGGTCGTTTCACCGGTCAGTTCAAGACGACTGGCTTCAACTTGGCGTTTAAACGATGCGGAGTAGATGCTTCCTGTCATTCGCTTATCCGATTCGAACTCGAACCAAGGTGTCCGCGTCGGCTGCTGCCGTGACCGCATTGCCCAACAGTTTGTTGGCTCCACCACCGTCGGCTGTCACTGCGACATTGTTGGTGTCGTCCCAGTAGGCGAGGTCTCCGACTGCGAACGTCACTGCGGCACCTCCCTCTTTGGCGACATCGAACACTCCTGCAACGGCGAGGGCACCCAATTGGTTGGCTGCGATTGCTGTCTTGGCGATTCCAATCAAGTCTCCCAACACGACGACCTGGCCAACGGCCACATCGGCTCCAGGCGTGTAGTCGATGGCGTCACCGCATTGGATATATGTTGCTTCTGGCATGTCTAGTTCTGTCTCCTTTCCAGGTCTTACTTTTCCCACCTAAGCTTCGCCTTTGGCTTTGACTCCGCCGCGTGGATCTTGCAAGGCCACCCCGAAATCGTGATAGCCACGCATTTGCACTCCCAGTTTGTTGAAATCAACATCCGCTGTTTCGATCGTTGGCGACTCCTGCCCGTTGAGGAACGCGACTTCAATGACCGGAAGATCGGTCGCGTCGGCAAGCAGGTACCAGGCCTTGCTGGAGTTGCCGGTGTACTGGGAGTTGGACAGGTAACGGCTGACTTCCACCCGGTACTTGTTTTGATGTGGGTTTGAGACCGGGTATTTCGTGCTGGCCGTGGTGTCTCGCAGTTCGGTCGAATTGAACAGCTGAGAACCGACCGCCGAAAGGGCCGGTGGAACGAGCATGATCGCCGGCATGATCCCGATGGGCTTACCTTCGGAATCGACTTGTTCCATGAAAGTGACCTCACCTTCCGTCAGGCCATCGATGGACAGGGCCGTGCTTGCACCCGTGATGTAGTTGTTGTTTGCCGCCTTGAAGAAGGTGGAGTTGGCCATGAACGTCTTCCAAAAGACGTCGTTGATCTTGAGACCACTTCCGCGTCCCAGTTTGCGTGGAACGGCGGTGATCGCATTCAGGTCGTCGTTGATAATGTCCCGCCGATCGATCGAGAGCATCAGGCCATAAGTCTCGGCCTTGTTCTCGTACTTTTCCTCGCCAAGCGTGCCATGCTTGAGTTCTCCGCCGGGTGCGACCTGCTCGTATTGATCCGTTCCGATCAATCGGTAGCTCGTTACCGTTTTGAAATCGCTTACGTTGCGAACAGCGGTGATGTTTCGCCAAGTACGTTCGACACTGTAAAAGCCGTCGAGCAGAAACTTGTTGGCAACGTTGGAGAGGATTCCACCGATATCGATCGTGGAATAACCTGCCTCAAGCCCGGGATTGAATGCGTATCGGAGAACGGCGCGACTGTCTCGAAAGTTGCGACCTGTATAGCCGTTGGCCCAGGCCGCTTCCAGCAACAGTTCCTGCAGGCCAATGCCGCCTCGGAAGCGATCGCCCGCCGCATTCAAAGTCGCGTCGTCGTACATGGATTCAACATTGTCGACACGTCCGGCCATCAAGCAGGCAGCTTCAAGCATTCGACCATTAATCGACTTGTCGGCTGCGTGAATCGCGGGTGACTTGGGTCGCTTCTCTCGCAAGATTTCCAGTTCACATTTCGTCAGGTCCCAGCCTTCGCGAATTGCCTTGCCTTCAGTCTCGGGGAATTGACCAGCACACAGTCGCCGAATTCCTGCAATACGCTCAAGTTCATCAGCCGCCTGGGCTCGAATTTGATCAACGGTTGAATTCGCATCAACGATCGGCGGGGTTTCTGATCGTGCAGGGGGCATTTCGACTTCCTTTTCGATTTCGGTTGATTCGGTATCCGCAGTCGCCGCGACCGATGCGCTGGTTTGGCCGTCCGCACCGAGGTCCACAAAGCTGATCTCGCTCAAGGTTGATTTGCGGACGACGTTGATTGGGCCGGCATGTTCCTGTCCGTTGACCATTACTCGCTGCTTGCCCTTGACGAATTCAAACTCTTCCACGCTGGCACCGATTGATGCCTGCCAGGGGAATCCATTCTTCGATGAAGCCACGACTTCCCGAGCGGCGACCGTATCCCGTGAGATAACGCCGGTTGCTTCCAGCTGCCCACCAGAAACAAGAATGGTGTCGGTGTGGCCCACTCCCGCAGTCGCGTCGTGACTGAACCGGATCGGACGTGATTGCGACGGAATCGCGAGGCCTGCAAGGTCCACAACGACCGGATGTCTCCAGCCGGCAATTCGCATGGGCGAACCGGTGTAGGCAAGCATGCGAAATCGGGGAAGCTTTGACTCGCCGTCTTCGCCTGACGCCGAGAGCAAATCGAATTTGGCTTCCGCAGTCATTTGCACGCTTGTGGGCGCGGAAACAGAATCAGGCCGCACGTTCGACTTCTTCGTCATCCTCTTCCTCCGTGAATGGTTGTGCCTGTTGGCTTGCCAGTCCGAGTTCCTGAATCAGCCATGTTTCCTTGGCACGCTGGCGCAGAGCTTCTTCCCAATCGCGCCCCTGGCGAGCGTATTCATGGGCCAGTGTGGTTGTGTGATTGGCGAGCCGCGTCGCCTGTGCGTTCGCTTCCTTGGCCGGATCGACGTGTTCTTGTCCGTCCCAGAACCATTGATGAGGCCACTCGGCGATCGGTCCGGAATTGGCAGGGAGAAGTCCCGGAACCAGGACAGCCTCGTCGAACCAGGCAGACAGAACGCGATCAAGAACGATCGCTTCCAACTGCGATTGCTCAACGCGGATTGATTTGTAGTAGGTCTGATGGTCGAGGCGACCGGATGCGTAGTTGTAACCCGAACTGTTACCGGCAGCGATGTTGAACGGCATGTTAAGACAACGGGCGATCTCGTTTAGGATCTCGTGTTTGAACTCGCCGTAGGTGGTCGCTGGCTGTTCGGCTTCAAGCTGGCTCATCTTCCAGCCGCCGGGCATCGTCAAGAGCGCTCGCTGTTCCAGCTCGATCGGTTCGAACGGTTCGGCGGAGTCAGCTTCGCCATTGGCCGGCGCATCGGTGTAGAGGATCCCCGCAAAATCTGCAGCGGTTTCTGCCGCCGCCAGTACCGCCAAAGTGAATCGCCTCAATTGAGCAAACAAAGGCAACGCCGGCATGATGTCCGGAATTCCTCGCGCCTGCCCGGGACGATCGGCCCGAAATAGGTGGATCATGGATTCGGCCGATACCCGCTCGAAGTCCCGATCAAAGCGAATCGTCTCGCCCGGGTGTGATTTAAGAACGTGGTATTCAACCGGATTCCCAGCGGCATCAAGCACGATCCCATCAACACCCTCTGAATGGAACGGAGTCAGAACGGGAGTGGCGACTTGTTCGGCTTCGATCAGTCGTAAATCCAACTGGATCGAAGTTGAAAGCCGCGGATTGCTGGTCAAAAGCGCGAACACCTCGCCGTCCTGGGCCCGCGACATCCGCATGGTGCGGAGCTTCTCGGCCAGGTTTACCGCCTTGGACCAATTGGCAAACTCGCGTTCGATACGGCGATTCGCCTCCGGGTCGGGTGTCAACAATTGAAGTCGAGGTCCGGTTCCGACGGCATCATTTGCCAATGTCAAGACAATCCCGCGGGCATAGCTGTTGTTGGCTACCTCGTACCGCGCTCGATTGCGAAGTGTTCGCCGTACTTCCGGGCTGTTGGCGGCATTGGCAGATAGTCCATCAGCATTTGCCCAATGCCGACGGTTATCATCGCTTGTGCTGGCAGCGTCGTATCTCGCTCGGAGTAGACTGTGGCTCCGATTGGATCCGCCCATTTGCCGGCGACGCAAGATACTGGTCAACCACTTCAACATCAGGACACTCCCGGAGGTACGAACTTGTTGAATTGGAGTCCACGCTTCTTCGACTTGGCAGCTTCTTTCGAAGCCAGATACTTGTCGGCCTCGATCTGGTCCGTCAGCTTATGCTGCTCGACCGAACCAGCATCGCCAGCTACTTTGGCTGGGCCTTGAGCGTTGTCGCGGATTGTGTCTTTGAGATCGTCAGCCAATGGAGTCGACTACCATGTAGGTGTAAATTCAATTCCCTACAGATGGAGCTTTCCCATTCGCCAGGCTGTGGTCCCGGAATTCTGAAAAAATTTCAGAAGATTGCTACATGTAGCAATTTATTTTTTATTCATCGGCGGATTCCATTGTGATAACCTTTTTCCCACAGTGTCGACAGACCTTCCTGCGGCGAATTCGACCGTTGCTAAGCGGCTCGGTGTTGGTGGTCAAAAGATGTCGACATCCACACCTGGGGCAGGCAATACCACGATTGGGTTTTGACGTGTCTTCGGAGTTCATTTTCGGCGCCTCCGTTGAAGCTCGGCAAAGCTGACCCTTTCTCGTATTTCCTGGCCTGAATTGCCGCCGGTTCCATCGAGGACCGCTCCTTGAATCGAACCAGCAACAGCACATCCCACCAGGCAATCAAACCAGTGGTTGTCCGATCGTTCGGGCCGAATTTTCCATTCGTCGACAGTTCGGCCGCGACCCTCGGTTTTGATTCGGTATTCGGAAGTTAAATGCTCGGCCATCAATCGATGACGATCAGGATTGTCACCGAATAGCGAAAGGCAGCCTCGATCTCCCATAGGAACAGCCAGTCTGGAATGCACGAATGACTTCCAGTAGTTAGTGTCGTACACGACGTGCCGAACGGCCCGCTTGCCTTTGACGTTCGGCATTCGCCAGTTGTGACCAACACGGTCCCCGGGTTTACGTTTGTATTCCGAGAATGGCTGGCTCGACGCACCGACAAAACGACCGTGGCTGGGAAGGATAAGACTGGCGTGACTGGATTGCCGACAGAACTGGTAGACCACATCGGTCGATGAACCCCAGTTGGCGTCTATCAAGCAACGTTCAATCCTGAGCATCGCGCCGTCATCGCGTCGCCATTCTCGAGTGAGAAAGTCGTTGGTTAGAGTCTCCAGGCCAGCATAGATCGAGCCTTCCAGTCCACTGGACCTGGCAGCCATGGCCAACGTATGACGGGCATCGCGAAGCGTAAAGTAACCGCGTTTTTGATCTGGATAAACGCCGTAGTCGACAACGTATCCGGTGAAGTCGCTTTCCCATGCCGCAACCAGGTAGAACAACAAGTTACCCTGAACGTCCACGAACATTGTCAAATGGTTGGTTGCGATGGGCAGCTCGCCGCGTTTCATCCGATTCAGCTTGCCGGCGATTTGGTCTGCCGACAATTCGTCCTCCATGCCAGTTTCTTGCGGCAACGGCTCGTTCTGATACTCTGCAAAAAATGCTGCCTCGTCCTGAAGCCGTAAATTCATCGCGTGCTGGATTGCCGAGATCTCATCGTGGTTGAAACGCTCTGGCCAGGCGATCGATGCGTCTATATCCATTTCTTCTTGGTGTTTGGAATAGAACTCGGTGGCCAATCGTATGTCGCCGTGGTCCCGAAGGCTTTCTGCCCGGATTTCCCCGTAACGCAACCAGAGATTTTCGTTGGCCGGGAACTTGTAAACCATCTTGGTTCGTTCACCGTTCCATTCGGGGTGTTTGTCGCGATCGAGAATGTTGTCGGCCATGTCGCCAGGCCGGATGACCGTACAAGGCATGATCCCTGAGATCTTTTTCCCCGGTCCGGCCAAACCCAGAATTGCTCCTGCCAGGATGCTCTCTCGTGTCGCGCACTGTGAAAGAGAACGTGCAGATTCGTCCGTCTGAGGGTCGTCGATCACGACAAGCGAAGGACGGACTGTTTTTCCATCTGCCCGTTTGTATTTCATGCCGCGGATTCGACCCGTGATTCCTGCGACACGAACAATCGCACCCGACGCTAAGCTTTCCGGCATCGATGGAAGAATGATCTCCTTGGCCGTCCAGCCGATATGGGTACGATTGCCCTGGTAGAGCTGACCTTTGCAGCGATTGGAGATTCCATCGAGGCATTGGATGGGATAAACAGCCTCAGGATAATCTTCGAGCAACAAATCATTGCTTTCAAGCTCCGTCTTGATCGCATCGAGCATGTCCATGGCATGCCCCTCATCAGATCCAATCAGGCAGACGAACTCTCGATGCCCGTTAAGTACGGCCCAGATGCATGCGCACTCACAAGCCGAGGTCTTGCCGGATCCACGCGGCATCGCCATCGCGAATAAGCCACCGCGCAGAACTGCCTGCTCGATTTTCTCGATCACTCGGAGATGGTCGTCCGACCATGGCAGGTGAAAAGTCAGCGGAAAATAGCTTTCGCAAAAGAAACGGAAGTCGTTGGCAGCCTGCTTTTTCCTTTCCGGATCTACGACCGCCGGCAACTCGCCGATATCTCTTCCGGCAACCGCCAAGGCTGCATTACGAGCACGCGCTCGTTCCTTCAGCTGTTCATAAGGGTCGCCATTTGACTTTGGTTTTGGCTTATGTCGTTCTTGCACAAGCCACGCGGTGTAGCGCAACAGATCGACATGCCGACCGTCGCCGATCCGCATACCGGCGCGTGATCGGTGGCGATGGAGTTGCCGTTCGTTAATCACCTCCCCGGCCGGTGTTGAATTCAGTAGTCGACACAATTCGCTGGGGCGGAGTTTTCGTGGATCATTCGCCACGCCTCATCTCCCCCGCGAGCCAAGCAGCGTAGTGCACCAGGTTCAGCGTTCCGTCCGGATTCGTCGGCGCACCCTCAGCAAGATCCCGTTTGATTTGTTCTACCGGAATTTTCAGTTTGGCTGCTGCCGACAACAGCTTGGCCGCTTGGGATGGCGTTAGCCGATTCGGATCGACCGGCTGGTTTTTTTTGCCCATCAGACGGCCTCCCAAAAATTCTCGCCAATTCGCCGCAAATGCGGGCCACTGTCGCGCGCTTTGGGAAAGCTCAATAGCTGGGGGCCATTACTTCGAACTGGGGCACACACGCGCGACTGTGGCGACAAGTTTTTTAAGGCAGTAATCGCCGCCCCAAAACAACGATCCGATCGCGAAAAAACATTCTTCCAGAATCCTGCAGAATGTTTACCGACCGCGCTTGATGACATTCGAAACGCATGGCTCATGTGTGTGTGTTGTAACGAATTTTGAATCAAGCCAACAAACGGAGAACCAACATGGCACGCGAAAGAAAGCCAAACCTGAAGGCGGAAGCCGCTTACGAGAATGCACACCTGGTCGCACACGACCTGCTCGAACGAATTAAGGAGCTTCTTTTCGACATGCCCGCACCGGGCAACGACGAACACCCGATTCACTGGGGTCACGTCGGCGACATCAACCATATCAACGGACAACTTTCTGATCTGGTTGCCTTCCTCGACGGAAGCAACCGCTAACCCAACCAACACAAAGGAGCCACAAACATGACGCTCAACGAACTGATTGACCGACTGGAAGACTACCGACACGCATTTGGCGGAGATGCAGAGGTCCGACTGATGACCCAATCGAATTGGCCCTTCGAAAACAGCATCTACGGACTCTGCAGCGCGGACGAAATTCAAGACGCCAGCGACGACGAGGATGAGCCGGACGACGAGATCATCTACATCGTCGAAGGGAACCAACTCGGGTACGGCACCAAGACTGCCTGGGACGCGGCGAATTGACGAAGCCGAAACTCGCCATGGCGAGTCGCGGTGGGTGGGCCCTGCCGCCTGATGATGGCAACCAGACGCCTGTTCACACAATCCAATCCTGTTTTCGGAGTACCCAAGATGAAAAAGAACGAAGTCAAAACCGGCCGCATTTACTACGCCACGGTCACCGGCAAAAAGGTCCAGGTCCAGATCGACAAGGAAAAAACCGGGGGCGGTTGGTCGGCCACGAATCTGTTCACCGGGAAGAAGATCACCATCAAGACTGCTGGCCGCTTGCAAGGCGCCGTTCCTAAAGGCAAGCAGAGAAACGGGCAGGCCAAGGTCACCACGAAGGGAAATGTAACGGTAGTTGAAGTGCCCGAGGCCAAGTCGGAAACGATCACCAATACCAAAAGGAAAACCACGTCCGCGCCGAAGCCCGACGGCAAGATGAGCTGCATCGCAGCCGCTTTCCAGGTTCTGACTGAAGCCAGCGAGCCGATGAATGCCAAAGAAATGATCGAAGCCATGGAGACCAAGGGCTACTGGCAAAGCCCCGGCGGAAAGACCCCGCACGCAACGCTTTACAGCGCAATCTTGCGGGACATCTCCAAAGGCGACGATGCCCGGTTTGAGAAAGTTGAACGGGGGCGGTTCGCAGCCCGAGGCTAAGCAAGCGCCCATCTCCGCACCCTTCGCCCGACGTTGCCAACGTGTGGGCGTTTTCTCGTTGGCTGGCCAACTTAGCGCTCCCTCGAAACCGACGCGACACGGGCCAACACAGGCGAACATTCGAGACGCCCGAGAAAGCTGCAGAATCTTTTCAGCTTTTGGCAACCGGCTATTGATGCGTTTCAAAACGCATGGCTCATGTGTTGTGTACACACGATTTTCAAACGAAAGGCACCAGGCATGAACGAAAAACGAAATCAACTTCGAGACCTTTTCAAGAATATGGATCCCGACCGATACCAGGAGATTCGCGAGGCGTACTACAAGGCGGTCGAAGGCCTGCAGACGCTGGCTGAAGCATTGGAGATTGCTGACGCCCAGCAAACGAAAACAGCGGGACCGCTGCTGGACGAGCACTTCATCGCTTTGGAAGCGGTCGATGCCATGAACAAAAGCGACCTGGGCGCTATTCTTTAAACCGATTGTGGAGATGGCAGCTATGATTCGAATTCCTCAAAACGGTGATCGTATTCGTCTTGTTTCCATGGATGACGATCCGGACCCGATCCAACCAGGGCAGCTCGGAACGATTACCCACGTCAACCTCATCGGCTCAGGTCCCAAGCAGTGGATGCAAATCGATGTCGACTGGGACCACGGCCGGCAACTGATGTTGGCGTGCCCGCCGGATCGGTTCGAAGTTATTTCGTCGTAGCTATTTCTTTCGCCGGGATGCGCTCCGCTTTGTTCCCAGTGAACTTTTCCCACCTCTCGACGATCACATCGCAGTACAGCGGGTCGAGTTCCATCAGAAAGGCCTTTCGACCGGTTTGTTCGCATCCAATCAACGTCGATCCGCTGCCACCAAACAGGTCGAGCACGTTGTCGCCGGTTAGCGACGAAAACTGGATCGACTGTACCGCAAGCTCGACCGGCTTCTCCGTCAAGTGAACCATGCTCTGCGGATTCACTTTCTTCAGATGCCAGAGGTCGGTGGCGTTGTTGGGACCGTGGAACTTGTGGCCGGCACCTTCCTTCCATCCGTAGAAGCAAATTTCAAAAGCGCCCATAAAATCTTTACGGGTTAAGACGGGATGCAATTTGTCCCAGACGATCCCCTGGCTGAAGTACAAGCCCGTTGCCTTGAGTGGACCCGGGTAATTGCCGAGATTGGCGTATCCGCCCCAGATGTAGAACGTCCCACCGGGTTTGAGTGCTCGTGAGATGTTCCCGAACCAGGCTAAGAGCATTACATCGAATGCTTCGTCCGTCACAAAGTCGTTCGCCAGAGGACGGTCCTTGGCTCGCAGCTTCTTTTGCGTCGGTTTGGATTTTTCCGGATGACGCTCGAGGTCAAACTTCTGGTGGTGCGTTTTCGGTGCCGAGAACGAGCTGTTGCCGGCCGCGATGGCGTTGTTACTCCGAGGTTCCACCTTCACGTTGTACGGCGGATCGGTGTTGACCAGGTCGATCTCGGCGCCGTCGAGCAGTCGATCGAGATCTTCCGGGCTTGAGGAGTCACCACACATCAAGCGGTGGTCACCCAGGATCCAGATGTCACCTGTTTGCGTCGTGGCGGCATCGGGAGGCTCCGGAATTTCATCGGGATCGGTAAGGCCTTCGGTGACACCGGGGTCCAGCATCTTAGCGAGCTCATCCTGATCGAAACCAAGTAGGCCCAGGTCGTAATTGCACTCCTGCAATTCGCCCAGCTCGATCGGCAGCAAGTCGAAATCCCATTCAGCCAGCTCAGCCGTTTTGTTGTCGGCGATGCGGTAGGCCTTGATCTGTTTGGCCGACAAGTCTTTGGCGACATGGACCGGCACCTTTTCCAGTTCCAACTGCATCGCTGCTTTGTAGCGCGTATGGCCGCAAATAATTACATCGTCCGCATCAACCACGATGGGCTGCCTGAACCCGAATTCCTTGATCGACGCCGCCACTGCATCGACGGCATCTTCGTTAATTCGCGGGTTGCGTTCGTAAGGCTTGATTTCCGTAATCGGTCGCAATGTGACCTTCATAGTTTCCTCCTTGAAATTCGGACCAACAAAACAAACTGTGCTCAATAGCGCGGCTGTTCCCGCGTGCGTCACGAAAGAATTCCGCGCCGGAAGTACCTAACCTGGCGAATAAATCCGTCACACCCCCCTCGTAAGCGTGCACACGCATCGCGCGGGGGTACGCGTGACAACGTGACGTATTTACATAGAGAGAGAGTTTTTCTTTATTTTTATAGGGTTTAGGCCCTCTGAGATCCTTCACAGATCCGTCACAAAATGGCGTGACAGATTGAGCCGGATTCGGCTTTTTTGGGAAGATTGGGCAAGGTAGAGCCTTGGGATCCGTCGCAAAGCGTGACGGATTGTGACGGATTCGATGAATCATTTGAGTGCTCATATCAATTGATACCCCGTCGCAGATTTGGTTGCTGATGGAATTGAGATCATCTCAACCTCACCCCATTGAGTCAGCGTGCCTATAACCTGGTCGAAGTCCGCGGCCTTGCATCGCATTGCGCGCATTAGCTCACGTCGAGCCATTTTCTGGTTGCGTTGGTCACGCAAGATCTTCATCAGCTTGAGACACTCAGCGTGGAACGGGTTGTCAGCTACGTGAACGCCGGCCAGAAACAATTGCCGGCGGGTTTGATGCCTCGCGAATTCGGATGCCCAACGCACGGCTTCGATCGTCATCTTTGGAGCTATGTGATTCTCACTACAAGCGTAGATCAAAGCCAGCTTGGTAGCATGCTCACATGTTCGGCTCCATGCTGTACGACCGACTTCATCATTCTCTTCTTCAGCCTTGGCGTACTCGACTTCGGTCATGCATCGCAATTCCTCGATCGCGGACTCGGCCTCTGGCGTAAATTGCACGACCTTGGGAGCAGGGTGAAAGTTCATGAAGTTGCCATCGCCGGGATCAAATTGAGCCCACCATTTGGCAGTCTTCAAAATCGAATCGGGCAGGTTTCGTGCTGACCCTGGCTTCTGCCCCTCGCTGCGCCGGCCCACATCAATGATGTTGAGACGTGCAAAAAAGCCATTGCTCAACATTCGGCGGGAGAGCGATTCGTAGAAATACCGAGGTGTTGCCGTTCCAAACAGTGTCAAATGCGGTTGGTCGACGTGAATCGCTTCCTTCTGATTGGCCTTCACGCGAGTCGGGTAAATGTCGGATGCCGATGTGTAGAGCGTGAGTAGGATGTTGGGAATGGATTCCCGGCGATTGTCCTGATCTGAATTGATTTGGCGGAGCACGCCATCCATTTCGTCGTTCTGAAACAGCATGCAGCCGGTACGAATTAATGCGTCCTGAATCCCTTCACCACTGGCGAACTTATCACCTAACGAAGATGACAGGCCAACTTGGTGCAGGACTTGCGAATTGACCTTTCGGGGAAATTCCTTGCCAGTACCGCTGCTGGCCAATGCGAGCAGATAAATGTTCGTCCGTAAATCGCCTTCGGTGCAGACCTTTCTGCCGGCGAGAAACGATTGCAGCGCCACCGCTCCACAAAATGCCAAGCCGACATTCGGATAAGGGGCGTTGGCCAACGTGAAATCCATGACCTGGCGAATCAATCCGGGAACGTCGAACAGATCTTCTGGCAACCTTCCCGGATCGACGGTCGCGGGCTGCTTCGGTTCAACCGTCTCCTTTGACTGGAAAATCTGGACATTTGGAATTTCCCCAAATCCGTCGAGGCGTAACTGCCGAGCTGCTGCAGCAAAATCACCACCATGCTCAAGCATGCAATACACGGCGAAAGGTGGATAACCTCGCTCGGGTTCGAATGGGTGTGCATTAGCGCTGTGAACGAAAAAGACATTCTCTTTAAGCGAAGCAGACCATCCGTCGGGCTTTCCGGGCCGGCGCCAATATTGGTTTTCTCCCGATTTTACACACTTCCAACCGTGCTTCTTCAATATCTCGCGCACATCACCGCGCTGATTGAAGTCATCGCCTGGACGCAGGTCGGCCGGAGGGATGTTTGCCGTCTGCGAATGAATTTCGGCAGCGATTCGATTGAGCTTCCAAGCGGCCTCGAGCAGGCGCTCGCGTTCATCGGCGATCAGAATCGGAATGTCCGTGAGGTTGCCTTGGATCAGGTCATACCCCGCGGTCGGACTGCAGAGAAAGAGCCCGCCCTGGCCACGAGTCTCGATTAAAGTCTGAATCTGCCCGTCGCGTCGGTCCTGAGCCAGCTTAATGTTGCCACAGATCGGCTCGTTACAACGATAGATCACATGCCGGCCTCCGGACTTGCTCGATTCGATCACAAGCCGGCTCAGGAGTTGCGTCGGGATCTGCTCGGCCCATGCGTCATACAACTCGGCCCCGAAATCAAAGTCGAGCAATTCCAGATTGGCAGACACTGCACCGGTGACGATGCAAAGCGCCTCCTGTTCTGACTCAAACCACGACTCAATTTGATCGACGGTTGGAAGCTGTGATTGAAACGACTTCCAGCCGAATAGCGCAGGCCGCTTTTGGTCTCGCTTGGCGGGAAGCACGGAGAGACCGACGGACAGATACGATTTGGCAATTTCGAGATAATTCAAAAGGGAATCTCGCTCGGATCGTAGTCAAACTCCATTTCGACCTCTACCGGATCGGGCATCGGTCCCAATTCGCAACCCACAATGCGACTGAATTTTTCGCCGGCGACACAGCGGACTATGATTTTGAGAGGTGTGGCCAGCCCGCCACCCTCGGCAATTTCAACTGCGCGATTCGCCGTTTCCGGAACGGGGTCCGGCGAGCGTTGTCTCCACCACTCATGCGCCTTCTTGCGAGCGAACCCTGAGTGCTCGACGCAAACCCACTCCCGTTGCCATTCATTAAGCCCGACGCGATAGTCGACCCGCATTGAACGCGGGGCATGCTCATCGGCATCCTTCTTGACGTGGACGTTGTAGAAGACATCCAGAACTTCGAACTCGGTTTCTTCAACCTCTCCAGACAAAATTCCTTGCTTCGAAGCTTCGATGTTGTGTGATTGGCTTTCTGGTATCGGAAACGCGAATCCGCATTCGGGGCATGCCGAGTAGGCGGCATGAATCACTTCCTGGCATTCAGGACATTCCTTGACCGGTGCTGCCTGCTTGCCGGCCTGCCTTTCTCGGATCTCGATCGCGTCGACAGGCCCATGCCGCAGAATGTTGTCACCGTAGTCGAGAACCAGACAATCGTCTTTATCCGAATGCAATCGGAATCCGCGTCCGACCATCTGGTAATACAGACCGGCAGACGCAGTTGGTCGCAGGAGAACAACGCAGTCGACGTTGGGTGCATCAAAACCCGTGGTCAGTACATTAATGTTGACCAGGTATTTGAGAGGTTCTTTGGAATCCCCAAACAGACTGGTTGCGATTCGCTTACCTTTGAATCGCTCGATCATTTCCGCTCGTTCGTTCGAGTCCATGCTTCCAGTGACCCAACCGACCTCGCTGCTCGTGATTCGCTGCAGTTCTGTTCTTACGTGAGCCGCATGGGCTACAGAAGCCGCGAATATCAACACGGATTTTCGGTCCCCAGTCAGGTTGGCGATTTCTCGGCAGGCGGATCGGACGAGATCTTCCGTGTCCATGAGCGTTTCAATTTCAGACCTCACGAACTCGCCGGCGCGGATGTGTAACTGGCCGTAATCAGCTCGGAGCTTGCCGGCCTTGGTTCTGAGTGGCGACAAAAATCCGCGATTGATCAGTTCCTTGACCCCAACCTCGAAACAGATGTGATGCAGTAGATTTTCTGGAGCGCAGAGCATTCCCGACTTGAGTCGGTAAGGCGTAGCCGTTAGTCCGATCAGCCGAACATTGGGGTTCACGATCTCTGTGTCAGCCATGAACCGGCGATACATGCCTTCCCCATCTGGTGGGAGCAAATGGGCTTCATCAACCAAGATCAGGTCAAAAGCATCCAGCTCGCAGGCCCGTTTGTAGATTGACTGGATTCCTGCCACGATCACCGGTTGATTGGTGTCGCGCTGCTTGAGTCCTGCCGAATAGACACCGACATCCAAATCTGGAGCCATCCTACGCAGCGTCTCTGCCGATTGCTCGAGCAGCTCTCTAACATGTGAGAGGACCAGGACACGGCCATTCCACCGTTGAACCGCATCTCGACAGAGCGTTGCAATGACGGGTGTCTTGCCACCGCCTGTTGGGATCACAATGCAAGGGTTGTCGTCCCGGTTGCGAAGGTGATCGTAAACGGCGTCGACAGCAGCTTGTTGATAATCACGAAGCTTCACTCAACACCTCGCCGTTGTAGTATTTCCTTCCTCTTTCCTTTGCCAGAACCGACTCGGGATAGTGCCGATAAAGCTTGGTGTTCTCGCGTTGGCATTTGCGGCAGATACGATTGGCCGGGCTCGCCGAAAAGAAGCCGACTTGGCACTTCAGGCAGACCCGCATCCTTGCAATCGATCTCATTCGTCCTCCGTCATCGTCAGAAACAGTTGAAAGGCCAATCGCGGAAGATCATCCAATGGGACAATCGCCAGCCACGGTTTGTTGTTTTTCCGGTGAAGCACAACCGGAACTTTGTCGGCCGCATCGCGGACCGCTTGTTCGATCGCGGCATAAAGCTGAAGCGATTCGGCGCGTTTGACTTCGAAATGAACGTCTTCAATGCCGGTAACGATGTCGGGAGATTCATCGCTCCCCTGATATTGCCGACCGCGGGTGGCCTCCGTGCCAAACAGCCTCCTGATCTGCGCGGCCGCCTCGCGCTCACCACGCTTCCCTTTCGTGAGAGAACGCCTGCCCATCATCGCCTCCATGGTGCGACGTCTGGGGTCGCCTGTTGAACCGGCGTCTGCCGGCTGCTGTAGCCTTTGATCTCGTTGGTGATCTCACCGGTGTCATCCCGTTTCTTGCACCGCACGTCGATGACCAACGGAAGGTTATGAAGCTCGGCGGAGTCCTTGGGCGTCATGATTCCGATTGCTCGGCAGATTGCAGACAGGTCACCGCGGGCAATCGCAACCGCCGTTGCGTTGGGGTTGTCCAAATTCAGGCGTGCCCAGAGATTTCGGTTCTGGTATTGGCCTTCAATGATCTGGAAGGTCAGTTCCAAATAACTGCCAGTGCCTGACTTGGTCGGTTTCATTTCACTGGCGGTTATCACAGCCAGGTACTTGTCTGCCGGCACCGGATCAAACTCGGCGTTGGGTTCGACTTCGTTAGCGTTAAAGTTTCCAAGACTAACCATGTTGCAGGGCTCCTTTCAGTTCGTGGGTAAAGTGCTGGGCGTAGGCGTCCCATTCGAGTGGCAACTCTTCGGGAAGATTGAGTCGGTTTTTGGCCATGTGTGAAGGCCGTTCACAGGTCCGCAGGATGCGTTCACCCGATCCGATTCCCCGGGTTCCCTTGCGTCCAAAACCCTCGTCGGTCTGCTTGGTGTGGACTTTGTAGGTCGCGAACAGGACCTCGTCGCACCATTCCTGAATCAGCGCTGATGCGTGCTTGTGAAGTCGAGGTACGTAACGGTCATAAGATTCGGTTTCCGGGTTTTCGAATTTCTCGATCTTGGCGTGGGCGATCAGAATGACCGTGAAACCTTTGTCACGGCGGAGTGCGGTGAGGCCCTCGAGGAAGTTACGCCATTTGTCGATCGCGAAGGTGTAACCCTTGGCGTAGCCGATGTCCTCGATGTTAGTAACGTTCCGTTCGGTGCAGACGTCTGCCCAGATCAATCGCTCCAGCCAGTCAAGTGAATCGACAGCTACCGTCGTGTAGTCATGCTTTTGCGTGTACAGCTCTCGCAGCGCTTTCATAACTTCGTCGAATGAAGTGGCTAGGGGAAACTTGTCACAGCCGATTTCCCCGAGACCATCTTCGGTCTGAATGAAAATGGTGGACTGGCCGGACGCGGCAAACGTTGACTTGCCTATTCCCTGGGTGCCGTAAAGCAGAAGTCGCCGGGGGGCTGGCTGGGTTCCTTTCTTGATCTGTTGCATTAATGACATCTGGGTTCCTTTCAAACGAGTTTGGCTATTACTGAGCTTTCCCATCGGGCGGCGAGTCGGCCCGGATTTCACAAATAAAATCGCAATTTGTTTTCTTCAAACACTTCACGGAGCTCGCTAATGAGTGTTCGCAACCGGCGCTTGGACACGTTCATTTGCTTGGCGATTTGGGTGAGCGAATTGTCCTTCAATAGTTCTGCCAACTCACGAAGTTCTGCCGGCAGACTTGCAATTACGGATTTCAAATCGTGCTCCAATTCGACCTGTCGATTGGGGCAAGGTGTCGAACGGCCTCGCCGGGCGTCGTACTCAGCCGCACCGATCATTTCCCCCAACTCCACGTATCCATCCCTGTCGCGGACGCGAACGTTCAGCGATTGAACCCGCTGACAATTCCGCTTCTCAGCTCGCTGAAACCGCAGAATCTTGGCGACGCTTCGTTCCACAACCGTTGTGGAGAATGTCTTCCGATGGGCCTTCTTGGGATCAAAGCGGCAGAGGCTTTGCATCAAGCGAATGGTCAGCTCCTGCCGGAGCGAATGACGATCAGTGTCGGTGAATCCCGCGCGACCGATCAGAACGTCAACCTTGCGTCGGATGATGCCATGTTCGAATCGGGTCAACTTGATCAAGGGCGAATTTGTGAATGCGTTCATCGTGACCTCCCTTGGTACCGGTATTCGTGGAGGCTTTCTTCAGCGACGAATTCGCGGACCACATGCCGCCGCCGATAAACAGTCTTTCGGCTGACGCCCAACGATTGAGCCGCGTCAACGAAGGTTGGGCTCTCCAGGTAGGTCTCACAGAACTCGCGAAGCGAATCCGGGAGGCGATCCAATAAATGGGCAAGGTCTTCCTGCAGGTCGATCCATTCCTCGTCCGATCGGTTATCACAGAAACAGCGGCCGATCGAATGGCGATCTTCCACCGATTCTGCCAATGGAGAGGCGTCGCCTTCGAGTGGCACATCGATGGAGTCAATTGGCGCTCGGCTTCGACGACGTCTCGCTTCCGAGGCCAAAAAGTTTCGGGCGAGCATTGTGCAGAACGTTGACCAACTCGATCGGGACGGATCGAAACATTCCTTTTTCTGGAGAAGCTGAATCACGATGTCGTGAATCAGGTCCCGAAATTCATCTTTGCTGAACCAGCCCCTGCGAATGGCCTGGTTCACTGTGCAACGAATCGCTTTCAATGCGATATCGTCCACAATCGGTAATTTGCGCAGCATCCAACAACTCCCAATCGAGATTTAGTTACGGGTTTGGCCCACAACTGCTTCCGTTTCTCGGTCGGCAAATTGTCTGGCAGCATTAGGAGCGGGTTATTGCGGTCGGACGGCTCGCATCGAACCCGCTTGTAGAGTGACGGACTTGGTAATCGCGGCGTAAACGGCTCGCGACAAGTTACCAATCTCGTCAGCCTTTTTTAGGTGCGGCAAAGAACAACGGCTCGCACTGCAAGAAGGCGTGATTTGGGTCAGGTGGTACACTCTTCAAGTTCGCACGGTAGGCCATCCCGGAATGTAATGCGTTCGAGAACACCGTCGTTGATTTCATCGAGGGTGTCCAGCAGTCGCAACTGGGCGACCTTCAAGTAGTAATTCGGGCTGACGCTCTTTGTGTCAGTTTGTTTTGCCAGGTTTCTTTTCCGAACGACCTTCGCATCTTGTAACTTTGGCTCTCCATCGATCACCGGCAGATTTCGGATGGTACCGAACTGTTTTTCGTACATGCAAACGATCAGGTTCCGTCGCTCGGCGGATATTGATTTGAGCGAAATTCGTTTCCGCGATTGGCTCATCAGTTGTGCCTCTAAGTGTTTTCATCAGGTCTCTATTATGTATTTACTCATTTGCTCGTCCGAATGTCCCATCCTGATCGGAATTTTTTTCAGCACTCCGTTCGCTCCGTCATTTTCATGCCACTGCCGTTACACGGCGTGTGGCAATTACTCGACCGAGAATCTTCAGTTCGCACTCCGGCGTGATCTCGATCGGTTGATAGTTTTTGTTTTCCGGCATCAGTCGAATGTTGCCGTCACGAATTGAAAGTCGCTTCAGCGTCACTTCACCATCAACCGATGCAACGACAATTTCACCATGTTCGGCGAGCGGTTGTTGCTGCACGACCACGATGTCGCCGGCAACGATGTCGGCGTCCTCCATACTGTCACCAGTAACGCTGAGCGCAAAACACGGCGCGTCGCCCACGACACTCGCTTGGACGTAAATGGCATCGCTACGCGACTCTTCAGTACTGATCGGTGCGCCCGCCGGGATATCCCCCAGCATCGGAACAGCCACTACATCGATCACGTTCGCCCTCGGTGTACGGATGATCTCAATGCTCCTGGCCTTGCCGTGGGTTCGGCGGATGAAGCCTTTCTTGATCAGCTTGTCGAGTGTTCCATGGATCGACGCTTTGGTTCGCTTGAGCTTCTCCGCCAGTTCACCCACGGTCGGCGGGTAACCATGCTTGGCGATAAAGGTCTGCAACTCCGCGAGCATCTTTCGTTGAACGGCCGATAATTCTTCGTTCATGATTCATCTCCTGTCAGAAAACACTGAAGTTCGACTCCGTTCGGCAACAGTCTGATGAGGATTCTGGACACGGTTGGTCATCATCGAAAAACAAAATCCAAAAATATGTTCGCGCTCGATGCGGAAAACCTGTTGATAAAAAAAATCGAGATTTCCGGACCAACTCGCCTTTGGAAGGGAAAGCTCATAGGGGGTGCAATTCTCTTTCGTCCCTGGACCGAGCATGAAGTTGAAAACTGACGAACCGAAGGCGGCCGACAAGATGAGCCGCGATGAACGGATCGCTGAGGTGGGGCGAATACTGGCCCGCGGATTCTTGCGACTCAAGGATTCTGAGGCACGCAAAAAGGCTCAAAAATCCGAGTTTCCAGCCTTGAGTTCTCCGGCCCAACGAGGCTCACTGTGACACCACGTTTTGTGGAATTCACGGTTTCAACAATGGAGAACAAATGGCAAACGGCACAAATACATCGGCGCAAGATCAAAGCGTCATCCAACAAATTGATCAACTGAACCGCATGTCGATGCGCGATTTGCGGAAGAAATGGCAGGACCTATTCGGCACCGATTCCGGGCGGCTAGGGCGTGCCTACCTGGTTCGGCGATTGGCATACAGGATTCAGGAACTGGTTTACGGCGGGCTCTCGCAGGACGCGCGTCGCCGACTCAAAGAATTGGCCGAAGAATCCAAAAAGAAAACACCAACCCGACCCGAGTTAACGAACTTGCAGGTCGGCACTCGTCTGTTGCGAGAATGGCGCGGCAATCAATACGAGGTCATCGTCAAGGAAAACGGTTTTCAATTTAACGGGAAGACATACCGGAGCCTGAGTGCGGTTGCCCGGGCAATCACTGGCCGACATTGCGGTGGCAGACGATTCTTCGGTCTGCAACCGGGAGAGAAACGACGGAGGCGCAAGTAATGGCGAAGGAGTCGAAAGCAATTCGCTGCGCCATTTACACGCGAAAAAGCCACGAAGAAGGACTCGACCAGGAGTTCAACTCGTTGGACGCTCAGCGGTCCGCGGCCGAGTCCTATATCCAGTCGCAGGTTCACGAAGGGTGGAAACCGATCGCCACCCGCTACGACGATGGCGGGTTCTCCGGCGGGAATATTGAGCGGCCAGCCTTGTCCCAACTGATGGAGGACATTCGGTACGGGCTGATCGACTGTGTGGTGGTCTATAAGGTCGATCGCTTAAGTCGATCGTTGCTGGATTTCTCCAAACTGGTGGCTTTGTTCGATGAACACAATGTTTCTTTCGTTTCCGTTACACAGCAGTTCAACACGACGACGTCGATGGGGCGGTTGACGCTCAATATCCTGCTTTCGTTTGCACAATTCGAACGAGAAATCATCGGCGAACGGATCCGGGATAAGAAACTGGCCACCGCGCGGCAAGGCAAGTACATCGGCGGGCAACCGAAGTTGGGCCTCGACATCATCGATCGCCGCTACGTCGTCAACGAGGACGAAGCAAAGTTGGTCCGACGCATCTTCAAGATGCTGCTTGAGCTGGCTTCATGCCGAAAGGTGGCCGACAAGCTGAATGCCGAGGGTCTGCTTACCAAACGTTACGAGACCAAAACCGGCAAGACTTTTGGTGGGACGAAATGGATTGGGCGCCGCGTCTACGACATCGTTACCGACCAAAAGTACATCGGAAAGATTGTTCACAAAGGCGTTGCCTATGATGCTGAACACAAGGCGATCGTTTCGAAAAATCAGTTTGACGCCGCCCAAAATATGCTGGCCAAAAACAAAACCTACACGCACAAGCACCAGAAACAGCGATTTGCATTGCTGCGGCGAATGCTTCGATGTGGCGAGTGCGGCAGTTTTATCATGCCGGCCTGGACCAAGAATCATGGCCGCGAGTATCGGTATTACACTTGCGCGAAGAAGGTGAAGAAGGGATACAAGAAGTGTTCGCTGCCGACACTGCCGGCTGGAGAGATTGAAACACTTGTCGTGGACCAGCTTCGTGAATTTCTTCGGCACCCAGAGATGATTGCCCACACGTTCCGCGAGGTTGCGTCGTGTGCGGCCAAATCGAAGTTGGCGAAAGAGGATCCCCGGCTGGAAGAACTACACGGACGTCGCCAGACAACGGAACGGGCGATCCGTTCACTTCTTGCCCTCGATGATCCCGATTCCGCGTTCCTGCAAACCGAGCTTCAGCGGTTCCACGCCGAACTGAAGGTCATTAATCATTCAATTACGGAAATCGAATCTGAACCGAACGTGGGAAGACGGCACCATTTGAATGATGTCCTCGATTCATTAAAACGTCTCGATGGTGTCTGGGAACACCTGGTTGCCGACGAACAGCAGAGAGTTCTCAACCTGCTGATTCGTGATATCAGCGTAAACAAAAAGGAAATCAAGGTCCGGTTCCGTAGCGAAGGAATCGAGCAGATTGCATCCGAACTGAACCCACTGACCAATAGCGGAGGATTGAATGGAAAAAACAGCTGAGTCAGAGATTAATTTTGGCAGCATGAACGTGGAAGAACTTCGGCGTTGGCTGGCGGAGAAATATCCCGGCCGAAAAGTCGAGCGAGACGGCGACGAGATCGTGGTCACGATTCCAGTCAACTTTCATCGGCGGAACGGTCGGCAGATCGTGAAAGCAAAAACAGCCGATTCTGATTCAGATAAAGGGAATGAAATCAATGAAACACTGGTTTCCGCGATTACCAAGGCGTTCGCTTGGCAGGAGGAGCTGGAATCCGGGGAATACGGTACTATTGAAGGTTTGGCCAAGGCCAAAAACGTGGGGCGAACGTACGCCGGTCGCGTACTGCGTTTGACGTCACTCGCACCCGAGCTGGTAAAAGACATAATCAACGGCGAAGAACGCGGACTCACGCTTCGAAAACTCCATCGCGGCATTCAATCGTCGTGGTCGTCACAGCTTGAATCGGTGAATCGCAATTGAGTTGGGGAAATTAGTCGCAGTACAGACTCTGGATTTCGAATCTTGCTTTGTTGAACATCGTTACCCAGATCGAAAAACAACGCTAAGAGCCTCAAATGGTTTACCCTCGCGAATCTTGCGTATGGCATTCACTGCATCTTCACCGTGGTAGTCATCTTCAACGAACGGAACGAGTAGCGCTACAGTTTGTTCATTTCCAATTTGGCCTAAAGTGTTGACTATGAAAGTCAAATTGCTCTTGGTTTCGAAGCGAGGATTACCGCGTTTGTCGATCGATGTCACCGCATCTGGCCGTTTAATGGCAAGGTGAAGAATGCTGCGAATTTCTTCCTGGAATTCAAAAAACAATCGTTGGACAGGATTCTCACCAGGAAATTGTGATCCCATTGTTGCATGGGCAAATCTGAGTAACGGATTCACTGCTTCGAAAACAAGTTGTTGTTGCAGCTTATTCCATAGCGGCGTACAGCGTGATCGAAATTCATCGCTCGCCTTGAGTTTTTGCATCCAAAAAAAGATTTCACCGTACACTTGCCAAGCTTCACGATCCGCGTTGCTCAAGTCGGCTAAGCGCGGAGGTGATTCCATGAAAAGGGCACAACCAACAAAACCGTAAATAAAACACGCCGTCGTTTCCTGTGGAAATACCGACTCGGCATCGAGTTGTTCCGTAAATCTGCGAAAGGCAGGAAATGAGATAATGTCACTATGTTCTAGCAACTCGCGGAAGATAAACCCTCCGGACATCGAGTACGTTGGCATTCCGAGCGCGGCCATTGTGTAGAGCTTGATTCGCTCCGACTTTGAAAGCCCGTTTATTGCTTCATAATAGGCATCCCCGATTACTTCAAAAATGTTGGAGATCACCGAATAAGCTTGGGCACGTGCTTCTTTGCTATCAAAGTTTGCGAGGAGCGAATGAATTTCGCGGATAATTTCGTTCGAGTCGAATGGCGATTCCAAAAGGTCAAACGCGGCGAGTGTTTCTACTAGCTCTGTGCTCACGAAAGCGTTCATCGTTTGCAACCCTTGTAGGGTCTCAACCACTTCTGCCCAAGAGCCATCAGTTTCGCAATCTCCAGATCGCCACCTTAGTGCCCCCCACGAAGCAATTCGACGAAGGATTTTCAGCTGAAGGTGATAGATTCCGGAATTCCAGCAGTGCCGTAACAAACTCGGAAGTTGCTTTTGAAATGAAGAAGGATCATCACCCAACAGATCAAGTAACAGGAACAGCTCGCCAAGCGAAAGCTGCTTCAAATCATCGAGGAGGAGTTTTAAGTGTGTAACAACGTCGGGTTTTGTGTCACACCGAAAACAACCATCCAAGGCGGCAACAAACGAAAATGCCGGCAGGATTCGTTGAGGTCCTCGAAGTACGTAGAGCTGGTGTACCAGCGAACTCAAAAATGCTGGCCGCTGCGCCTTCTCTCCATATTTTTTTTCGAGGACTTCCAGTATCGAGGATTCTGTGTTTGAAATCAGTCTCAATATGTCATCTACGAAGTACCCGAATGGCAGGCAGGCCCCAATTGCATTGATCAACGCATTATTATACGAATCACGATTGCCAACTGATGACGTCCTTACTTCGATCAAGACCTGGCTCTCGCGAGAATCGGACTGATTGAGGCGAACATCGATTGTTTCGAGTTCGCTGTTGGCTTCATCGATTATTTTTTTGGCGTCCGCAACGACAATCGATTTCGCATTGTCCCCGAAGCAACCAAGCAGGACGTCCGTAACAAGTCGAGGATTTGATTTGCTTGCGGCTTCTAATACGTGGTGAAATTCTTCGGTTTCGATCGTCATTCCCACAACGAATTCGGCTAGTACGAAATTTTGGGGCTTTCTGAGTTCTTCGGCAATTTGAGTTGAATTACGGGCAGACCATTTAAGTGCAACGGCTTCAAAATACCTCTGAAACATTTCATGCCGGAAGGTACATGATCCGTATTGAAATTCAACGAATCCGCATTGAAGAATTTCCTGAAGAGTTGTTAGGCGCGCACCATGTTCATCAATGACCTTCTCACCAATCTGCCATACCTCGGCAACGGCGAGCCTGGATTGCAGATTGCGCCTCATCGAATCAGCTATTCCGCCCAAAATCCGCCTCGTCAAACTGACGTCGAGCTTGTCTCCACACCGAGCGCGCAAGTATGAGTCGAAAAGCACCGCTCGAGTTGGCATAACCTCATAATTCTTAATGCAATCAGCCGCTAGTCTTAATTCAAGCGATGATGTGAAGGCCTCACACAGATTCGCAGCGTTCTCCGGCAGTGTATCACCGGAGTACAACTGCAAAATCTGAAGTCTTTGCTCTTTGTTTGGCTCAAAAAAAGTCGCGGTGCTTCCAGAAAGTTCCGCTGGCAATGAAATTTTGCTCTGCGATGTTATCAACACTGGATATTGCCAGCGAACATAGATTGCGAGCAGGTCTTTCAGGAATGTCAGTTGGAGCTCTTTTGGGCATTCATTAAACCCATCAATCACTAATGAAATCGACTTCCCCATCCGATTTGACAGTTTAAAAAACTCGAGTGCCGTACCCGGGTACAGGTGCGCGATGCTTTCGTTAAGCAGGCTGGATAATTTACCGCGATAGTTTTTTGCTCGCGCAAATATTGCTATTCGGCCCGTATCAAACGCTTGCAACGAGGCATGTATTGCATGATGAGATTTTCCACAACCAGACGGCCCAATGAATTGAAAGTGCTCACCTTGAGCGAGGCACGAACTCAAGGAATTTGATGACTTTTTTTCGTTGTTGGTTTGGATTGTTGTTGCGACTATCTCGGACAATCCGCCAGCATAGATTTCTCGAAAACGTCTTTCGTAGTTAGTAAGTGCTTTGAAGTCGTTTTCGAGTGCGATGGAGTCTGGGGTTTGGTCAAGATCCTGCTGAACCAGCCCAAGCTCCATTGCGAATGACTTCCAATCATCAAACGTCCATTGAGGTGCAAGCTCTTTGGTGTCCAGTAGCTCCACGAAATCCTGATATCCCAATACGCGAACATGCTGATTTGATGTCACCTCGGAACCATCGCACAGCTCCGGGTAAATCCCGACTATGCTTTCGATTTGTCTGAAGAATTTTTTCTTTGATTGCAAATCTTCACGATTTTTGCTGCAGTGTAAGTGCATCGCGTCGCTGATCGCGTACTTACAATCAAGGGCTTGCTTAAATGGATTTTTTCGTTCCAAAGGTTTCATGGAACCATCTGGCATCCGAATGTGCCAAATCCCGTTGGGGCCACCTATGATAGGCGCTGTCAAATTTTTGAGCTCTACATGGCAAACCACGTTTTTGACTATCACCAAAAAATCGATTTGGTGAACGGGGTTATTAAGAGGCAGATGGAAGTTTGCGAAGACAATCGCATCACGACCGAGAGACTCTAGATCAGAAGTGAGTCTACGAAGAAACAATCGCTCAGATTCGATCTCAACCGGAGCGCCAAGGAAGATTTCTATTTTGGTATTCATACTTTGCTGCCGAAAAAATGCGGCAGCGCTATGCGGTTACCCGCTGCTTAAAGCATAGACGTTTTAAGAATTGGGTCAACCGTCAAATATTTTCAAGATGTTCACTACTGGCGGCCAAACGAAAAACGAGCAATTTGAAGGTTCGATTGAATCAACAAAAAACCAAAGAACCGACGCGGCACTCATTTGGGTGAGTGCCGCGGTTCTGAGCCTTTTGCGTAGTTGAGCCTTTTTCACCGCGCGAATGGCGTGGGGCGAGTGCCGCGATGCAAGTTGGTCGCGATTGATGGGGACGCCAGAAACCCGCGATACGTGGGACAAAAAAGAAAGGCTCGCCAGTTTGACCTGACGGGCCTTTTTTGGTTTGAGCCGGGTTGTAACTCCGGCATGAGTGGAGGCGGCGGGGATCGAACCCGCGTCCCGCGAGGGGTCCGGTAAGGCGTCTACATGTGTAGTCACCGGTTTGCGTTTCGGTATCCTGACCGATCAATGACAACCTGACAGATTACCTAGCCTAATACTTGTTTAACACTTGGCGTTTTAGACATGACCAAATGCGGTCTGGAATTGATGACCAGCAGTCGAAGCTCTCCAGCGAAACTTCTCAGCCGGGGCAGCGTGCTACGCAGCCATTGCTAAAGAGTTATCTTTTGCAATTAAGGGTTTTGGTCAGATTTTTACGTGGCCTTCTGACCAACCACGACACGCAACCTTACCTTCACACAATCCGGTCGAATCCAATTCGCCCCCAGATCAATGAACGTAAAAACGTTGATCTCCAGCCATTGTACGCTCGTCTCGCCAAAAGGGAAGTCGCGTTCCAAACCCAAAAACTAATCCGAACCTGTGTGATCGTTGGAAATGGAGCCCGGCTCGCGATGAGAACGTCGCTTGAAATCCTAATGTCAATCGAGAAGGTGATCGACCAAGAATGCAATCGCCAAAGCAAACACCAAAGCCATGACAGCCAAGAGTGGCTATCTTACGGTTCATCGTTCGCTTGAATCACGCGGTAACGATGAATGAAGTTATTGGTGGCGACTCCACCGTGGCTCGCGCCGCAGTGGGTCAGGCTCAGTAACCAACCGTATTGTTTGTTCGTGACTCAGACGGAGCGCTACGAAGTCGGAGAACGCGGCTAGCGATGGGAACGTAGCTTGCGAAACTTGAACAACTTGTGCACGCTTGCCCGCGCGAACTCACCAGGCTTTTTGGAGATCGCATGCTCAAAGATTCCCAAGTCTAATCGAGAAGGTGATCGACCAAGAATGCAATCGCCAATGCAAACATCAAAACAAACACCAAAACAAACGCCAAGTCATGACAGCCAAGAGTAAGAGAGGCTACCCTACGGTTCATCGTTTTGGTTCGATGATGCGTTCGTTTGAACACAACGACTTAGCGTTCCGATATCTTCGCCACAGCTTTCTTCGCCACAGCTTTGTCGCTATGGTTTTACGATCAAGGTTCCAATCCGTTTTCCAGTGTTCGCCTTGATCGTGTGCCAGTCATTAATATTGGGGAACCCGTTAATGAACAAAGAAATAAAACCAGGCCAATCCGATGGGCGAATCGAAATGCATCCTTCGGTGCCGCGAGACAAATTGAAACCGTTGTGAACGTTGATCCCCTGGGCGGTCGTCTTGCCAGGATTGTTGCTGGTCACCGGTACAGAATTGCGGGCATTGACCAATAAACCACAACGCACACCTTCGGTTAATATCTCCAGCTTCTCCTGTTCCTTTTTACCCCCACCACGATGAAAACCAATGTGCAAGGGATAGTTGCCGTCCACGATGCGACAATACTTGTCCATGTCCTTCGGATAAAGCGAACCCTGGAACTGGCCACTGAGTCCGCCCGATAACGTCATTGTCGATTCATACATCGTGGTCGTCGTTGCATCGAGCCCAATGCATTTTGTCGGGATTTGGTTCCCGTGAGAGACCGTCAATGTGATCTGCTGTTCGCCAATCGGACCCGGATTGCGACCTGGGACCGGTTGGATGGAGGGGCCATCATGACCACCTCCGCCACCAGGATTGCCCGACCCGGAAATTAACGCTTGCCAGGTTTGACCGTTGACATCGACTCGACCATCAGGCATCGAAAACCCAACCACAGCCGATTGAAATTGCTTGATCGCACCGATGGTTTTCGGCCCAATCAATCCATCGACGACCAGAGCTTGCATCCCCGGCACGCGTGAGACTTGCTTGTTGAGTAAATTCTGAACGGTGCGGACGTCCGGTTGGCGATTGACACCACCCTGCCCTACGCTGGCGCTAATATTCATGACAACATTCCTTGATCTAATTGGTTGCTGTCGATGAAGATGCGAGGCTCGCCAAAAATCGGACGGACTGAATGACAACTTTTTTAAAACAGAGAATCCTTTGCGAACGTCGTTCAACTGTCGATTTCACACCTGCATTGTTAGGATTTTCGAGTCAGTGACTCGCCAGTTGACGCAAGAATCAATGACATGCCCGCTCCGCGCCGGTTTCTACGATCAAGATGCTGTCCAAATCATTCGGCAACCGGCATAATGATTTCTTCACTAACCCTCCCCTTCACTGCCGCGTTGTTTCTTCGTGGAGAGCCGTGCCAATGTCAAGTTTGAACTCAATCCCATCGCTTGAAACCGACGCGTTGACCAGCCGTTGGCGAGTCGTGACGATCGCGTTGCTGATCATCTTTGCCACCGTCGGCTCAAGCGGTTGCACACCAAGCGATTCCAACAACCAATCGAATAACAAGAACGGTAACAACGACGAAAAACTTACGATCGCCGTGATTCCCAAAAGTACTGGCGGTGAGTTTTGGGAAACCGTCGAAGCGGGGGCTCGTCAAGCTGGAGATGAACTCGGCGTCAACTTGAAGTGGGAAGGGACGATCACGGAAACAGAAATTGCCGAACAGAACAAGATCATCGAGAACATGATTAATCTGGGCGTTGACGGAATGGCCGTCGCACCGCTGAACGATAAAGCGACTTCCCGCTCGGTCGCCAGTGCGGTCGATGCTGATATCCCCGTGGTTGTTTTTGACTCATCACTTGCGGGCGAGAAGCATGTTGCTTTTGTTGCCACGGATAACGTTGCCGGTGGTGCACTAGGTGCAAAACACATTAACGAAAAACTGGGAGGTGCTGGTAAACGAGTTCTCGTTTTACGATTTGTTCAAGGGACTGCGAGTACTGAAAACCGAGCGAAGGGTTTTATCGAAGCCGTCAAAGCTGCTGGCCATCAAGTGCTTGCCGATCCTTACCCCGAAGACGGAACAATTGCCGGTTGCAAAAAAACGGCATCCAATACGCTGGAAGGTTTTGTCAAAGGTAACAAGCTGGAACTTGACGCCATCTTCGCCTGCAACCTGACGTCCGCCTTGGGCATGCAAGCTGCCTTAAGCGATTTGAAAAAAAGTAACATCGATGTCGATGTCGTGTTTGTCGGTTTCGATACGTCGCCCCGTTTGTTGGAAGGTCTTGAGTCGGGCGACATCGACGCGTTGGTTTCGCAAGATCCTAAAAAGATGGGATACCTTGCCGTTGAAACAATCGTCAAGCATCTTCAAGGCGAGTCGATCGAATCGATGGTCGACACGGGAGTTGAACTGGTCACTCAGGAACGAGTTGAAAACGAACCTGCCATTCGCAAATTAGTCGGCAAAGAGTAGTTGAGGCGCTACGTTCACAACCCGATCGAACACACTGAACTCTCACTCAATCCGCCACGTTGTCGTAACTTTTGCATGAGCGATTTCGAATCACAAGATAGCGAAACGCCTCGACTGACCATGACCGGAGTGTCAAAGCACTTTGGTGCAACCAAAGCGTTACGCAACGTAGAGTTTTCTGTTTTGCCGGGTGAAGTGTTAGCGTTGGTCGGCGAAAATGGCGCCGGTAAAAGCACGTTGATGAAGATTCTGTCCGGCGCACATCAACCCAATGCCGGTTCCATGACGCTCGATGGGGAATCGTTCCAGCCCCAAAATCCACTCGCTGCCCGGGCCGCCGGAGTGGCGATGATTTACCAAGAACTCTCCCTCGCGCCCGATCTCACGGTCATGGAGAACATCCTGTTGGGAATCGAGCCGACTTGGGGTCCGTTTGTGCGCTGGGGGCAGCTCAGAAAACAAGCTGGCGACGCATTGCAGGCTGTCGGCTTGGAAACCATCGATCCGGCAACACCGCTGAAACGGCTATCGATTGCTCAACAACAACTCGTGGAAATTGCTCGCGCGGTGGCAATCGATTGTCGCGTGTTGGTACTCGACGAACCCACGAGTAGTTTGACGCAATCAGATATCGCCCAGTTGTTTCAGTTGATCCGAGAATTGAGCAGTCAAGGAATCTCCGTCATTTATATCTCCCATTTCCTGGAAGAGGTTGCTGAGATCAGCCAGCGTATCACCGTGCTTCGCGATGGAGAATCGGTCGGCACGAGAGTGACAGCCGATGTTGAACCGGCAGAGATCGTCGCATTAATGGTCGGTCGTGACGTTGCTGAACTTTATCCGCGCAGCAATCGATCCAATGATGGCGAGGTCGTGTTGGAAGTCAATCAACTCGCGGGTGACCTGTTGCCAAGAGACGCATCGCTGAAACTTCGACGTGGGTCGGTGTTGGGAATTGCGGGGTTGGTCGGTTCGGGACGCACCGAGCTGATGCGGGCCATTTTTGGTTTGGACAACATCATACGTGGTGACGTCACGATCGCACATGTTGGAGACGTGTCAGCGAGTTCCAGTCCCGCAGCACGTTGGCGGCAGCACGTTGGGATGGTCAGTGAAGATCGTAAACAAGAAGGTTTAGCACTCAATTTGTCGATCGCTGAGAATATTACCTTGCCCAAACTCGATGGTCTTGGGCCATGGCGTTTGGTGATGCCAAGTCGTCAGAACCAAGCGTCGCAACAGTGGGTCCAACAGATTCAAATTAAATGTACTGGGCCGCAACAAACGGTTAATTCGCTGTCTGGAGGAAACCAGCAAAAAGTTGCCATCGCGCGACTCTTGCATGCCGATGTTGATATCCTTTTGCTCGACGAACCGACTCGCGGTATCGATGTGGGATCGAAAGCCCAGATCTACCAATGGATTGATCGGCTGGCCAACCCGGACCAGGAGGCAGACCACCAACCGAAAGCAATCTTGGTGATCAGCAGCTACCTGCCTGAGTTGCTGGGAATCTGTGATGAGATTTGCGTTATGCATCGCGGACAGTTGTCGCCGCCTCGGCCCGCCAGCCAATGGGACGAACGAAGTTTGATGTCCGTTGCGACAGGACAATCGGACTAGCGGTTCGGTAGTTTCAGTTGTCAGTTCGGTGAGAAACAAGTGTTGAAAAATTCATCATGGAAAACAAGCGTATGAGTGACTCATTGACGAATGATCAACTGCCGCTGTGGCAAGCAGGTTGGGTCAATACGTTGGGGCGGTTCGCAGTGCTCGTGTTGATTTTTGGCTTCTTTGCATGGCAAGTCGAAGATGGCCGATTCTATCAACCTCGAAACCTGGAAAACATTGCTCGACAGAGTGCGGTTTATGCGACTGCGGCGCTCGGAATGACGCTGGTGATTATCACAGCGGGAATCGATTTGTCGGTTGGTTCGGTGATCGCGTTGACGGTGGTTTGTGTCGCGTGGATGTTGAATTTGCCATATCGTGAAGATGAGTTTTTGATCAATCAATACCCTGTCGGGCTGCCATTCGCGGCGGTCTCTTTTGGGGTGATTGCAGCGACGCTGGCCGGGCTGCTCAACGGAGCGATGATCGTCTGGCTCAGAGTGACACCGTTCATTGTCACGTTGGGAACGATGGGGATCATTCGTGGACTTGGGAAAGGGCTTGCCAGCGAAAAGGACATCTACCCTCCAGTGGATACGTGGATCACGTCGATCATGGAGCCCACGTTGACCAGTAAGACACGAGGTTGGATGATTCTGCCGCCCGGGGTCTGGTTATTGATTCTCGCCGCGATCGGAGCCTGGCTGTTGCTCCGTTACACGCGATTGGGGCGACACATCTACGCGATTGGTTCAAATGAAGAGACGGCTCGACTGTGTGGCGTACCTGTCGCTCGAACGAAAATGATCGTCTATATGTTGGCAGGATTCTTCGCCGGTTTGGCGGGGTTGATGCAGTTTTCGTTTGTTGCGGGTGTGGGTATGCCGACGACCGCAGTCTCGTATGAGTTGTTTGTGATCGCAGCAGTGGTTATCGGAGGCGCAAGTCTGATGGGCGGCGAAGGTTCGATCCTTGGTAGCATCATTGGGGCGTTGATGATTACGATTCTGAGTTCAGGCGGGCAACAAATGGACTGGCCAAAATGGGTGCAAGATATGGTGATTGGCGGGATCATTATTGGAGCGGTTGCACTTGATCAGTATCGTCATCGCAAGCAATCGGCCTAGCCATTGCATTCGTGAGGGTTGCCAACAAAGAGCGTCGGGCCGATCGACTCGTTGCAGTCGGTACTCTCTGGTCGCCACGGAGTAACTCGTCTGTTGCTGGTCGCGGTCAGCGCGTGTTTGGCTTTGGCCCCATCAACTCGTGGATCGGGATCTTTTGAAAAACGAAGTCAGCAACCGAAGACTCGTACAAGATGCCAATCGTTTTGTCATCAATTTCCACTAACGATGAGTAAGCGCCTCCCCGACTATCCAACAACACTTGGTGAGGCCAGGTTGTTCCTTCGTCACTGCTCACGCGAATCGTCATCCCCGCCCGGCGATGCTTGTTGTTGGGATTGGAAAAGAACAACCGATGAGCTCGCTTGCCGGACGCTAGTTTCACCTGAACCGAAATCATTGAAGCCATGCATACCGGTTCGGGCAACAACTGGTGATCCGAATCGTGGCGTTGCCAAGTCTTGCCAAAATCGTCGGTCACTGAAATCGCTCGACCATTCGTTTCATCTTTGAGTTTACGATTGCGATTGTCTCGCATGTTCAGCATCAACGAGCCATCGGAAAGCTCTGCGACGGCGCATTCTGTTGTGTTGTCGCGGGCGGGTGGCGAGACGTTCCAAGTCTTGCCGTGATCTTCGCTCCACGTGATGTTTGAAAAAGGCAAGCCATTTTCGTCGCGACCTTGTGTTGGGATGACCAATTTTCCATCAGCCAGCGTGATTCCATTGCCAGGAGCCGGCGCGAACAAGTACCACTCCTTTTGTTTCAGCTGTTTGGTCAAGTTGTCAGGTTGACTCCAGCTCTCGCCGTGGTCGCTCGAACGCACCACCATGAACTGTGTTGACTGGTCCAGCTCCCATCCCGGCTCTGATCCGTTGCCGGACCATTGATGAGTGTTTGGTTTTCCATGCGTCCAGCACGCGGCAACAAAGATCTCGCCCGTTTGGCGATCGACCAGAATGACAGGATCCGAACATCCGTTTTCTTTCTGAGATTTGCCTCCGAATTCTCCCATGTCCATGATCGGCTTGGGGTCGCTCCAGGTTTGACCGCCATCTTTGGACACCGACAAACCGATGTCGATATGTTCCTGTAAGTCTCGACGCGAGTTATATCGCATGTCGTAGACAGCCAGCAGGTCGCCGTTGTTGGCTCGTGCGATGCCCGGGATTCGGAATGTGTGACAATCGAACTGATTTCGGTGGTGAATCGGGTAAGCAAATCGTTGTCGAATTCGCGACCCCGGTTGTTCACTGATGGGAACCGCAACACCATCGATTGTGAATTCGTCCATTCGCAGGTCAAGTTTGTTCAGCAGATTGGCTCCCTTTCTGGAAACAACGACTAACTGAAATCGATGTTTGCCTTTTGACAGCGTTAAAGACCCTTGAAATTTATTGGATGCCTTCAGCTCATCCAACGACGCAAATGCAACCGGCGGCTTTTGATCCAAGACAAGTCGGAGCGATTCAATGTCGCGGCGATCCGTGGTCGCAATATCCGAAAGCGTTAGCTGCTCAAACTTGGTCGGTTTTTCGATCGTCAACACTAACTCGGCAATGACGCTGGGCGTTCCGTCGTTGCAAACTGGAAGTGTGAACGAACGACTTTCAAAATCGACCTGCGGCAGGTTGTGGTTTTGGATTGGCCAAATGGGTGTCAGTAACAAGCAGCATAAGGCAACTGCCATGTTTCGTTGGATTGGCATCGATCAGCACCAGGAATGAGTACGGACGAAAACAATCAATTTAGCAGAAGCTCAAGCGGAGTTCATATCGCGACCTGCCAGTGATGACGGGCCGTTGGTCAAGCGGCGGCTCAATATCCAGTACAATGCTCAACTGGAAAGTTTGAGGTACCGGAACGAGACTCACACAACATGAAAACTTATATCGTCGATTCGTTCACTGCGGAACCGTTTCGGGGCAATCCGGCTGGGGTCTGCCTTTGTGAAACGATTCCACCAGAATCCAGAATGTTGAACATCGCTGCTGAACTAGGGCTGTCAGAAACTGCGTTTGTCGTTCGACGTGATGATGGACGATACGGGATTCGGTATTATTCCCCCAAGATGGAGATCCCATTATGTGGGCATGCGACGTTGGCGTCTGCCAAAGTTTTGTTCGATCGTGATCCGGGTGTCGATGCGATTCATTTTGTTACCGGGACGGATGTTCATTTGGAGACGCGGCTCGACGGAGATCGCGTCGCAATGAAGTTTCCTGCTTATTCATTGCAGGACGCAGAGGTTCCTCCAGCGATGCTGGAAGCGCTTGGGCTTACCGCTGTGGTGGACACAAAGTACAACAGCGAAACCGATATTTTGATGCTGGTCGTCGACTCGTCAGCGACGCTGGTCGACTTGAAACCAGATTTTGAGTTGTTGGTGAAGTCGCACGACGCGATCGCGGGAGTTCTGGTGACGGCTGCGATGGATGGGGAATACGATATCTGTTCACGGTTCTTCTGGCCGTGGAGTGGAACGCAAGAGGATCCCGTCACCGGGGCAACGCATACGTTTATGGCGCCCTATTGGTTGCAGCGACTGGGCAAAGCGAAGTTGAAGTCATTTCAGGCGTCGGAGCGAACCGGGTGTGTCAACGTGACCGTCATTGATCAAGGGACGGTCGAAATTGCTGGTCATGCTTGTATTGTTTTGGAAGGCGAGTTGAGAGTTTGACGTTTGGTAGACGTGGGGTGATGGCGGAACTTTCGAGTCGGCGGGCACGAGTGCCCAAGCAAACGTAGGATAGCCACTCTTGGCTGTCGCGACGGAGGTTGGTGTTGGTTAATCACGCTTTCGATTTCCCATTGAAATTTGGCGGCAGCTCACTCGGGCAAGAGTGCCCAAAGTGCCTTTTCGAAACCCGGGCAAGAGTGCCCAAGCTACATTTTCGAAACCGGCACGAGAAGCAAACGTAGGATAGCCACTCTTGACGCGCCCGACAAAAGTCTGGCCAATGGTATTCAATTCTTTATGCAAATGCGCTATTT
>JBCAWX010000020.1:0-123787 GCA_038534355.1 Planctomycetota bacterium
GATCAGAACAAAAATAGCGCATTTGCATAAAGAATTGAATACCATTGGCCAGACTTTTGTCGGGCGCGTCAAGAGTGCCCAAGTTACGTGCTGATTCGGTGTTGGCCAATCGAGTTGACGGTTCGAAGCGTGGATTCATTTCGCGTCGATTTTACTAAAGCGCGGCGTTGTTGTTCCAGACTTTCCACCATGGCTTTTTTTCTGGCTTGGGACGAACGGTGAAACCCCAAGGCTGTCCGTTCGTGCCAATCGCACCGTCCATCTTCGCAAAATTAAAAACGGCTCTGGCGATTTTTGCATCGGTCATGTTCGCTTTCCGCAAATCGGCCCGCGTAAAATCGGCTTGCGTCAGATCCGCGCCAAACAAGTTCGCCCCTACCAGCTTGGCGTTCTCAAACGAGCTGCGAAGTTCGGAGAAAAACAGATCCGCTCCGCTGAGATCGGCATTGGTAAAATTCGCCAAGTTGATCTTTGAATGTCGAAACTTGGCTTCGATTGCAATGCAGCCGATAAAGATCGACCCTTCCATGGAATTGTCGGAAAGGTCGGAACCGGAAAGATTCGCGCCGGAGAAATTACCACGTTTCAAACAGCTATTGCTGATTTCGCAGAGCGACAGATTGGCTCCGGAAAAATCGGCGTCGGTTAGATTGCAACCGTTGAATTTGCAACCCGACAGGTCCTGTCCAACAAAGTCAGCTCCACATAAATCGTGTCCGGATAAGACACAACCTCGGATTGAGTCGTTCGTTGCGTTCAACAACGACTTACCGGTCGTCTTATGGCGAATCTGAACCATCACTTACCTCCAGGGTATTGAGCCCTCTCGCATACGCGGAGCAGCGCGAGCCGAAAGGCACGCCGTCACACCGCTAAGTACGATTTGACATCGCTTTCCTTAGACAAACTTGGATTGCAGATTGGACTGGTTCAGCTAAACGCTCGATTCAAAATCGTTTAAGTTTTTGCGTGTTTCACTCGCAAGAAAAAACCCGCTAGCACAGGAAGTATGATGAACGTCGAATTCTCCTGTCTTAATCTACACTCGCTAATCGTTTGAACCCGTTAGCACGATCGGAAGTTTCGCCGAGTCGCTCGAATCAGGTTCAATTCATTCATTTTATCGATGACTACGATTCAATTATTCAAACATTGAGGTGAAATTGCAAACAAATTCCATGCTTGGGGCCATTTGCGCACCAAAAAACTAATTTAAAGAGAACCAAAGCGTCTTTAAGTGATTTTAAGCCACATTGACACGTTTGTAGCCATGCCCCTTATGTGTTCGATCCAATTCGCTGGATCTTGTTTGGATTCACTCAAGCTTTATCAGGCAGCCAAAAAGTACCGACGAGATGACACCAGCTCAACGGAGGCGCCGGTATCTGTATTCGGAGAATTCGTTATGATATCGCGATTGTCTCCCCCATTGCTTACCAGATGAAATCATGAGCGAAACCAAAGTTCGTGGCATTGTCCACGTTGTTGAAGAAACCAAAACGTACGGTCAAAAAGGATTCCGAAAACGGCTGGTCGTTCTCGAGCAGGACACTGGACGGTTTACCAACTACATTCCAGTTGAGTTTTTGCGTGACAACTGCGAATTAGCGGATGATTTGAATGTCGGTGACGACGTCGAGGTCAGCTATCAGCTGTCGGGCCGAAAATGGCAAAAGGATCCCAGTAGCGAAGTGAAGTACTTTTTGACCGCAGAAGCATTGAGCTTCAAAGTGGTCTCTGGTGCGGGCAATGATGCTGGAGCTTCGGATGAAGACGCCAACGATGCGTTTGCTGAATCCAATTACGATGAAAAAGATATCCCGTTTTAACGTCGCTGCACCCGCCGCGTTTGGTCGTCCGCGATGGTTAAGCTTCACGCTGCGGTGGGCTGACGTAAATGGATCTGGTCAAGTCAATTTGAGTCATTGGACCGAACGAGTGTGAGCGAATCCGAACGAGAGTCGAACCGAGCCGCCAACCCTGAACACCAACGCCACAAACCGTTTACGACTCTGGATAGAGAACGGGAACTGGTGCTCGCTTGTCCTTCCTTCAAAAGCCAAGTGAATCTGTCGCGGATCGTTCGTTTGTCTGGCTGCGCGGCGGTTGAAAAAGTAATCGCTTGCGGGGCGGCAAAAATCGATCCGTCGATTGCACGCGATTCCGACGTTACTGTAGAGCGTCGCAGATCCTTGGCGCCGGTGCTGAAGCGATTGCGTGAACAACGATACCGGTTGGTCGGGTTGGAGCAAACCGATCGTTCACAGTTGTTGTACGAGTATTCGTTTGAACGTCGCACGGCGCTTGTGATCGGTCATGAGCGTCATGGGATGACGGATGAAGAACTTGAGCTCGTCGACGACCTTATTGAAATTCCTGTTTATGGGTTACCATACAGCTACAACGTGGTGACAGCGACGACGATGGCAGTTTACGAATACTGCAAACAGTTTCCCCACGGGTAACTCTCTGCGTGGTAATCCAACCAGGCGACTCAACCAAGTGACAAGTTATGAATCTGGACAAGCACAACCAACCTTCAAGAAATTCACCCGGGGCAACGATCGACTGGAAAAAAGGGATTTTGATCGGCATCCTGATCATTGTTGCAGCCTATCAGTACTTCAAATCGGACGATAACCAGCAAGACGCAAATGGCGGTGGTCAGGCCGTTGTCAACGATGGCTCAATCGACATTCCAAAAACCATCGACTTGAAACTCGATTCGAATTCAACTGCGAAACGGCAAGGCAATTCCCAAAAAGACGCCAGCGTAGAGTCTACCGAATCCGAAGAACCCTATTTATCCAACGGCAAGAATGGCTCCAAGGTATCGCCTGCCGGGTTGATCTATACGTCGTCACGAAGTGGTGAACACCGCACCGATCACGTCTTGCGTCATGCGCGAGACATACCTGACCGCAGTGGCAGTCATGGAGTCTTTGAAGTTGAAACCGACGATGATGTTTTTCGATTGATTGACGAGGCTTATGAACTCATCAATGAAGAATCAGACCGCGTTCGAGGCGAGAAAGAACAGAATGGAAGACGCGCGTTCGTCATCGATATGCAGCGAACGATCGGCTACAGGGGCGGGCAAAGCGGTAAGCGAGCAGGCTATCCAAAGCTCAAAAAAGTAAAGCTCGTATTGGCGGAGGATCGAGTGATCACCGCTTACCCGTACTGACACGGCAGGACTGGGTTGACCCGTACAACCGGACCAACGTGAACCGGCGAGGAATCTTCAACCTAAAACCGATAGCAGAATTCAAGTCGACTGAATTGCCGGATCGATAAGTTCAATGAAACGGTCGAGAGTTTTGGTCCACCATCCATGGCTTGAAACGAGTCATTCGGTGACACCCACCAAGACGACCAACTGATCCATTCGGACCAACGTTGAGCTCTTTCCACTGGCATGTTAATGCGACGCACATCTACGATGACGCTGGGGTTTGTCCTGATCTTTTTAGGCGCCCAATTGGCGATCGTCGACTCCTACCTGTTGACTCCCCGCATCTCGAACTTTCTTTCCCAGCAGGAAAGTGACGCATCGATCGGGAATCAACTTGCCGTTGCTCCCGCCAATGGTCAGACCAATCGTATTGCGAACGGTCCTTTCCGTCAGGTCAGTTACCAAAACGGTTCGCAACCGTTGGTCCCGGGCTACCAGGGGGTAGTGACCCAGAAACGGGTCACTCCTCCCAAGTGGCTTTGTTGGCCAATCCTTTTCTGCGGGACGGTTGTCCTGCTTCACGGTGCGACCATGAGGCGAGACTGAATCTCGGAGCTGTCACCACAGACCGAACAAAAGCGGCTTTCATCATCCGGGACCTAGTTCAAGCAAATCACCAGCGTTAAAGAAAACACCTGCATTAAAGAAGTAACCCCAGCGTTAAAGACAAAACACCGGCGTTTCAAAACATCCATCGAACGCGCTCCAGCGCGATTAACAATTCACGAGGTCTTGTCGTAAGTCAGGCCTCGGCGACTAAAAAACACTAGTACAAACGTAAGCGAATGAGTTCTGGTCACTCGTTCGAAGACGTTATGGCTAGTGTTTTTTTTGTTTCTATCTTGGTTGAAGGCACCGTTCAACGCCCAGAGTTAACGGAAGCCCGAATCGAAATACCCGGTCCGCATCTTTTGGGGTATGATAAAAGGCTGTTGGACAAGATAATTAGGGCTGATGGCTTTGAAAAAACAGAGCAAACTGAACTGTTAATCGAGATTTCAAATGCAAGATTTTGAGTGCATCGAGCTTGACTCTGTGCAAGACGTCGCTGTCGTAAAATTCAAAGACCCCAAAGTAATGGATCCGGCTCGGATTGAAATCTTGGGTCAAGAACTTCTTTCGTTGCTTGAACAAGACGAACAAGACAACGTCGTGATCAACTTTGAAAACGTCAGCTTTTTTTCTAGCGCGGCGATCAACAAACTGATCGTTCTTGAAAAACGGGTACGTGCTCGCGGTGGCCAGATTCGCTTGAGCAATCTTCGCCCGGAAGTTCGCGATCTGTTTTCGTACACGAATCTCGATTCCGTCTTCGACATCCGGGATGGACAATCGGAGGCAATCGACTCGCTATCGGACTAAGTTGCCAATGTCTGGATGTGTTGGCCAAGTTCCGCTGCGTCGGCCAATCCTGACGACGATGGAAGGCTGTAAGTATACGGCGTCCAGACTCGTCACCCTTTGGCCCCATGCGCTTTCTATTTTGCCGTCACAACGCTCTGGATCAGCGTTTCCCAAATCCACGCCGAGAACTGCAACGTGACCATTCATCCGACCATGACGAAAGGTAATGCCGCCGTGCCGTGGAAATATGATCAGCAAATCGCCAGCAATCCCAACAACTGTTCCAAGGTCATTGAGTTGCTCCTTGACCAGTTAAGCGCTGGTGATTGGTCCGGCAAAGACACGTTTGGGATTCACATGGCGATGGAGGAAGCGATCATGAACGCGATCTGCCATGGCAATCAGCGATGTGAAACCAAGCATGTCCACATCGAAATCGAGATCAGCGACGAATCTTTTTATGCCAGGATCAGCGATCAGGGAGAGGGCTTCAAGCTCGAAGACGTACCCGATCCCACGGCAATTGAAAATCTCGAAAAGACGTCAGGTCGAGGCGTCCGACTGATTCAGCACTTCATTGATGTCGTGAAGTACAACGAGAATGGAAATTCAGTTGAGCTCAAAAAAATGAAGTCATCTGACTGATTTTTTCGCCGATCCATCACGCATCGGTTTGCAAAACTCGGTATCTTATCGATGAACAAAAGTAACCATTTCAAGTTACGTTTGTATTGTCGATGACAACTCGAGTTTAGAAAATCAGACGATCGAAATTCATGGGTGAAACAACGAGTGCCAAGGACCACCACGCGACGATCGAAAGTGGCGGGCTTGGCTCGCCCAGTTTTCAAGGGCTGCTGTGGACTCAGTGGCTAACTTCCATCAACGACAACGTGTTTCGCTGGTTTGTGATCGGTGTTGGGAAGGATCAGTTCACCCCAGAAAACATGGGCACGATCCTCGTACTTGGATCCGCGTTCTTTACCATTCCCTACATCATATTTGCCCCTGTCGCGGGTTGGCTGGCAGATCGTTACCAGAAGTCGACTGTCATCATCGGTTGCAAGATTGCCGAAATTGTCATCATGGCCCTGGGCGTCTTGGCCATTGCCTTGATGGGTACGCCGAACCCGTCCAGCGGCGTTGATCCATTTTTCTGGCTGTTGCTGGCCTCCGTCTTTTTAATGGGCATGCAGAGTGCTCTGTTTGCGCCGGCCAAGGTCGGGACAATTCCGGAGTTGCTCGATGAGCGTTCGATTTCGACGGGCAACGGAATCTTTAATTTGGCGACGCTCTCAGCCACCGTTATCGGAATGGCGATCGGTGGCTGGCTAACCGACTTTACGTCTCGCGGGCAGGAAAACATTGGGATCGCTGCGGCTGTGTTGATTGGGATCGCAGTCGTCGGCACCATGCTTAGTTTTTTGGTTCGGTCATTGCCGGCTGCCAATCCAAAAGCGTTGTTCCCGGTCAACATTCCCTTGGAAATCTTTAGCGACTTGCGGCAACTGTTGTCATTTGGATATTTGTTTCGAATTGCTTTGGGGATCACCTTCTTCTGGTCGATTGCGGCACTAACTCAGCTCAATCTGGATGTGTTTTCGACGGACAACGGTGGTTTGCTGGACAGCGATCGAACACCGTTGCTGATCGCCGTCGTGCTTGGAATTGGGTTGGGAAGCGTGTTGGCGGGATTAATTTCGGCAGGACGGATCGAACTGGGACTGGTCCCCTTGGGCGCGATCGGCATGGTCGTTTTTTCGCTTTTGCTTTGGGTGTCACCCAACGACTTTATTGGCGATTCTATTTTTGATTCACGTACTTTGATTGTCTGTATCTTATTGGGCGGGCTGGGAGTCAGTGCTGGATTTTTTGACGTCCCGCTGGCGTCTTACTTGCAACACAACAGTCCCATCGAGAAACGGGGCTCGCTGTTGTCAGCGACTAACTGCCTCGCTTTCTCCGGAATTCTATTTTTCTTTGGGCTGATGTATGCAGGTGGCTTACCTCGCTACGAAGGCTCCATTGATAACTTGCCCGCGCAGATGACATCGGTTGACTTAAGTGCCGAACAGAAGAATCAACTTGCCGATATCAAAAAGGAATTCCTTGCCAAGCCAATTGGCGAAGATGAACCTGGGATCGCCAAGATCGTGGCTTCGGTCGATCAGGGAATCCGATCGGCGGCAATTACAGAACTCGTCATCGCCGATTTTCAGCGCCGGCAAACCGAAAAGCAATCGTTGCCGTTTGAAGCTTACTGGACAGAATTCAAAACCAACAAGGTTGTGTTAAAAGAAGGATCGCTGAATGGCGACCGCGTCATTGGTCGACAGATCCGAAAAGCGATTGCGCAAGCCGGAAAGCTGCCCACGATCACATCCCGCCAAGTCTTCCTCGTGATTGGCTTGATGGCAATTCCAGTCGTCCTGTACTCTCTGTATCTTTTGGGCCGGCGATTCCTCAGAGTGTTGTTTTACTTCACCTTTCTGGCACTCTACAAAATCAAAATCACCGGCGCGGAAAACATCCCGTCCTCTGGCCCCGCAGTTGCTGTCGCCAATCATTCGTCGTGGCTGGACGGCGCGATCTTGTTGGTTCTGGTTCCACGAATCCCCCGAACGATCGCTTGGTCTGGAAATTTTTCAGGAAAAATCCTCGAACGATTCGCCAGTTTTTGCGGAGTGATTCTGATGGGCGCAGGTCCGCAATCGATCCGTCGTGGGCTGGAGGAGGCACGCGAGGTGCTTCAAAACGGTGAGGTGTTGGGGATTTTTCCGGAGGGTGGAATTTCTCGGGAATGCCAAGTCAAAACGTTTAAGCCTGGTTTGCAGATGATCTTAAAAAAGGTCGATGATGTCCCTATTGTCCCGTTGTACTTTGATGAGGTCTGGGGCAGCAACCTAAGCTACGTTGGAGGTCGGCTTTTTCATACGATCCCCTGGCCTTTCTTTCGAAGGCCACTTTCGGTTCACATTGGCGAACCGATTTCTGGCGACAGTACCATGTTTGAAATCAGGCAAGCAGTTCAGGAATTGAGTGCAAAAACCATGGATAATTATTCAGGCAAATTTGTCGCGCCAGCCAAGGCGTTTATCAAAGCGTGTAAAGCGAGTAAATTCCGCTCGAAGATTGCTGACTCGACTCGTCAGGAGGAGACTGGTGGGCGGCTGTTGACGCGGGCTTTGGTCCTGCGTCGATTGCTACGCCGCGAAGTTCTCGATGCGAACGAGCAGAACATCGGGATCCTGATCCCGCCTTCGGTGGGCGGGGCGATTGTCAATGTTGCCCTGGCACTCGATAAACGAGTCGCCATCAACTTGAACTACTCGCTCTCGAATGAGTTGATCAATCATTGCGTCAAGGACGCGTCCATCAAGACGATTTTGACAACGAAAAAAGTTGCTGAAAAGTTCGACTTCGAATTCGACTGCAACGTTTTTTATCTTGACGATCTCAAAGATAAAGTCACGGGAATGGATAAAGCTGTGGCCGCCTTTCAAAGCTACGCCCTTCCCGGTGGCATCCTCTGCGGCATGCTCGGCCTCAATTCGATCGCTGCTGATGACGTTCTGACCATCGTCTTTACGTCCGGTTCGACTGGAGTTCCCAAGGGAGTCCAGCTGACGCAACAAAACGTTGCCAGTCAAGTGATTGGAATCCAGAAAGTCGCATCGTTGACCCCCAAGGATTCGTTGATCGGTGTTTTGCCTTTCTTTCACTCCATGGGCTACACCGTCACATTATGGACGCCGATGATGGCTTCCCTGCGCGGCGTTTACCACTTCAATCCGCTGGATGCCAAAATGGTTGGCAAACTTGTCGAGCGGTTTGAGGGAACAATCATCGTCGCAACGCCAACCTTCCTTCGATCGTACATGCGACGTTGTACCCCAGAGCAATTCAAGAGCCTGGAAATGGTGATCGCCGGTGCCGAACGATTGCCAGCGGAAATTTGTGAAGAGTTTGAACAAAAATTTGGCGTACGGCCTGTCGAAGGATACGGGACCACCGAATTGTCGCCCGTCGCCGCAGTTAATATTCCTTACTCTCGTCAAACGGGGAAAGACTTCCAGGTAGAAGCGAAGGAAGGAACCGTTGGTCGACCGATGCCCAACTGCGCAGCCAAGGTGACCGATCTCGAGACGGGCGAGAAGCTTGGACCAAATGAAGCAGGCATGTTGTGGATTGCCGGTCCCAACGTCATGAAAGGTTACCTTAACCGACCTGACGCAACCGCCGAAGTCCTTGTCGATGGTTGGTACAAAACTGGCGATGTCGCTTTGATCGACGATGATGGATTCATCAAGATCACCGGACGTATGAGTCGGTTTTCCAAGATTGGTGGTGAAATGGTGCCACACTTGAAGATCGAGGAGGTCCTGATGCGTTTCCTCGATCAATCGCCCAATGACGATTCGGATGACCACTTGCTCGTCGCAGTCACAGCAGTCCCAGACAAGAAGAAGGGCGAACGTTTGATCGTGCTGTACACGACCGATCACAAGTCGCCCGAAGAGATGCAACAGTCTTTAAAAGATGAAAGCTTGCCCAACATCTTCATCCCATCGGCGGATAGTTTTATTCGAGTCCCGGAATTACCGATCCTCGGCACTGGTAAACTTGATCTTCGCGGCATCAAAGACATGGCGCTGGAGGTAACCGACTCTTGAGCCGCGCTGCCGCGAGTCGTCAATATTTTCGGCCTAGCTGTATGTTCCGAATGCCACATCATCGACTAACAAATCGTCGGTCTGGATGTGGCGGCAAATCGTAAAGAGTTCCGGGTCATCCTTGATCTTTACGTATACTTCGGACAACGTTGAACCATCTTTACGAATTTGTTCAAGCAACGTTGTCCTTAACTGGCGGTAACGTCGACGCTCAAAAAACGAGGCCATTTCACCGCAGAAGAAGAACATGGCTATGATCGCAAAACCATAGACCCAAAAGCTTTGAAGATACGCATTGGCATCTCCAAGTAGGTTGGCGAACCAATTGAGATGCAGCCCGATGCAGACCAAGGCAGTGGTCAGCATGCCGACTAGCAAGAAAAGGCTACCTTCGGCAAGACGCGCGTTGATCCCATCGATTTTGGTTTCCAGCTCGGGTGAAAACGACTGACTTCGATCCGCAGAAACATCAAATGGTTCTACTAAAACGTCGTTTGAAATTCCTCGGACGATCCAACTGGCCCCTGGCTCAATTACGCCCAATAAGGCGTCGGCAATTTCTTGCTGATCTTCTGAACTCAACGTTGAACTCCTAATATTCAAATCCGTGATTCATTCCGATTCGTCTTTCGACTCTTGATGCCGCCGGACAATCTCTTCCAAAAGGGCACGTTCAGCGTCCTTGTTCCGTGAGACCAGATGCCTGAGCCCAACAGAGAAAAAGTCGACCAGGGCCAAGGTTGCCACAATCAACAACAGAATCAGGATCGCCAATAACACCGCGGCCGCAACGCGTCGATTCGTGACCCAATACCAACTTGTGATCAAGCAACCGATCATTGTGATCATCGCACTGGTGGCAACACGTCGCCGGTATTTTCTCAACTCGACTCGTTTAAACGAATCGGATCGATCCCCGCCGACGGCATAGTCATAGTCGCGCCGATGACTCGTCATCATCAAACAGCCCGCGCAAAGTGTGCCAATACCGATCGCCAAATACATCAGCTTGCTCTCGCCCTCTCCAATCAGCAATAGCCCGGCTGGAAATTCGGCGAACGCAAGGAACGACATGGCAAACGCAATCAGGTTCATTTCTTTTTCGGTTGCTCAACGTTTTTGTTCAGTTCCTGCATTTGGCGAATCCATTCAAGAACCACTTTGCCAACTTTCCCAAGTGACTCAGCAGAACAATTCTCTGGTTTATCCTCAGTCGTGTGCCAATAGATATTACCAGCTTTTGGGTTGGGGTAATCGAAATCGATAATGTCGCAAACGGGGATGCGGGCAATCTGGTTTAGCGGTAGATGGTCGTCACGGATCTGATGTCGTTTTTCCGGTATAAACTCGTCAATCTCTAACTGTTTGGCGACTCCCCAGATGCTGCGGCTTAATCGGTCGCCGCCGTCAAACGAAAGACTGTTTCCCTCATAGTAGATTTGCAGGTCTTTGTCAGCGACCATATCCACCAAGATTCCATACTCGTATTTCCATGGCACTTGCCCTGCAGCGTACTGCTGTGCGAAATAAGTTGATCCCAAAAACATCGGATCGTTTGCTCGATTGATGACATACTCTTCTCCATCGAAAAAGATGAAGTCGACACCGTACGGCCCTTCGAGATCGGACATGTGACGTCCAAGTTCACACAACAACGCGACACCGCTGGCACCATCGTTGGCGCCTATGAATTTGCCACGCGGGTTGACCGGATCCATATCCGCAAACGGTCTCGTATCGTAATGGCAACAGATCAACAGTCTTCGTTCACGCTCGGGATGATACTGAACGATCAAGTTATGAAGCTTTGAAGGTCGTCCATCGAAGGGACTTCTGGCCTGAAACGGCTGATTAAGAACCTTGCCGCCGATCTTTTTGAAATGTTTTTCAAGGTACTGCTGCTGTTTCTTCATCCCCCGCTTCGCGCTGATTCGAGGCCCAAATTCACAAACCGCTTCGAGATGAGCGAAGGCCTTGTCTTGATCAAACTGAGAGCGCTCGTCTTCCTGACCTGCAGCATCCTGTTTCTGAGACGCGTCACCCGTTCCCTGGCCAATCTGTTGCTGGCTTTTAGAAAGTGCCGCTTGGGCAGGGGCTGGCGTTGGTGGCTGGGCTTTTGCAACGACCAGTGGAATCCCGAGAAACAAGAGCGTCAGGGAGACCACACAGGTCGATACTTTTGCATTTGGCATGGATCGCACTTTCGGTTTAGCCCCTTTTGATCGTCGAAGCTCGACGACATGGTCTAATGATAGGCGAAAGCAGCGAGCGATCAAATGTCGGCCCAAAATGCCCCAGCAAACACCTGCTTTTCTCTACCTTGACCAGCCAGACCCACTAGATGTCTTTGGATGGATTCGTACCTGGCGTAATCGGCACACGCGGCTCTTTGGCCAATGAAAAGGCGAGCTGCTCGTACCATTGATCGTGCTGATGCGCAACGCTTTGGATCTTTTTCCAAATCTCGACGGGTGGCCCAAATCCACTCCAGTCAATTTTCAAAACACGAACGCCACGTCGGCGCATTTCGCCCAACAGTTTTTGATAGTTGTCGTAGAGTTCCTGAAGATAATCCAATGGCACGCCATCTTCCTGGGACCGGCCGCGAGTGTGCATACGGTCGTAGCACTCTTCTGGTGATACATCGAGGTAAACAAAAATATCCGGAGGCATGACGTCGCGGCTCATGTTTCGATAAACATCAACGTACAGCTGATACTCTTCCGGCGTCATGAAGCCGCGCTCCATTGCCGTGGTTGCGAAAACCGTATCGCCATAAATTGGCCGATCCTGGACGACAACCATCCCTTGAGCTCCCCAAGCCAACTCAACGGCCAACCGGTGTTGTTCATAGCGTTGGCAGAGCATGAACATCTGCATCGCGAAACCACCTCCAGTGTTGTTTCCTGACTGCAGATCTTCGTAATAGCGTTCCAGAAAATGGTTGAACTTTGGATGGCTGGTTGGTTCTTCCATCACTCGGGTGTTATGACCGGCCGCCATTGCTGCAGACGCGATCGCATGGCAGGCATTGGTTTTCCCCGCACCGATGTTAGCGTCAATCGCAATAAACAAACCACTTCTTTGTTTCTCTTCCTCGAATGCCATCGCTTGCTCCACTTCCTGAGTATCTCCTGCAAAGTTCGTAAAGTTTACGCGATTCACGACGCTTCGCAACGCCATGGACTCGCATCAGCCTTCAAATGTCAAAAGCGTATCCTTTTCCAACGATCAGGTCGTTGTTCGGTTTTGGGTTGAAAATCTGGTCAACTCACCTACCATGGCTCGGCTAGCGAAGTCGTTTCCGTTTGGGTTTTGTTTTCCATGTTTTTTTCCCAGTTGACCTTGTTCTGCATCATCATTGCGCTCGCGTCGCTATTTGGTGGTTCACTGCCGACCTTGGTCAAACTGACGCATCGTCGCATCCAGCTAACTTTGAGCTTTGTCTCGGGAGTCATGCTGGGCGTTGCTTTGTTGGACTTGTTGCCTCACGCGATCGTCAAACTGGAATACCAGATCGAATGGACGTTGGCCATTTGTCTGTTTGGGCTGCTGTTCATGTTTTTCATGATGAGGATGTTCCATTTTCATCAACATGATCTCGCCTTTGAGCATGAACATGAGCACAAACACAAGGAGCTGTGTGATCACGATCAAGACCACCATCATGTCCATTGTGACAAGCATGAAGGCAGCGTTGATTTCAGCTGGCTAGGACTCTGTCTTGGATTGGCCATTCATACCATTATCGACGGAATCGCTTTGGCCGCGGCGGTGCAATCGATCTCGCCAACTGGATATTCATTTGCTGGCGTTGGCGTGTTCCTGGCCATCCTGCTGCACAAACCTCTGGACGCACTTTCGATAACATCTTTGATGTCTGCCAAAGGCTGGGCGCCCAACAAACAACTGACGGTAAACCTGGTCTTCTCATTGATGTGCCCTCTGGGCGCGCTGATCTTCGCGGTTTCCGTGGAACAGTTTGATCAACTTCGCGACGTTGTCCTCGGAGTGGCACTCGCATTTTCAGCGGGAATCTTTTTATGCATTTCATTGGGCGACCTGCTACCAGAAGTTCATTTCCATTCTCACGACCGAGTCAAGCTTTCGATCATGCTGATCTTTGGCGTGTTGATCGCGTTTCTGTTGGAGTTCATCCCAGGCCACGACCATAGCGGGGGCAAGCCGACTCCAGATAACATCGAAGCGACCGGCAACGAGTCCGGTTCAGCTGACAAGCAGTAGCCGGCTAGATATCGAAACCAGAGGATACCGCCGTTATCAATTGTGCATCAGCGGAGATGCATCAAACAGAAAAAGGCCCTTGGCCGATTAGCTCGTCCAAGGACCTTTGGTTTTTGATCAGCGAATCAATATCCGCAATTGCAATGTTGTCTGATCGCCACAGCGATGTCCGGTGGTGAAGACTACTTCTTCAAACCCAAAGCTTCGATCAGTTCTTTGGCGCCCGGAGTCATGTTACGCAATTTGTTCGCCAAGACTTCTTTCTCAGAAGCAGACGCCTTTTTTGCGCGGTTCTTGATCTGATTGACCGCCTTTTTGCGTTTGCGGCGACGACGCAGCTCTCGTTCTCGTTCGCTTCCCATGAATCTACTTTGACAATTGTTGGATTTACTTGATCGAATCCCGGTAAACGGAATAACTTAAGGTTTAAACTGTAAACCAACGGAAGATTTTCTTCAATCGCTTTTCAGCGGAAATCGTCATTCACGGTTCGTTATCCACAAGATTCACTTCGACAACTCCACCAATTCCAGTCTCAATCTGGGGGAACGGAGCGTGTGGCGAGGGAACGTTTTGCGAAGGAACGGAAAATTCACGCAGAGGTTGATAGAACTGCTGGCTTTCGATGGTCAGTTCCACCAATTGAAACAGGGCCATCATGTCGACCGGAGCACGCAAAGAATATTCCGGGCGATTACCACAGGTTCGCAGGAGAACTCCAGGCATTTGGCGATCATTGAGGTAGAGAACTGGCAACTGACGATGTCGCTTGATCATTCGCAAACGACCTGCAAGAACTGCTCCAGTGCCCACGTCCAACTGGTATTGTGTTACCAGCAAATCAAGCCGTTCCTTGATGCCGATCGCGATTGCCTGCTCGGCCGAAGTCGCCGAATGCACTCGGAAACCCTGGTCAGAAAGTTGCGATTCCATAGCGAACAGTGATTCCGCATTGGAGTCTACCAGTAGAAGCGAATAGTGTTTCTCGGATTCCATCGCTGTCTCCATTACGGTTCACCGACTCCCGGCCGTGACGCTCTTCTCACCGTTCACTCTTCCCACCGTTCGCTCTTCTCACCGTTCGAATTCGCGGATCGATTCGGTGCCGCGTTTTCAGAACTCTCATCCGGCTCATCGCGTGATGGTCAGCTGGGGTTGGTCATGTCGGGGTGCAAGCGGTTCTCAATCAGCCTCGGTCCCCAGCTTTCCTATCGGCATTCACGTCGTCAAAGTTTCCCAAACCTGTAAGGACGCATTTGATTGTCACAATCGTGTCAAGCATGTCTCGCATGGAACATCCGGTATCAAAATATGGAAGCGCGGACGGTTACAGCGATGCGAATCGACGCATTTGGCCACGATCATCGTCCTTAACAACAGGTTCGGCACGAATCGCACATCCCGAACGACCATCGGTTCGAGCACAACAGGTGGAGTCGACTTATTGCTCAACGCTTTGCTGATATTCAAGTGTTCTCTGCGCGCAAGGACTGCGCGGCTCCCCAGACGAACCGGCAAAATGATCAGGATTTCAGTGCGACGTCGAAAGGCGATCGCCGATTCGACTTTCGTGGTCCTGTTTTCGAACCGACCAAAAAAATACAACCAATCATTGGGAGCGGATTGGATTCGCACCCACCACCACCAAACCCGTCAACGATCACGATCGTTCGCGCCATGGACGGCTCACTCGGGAATGGTCCTAAGCGAACGAGGAGAACCAAATGCTTTATCAAACTTTGAAAGTGACTGTCGTCGCTGTTGCACTTGCCTGTTGCAGCTCGACGATGGCCCAAGATTGCGGATGCAACACGACTTACGCTGGAGGCATGTATGCCGGCGGTGGCCTGTTTTCCGGTAGCGGCTGCGGCGGCGCGGCCCAAGATAACTGCGGCCGTGGCATTTCGCACGTTCAAGCAGCAGGCCTCTGGTCTAACTACTGCAACGAGCAATGCGGGTATGCTGGCGGCAACGGTGGCTGCGGTAGCAGTGGCTGTGGTGGCGGTTGCCGACTCGGCGGCAAGCTGAAAGGGCTTTTCGCAGGAGGCGGCGCAGGGGCTGGCAGCTGTGGATGCGGGTTCAATCAAGGATGTTTTGGTTACCCATCCGGTGGATGCGGTTGCGGTGGCGCAGTGATGGCTGGCGGTGGATTCGCAGGCAAAATGCGAGGCGGCTGCAAGCTCGGTGGCAAACTCAAAGGAATGTTTGCTGGTGGCGGCTGCGGCAGTTCCGCGTGTGGCTCTGATCCTTGTGGTGGCGGTTTAGGGTTTGGAAATCGCGGTTGTGGATGCAAACTGGGCGGAAAGCTCAAAGGATTGTTCAGCGGCGGTGGCCTGTTTGGCTCCAGTCGTAACGCATGCGGAGTCTCCGGTGCTTATTTCGGTGAAGCCGTAGGATACGAATACGGAACAGCTGGAATGCAAAGTTGCGTGGCTGGTTGCTCCAATGGTCAAGCCACCATGATGAATAACGGTAGCATGCAAATGGAAAACGTCGGAAGCTCTGTCATCGGAAACGGAGAAACCAGCGATGACGCCCCAACGATTCAAGGCGAAGCAACGCCGTTGGACTCAAAAAAGGAAAACGTTGATCCATCCTTCGGAGAGTTGCCAGCCGATGACAACCAGATTCTGCCGATGCCGAACGTCGATGGCAACTAAAAGTTAGTTATTCAGCCGCAGCTGATTTGAACTAAAAAACAAGCTTCCGGTTGATCCAACCGGAAGCTTTTTTAATGCGCAGTCCAAATTACAGTATTCCGAAAATGGTGACCGGTGACGATCAATTCGTGATTGCCAGCTAGGCGGGCGATCACTCGTCATCCCACGATCCGGTTCCGTCATAGTCGCTGGCAAGTTCTCGAAACATCGAGGCTGCCAGTCGGAACAGAAAGCGAATCGTGTTCCCGAGAAAACTCAAAACTGGCCACGCCCAGCCGTTGCGGCCAGCGATCAACAAACTTGAAACGGTAGCAGTCAACGTGGCAAAACCAGCCAACCAGACTGCCGTTTCAGGATTCAAAAATTGTGTCATGTTCTCCATTAGATTTTCGATCATGGCGATTACTCCTGACGCCACAGGGATGGACCATCTAACACGAACCTATCGGTTTCGATGATCCACAATTGCCCACGATTCTCCCGTTGAGATAGTACGGTCTCCGAAAGACACGGACGTTCATTTGCTGTTCGCCAAAGGATGCGAATTATTGGAAAATGACCGCTAATAGTCGGATTCTCAACGGCAGAACGTTCTTATTTCACGCGATTGGCCAACGATAATTCAATCCATGACAGCCAAGAGTGGCTATCCTACGTTTAGTGGCCAAGTACTTTGGCCGTTCAAAGATTTTGCGAATCGACCCGTAGCTTGGGCACTTTGGGCACTCTTGCCCGAGTCGCGTGATGCCAAGGTCTAAACAGCGAATCGCGATGCGAACCGTTAACGCGTTTGGCCAACGATAATTCAATCCATGACAGCCAAGAGTGGCTATCCTACGATTTGGTGGCCAAGTGCTTTGGTCGTTAAAAGATTGTGCGAATCGACCCGTAGCTTGGGCACTCTTGCCCGAGTCGCGTGATGCCAAGTCTAACTAGCGAATCGCGATTCGAACCGTTAACGCGATTGGCCAACGTTAATTCAATCCATGACAGCCAACAGTGGCTATCCTACGTTTTAGTGGCCAAGCGTTTTAGTGATACATCGTTTTAGCGACACATCGTTTTAGCAGGTCGTTGATCGATCGAATGATCGTCGCCGCTAATAGATCAACCGTTCGAACCAACCATTAACGACTGACCACATCGTTGCCAAGATCAGAAGCGACCCAAGAAACGGCACCAAGATGATCTTCCAAGTCATGTTGGCTGGCAATTCTTTCTCGTTTGTCGAGTCGGCAGCAGCAACAGCAGCGACCAACTCAGCTTCGTCATCATCAGCGTCCAGCCCCTCCGTTGAATCATCCAAGAGCCCTGACTTGTCGAGGTCAGGATCGACTGAGGTTGAAACGAATGTCGATGCATTGCCTTGAAAGGGTACTGCGATCGGATCAGACGAATTGGAATCGGAAGACGCATGGTCATCCGGCTGCGGACCCGCGGGCGAAACATCCGACGTGGCGGGAGCTTCGATTTGAATTGGATCCCCTTGGGCAACACTGACGCGTGATTCCACTAAAGGGACTTCGGCGGGCACGCGTGTTAACTCAACTCCAGACCCCTTAACGTCAGCACTCCCACCTTCAGAACCCTTTTCGGTTGTTCCCCCAGTTGGCTGTTGCTCTTGGTTCGATTCCGGTTGTTCCGTTCCAGGTGTCTTTGGCTGCGGCGGCGAATCGTTGGAATCATCACTTGCCGGTTTTTCTTTTTCGGTCGACGTTGACGATTCGTCTTCGTCATCATCATCCCACGAGTCCTCTTCGTCCTCGCCAAAGCCAATATAAAAATCGGCTCGCTTGACCGCGTTGGCATCAATCTTTCGCAGCTCTTCGATATACGCCGCGGCTTTGGGATCTGGACAAGCTCGCAGGTAGGTAATGATTGGAATCCGAATCCAACTCGAATCCTCTTTGGAATCCTTGAACATCCCGACCAATCGCTCCATCACGCTCCAATCTTTCCAGCGAGCGAGATCGAGAATGATCATGTCAGCGACTTTGGGTCGGTCGAGCAGAATTCGAACGGTTTCTACGATCCGTTTTTGAGGAATGACGTCAGTTTCGGTTGCATGGAAACGTAGTGCCATCACCGCGGCAACAACGTCGACGTAGTCAACCGTTTTGTCACGTAAAAACGTTTCTTCAACCAAAGGCAGACCGTCAGCCCCTTTGAGCCGAAGGTAACATGCGATTAAGGCGTCCAGCCCTGCCATCTTTTTCCGGTCTCCGGACTTCAAATAACCTTCAAGTCTTTCGGCGTCCTCGGCAGTGCCACAAACACCCAACATTGTCAGATACAGACGACGTCGGCTGGCCGTTGTTTCCGGGTTATCAATAAACCCCAGCAGTTGATCCCGATCCATGCGATCTTTCATCGCGATCAGGTCTTCGTACGGTGCCTTGGCGTATTCGTCGTAGGCGTCGAAAGCGAGAACCGATTCCTTGTCCTCAAAATAGTCCTGAAAAAACACTAACCGATCAGGCCCATTCGGTGGCAATTTCTGGATCTCCAACAGGTAGTCAAAAACCCGATCCGTGGTCCGCATCGGGGTCGTCCAAGCAACTCTGGGAGGGTTGACTCCCATGACCAAAAACTTTTGACCGACAGGATGTGCCCCAATCAATTGCGTTTGAAACGTCATGCCGACTTTGACGAGCTTTTGCCCCTTCAAGACACCGACGATCTCAAATTGACCTTTGGGAAACTCCATAAACCCATCGTCATCCATTTTCGGTGGTGGCGGTGGCTCAATCAATTTTGCAACGACGGCGATCTCGTTCGAATTGAGTTGCTCAGTAAACGTCAAAGCGACGGACGAGCAGAACGGACAGATCGAGGCGGCTGTATTTGAAAACGTCACAGCGAGCAAACATATCAGGCTCGCGAGCGTCGAAAAAGCAATTCGAATTGATGTCCGGTGAGTCATTTCGACACCAAGGATTAAAGCAAAAATATATGATGTGTCGATCGAATTCGCTCGCCGCAAACTTCGGTTGTCGCTTGACGATTTAATCAAACGACGGAAACCACGTGAAAGATAATGGCGGCGATTCAATCACACGTATGTTCATCTTATCGTTTCAAGGAAAGAACTCAAATCGGTTGCCAGCACACCCAAGGCGGAATTCACCGAAAAAATGCTAATTTATCCTTTTCCAACGGTAGGGATCGCTAATGGGTACCGTGCCAACTCGCACAGTCCAGTTTCCCAGTCAAGCAGTTGCTATCGACACCCATTTGATACGAACGTCCTACGTTGCCAGCAGCACTCGTTTAAAACGAGACTTGCCAAACGAGTCTGTCCTTTTCGAAATTCCCATCCTCGCCAGGTAATTTGAAATGACGAAGAAACTTCTGCAGTCGATGCTGGTCAACAATGAGCAACTCTACCATGTCATTCAACATGCAGCGGAACTGGATTTACCTCAATGGTATGTCGGTGCAGGCGCGATCTGCCAAACGGTCTGGAACCAACATCATGGCTTCGACCCAGCTTATGGGATCAAGGACATTGACCTGGTCTATTTTGATTCCGACAACCAAACCGCCCAGCAAGAACGAGACATTCAAAAACGGGTTCATCAGCAATTCGGTTCGCTAGCGTTACCCATCGAAGTCACTAACGAGGCTCGTGTCCACCAATGGTATTTTGAAGAGTTTGGGATTCGCATCGATCCATATGATTCGACTGTGGCCGCAATTGCCACGTGGCCAACCACGGCATCGGCGATCGGAGTCAAAACGAACGGTTCTCAACTTGACGTTTTTGCCCCATTTGGATTGGACGATCTGTTGGGGATGATCGTCCGTCCTAACAGGCGTTTGGTAACTGAGAGCGTCTACTACCAGAAAGCAGAACGGTGGAAAGCGACGTGGCCTGATTTGACGATCGTTCCTTGGTAATTCTTCGAACCGAATGATTGCTGATCGAGACCTTCTTTTGAATTCGTGTGCAACTTGCCACCAAACATGTTTTGAAGTTCCGCTGGTCCTTTTCAAGTTTCGATGTCCCCGCGACATCGATCCATTCGTCAACTTCAAGTACGATCTGTTGTTCAACTTCATTCGAAAAAACGTGTTTTCAGTTCGTAAATTCCCTTTCCGCACAGTAAGGCATCTTTCATGGCCAAATTCTTTGATGAGATCAACGACAAATTGGCGGAGTTTATCCGAAGTCAAAAAGTCTTCTTTGTGGCGACCGCTGATGAATCTGGACGAATCAATCTTTCGCCCAAAGGATACGATGCACTATCGATCCTCGATTCAAATCGAATCATCTGGATGAATCTCAGTGGCAGTGGCAATGAAACGGCAGCCCATTTGCGGGTCGCCAATCGAATCACTTTGATGTTTTGTTCGTTCGTCGATCCTCCATTGATCCTGCGTGTCTACGGCACTGCTGAAACAGTTCATCCGCGCGACGAGAACTGGAACGAACTCAGCGGGCACTTCGACGACTTCGCTGGAGCCCGACAGATCTTCGACGTTCGAGTTGACTCGCTCCAAACCTCATGCGGATTCGGCGTTCCCTACTTTGACTTCGCTGGACAGCGTGACAAACTGATCGAGCATTACGCCGCCAAGGGAGTCGAGGCAACCGAAAAAGGTTGGTCAACGAAAAACGCAAAAAGCATTGATGGCCTGGACACGGGAATCACTGGGTAACGATCCCGACGTGCGGACAACGGCTGAGGTCGTTTCGCTTATTTGCCCAACGACTTTGACACATCCGTTCGGTACGCAGAAACGGCTGGATATAGTCCGACCAGAATTGCCAACAGGACAAGCACTGGGACCAAAAGTATCTCCGACGAAACCGAAGCCTTACCCAGGACACTGGCGAAGTTCTCCAGAACAGGCAGCTTGGACAATTCCAATCCGGGTGCAAAACTAAAAAAGCCAACTTGTACGCCAGTTCGATCTTCCACGATCGGGCTCAGCAATGCGTTGAGACCATGCCCAGCAATCCACCCCAACAAACCGCCGGCGACCGCCAACAGAATCGACTCGCAAAGCATGATCGACATGACTTTTCCACGGCTTGCACCCAGCGCACGCATGACGGCGATCTCATGTTGCCGCTGGTTCATCGAGTTGTAGATTCCAACGACGATGCTAATCGACGAGACCACACAGATCATCGAGGTTAAGGCCAGCAGCAACCATCGAATGGGATCGACAATTCCTTCAAACAACCGCGTGACTTCGGAAACCGGATTGACACCTTGAGCCGCTTTTTGGCTCTTCACCGGACGGAACGGCGTCCAATCGAGCGTGCGTTCCAGATCCCCTTCGCCAATTTGAGCCGGCAGCATGTCCGGCAAAAGGCCGTAGGGATCTTTCAGCGACGTCCGTACCAAAATTGAAGTCACTTCACGCTGTTCGACAGGCAAGGGGACTCGTTGCAAGTCTGGATTCACAGGCGGCAACGGCTCATCAACCAAGTCATCCGTTTCAGCTTCCCGTTGGTTGCCGACCGCGGGCGGAGGCGTTGTTTGCAAGGCGTTTTCAAACGTATCGTTTTCGTCATCAAACGGATCGACGAGATCCGGATCAATGTCGGCAGCATCTTGATCATCTTCGGCTTCATCGCGATCAACCGCACCAAGAATCGAATCGTCTTCGACCGGTTTGGCATGATCTTCCATCAAGAAGAAGCCTTCCATGTTCAGGAACACAACGCGATCGTGTGGCGTTCCGGTCCCATTGAGAACACCCACGATTGTGTAATTCTGTTCGTGCAAATGTGACGAGTCGCTGGAGGGATCACCATGCGTTGCTTGCACACGATCGCCAATCCCCAGCCCGCATCGCCGCGCGACTGCGGCACCGATCACACATTCAAAGTATCCGTGCTCAGGGCTCTCTTCGATAAAGTTTCGCCCTTGGGCAAACTCGAATTTTTCTTCGGTATCGACATCCAAGACGAGATCTGTAAAGAAACTGGGCTTCGTCCCCACGCACTTGAATGCGTCGCCTGTGGAGGGATGCACATAGGAATCCCCCAAGCACATCGGTACCGCAATGTGTGTCCAACGCCGATAGACGCCATCCTTTCGGATACGCATCGCTTCATCCTGTTGATAGCGATACGAATCGGTCGTCGCCGCATCGATCAACGCGTGCGAGACTGGACAGGAGGCAACGCCAAGACTGTCGATCAGGGCTTGCGTGTCATCGATCGTTTGTCGCGCCTCAAACCCAATCGACCGCTGCAGCTCTCGCTCGCGTGTTTCGCCATCACAAAACGCCAGATAATACTCGTAGGGAATCGCTTCGACTGGACGACTCAGGTAGTAGACCGAATTCAGCGTCAACTGCAATCCACCACCGCGAGCTCCAACAATCATGTTGTAGCCAAAGCTGTTGTTGTTTTTAAAGGACGTGTCGACCACACCATGAATGGTCAGCACTGCAACGACCATCATCACGCCCAGCGCCATCGAGATGATGGTCAACAGCGAACCAAGTCCGCGATGTTGAATACTACGCCAAGCGATTAAGAAGACATTCATGGGTTACAGCTAGTTCAACAGATTTGAAATGAACAAAATCAACACGCAACCAAGCGACATTCAGGTTTCAGTTCCAGCACTGGCTCTGGCATCGGCAACGACTCGATTGAGTTCGTCCAACCGAACGATTCGATCAAATTGATTGGCAACTTCCATCGCATGCGTCACCATCAACAGTGCAATATTTTCCTCGCGACAGCTTTTCGCGATCAGTTCGACTATGTGTTGCTGGTTTCGTGGATCAACATTTGCAGTCGGCTCATCGGCCAACAGCAATTTTGGTTGATTGGCCAATGAGCGGGCGATTGCGACGCGTTGCTGCTCACCGACGGACAGCTGATTCGGTTTGTTGTTTAACCGATGCCCCAATCCAATTTTCTCCAGCAACGTCTTGGCCCGTTTGGGCAGTAATTTCTTACGGGCAAACGTCATTCCCAACAGCACGTTCTCCAAGGCGGAAAAGCCGGGCAGCAGATTGAACGTTTGAAAAATGTAGCCCATTTTGTCAGCGCGGATTCGATCTCGAGCTGCTTCGGAGTAGCGTGTCAGCTCAACTGAGTCGACGAAGACTTTGCCAGAGTCGGGATTGGTAATCCCTGCGATGGTGTGCAACATCGTCGTTTTGCCGCAACCACTGGGTCCCAACAGGACGACTTGTTCTCCCGCGTTCACTTGGAAATCTGGGATGTCCAGGATCGGGACGCTTGTTCCATCGGGTTGGACGAAACTCTTCTTGATGTTTTCCAGCTTGAGCATGCCGCAGATTCTAGTGCAAGTTGCCTTTTATTTGGATACGCCCAGCGCTTGATCGAGTTCAAAAATTAGCGGACTTCCAAATGAAAAGCTGGATTTCTTGGCGATCACAATTCCAGCGTGATATTTCTCTCCGTTTATCGACGAATCGACAACAAGCCAGGTGTTGTCGCACAAGCCAGGTGTTGTCGCTAGACGACTGGCGTTCGCACCAACGCTTTGATTTTGTCCTTAAACTCGCCAACGGGGTCTTCGGGATATCGCTCGCGAATGTGCTGGCCCGCCAGTTGCCCAATCGCCTCCCACTGGTCTCGTTTGGCCCAAGCCCGTTCCAGACATTCATCGAGCAGCTCGATCGTCGCACCCGGAGCGATGAATCCGGACTCGTTGTCATCGATCAATTCACGGTTGCGACCAATATCGGTCACAATCGCCATTCGGTTACAGATCATCGCTTCGATCACGACCAGTGGCGCGCCCTCGTATCGCGAAGGCAACAACAGAGCATGGTTTTCACGCCAGATGTCCGTCACATCTTTTTTGTAGCCGCCGAAAACCAGCTGTTCCTCGAGTCCATGCAGTTTGATCAGCTCTTCCAGTTGGGCCTTGTTCCCTTGGTCGTGCCCATAAAACGTGATCTTCAAATTTCGATTACGCCATTTTGGCTGCTTCATGACATCGACAACAATGTCTTGCCCTTTTGATTGAAAATGAACACGTCCGACGAAGGCGATGCGAAACTCGCCGGTGTCTTCTGGCCATTCAGGATCCGAATCGTGCGGCACGTTGAACGGGTTGGCGATGATTTCCGCATTCTCAAACTTCATCGCAATGTTGTTTTGCAGCTTCAGCTGATTCTCTTGAGAAACAAAGAACACCTTTTCGGCGTTGTTGTACCAATTCCGATAAGCGTCGATGCGATCACCAGGAATAAAAAAGAAGTTGCTGGCGCACTGGATATTGATGCCGTAGGGGATCCCCAACTTTTGGCACTGTTCGGCAATCTGGATTTGATCTGGGTGGTATCCCAGCGTGACCAACACAGCGTCCGGGCGTTCGCACTCAAGCCAGTCACTAGTCTTTCCATTGCGACCGAACAATCCCTTGATGACTTCGGTTTGTCGTTGAAAAAATGGCTTGGGTGGCTGATTTCGCAACCAGACCGTCCCTCCATGTTTTTCGATCTGCTCCAACTGGAAGGCTTTGTGCGGCCACCATTTGTAATTGGCGGTAACTTCGTGACCTTCGTTCTGCAGCATTCGCGCAACGCGTTGCCAGAGTACTTCGCTGCCTCCCCAAGGCATGCCGCTCATGCACGAATAAAAACCGAACTTCACTGAAAACTCCTGTTAATCCTGCGGCGCGATCGCCGGGCTGCCATCGGTCGGTATGTCGTAGCCTTCCAAACGATAAGTCTGAACAGCCAAATCGTAGACCTTTTTTAACAGCGGATAGTCGCGATAAAAACGCTCCCTCATGTGTTGCGGGATCGGTTCATCGTACGTGGATACGTTGAAATGGGGTAACGTTGTGGAAGGTTTTCCCAATAACTTGGCGAGGTTGTCGATGGTGGTCTGAAGATCTTCAAACACGCCGAGAAAGATAAATTTGGAACGCAACTTGGACTCGTAGTTCTCGATCGTAACGTCTTGCGGCAAATGATCGAACAACCAATATGGGTAAGAGTTTACATAACTTTCGACGTTCGGAAACTGATCATTGATATCAACTTGTTCACCTCGAAACCAAAACTCACCACGCTTGCTGCGCCCTTTGGCAAAAAAGTACATGGAAACTGCCAAATCGAATGGATCGCGAAGAATCGTGAAATACTGATTCACTTCAGGATAAAAATAGGGAAGACCATAACCGCGGCCGTGATTGAAATGCCCATGAATGCATTTCACATTGGGCAACCAGCGACCTTTCCGATCCTGTGTTGGCACTTTGGGTAAAACAATGTCCAACCGCTCGTTCTGATTCAGTTTGTGGTATTCGTCATCGAACCAATGACGCAACAATCGCAACACACTGCTACCGGCGCACTTTGGAATGTGCGTGTAGATCAGTGGCTCGTTGGGATCGTACTGTTTCATTAACTCAAATGGGTTTGAATTCAAAGTCTGAAGCAGGGAAATCAGATGTCGATGAACGGAAAGCGAATCGGGAATCGTCGTCTTGTCAGCTGAAGATCCGAACTACTCCTCATCCTCAGAATCGGGAGGACCAATTCCTAAACGGGCTCGCAACGAGACAACTCGCTGGTGCAGGTTTTGGATGCGATTGTTCAGCTTTTTGTTCTTGCCCAACAACCGAAGAATGTAGTTTCCTTGGCTGGCAACCTCATCGGGGAGTTGTTTTAATCGCTCGACTGCCGCCGTCAATTCGATTTGCAACCGTTGGCGATCCTGCTGCTCAAACACTTTATTATTCGGATACAACGATGCCAAAGACAACGGCGATTGCCCGCGTTGCGTCGCCGCAGGCTTGAGAATACGTTCGGGAAGCTCGACGTTACGATTTTCGTTTCGGCACATCTCACCGTGCCGACACATCGCATCGACAAGCGTGACCAGCCGCTGAATCGGTGATTCTGCGATCTGCAATTGATCTCGCAAACTAAAATCCTGAAATTGCAGCTTGGCGGCTGGCGGATTGGCCAATTCCTCAACCACGTCACCGATCATCGATTTCGCGCCGATCGACCAAGCCGATGGTACGTACTGAGGTCGGTTGTGAAAGTCCAGGAGAGCCGTCGGACGCCCTAACAAACAACTTTCCAGATACAACGTTGAAGGCGTTGTGATCACGGCGTCGACTTCTGAAATCGCATCGTGGAGTGAGGGTCGGTCTTCCGCCTCGACGACAGGCAAGTCAAGTTCTTGCGTTAGCTGCAGGTTTAGCCGCCAATCCAACTCGACTCGTCGTCCGTCCGACGTCGTTTTGCCATCTGCCCATTCTCGGATCGCGTTGAGTGATTCGAGCAAGACACGATGCTGCTGTTCATCAAACGACGGGGTGTTGGCGGTCGCGATCATCAAGCGAAAATCGTTTTGCGATGATGGGGTCGTTCGCAGAGGCAACGGCTGAATCGACTCAAAGGCAGAAAACCCGACGACTTCGCAGCGACCGCCGTTTCCCCAAGACTCAATCAATCGAGCTTGTCCTTCACCCATACAGGCGATTTTGTGACCGAACAACGGCTGGAACATGGCTCCATCTGGAAGTCCTTCATGTTCCCACGTATTGCGATATTCCAAAATCCCATCCGCGAGAATCAGGATGGGCAGGCGATTGTCATTGAAAACCCTTCGCAAGCAACTCAGGTCTTCCCATCGATAGTGCATGTGCGTCACCAGCATCACGGCATCATCTGGCGGTTCCCAACTATGGGGCGCATCGGTCACCACTTCCGTTGCAAAGGCGCACTGATCACGCCACGATTGATACAAGCGATTCGCTTCGGCTGTTCGAAATAGCAAATAACAGGTTGACATCAGATCCGCTTATTCTGTCCCGGCTCGCGGACGATATTCAGCCGCAACGGAAGGTGTTTCACCCAGTCACTGTTCGACTCGTAACCCGCTGCTGCCATCTGTTCGCCTGCGAGTGCATCAAACAGCTCGCCATCGGCCAGCGTAAAATAGTTCTTCCAATCTCCTACGATCCCTTTGCGAGCTTTCGCGGTCGGATCTTCGTCACCCGGTGGTCTCCCCGACATCGCTTCAAACGTTGTCGCTTCTTCGCATTCGATGCAAAGATGGTCGTAATGATCGACGCCGAGAGTCTCAAATACGCCAGACAACGCACCTGCCATATCCTCTTTCATCGCTTCATATGTGACTTGATAATCCGCAGGTGAATCGGCAAAAACATCAACGGTCTCACACCAGTTGGCGACCCACTTTTTAATCACAGCGGCATCAAAAAATCGCTCAAGCTTCATGCCGGGAATCGGGTTGAAATAGAATTCGTGACGATCAGTCCCCTCCGCGTCTTTGAGCAGCCAGTCAAACGTTCCGCTGGTTAGCACATCGCGTCCATCACGCACCAAATGAATGATCTTCGCCTCCGGGAACAAGGTGCGAATTTCATTGACGACCAATTCAGCCGTACCCGGGTAAGGCGTGATCTTGTCAACGATGACGCTCTTGCCAGTTCGACCGTGCGCGAAGTGCAACAGAAAGTTGATAAACGACTTTTTGAAGTCGTCCACAAACGATTGGTAGTTTCGATTCATGAACTGATAAAAATAATGCGTGCCAAAGGCTTCAGCATATTTATCAAACGTGATTCGTGGCGAGGAGGAGCCGTCGTTGTTTTGCCAGACTTCGCAAAACTGGCCAAACAAACGGTGCTCGGTCGCAAACACCGCCGGATGATGATTGAGTGCCGTGGTCAACCAGGTCGAACCGCTTCTCGGTGCGCTGACGATAAAGTGAAGTTGCAGATTATTTTCCATCGACCTGCCAGTCATGGTCCAATTTGGTAATGCCGTTAAGCCCATACCCGTTCGCATCGGTGGGCGGACCGACCACACGAAAAACGCCTCGTATCGAAGAGCGATGATAAAAATCAGTCGTCTCCGGTCCGAGCAACGAGATGTTGAAATGGTACGCCCCGATCAGGAGCGGGATTCTTGGGAAACGAAGTTTCACCGTGCACATGGGCGGATTGACATCAAACTCGACACCTTGATAAGGAGTCGAAACCGAAACCAAAACACCGTGAACCGGCGAGCACAACGCCACGACCAAGCGGGCGCGGCGAATGATTTCTTCGGAAAGGATCTGAATCGAAAGCGTAACGTCTTCCCCCGTTTCAAATTCGACTCGCTCCGTTCCCTGCTGGTTCTCGACAGTCACGCTGCCGATGTTGGCGGTTTTTCCTCGTTCCTCTTTCTGCTTTGCCACGGCACGATCGCTCGCGCCGAGCATCTGCTCATAGATCGTACATCCGGTTTCAAGGTCACCGTCATGCACAATTTTTCCCTGACCGAAAACGACCGCACGATTCGCTACACGTTGCAACATTCCTACCGCATGCGTGACCAGAATGATCGACACGCCGCTTTTGGCCAGTTCGTTGAGATGTTTAAAGCACTTCATTCGGAATCCGACGTCGCCCACAGCGAGAACTTCATCCATCAACAACAACTGAGGACGCAAATTGGCGGCCACCGAAAAACCCAATCGAACACGCATACCGGAACTGTAGGATTTTATCGGATCATCGATGACATGCCCAAGTTCCGCAAACTCAACAATCTTGTCAAAAATTGCATCCACTTCTCGTTTGCCCATCCCAAGCACCGCAGCGTTGATGTAGATGTTCTCGCGACCACTCAAGATGGGATTGAACCCTGTGCCTAATTCGATCAACGCACCAATCCGACCGCGAATCCGAATGTCACCATGATCCGGTCGAATCAAACCGTTGATCATTTTCAACATCGTGCTCTTGCCGGCCCCGTTGGGACCGATCATGGCGATGCACTCACCCGCTCGAACTTGAAAGTTTGCATCTTTGACAGCGAAGAACTCGCCCGGTCTCAAATCGCCAACCTGCCGGTCACGCCCGGCACCGGCAATCTGTCGCCCCAAGTCCGTCAAGCCGTACCACATCGCCCGCTTCAATTGGCGACAGTAGATCTTCCAGACGTGTTTGACATCGAGAATCACATCCGATTGATTCGCAGATTGATTTCTCATCAGGCGTTCATCCGTTCAATCAACACCGGAATCGAAACTCGATAGACCACCAACCCCAACACAAACAGTGGCAACGCAACTAATCCGTAAGTCCAGCCAATGACACCATACGACGTTCCGCCCATCAACGCCCAGTCACGCGCTACGATGATCAGTGGACTGGCCGGGTTGATCCAATTCAACAAGGAACCGGGAAACTCCGTGAAGGGAACATAAATGATCGGCGTCAAAATCATCCAAAATGGCAACGCGATTGAAATGAATCGGCCGACATCCTGATACAACGACCCAACAGGCAAGATTAACAATCCCAAACCAGCCCCCACCATGATCAGGGCGATCAACGCAAACGGGATCAACAAAACAGACGCATGCAACGTCACTCCGTAAAACCAAAAGGCTGGTATCAATAACAGCAGACGGATCAGCAGATCGAAAACCACTTCACCGAGCCCCACCATCAGCAATGATTCTCGAGGGAAATTGAGTTTGCTGATCATGTTTCGATTTTTGTTCAACATGTTCAGCGGCATTTGGAACGCGTCGATAAACGCCTGCCAAAATATCATGCTGGTCAAAATGTAAACGGTATGGTGAACTTGCAATTCGGTCGTCGAAAAGACTTTCGCCTGTCGCAAAAACACCCAAAACGCGGTGTTGGCAATCGGCGGTAAGAATGCCCAAAACAAACCGAGAAACGTTTGGCGATAGAGCCCGCGAAGATTGCGAACAAACAGTCGCCAGGCCAATTCTCGCCCCTTCGAAACATCACCAACAAGATCACCCAACAATCGAACCGGATTTCGAATTTCAGAACGAGAACTGTAGTGCGTTAATGGAGCGTTCGAAGGATCGGCCAGCATATCCTGCGAAAGTCCATGCGGTTCACCATCCTCACTGACAATGCTGCGGGTCTCGAGTTCGTCGTCGCGACCAACGGCAGGCGCACCCTGTTCCTCTGAAGCTTGCCGACGACTCACCGGGATCGGTGTTTCATCGGCTGCTTCATTCGGCAGATCATTCTTGCCTGAATCGATTTCCATGAATCCTCGAAGTAACTTTCGTTGGATGCCAACCCGCCGTCCAGCGTCGACCACGTGACGCAAGGCCCATTTTATGCTAGTCCGGCGCGAATCAAATCGTGTAAGTGGATCACACCAACGATTTGCGTTTGTTCATTGACGACCGGCAGGACCGTGATCCCATGGTCTTCCATCAGCTTCAGCGACTCGGCCGCCAAGGCTCCTTCATGGATCGAACGTGGCTGCTGGTTCATCCAGTTTTGCAACGGTTCATTGAGCGCGTTCGCCGCGTCGTTGACGCGTTGGATGATTCGACGGAGGTCGCCATCGGTCACAACACCGACCAGTTGCTGAGTTGGATTGACGACAAAGACAGCGCCCAATCCTTTCTCTGACATCCGTCCGATACCATCGTGAAGCGTTTCAGTTGGAAACGCCAGCGGTATTCGATCTCCGGTATGCATCAGATCACGAGTTTGCAAAAGGAGTTTGCCACCCAAAAATCCACCGGGATGAAAGATGGCAAATTGCTCGGCAGTAAATCCTCGTCGCTTCATCAACGCAACCGCGAGCGCATCGCAAATTGCCAATGTGACCGTCGTGCTGTTGGTCGGTGCAGCGGCAATTGAGTCCGCTTCGTCCGTCACGCCCGTATGAATCACTGCGATGCATCGAGCGGCCAACGATGAAGTCTGTTGGCGCGTCACCGCCAGGCAATCGACATTGAATCGTTTCATAAACGGCAACAACTCCAAAACCTCACGCGTTTCGCCACTGTTTGACAACGCCAGCAAAACGTCGCTGTCGGAAACGATACCCAAGTCACCATGTACCGCTTCGCTTGGATGCAAAAAGACGGCAGGAGTTCCCGTACTGCAAAATGTAGCCACCGCTTTTCGCGCGATGCAGCTCATTTTCCCCATCCCGGTCACAATGACCCGCCCCTGACATCCATAAAGTTTATCGAGAACTTGTTGAATGGAGTCATCGAGCCCGCGTGCGGCGCTAAGAATACTATCGGCTTCCAGCTGAAGAACGCGACGAACTTCCACCAAACCATCGTTCGCTTCAGACGGTTCTGGATCGTGAATCGATGGATCGTTCGCGTTATTGACCATGTTGTTTCGCCCGAGTGAGGACCATTTTCCGTCAATTGTATCGCAGCGTCAGGTCTACAGAAAAACGCGGCCGATATTGTTGGTGATCGACCGCGTTTTGAGTGCACTCCGCCGAACACCGAGGTGACAGCGACTCTGCACGAAACTATTTCAAAATGTAGTTTCCACTGACTGATCCAGAAGCGTTACCGACCCGGACCACTCAACGTAGGACCATCGAGATCTGGTTGTGATTTCTGCTGGGCCCGCTTCAACTCGTTTCGCAGGCGTTGAATTTCCAGTTGTTGCAATTGAAGTTGTCGTTGAACGCTCGATTGTCGCAATGACTCGGCAGACTTCCATTGATCCGATTGGGATGTCGGTTGACGGGCTGGCTGCACGACTGAACCCAACACGGAATTCAACTTACTGGGCTGGCCGCCGGTTTGGGGGGCTGCCAAGACTGGACGCCGGGAAGTCTCTTTGCTGGTCGGCAAAAAGCTGTAGTTGTTTTTCGTGTTCAGCTGACTGCCGATCTCAAACTGATTGTCATCGAGCTGAGGAGCCGTTTTGTTCTTTGGTTGGATTGGTGCTCGTTTTGCAGAAAGCGGTTCGCCTGGGGCAATTTCGTTTTCAATGTCTTCGGAATTCTCGGGAGCTTCACCAAACAGGATCAAAACCGTTTCTTCCTTGCCACGGCGCTCGACCTCGAACTCGAGCTGGTCGCCATCTTTAAGAATCTCGGCGACCTGATTGAATTCATCAACGGAACCAAAATCAATTCCGCCACCGCGAATGATCACGTCACCTCGTTTGATGCCCGCTTCTTTAGCATTGCCTTTAGGGTCAATCTTGGCGACGACAATTTCATCGCCGCGGGCTTCCACTAACATGCCGAAACCAAGCGTTGGTGCTGGCGTCGATCGAGTGACCTTGGATGGGTCTCTTTGTGGCGGTTGACCTGCAATCAGGGGACGTGATTTACTGATGTCCGCCTGTTTGGGCAAGCGAGCGGCGAACGCGTTGTCGCGATCATTGCCATTTCGATCAGGCGTTCGCGTCGGGCGAATCGCTGGTGTCGGTTGAGCTACGCGTGAAGGGGATGCCTGAGGACGGACAGCGAGCGTCGGCTGTTTGGCCGCTGTCTTGCCTTTGCTGCTCCCCTTGGACGACTTTGTTTTGGAGTTGGATTTTTCATTCGTTTTGGCAGAGGACTTTTTTGACTGGGGATCAATCCCGAATACCTCAGAACGAATCTTGCGGAGGATTCGGCCACCGCCGATCAAACGCTTGCTTTGCTGTGCCCAAACGGAACCTGTACCAAGATCCGAAAGCAACATCGAAAACGCGATGGTTAGCATTACGCCACTACGCAACATCATCTGAACATCCTTGTTTCGTGATTAGGAGTGCGTCCAACTTCCTGCTGGGCAATTTCCGATTGGTTGAACCAACCGGTTTTATGGTTTTCGTCCGTGCGACCCCAATAAACGAGCGATGTTTCACGGGCACGCCAAGTTTCAAATTTCGAAACATACAGACCGACAATCATGACTGTTGCAATCGTCAGGACCGCAACGAAAGAGAATGACCCTCGGTCGAATTTGTTATTCGATGTGGAATGGGTTACCGTCAAGCCAAACCGGCACGCGTGCTCAACACTGCCGGACGCTCAACAATCCACATTTCAAACGCCAGCAAATCCGTCGTGAAGATCCAACGACTCACCGAAGCCAATGCTTCCTTGTTGTCCCAAGTCGCAGATGGCGTGTTCGACCACCCGATCATTCCATCGTCGTTACATGAGTTCATTGCGTGCCCGCGTCACGTCATGATGTTGGCGGTGGACGATGGCCAAGTCATTGGGATGGCATCAGGTGTTGAATATTTTCACCCAGACAAGCAACGCCAGTTTTGGATCAATGAAATTGGCGTCACGCCGAAAAGGCAGCGTCAGGGAATTGGCCAGCAGTTGCTCGAATCACTGTTAGATCAAGCTCGTCAGCGACAATGCAACGTTGCCTGGCTGGGCACCGAAACATCAAACATCGCCGCAATCCGCTGCTATTCCAAAGTTCCCGATGGAGAATCTTCCAAGGATTTTGTAATGTATGAATGGAAGCTTTAAGCATTGACCAAGAAACTTGATTGGAGCGACGGATGAATCGTGTCACCGGGATCGGCGGAATATTTTTCAAAGCGAACGACGCACCCGCGTTGCAAGCGTGGTACAAGCGCCATCTTGGCATTGACGTTCAAGCGTGGGGAGGCACCGCGTTTACCTGGACGGATTCAGCAGGAGAACCAACTGGGGGAACGACGATCTGGTCGATCAGCCCTCAAGACACCGAACAGTTTTCTCCCGGCAGCGCGTCATTTATGATCAATTACCGCGTTGAAGATCTTCACGCAGTCATCGATAGCTTGAAAGCAGAAGGCTGCAATGTACTGGATAAGGTAGAAGAATCGGAGTTCGGCAAGTTTGGCTGGGTGCTTGACCCAGAAGGAAACAAAGTCGAACTCTGGCAGCCACCAGAAGGCCAGTAAATCGTGCCGCGATGGGGCGGGGCACCACTAAAAGATTCGCATCGTCCCGCAGCAGATACAGCGTGACGGCCGAAACAGGATGACCAACCCGAATGTGACGACGACCAGGAAACCGAAAACGACTCCCGAGTTGATCACTTCGAAATGAAAGTCATCGCGCCAGCATTGTCGGCAGTAACGCTTGACTCTCTCAGTTTCGCGTTTATCAGAGTGTAAAAAATCGGCTTGTGACATGGGAATCCCGGCTTGTCTTTTCTCAATCAAACGACGCGGACAACATCGCAGCCAGTGCGGCTAGAAGCGGAAATCGGTGGTCTACATGCCGCTTCTTTACGCGGGTCTTCGCTGAATTCGTCATGATCGGAACCTACACTCATTAGGACCGTTACAATCGTTAAACTTTGCCAACACGCCGTTCCCTTAACGGTCAAAAGTGAAAGCACTTCGTGACAGCACGATATGAACGAATGCTGTTTTGCCCCACAAATCAACTTGAGATGCCGACACTCTTGTAGATGACATGTCCAGCTGAATCATCACTGTCGACATGCCGACTTTTCACCAGGAAGAATTCATGGATTCGGTGCCGAGACTGGAAACTGATCGTCTTAAGCTGCGCGCCGTCTTTCCTGAAGATGCAGCGGACGTCTTTGAACTCTTTTCTGATCCGCTGGTTGCCCAGTACTACGAATTCGAACCGTTTCAATCGATTGATCAAGCGGTGGCGTTGATCCGAAAATTCACTCACTGGTTTCAGAACAACCAGGCAATACGCTGGGGGATGATCGACCGCACCAGTGGAAAACTGATCGGCTCCTGCTGTTTTGATACGTTTCGACCCAAGTACCACTCGGTCAATCTGGGCTACAACCTACGTTCGGATCGCTGGGGAGCAGGCTTGGCGACCGAGGCGGTCTCTGCCATCATCGACGTCGCGTTTCAACAAGGAATCGTTGGTCCAGTCAATCGAATCCAAGCGATGAGCGTGACGGAAAATGTTGCGTCGGAGCGAGTCGTCCGTCGGCTCGGTTTTCACCATGAGGGACTGATGCGACAGTTTGGATTTTGGAAATCCCAATACCACGATATGAATCTGTTCAGCCTGTTGAAACAGGATTGGCAAGGAGCGATTGATGCAAGACATTCTAATTGAAAAACCATATCAATTTACACCGCCGATTGAATGGCATTGGCCTCAGCGCATGCTGACCCGCCTGGGCCAATTCACAGGCTTGTTGCGAAAAAAACATGGCGTCGTCGAACACGAGTGTCGCAACCTGGACCTGCTCCGGGGATCACTCGATGCGGGTCATGGCGTGATGCTGACGCCCAATCATCCGCGAACGGCTGACCCAATCGCGATGTACCATCTCTGTCGCGAAACACCCGTGTCGATGTACACGATGGCCAGTTGGCATCTTTTCAATCAGACACGTTTTACCACGTTTATGATTCGCCTGATGGGAGCGTTCAGCGTCAATCGGGAGGGACTCGATCGCAAAGCCGTTGACTATGCGATTGATGTGCTGGTCAAAGCGAAACGGCCGTTAACCATCTTCCCTTCTGGATCGACCAGCCGGATTAATGATCGCTTGATGGCATTCATGGAAGGCCCCGCCTTTATTGCCAGAACCGCCGCCAAGCGAAGAGCGAAACTGGATGAAGGCAAAGTTGTGATTCACCCAATCGCGATCAAGTATTTTTATGGTGGTGATATCGAATCAACCTGCAATCCTGTCCTTGACGAAATTGAACACCGATTGAGCTGGAAGCCGTCGCCCAAGATGCCAATGATTGACCGCATTGTCAGGATTGGAAATGCGCTGTTGACGCTCAAAGAACTTCAATACGACGTTCACCCCAACATGCAACTCTCGCTGCGGGAACGCCAAGACAATATGGTCGACCACCTTTTGCACCCCATCGAAGTTGAATGGCTCGGCGACAAGCAGTCAGGTGGTATCCAGACGCGTGTCAAAGCACTCCGAATGAAGATCTTTCCCGAGATGACCAAAAATGAAGTCGACGACGCCGAACGTGCTCGACGCTGGGAACACCTTGAACGAACCTATTTAGCTCAACAGATCGATTGCTATCCCGAGAACTACGTTGCGGAACTCCCTTCTGTTGATCGCATCCTCGAAACTGTCGAAAAGTTTGAAGAGGACCTTTGCGATCAATGCCGCATTCATGGAAAACTGAAAGTCGTGCTCGATGTGTGTGACGCAATCGAAGTCTCTCCTAAACGAGTCAAAGGAGTCGACACCGACCCGTTGATCGTCTCGATTCGCGAGAGTCTCAACGAAAAGCTGGCCAAATTTCAACATGAATCTGAGCTCTACAAAGCGAACTGAGACTTGCCAATTTCGCAATCAATAGGCCATTTTTTGCAGAACGGCGTGCCCATCGCCTCTGCCAAACAAACCGCAAAAAGAAAAACGCTTGGACTTTGGCATTGAATTTGCTGTACACTTTTCCTAGGCTCATTTTGAGACGACCTGTCAGGTATCAATCGGGACGTAAAGCAGCCACCTCGCTTCGACCCGACTCAAAATTCATTTAGGGTTCCAAAACGCATGAGATTTTCGTTCGGGCAAACGCAAAGTCAAAAAATGGCCCAGAAAATGGGCCCGCGGATGATCCAGTCGATGGAAATTCTGCAAATGGCGCAGGCAGCGCTCGACGAACGCATCGAAACCGAACTGATTGAGAACCCGGCGCTTGAACGAAACGTCGAATCTCGCGATGAAGAACAACCGGGCGAGAAAAAGGAGAAAGAGACTCCCGATGTTGAACAAAAAGAGATGGTCGTCGAAGAGGGCTCAGGTGGCGAAGATGATTTTGAACGCCTGCTGAACCTCGACAATGAATTCCCCGATCATTTCGATGGCAACACTCGACCTTCGTCCAACCGAATTCAGGATAGCATCGATCGGCGCCACGACTTCGTTTCCAACATTGCCGACACCGACGATTCATTGCAAGCCTACTTGTTGGATCAGATCCACGATATGGATCTGGAACCCAAGCTGTTGAAAATGGTCGAACGAATCATCTCATCATTAACCGCCAAAGATGGCGGCTACTTGAAGATCTCGCTCTCTGATTTATTGCCACTGGACGCGAGTCACGAAGACATGGAAATGGCCGAAGACGCTTTGGCCCACGTGCAGCAATTGGAACCCAAAGGTGTCGGGGCAAGAGATCTCAGCGAGTGCTTGCTGCTGCAACTCTCGCCTGATATTAAACACTTGCAAAATGTTCGCAGGTTGATCGTCGATCATCTCGATGATCTGCAATTCAACCGACTACCAGCCATCGAGAAGGCGACGGGCATGTCGATCGAAGAAATTCAAGAAGCCTGGGCCGAACTGAAGAAACTGGACCCTCGACCCGCGCGACGATTTGTCGATGATTTTGTGCCAACGGTGACGCCCGACATGAAACTCGAGATCACCGACGAAGGTGAATACATCGTACACATGGAAGAAGGGCCGGCAAGAAACCTGCGGATCAGCAACTACTTTCGGAAACGGCTTTCCAATGGCACAGCTACGCCGGAGGAAAAGGACTTTATCAAACGAAAGATTGCCTCAGCCCAGTGGTTGATCGAATCGATCGAACAACGCCGCAGCACACTCGTCCGCGTTGCTCAAGAAATCGTCAATTATCAGCGTGACTATTTTGAGAAGGGCCCCGAACACCTCAAGCCGCTGAAGATGGAACAGATTGCCAAGAAGGTCGATGTTGGAATCACGACAATCAGCCGCGCGGTCGGTGACAAATGGATTGAAACTCATCGTGGCATCTTGCCGCTAAGAATGTTCTTTGTTCACGGCACGACCACCGATGATGGTGAAGAGATTGCCTGGAACAAAATTAAGATCGAACTGCAAAAACTGATCGATGGCGAAGACAAATCGAAGCCACTCAGCGATGACTTTCTCCGCAAGCGACTTGGCGAGATGGGGTTCCCAGTGGCTCGTCGAACGATTGCCAAGTACCGCGAAAAACTGAACATTCCCAGTTCACGCCAACGAAAAGACTGGACCAAAAAGTAAACTGGCTGTTGGCGAGCCAATTCAATGTAAAAAAACAGCACTCTTAGTTCAGGAATATCTAATGAGTTTCGCTCGACAGGCAGTCACCATGCGACGCGGCCCATCGTTTGCTTGTTGGTGTAGCTTGGCTTTTTCGATGGTGTTGTCATTCGCTTCTCACAACCTAATGGCGTTTCAGGGGCAACCCATGTCTCAACCAACGAACGAAGAAGAACCAGTTGGCTTCTTCAACTTGCCGATGCCGACAGCGGGCGGCCAACAGTTCTGGACGGACTTTGTCCATCGCGGCGGTTGGCGGATCCAACAGAATTCCGAAACGGGCCATTTTCGTTTGCTTGATGGCAGCAACATTCGCCACGCATGGGGTAACTTGGCTCATTGCAAACAAGTACTTCGACAGCTGGAAACGGCCGGAAAAGTTGTTCCCGAGAAAGGCCGGGTGGTCATCTTGCTCCACGGTCTGATACGAACGAGCAACTCGATGCAACCGATGGCAAAGTTTTTGCAACAACATGAATTCGCAACCATTAACTTGCAATATGCCAGCTCGCGAAAACAGGTGGAGGATCACGCGGCCGCCCTGCACTCAGTCATCGAACATCTCGACCCCCAAGTCACTGACATCTATTTCGTCGCACACTCGCTGGGCAATATCGTCACTCGTCGTTACCTCGGTGATCACCACGATGCCCAAACGGGTCGTCAAGGGGATCCACGGATTCGGAGGATGGTCATGCTGGGACCGCCCAACCAAGGTTCACGCGTTGCAAGGCTGCTAAACAACAGCGTCCTGTTTCACACGATCGCCGGCAAGAGTGGAGCCCAACTCTCCCATTCCTGGGAGAAGCTGGAGAGCACCTTGGCAACACCATCGTTCGAGTTCGGCATCATCGCCGGTGGTCAGGCAACCGACCAGGAATGGAGCAATTTTGTTCTCAAAGGGAAAGATGATTACACAGTTTCCGTCGAAGAAACAAAGTTGGCTGGCGCTGCTGACTTTTTGGTCCGCCCGCTTTGGCATTCAAACATGATGAAACAACAGAGCGTATTTGACGCGACGCTCAATTTTTTCGATGAAGGCTACTTTGTCTCAGAATCCGAGAAGCAACCGCTTAACGCCGAATCGAATTCCGGACGATAGAACATTGAAGATCCGGCGCAACTTGTTTGGCAAAAGTGAATAACCGATTTGGAATCCTCCGCATCTGAACCCGATCGAAATCGTCGAACGCTGCCGACCCAGGGACGGATTGGTGGTATCGACTTTGGAACCGTTCGCATCGGCGTCGCTGTCTCAGACCCCGGCCAGTCGATCGCGAGTCCGCTGGAAGTTTACCAACGGCGTAACGATCAACTCGACGCCAAATACTTTGTGGAATTGGTTGCGGCGGAAAGGATCGTCGGTTGGGTCGTCGGACTCCCTGTTCACATGAGTGGAGAGGCAAGTCAAAAGTCAGAAGAAGCAACTCAATTCGGCCGTTGGCTTGCCGAGAAAACTGAACGGCCGGTTACTTGGTTTGATGAACGCTTGACCACAGCGATGGCACGAGAGATCCTCAACCAGTCCAGCCTGTCACCGAAAAAGAAGAAAGCTCAGCTGGATAAACTGGCCGCACAAATTCTTTTGTCGGCGTATCTCGAAAGCGATCGCAATGACGCCCAGCCGGGCAAGCTGTAGCCAATCCATCCTGTCTTTGACCGCGGTTGCGACTGTTTGATTGTCGCAACGGTTTAGATTGCAGTTTGACCGAACGTAACAGGATGGGCGCATGAAAAAAACGCTTGCTGAGGTGGCAAGCGTTTTAAGTTGACTCAAATTCGATCGACTGGCGAACTTACTCGCGAGGGCGAACAGCTCCAGACAAACCGCTGTAGTCTTGGCGGTCGCCTTCGTGCCAAAGAGGCATGCCGCGAAGGACTCGCTGGCGAAGGGCTTCAATTTTTTCATCCGATCCCGCTGGGGCATCGGTTGCGATGAACTCTTCTGACTCGTGTGGAACGAAATCTTCATCGTGGCCATACTCAAGGATGGCTTCAAATACGTTTTTAATGTTTTTCTTACCGTTGGACATTATGTACCTTCATCGGGGAAATTTGGTTCTGTTGGAGCCGAAGCAAGATGCCAAAAAGGAGGGAGGTTTGGCGTGCGGCTCGATTGCGTAGAGATAAATCAAAATAAATGCGTCTCCAGATCAATCATCTCTCGAAGATTGTCTGTCGAACGAGCGTATTATTAACGTGCATTATTCAAAGTCAAGAAAATTATTAATGATTTCTTAAAGTTCAAAACTGGACCAACCGAGACGGTTTTGATGGTCACATTGCCGCCAACGATCAGTCAAACTGACGGCCCAACGGCAGCGATCAATCACACAATTTGATTGGGTCTTGAGTCCCTAAGATAAGCATCGAGGGTGCAAGGATTTACATTGAACTTTGGCATTGCGGTTTCCCGAATTCAAGCGTCAAAGCTTGAGCAAGTTGTCGACAAAGCAGCTGTGACAGAATGTCCCAGCTGTGTGTCAAGCTGACGTTCAAAACGTTCATCGCAAATCATCACGGTTTTTTACGAGTCAACACAATGTTCAACGGATGGCATCAGCAAACTGTCCAACTGGCTGCACGTTCACGAGGGTTCCATTTGATCACGCAGGAGATTCTTCAGGCCTGCCCGGTCGTCAACGATTATGAAGTCGGACTAATGCACTTGTTCATCCAACATACGTCGGCGGGATTGACGATCAACGAGAATGCGGATCCGGACGTGCGGGTCGATCTGGAGACCGCCGCCAACCAAATATGCCCGGAATCATCGCCATTTATCCATGTTTGCGAGGGCCCCGATGACATGCCAGCTCATGTTAAAGCCTCGTTGTTTGGTTCGAGTCTTTCGATTCCAATTTCAGATGGCCAACCTAATTTGGGGACATGGCAAGGAATCTACTTGTGTGAGCATCGCAACCATGGAGGTGCCCGTCGGGTGGTGATCACGATTAATGGGATTCGAACTCCTCAAAATCGCAGCTAGTGCCGTTGCGGCTCAAGTATGGAATTGGCCAAAAGATGGATTTCGAATCTGTCGTTTGAATCAAGCTGCCACCCCTTAAAAACACATTTGACTAACCAAAAGTACTGATGTTGCCCACTGGCGGTTTGGGAGCACACCTTGGTTTCAGTCCGAAATTTCTTAACCCATTGAATCGCAGATGGACACTTCTGGTTTGGACGAACAACAAACCCACGTTGGGATGGCAGGAGGACCTGAATCGGTTCAGATTCGTGGTGCAAGAACTCACAATCTGAAGAACGTCGACTGCGATATTCCACGTGGCCAGTTGGTCGTGGTCACTGGCCCCAGCGGCAGCGGAAAAAGCTCATTGGCGTTCGACACTTTGTTCGCCGAAGGGCAGCGCCAGTTCATGGAAAGTATGTCCTTGTTCTCGAGACAGTTCTTTCGCCAACTCCCTCGCCCGGATGTCGACCGTGTGTCCGGCATCGAACCGACATTGTGTCTTGACCAGACCCGCCACCGTTCGACTCGGCGGAGCACAGTTGGCACGATCACCGAGATTTACGACTACTTGCGACTCCTGATGGCTCGCGCTGGTTCGATCCATTGCTCGGGTTGTGGATCGCCGATTGAGCAACACACGCCGTACCAAATCCGTGACCACGTCATGGCTCTGCCAGCGGAGAGCAAGCTGATGGTCTTGGCACCGATCCTGGATGAAACAGGGTCGTCCAAATCTGTCATCCAGCAAGTTCGAACTGCTGGTTTGGTTCGGGTACGCCTCGATGGCGACATTTTCGATATCGAACAACTCCCGCCGCTGCATCCATCAAAGCCGCATGCGATCGAAGCGGTCACTGATCGAATCATTGTCCGTTCCGGCATCGAGGACCGGCTCCTCGAAGCGATTGACGCTGCCGTTCGAATCAGCACAACGGCATCGGTCACCTGCTGTTGGCTGGAAAAAGGTCAAGATCGAAGTGGGCCATGGAATGAACAGACGTTCTCGACTCGGTACGCATGTGCCGAATGCAACATCACGTATCAAGAAGTCGAGCCTCGCAGTTTTAGTTTCAACAGCCCTTTCGGTGCTTGTCCCGACTGCGAAGGTTTGGGGGCAACGATCCAATTCGATTCTGACCTGGTGCTCGACTGGAACCTGTCGCTGCAAGAGGGTGCAATCATCCCATGGAGGTCACTCACCGCATCGTCGCGCACGCGTCAGCTTGCAGCACTCAATCCCGTGTTGAAAAAGCACTTGGTCGAACCGAACGTACCGCTGGGTGAACAGGACCGTGCTGCCGTCCTTCGCTGTTTTTCCGACGGCGACAAACAAACTCCCGGAATCGGGATTCAACTGCAAAAGGAGCTGGCGACGACGTCGTCCGACGAAAGGCTGGACGAACTCGAAGCGTTTCAAGATCGTATCGTTTGTTCCTCCTGTCGCGGTTCACGAGTCAACAACCAGGCTCGGTCTGTATTTCTCAATGAAATGCATATCGGCCATCTGGTGGACTCGCCGATCGAAGGCCTTGCAGCAGAGTTGGATCAATCACTCGCCAGTTTGACCGATGCGAATCAACGCTCGATTGCTCAACCAATCGTTGAAGAGATTCAGCATCGGCTCAAGTTCCTGAACAAAGTTGGAGTCGGCTACCTGACACTTGGACGTTCGGCGGAAACACTTTCTGGCGGCGAGCACCAACGCGTAAGACTCGCCAATTCAATTGGAGCAGGCGTCACCAATGTGATGTTTGTTCTCGACGAACCGTCCATCGGATTGCATGCGAAAGATACTCGATGCCTGATCGAAGCTTTTCAAGAATTGCGACAACAGGGAAACTCGCTGGTCGTTGTCGAACACGACCTCGATGTCGTCCGTGCTGCTGACTCATTGATTGACATGGGACCCGCAGCGGGTGAGCGTGGCGGCACGATCGTCGCACAGGGCACTCCGGAGGACGTTGCCGTCAACGCGAACAGTGTCACAGGAAAATATTTGGGAGACGAGTTTGTCCAAAGATCGTGGACCCAAAAAACGCGATCGATGGAACCTCAGCGGTCGATTCGTATTCGCCAAGCCAGCGGGCACAATTTGCGCGGAATCGATGTGCGTATTCCTTTGGGGCAACTCGTCTGCGTCACTGGAGTCAGCGGCAGCGGCAAGAGCACACTTGTCCAAGGCACGTTGGCGCCAATGATTAAACGTCATCTTGGTCTGACTTGTCCCCGCCCAGAACCCGTTGGTGGCATCGATGGATTGGAACAGATTGGATCGGTGCTGGTCGTGGATCAAAAACCGATCGGCCGAACACCTCGCGCTTGCCCCGCGACATTTTGCGGATTAATGGATCCGATTCGCAAATTGTTCGCAGCGACCAAGCAGGCCAAGCGGCTTGGTTTTGGTGCCGGCCGGTTCAGCTTCAACTCAAAGTCGGGCTGGTGTACTTCATGTCGAGGACTGGGCCATCGCAAAGTTGAGATGGGCATGATGCCCGACGTGTTTGTCACTTGCGATGTGTGTCACGGTCAGCGTTACAACTTGCAAACGCTGCAAGTTCGATTTGGCGGATTAAACGTGGCGGAAGTTTTACAACTCTCGGTAGATGAGGCGCGATCGACGTTTTCAAATTTTGAGTCGCTTCATCAGGTGCTTGTGCAGTTATCGGAAGTTGGACTGGGCTACCTGCGACTGGGACAGAGTGGCACAACGTTATCGGGGGGAGAAGCCCAGCGCATCAAGTTGGCGGCAGAGTTGAGTAAGCACCGAGTGACGTTGCGTGGCAACGTGACCAAACCACAAAGCAGCACGCCACAATCCGCCGGGACGACGCCTGTTGGAGATGTCACGTTATACGTGCTGGACGAGCCGACCACCGGTTTACATTTGCTTGATGTAGAGCGGCTTGTCGGAGTTTTGCATTCTTTGGTCGACGCCGGCAACTCGGTTATCGTGGTTGAGCATCACCTCGAAGTGATGGCGGCGTCTGACTGGATCATCGATCTTGGCCCAGAAGGTGGCGCAGCCGGTGGCAGCGTGGTTGGTGAGGGGACACCGCAACAAATCTCAGAACTGTCAACGCATACAGGGCGTGAACTCAGGAAACGCATCATTCCCGGTTCGAACTGACGATCGTCAGACTGAAGCGAGGAGGTCATCGAAGGTGTTTCTTCAACTTTTGGTTCGATGAACCGAGCGTTAACGTTTGGCGAATTTTTGGTGAATGTTTTTCGCGACCTGTTCTGGCGAACGCTGAAAACGCTTACTTCGATTGAGTCCCGATGAACAGTGAATACTGTTGCTCAATGGTTCGTTTCAATTCGGAGATTTTGAACGGTTTCGACAAGACCGCGTCCACGTGTTTCGGCACTTCATCGTCCGGGCGACAAAAATCATTTCGCATCAGAATGACGCGACAGTCAGGATGGATCCGCTTGGCAGCTTCGGCGACGAAATACCCGTCGTCCGGGCTGTCCATCATGTCGGTTAGAACCAGATCAAACTCAAAAGTGGGCTCGACGACTTTGTCGAAGAAGGACGAGAATGAATCAAAACAGATTGTCTCGAAGGCATTGGCTTTCAATATCGTCGCAATCGAATTTCGGACCTGTCGGTCTGGTTCAATTAACAAGATGGGTCGAAGAAGCACTTCTAGACGCTCAAAAGTTTGACAAGAAACAAAAGCCAGAATGCCAGCACTTATCATAAGACTTTGACTTGTCCACCAACAGAACAATTCTTAAGGGCCTGAAAACCCCCTTAACGGACTGACGATTTGACCGTTTTTGATTTCAAACGCCAATCGACCAGAGCAGGTCATTTTTCAAGTGGTGTTTTTGAGCGACCATTCGTTTGGGTTGCGCGGTCGCCCTCAACCAGATTTGCTTCTCAACGGCGCACCCTTAACCGAGTCGAGACGGCCTCTAACGGTGCGTATCTCAAGATCAAGGAAGGGCAAAACGATTGAACACAAAACCTGTCTTTTGAATCGAGTTGCCGAGTCCTGAGTGGATTCCTAATCGTTGCTTCGCACTCAAACGTTACTGTTTTGCATCCACTTCCGGACATCCACTTCCGGTCAACCAAGGCTTACTCGCAAAAGAGATCATGCAGAATTTGCAATAACGGTTGGGGAGCCACGACCAGTATGAGCTTGCCGGTTTGATGTTTCTTCTTTTTGATTTTTTTGACGCTGGCCAGGCAACGCTTACGAACGTCGGAAAACGTTTCGCCTTCAGGTGGGGCGATCGTTTCGGGTGAGTCACGCCATTGACGGTAGAACTTTGGGACGGTTTCCTTGATTTCCCCAAGGCACTTGCCGTGCCACAAACCATGATTCAGGTTTTGCCATGTCTCTTCCACACGTACGCGAATTCCGTGGGACTTGGCGATCGCTTTTGCGGTTTGCTGCGCAGCCAGACAGGATGCAGTGAAAATGGATGCGATTGGTTGGTCTTCGAAGCCCAGCACGACATCTGCAGCCGTTGCTTGCCCCGATTCGCTCAACGGCAAATCCAAAGACCCGCAAATTCGACCTTGGTCGTCCAGCTCGGTTCCGGCAGCTTTGACGAAACGAACCTCCGCGCCGCTGGCGAGTTGAACTGGTTCAACAGTTTTCTTTTCGATGGTACTCATGCGACTTGGATCTGCCCCATCAGTTGTTCCAGAGCGATCGAATAGTCATCTTGTTTGAAGATCGCACTTCCTGCGACCAACAGTTGAGCCCCGGCGGACGTTGCAGCTTGAATGGTCGAAACATTGATCCCACCATCGATTTCCAGCACCACGTTTTCTCCTCCGAGGGCACTTCGAATGGCGTCGAATTTTGGCAACACAGAATCCATAAACGATTGTCCGCCAAAGCCAGCATGGACACTCATCACCAGTGCCAGATCGGCAGCAGCGATCGCAGATTCGATGGACGTCACAGGCGTATCTGGATTGACGGCGATACCGGCGGCGACATCGTGTTTACGAATCGCGGTCAGCGCGGATGCCGGATCTTCAGTCGCCTCTGCGTGAATGGTCAACACATCTGCGCCGGCCTCGCAAAACTGGTCGATGTATTTTTCCGGGTTGACCATCATCAAGTGAACGTCGATTGCCATCTCGGTCAGTTTTCTGACGGCCGAGACGATTGTCATGCCATAGGTAAAATTTGGCACGAACACACCATCCATGACGTCGAGATGCAGTCCAGCAACACCGGCCTCTTCGAGTCGCTGGATCTCTCGTTCAAGATTGCCAAAGTCACACAACAACATCGACGGCAATACGGTCGGAGTCGTATCGCACAATTGAAAGAATCGGTCGCGTCCGGTACTCATGAACCAGCATTGGATTAAACAGGGAACGGGGCGATTGTAGCCTGAGTTCGTTCCCCGAAAAGACTTCAATGTCGAGAATTCTGCGGCGGCCCGGAAAGCGTTACAAATCAGGTAAAATGCGGCAAATGGAGTTCAAAAAATTTTCGCAAACGCCAGCTACCTCGACAAAAGTTTCCCATTTTTTGGGGTTGTTACTCAACAGAAACTTTGGTTTGAATTTTTCCTTTGCTCAGCAATGCCGGCCAGTAGCTGATAATGTCACTGGCTTTCGGGCGTCCGCCTGCAAATCCTGTGACACCGGGAGGTCCGCTGGTGACCAGTGGAACGATCTCCATTCCCAGGCGATCAAGTTTGCTTCGATCCGGACTCCGCGCACCAATTCTCAAAATCACTTCAGCAGGATCTTTTGGAGCGGGCGCGATTCCCGCATGGCAGACGTTGGTGCCGACGATTTCGACGAACTTTTCTTCGTCAGTAAACTCGACACCATCCATCGCCACTCGCTCAAAGACAATGTCTGCACACAGTTTGGCTTTATCCACAGCGTCGGGTCCGGCAACGGTCAACTGGCTGATCAGTTTGTAACCTTCATGAAATGAAATGGAAACTTTGTAGGTATCCGTCGCCGGTCGCCCTTGAATGCCTGAAACAGCGACACGGTCCTCAGCTTCTTGCTGGAGTTGTATCGATGTAAAGTCGGCCACGCAGTCTGGGGTGATATAGTTGGCCGGGTCACCCATTTCGTAAACCAATTGCGACGTCACTGTTTCGATGTTGACTCGTCCTCCAGTGTTGGGGTGCTTGGTGACGGTAAACGAACCGTCACGACGAGCTTCGATCACGGGGTACCCAATTTTTGCCATGTTGGGAATGTCTCGCCAATTGGCAAAATTTCCTCCGGTGCATTGCGCACCACATTCGACGATGTGACCGGCAATCGTTCCTGCGGCGAGTCGATCAAAGTCATCCATCGTCCAACCAAACTCGTACATCATGGGTGCCAAGACGATTGAGGGATCCGTCGCACGACCGGTGATCACAATATCCGCCCCCGCCTCAAGCGCTTCCACGATCGGTTCAGCTCCGATATAGACATTGGCGGTTTTGACTTGATCCAAAACAGACGCGAGCGGTTCACCGTTGTCCATGTTGCTGAACGCCTCGCCTCCTGAGATCAGATCGGGAAGTTGCTCAAGAATGTCGTCCCCTTCAACAATGCCAATCTTCATCCCATCGAGTCCAAGCTCACGGATGACTTCAGCAACCGCGGCACGGCAAGCTTGCGGATTGACGCCGCCTGCATTGGCGATGATCTTGATCCCTTTTTCGTGGCACGTCGGTAAAACTCGTCGACACATCTGCACAAAATCGGTCGCATAACCTTTGCTGGGGTCACGGCTCTTGAGTTTTTGCATGATGCTCATCGTGACTTCGGCTAGATAGTCCAACGTCAAATAGTCGAGCGGACCTTCGTTGACCAGTCGGACGGGGCCAAGAATGCTGTCTCCCCAAAAACCTTGCCCGTTGGCGATCAGAACGTTTTCTTTCATGGATAGGGAACATCCGGGATGGGTTGCGTTGAATTGAATTGCCAGAGAATCAACTTCGTTTAATGGCAAGTTTGGAAACAGTTTAATCCGATCCGTCGAATGCGACGAGCCACCCTATCGTCTCAATGGCACTTATTCGGTTACACTTGGTAACTTGAGGTTGAATAGATCGCCAACGTCACGCTGCATTGTTTTGAGCCAGCTGGATTGAGGGCGAGGAGTCAGAGAGGAATTCATGGAATCATTTGTCAAATGTTCAATCGAGGGAGGCGTTGGCGTGGTAACGCTCGCGCGTCCAGAGAAACGCAACGCTCTGAAACGGAGTTTTATCGAGCAACTCTCGGCTGCCATTGATGAACTGACATCGGACGCAACTTTGCGAGTATTGCTTCTGAGCGCCGAAGGAAACGTGTTTTGTGCCGGGATGGATTTGGGCGAAATGCAAGAGCGCGCTCAATCCGAAAACGGTTCGGCGGAGTGGCAAGAGGACTCACGAGTTTATGCGGAACTCCTCAAAAAACTTTTTCAGCTCGACGTTCCGACCGTCGTCGCTTTGCAAGGACCTGTGCTGGCCGGTGGTGTCGGGATGGTGTTGGCCTGCGACTTTATCGTCGCTTCGGATACGTCATTTCTGATGTTGCCCGAACCGATGCGTGGTATCACGGCCGCGATGGTGACACCGTTGCTCGTTTTCCGTTGCGGTGCCGGGGTTGCCACGCAACTCTTGCTCTCGGGTGAAAAATTTGGGGCTGCTCGATGCGTTGAACTCGGTTTGGCCTACCGAGCGGCTCCGGCCGATCAATTGAATCAAACGGTTGAATCATTGATTGCTTCCATCCTGACGGGTGCAAAAAACGCATTGGCAATCACCAAGCAACACGTTCGGCAGTGCGGCGGCTCTCACATCGAATCTCAGTTAACGGATTCGATTTCGGTTTCGGCGCGTGCCAGAGAAACCAACGATGCTCGAGAGGGTCTGGCAGCATTCCTTGAAAAACGAAAACCCGCTTGGCAAAACAGCTGACACGGTCAGCAAAAGGGCGAGCCTTACGAACAAGTCTCACCTTGCAAACAGCCTTTCACCCTTGTCGTTCCCAGTCAACCACGGCCAAATTAACGCATCACCGATAGAAACTATGTCCACACCCGGCTCCAAATTTCGTCAAGCGATCGAGCAAGAGTCGCCGCTTCAAATTCCTGGCACGATCAATCCACTGTCGGCATTAATGGCCGTTCAAGCTGGCTTTCGTGCGATCTACTTATCCGGCGCTGGAGTTGCCAACGCGTCTTACGGCGTGCCGGATTTAGGCATGACGTCCCTGGCGGATGTGGTCGTGGACATTAATCGAATCACTTCGATCGTCAACACACCTCTGTTAGTCGATGCCGACACGGGTTGGGGACACGGACTCAACATCGCTCGCACCGTGCGTGAATTTATCAAAGCAGGCGCCGCGGCGATGCACATCGAGGACCAGCAGTCAGCCAAACGTTGTGGACACCGTCCCAACAAGGCCATTGTTGAGACCAGTGAAATGGTGGATCGGATCCACGCCGCTGTAGATGCGCGAAACGATCCGTCGTTTTTTATCATGGCGCGAACCGACGCGTTGGCCAGCGAGGGCATCGATGCGTCAATTGAGCGTTGTCAGCGATATATCGAAGCCGGCGCCGACGGAATTTTCGCCGAAGCGATCACCGACCAGAACGACTACCTTAAGTTCACCAGCTCATTCGATGCACCGGTGCTGGCCAACATGACCGAGTTCGGCATGAGCCCGTTGATGACGACGACGCAACTCAAAGAGGTTGGTGTTCAGATAGCGCTGTATCCTTTGTCCGCCTTTCGAGCGATGAATGAGGCGGCCCGTCGAGTGTTCGAAACCATTCGCCGCGATGGAACGCAAGCTGAAGCGGTTTCTTTCATGCAAACCCGGGACCAGCTGTACGACGTTCTGGATTATCACACCTATGAAGAGCAGATGAATCAGATCATTCAAAAACAGAATTCCGGCCAGAGCTAGTTCGCTCGATTCCACGCAGGCCAAGCGTTGCTTGGACCGGAATATTTTCAAAGCCAACCATTGCCAAACCTGGAGAATAAATATGACAAAGAAGAAAGCTGGCGGATTGGCCGGTGTAAGTGCCGGCGAGACATCCATTGCGACCGTTGGCAAAGAAGGCAAAGGGTTGAACTATCGAGGTTACTCGATTCATGACCTGGCCGAGCACGCGACGTTTGAAGAAGTTGCATTTCTCTTATTGTTCGGCCATCTTCCAATCCAGAAAGAACTGGACAGTTTCCGTTCTCGTTTGATCAGCCAACGTGATCTTCCCAAAGAGTTGTGCGCGACGCTTCAGGCGATTCCAAAGACAGCTCATCCGATGGATGTTCTGCGAACCGGTTGCTCGATGTTGGGCGTACTAGAGCCAGAAGAAAACTTCGATCAACAGACAGAGAAAGCCGAGCGTCTGCTGGGTGCCTTGCCGTCCATGCTGGTCTATTGGTACCAGTACAGCCATCATGGCGTGACAATTGACTTTGAATCGGACGAACCGTCGATCGCCGGCTTCTTTCTTGACAAATTGCATGGCGAACGTCCCTCGCCGTTGCATAATCGTGCGATGGATGTCTCACTGATCCTCTATGCCGAACATGAATTCAACGCTTCAACGTTTACAGCGCGAGTTTGCACTGCCACTTTGTCGGATTTGTATTCCGCAATCACAGGTGCCATTGGGACCCTCCGTGGTCCGCTGCACGGCGGTGCCAACGAAGCTGCCATGGAATTGATCGAGCTTTACTCAACGGCGGACGAAGCGGAGTCGGGCATCATGGAGAAATTGGCCAGCAAATCGTTGATCATGGGCTTTGGGCATCGCGTCTACACCGTTTCTGATCCGCGAAGTGACATCATCAAAGAGTGGGCCAAGAAGCTGTCGGCTGAAGCAGGTGACACGGTGCTGTATCCCGTTTCCGAGCGGGTTGAAGCTGTGATGTGGCGCGAGAAGAAACTGTTTCCAAATCTGGATTTCTACAGTGCATCGGCATATCACTTCATGGGGATTCCAACGGCCATGTTTACGCCGATTTTTGTGCTCTCTCGTGTTTCCGGGTGGGCAGCCCATGTGTTTGAACAACGTGCCAACAACCGTTTGATCCGGCCCGGTGCGGACTATGTGGGTCCCGGTCAACAGACCTACGTTCCCATCGACCAGCGCGTATCAAACGCGGAAGTTTGATCGGCAGGATCAAATCGGTTTAGCACGAATCGTAAAAGGGTAGGCCCGTTCAAGCGAGCCTACCCTTTTTTGTTGTCAACATTGAGTGTTGAGCAGTCAACAGCCGTGCCATGATTCTGGTCGGCAGAAACCACGCACTGTCATGGGCTTACATTCCCGGAGGTCCATTTTCGTCGATATAAACTTCGAAATCGATTGTATAGGTGCCGTCACCTGGAGCCCACAACTCGTAGGTAATTGAGAAACCCCCAAGAGATTCACCTGGGCCAAGGTTGTTTTCAATGGCGAATACCATGTTCAGCAATTCGCCGTAGGCATCCTGACGTGCAGCAATCGGGTTGGCTCCCGATCCGATAGCTCGCAACGGACCAATGGTGTAGCCACCGTTGGTGTCCGCATTAAGGACGCCGGCTGGCATGATCGCACCAACCAGAAAGACGAGAGCGAGTAAAGCAAGTGAAGTGTTTTTAAGATTCATTAAATCATCTCCTGAAAAACGTTAGTACAAGTGACTCAAGACAAACTTGAGTTTGAAGGCAGGACTGGATGACAAGACGAGTCGTACAAGCTTGCTGGCTTGATGGTCATGTGACTTATCAAGGCGCGTACGTTTAGCGCACTCCTGGATCGAAATCTCAAAACAGGACCAGACGGTAAAAAGGCCGATCACTACAGGTCGGTTAACCAGCGAAAATTAGACGAGGGTCGTGGATAGGCGAAAACTGATTGATTCGTTTTCGAAAACAATCTTTGCCCATCAACTTGAAACAACTTGTTTCAGTTCAACGCTAATCAATTGCTGATGGCTTGTTGCGGACACGTCGTGTCGTCGCAACACTCACGTTATGCATCGGAGTGCGGCGTGCGTTGTCAATGCGTTCGATCACACCCAATGGGTTCGTCGATGTCGCAAAGTCACCAAGTGACAAGGAATTGTGTGAAAAGGTTCGAGGTAAAAAGGTCAAGCAAACTTCAACCGTCGTCAAAACCTGGCTGCCGTTAATTTGAATTGTGTTCGCCGTACAACGGCAAATCTTGCCGCATATCTGTCATTGAAACTAAAACTGCGCCTGTCCGTTATGGCTCAAGATTCGAATTGGCAAATCGATTGATATCGCAATCTGCTGTATGAATCGAGTTGCCATCACTCAAACATGCGTGACAAATCTCACGACCGATTTTCAATTAAGGTGTGACATCACAAGTTGTTGATTCACTTGAGTCAAATTCATCCCTCGGAATCGCTTTATCAACAATGGGTGTATCGGAATCGTTCGCAATTGACTGAACACTTATTTCCGCACGAGTCGGAGATCCGGCAAACTTGAATCGCAAACCTTGAAGCGGTTTGAAACAACGAGCAGGCGCGGAGGTTTCCAACGCTTTCTTGACGGTGCGAAAGGATACTCCGATGCTATCTGGTGAAAATCCGCCGCTAAAAATCAAATTTTTTGATCGGGCAAATCACCCGCTGATCCCATCTTTTTTTAATGAATCCCCGATTTCACGCGAATATCGCTCAAGGTTCTCGCCGGTTGCCGAATCGATCGTACAAAATGCCTGTTGTAGTTGGCGAAGAAAGCAAACAAAATATTTAACTAGGTGTTGGCGATCGTGTATCGAGCGTTCACCACCTAACTCATTTCAGAAGGAAACTGAAACGAGTCTTTTCAACTTAAGCATCTGGTCATTTTGTCATTGACATTCACGATGAATCGCTCAATTTTCTTAACTCTACTATTGGGAATCGGGTTAACCTTCCCATTGCTTGCACAATCAAGCCAACAGGCTTTCAATTTAGAAACCGATCAAACACCGACATCGACTGAAATGTCGAGCATCTTGACGATTATGAGAACGTTGGAAAATAACGTTCCCAATGCGTCATTGCTCCTCGAAGACGTCACCGGCCTGGATTCGCCGGCGGCGGTTGCGATACACCGCCATCTATATTTCACGTGCCGCAAATTGGCGACCGGCGTCAGCGCCAATTCGGCGTTGCTGTCTGGTAATAACTTATCCGTTGACAGTCGCATCATATTGCTTCTGCTGAAAATGTCTGAGGAAGATCATTTTCGATCAGTCTTGGAGTTGGACTACGCCAATACGATCAAACAACTCATTCCGTTCGCATCCAGTGAAAAGCTAAAGTCGTTTGCAACTTCAAGACTTGTTCTGCATGAGCAATTTAATTCCGGAAATGTCTCAGCTGAGTTGAAACAGTGGTTTAAGGAAGCTGACGAGACGTTTCCTACTGATGAAACCAGACTAGCGTTAAGGGTCGTCGACGTGATGGCAGCGCAAGATGACGCGCGGCTAAATGCATTAACAGAACTGCTGGATGAAGCAAAAAAACTTGAGATGCGGGAATCCCAAAGATACCTGCTGTCGCTGGTCTTACGCATTCAACGTGTTAACGGAGATGCGAAAGGAGCCAAGGCCACTTACCGCAAGCTGTTTGACGTCGTCCGAAGCCAAGGCAGCCCGTTGAATCAACTTCGTGTTGAAAAACACATTGCGTATCACGGTTTCAATGACGCCAATCCAGAGCAACACTTGAGAACCCTTGAAAGCTGCATGTATTCTAAATGCTTTCTAAGTTTGGACCGCTTGGAGCAACATCGATTTGCTTGTGAAGTTTGGCTGGACGCCAGAAAGTTTAAAGATCCAGAACTAGTTAAACTTGCCAAAGATTACAAACTAGACCATGACGAGGAGACCCAGCGAAGTTTACGACTACAGCAAGAGGTCGCATTGACTAAAATTCAGTTAAAAGAACTCGTCGAAGACATCAAGAAGAAGCAAGCGGAGGCTAATCGACTCGCTAAAGCAATTATCTCGCTTCGGAATAATGAAAAGGTATTGGCGGATACAGTAAAGAATCTCGACATCACTGTAACCGAAAAAGAAAAGCTGATTGCTTTCAGCCAGCAACAGATTGAAAAACAGGAAAACAGAATCGAAGAGCAAGTAAACAAGATTCAAGTGCAAGAAAGCAAGATCGACGAACAAGTAGGCAGAATCGAACAACAGGAAAGCAAGTACGGCTCGTTACAGTTCTTGTTCAATACGGTCGTCGGCAGTGCAGCCGCGCTCCTGTTGCTGATCACCTGCCTTTGTTTCGCCTTGGTATTGTGGAACCGAACCTCAAGCGAACTTATTGAACAGGAACGAGACAACGACGTCCTCAACAATAAACTTGCTCGGATGCGTCGGATGGACAGTCTTGGTCTGATGGCTGGCAGCATCGCACATGACTTCAACAACATCCTCGTCGGTGTTACTGGGAACGCCGAGTTAATTGAGCTGGCTCGCGCGACTGGAAACTTTAACGAGGAATACGCGATGGAACGGATTCATGCGATCAGAAAATCCGCTTCCCGGGCTCAAAAACTTGCCCAACAGATGCTCAATTACGCTGGGAAGCAGTACATCGCCCAGAAGACTGTCGATTTGAATGAGCTGATTTCTGATTACGATTCCGTGCTCCGTTCCTACAGTAAGAAGCGGCACAAAATCGTCTTTGATCTGGCAAAGAAGCCGATCATTGCCAAAGTCGATGAAACTCAAATCGAACAAGCCCTGCTGAATTTGGTGACCAATGCCATCAATGCTTCGACTTCAGATGGTACGGTTTGGGTTCGCACATCGATCACTGAACTCGACGACAACGTGATCCAGGACGCGACGCTGTTCGGTTCACGCAAGACGGGTGGCGCATTTTGTTGCATCGAAATTGAAGACCATGGGATTGGCATTAAGGCGAATCAGATTGATAAGATCTTCGATCCATATGTCTCGGATGCGGGGCAAGGACGCGGGCTTGGTCTTGCTGTCGTCTTTGGAATTATCGATAGCCATGATGGGCTGATTCGATGTGAGTCCACGGTCGGCCAAGGAACGAAGTTCCAGATGCTTCTACCGGTCTGTGAAATGTGCGAATCCGACTCGTTCGATGCCTATCGCCCTGACTATGTGATTAAACCCGAGAGCAGCTACGTCGGAAAACGCGTCTTGGTTATTGATGATGAACTCAGTGTGCTCGACACATGCGAGCAGTTGTTGGCACAAATTGGAATGATTCCGACCACCGTCCACATCCGCGGGGAAGATGGAATCAAGTCGATTCTCGTCGCATTGGGCGCCGAGCCATTTGACTGTATTGTCATGGATGTTGTGATGCCTGAAATGAACGGCACTCAAATCCTCGATGTTCTCGAAGAACGCGAAATCAGTACGCCAGTGGTTCTGATGAGTGGATTTAGTCCGCACCGATTGGACTTTTATCAAAAGCGACCGAATGTCGCGACCGTTCTTCCTAAACCGTTTTCGATGTCGGAGCTTGCAGCCGCGTTGGGACGGTCCTTGGAATTCGATGTTCAGGCAGACGTCGCCGAAGAGTTGACGCCCAAAGCTCCCAAGTTCAAGTCACTGGCCAATAGAGGCCAGAAAGTGGACCCACGAGAGTCGTCTTAAACCGCGCCAAAGCCGTTCCGAATTGACTCGTTCGCTGCGTGCCCCAGCGAATTCGATCGACGTAATTCAATCGAACGCAGCAAGTCAATCGAATCGACGTGCTACTAAACACTTAGGAACTCCACCGGATCCATGCGTCGGCTCATCCACGCCGAGTAAATGTGATGATCACCTCGGCGCGAATCATTTTCTATCGAGATGCGGTCGAAACAGGGAAGTCTTCGATGAAGATCGTTTCCTTTGGACGAACGCTGAACCACAACCAGCAACGTTGGGCACCAGGCAATCGAATGCGGACTCGGTAGCGATTGGTGGCACCGTACACGAACGCCTGCTCAACTACGACGCCTTTGATCAAGACGACCGGATGCTCAAACCGACCGGCGTCACGAATGCTAATCAAATTGACGCGAGTGCCAGGGAACGGAGGGGTCGCACCTTTGGATTCGACTTCAACCACCGTCGCTGGAACAAAACAGAAGATCACGACCGTTGTGACAGTCGCGAGTACCAGCATCTGCTTGATCGTAAATGAAAAGAAGCGGCGCGGAACAGTCAGTTTCCGCGGGTTCGATTTTGCATCCAAATCATCGGTTGTTTCAGCATTCATAACGTTTTGGAAAAGCAAAACAGGAAAAGAAAAGTTGCCAACCGTGGATCGATTGAAATCCTACAGCGGACGAATCCGCGCCAGCCATTTGTTTGAGGTTAACGGCTTCAGACAGCAGAGTATACTAGCACGCGACGATGGTTCGCATTCGCAGACCACCGTTCAGCTCAACCAGCAGCGGCAAACCGCAGCTCGATGACTTCAGCTCGCACTGTCGGATGGGACAGGTGCCTCGAGCGCAACAATCGTCATTCCCAGCCGGTTGGCTTTGGCAATCGTTTGTTCTGGCTCCAACAAAATTGTTTTATCGGCTTCGACGGCCAACACGTTGCCACCGGCTGCGTGGATCGTCTCAACGGTCAACTCTCCGATGGTGGGAACATCGAACCGCATGTCCTGTCCCGGTTTTGCGACTTTGACAACGGTAAACCCGCCTTGGCACAATTCTCCGGCACGTCGAATGCAGGCGTCGGTCCCTTCGATCGCTTCGACTGCCATGACGGCTTGGTTTTTGACGACCACCGTTTGGCCGATATCAAGCCCACCCATCTGCTTGGCCATCTGCCAGCCAAACTCGATGTCTTGCTGTTCCGATCGGGACGGTTTTTTCTGAGTCAATACACCAGCGTGCACAAGTAGCTCCGGCGCAAAATCAGTAGCGGGGGCAAATTCAATTCCATGAGCGGCATACAGATCGACGACGGTCAACAAAAGTGTGTCGTCGCGTTGGTCCTTGGTTCGCGAAATATAAACTGGATAGAAGTGTCGCAAAAAGGTCAGGTCTGGAAAATGCCAAAAAAGATTCCGTCGCTTTTGAAAAAGTAACGTCTTGAAAATCTTGCCCGCCATCGTTGCCTGTCGGACGCCATGCCGTTTAAGAAATCGAACTTGGCCTCCCATTCGCCCCATCCCAAAGACCTGATAGCTGGTGCAGATCTTGGCAAGTCGAGGGTCGGCGTGATCGCGGATCGCACAGCAGTGGACCTCATGTCCCTGTTGGACCAGCGTTCGAGCAATGGAGATCGGAAACTCGCCCCAACCAGCAACCAATCCGATTTTTTTCTCTTGCATTCCATGCCCTCCAAGTGAATCAAGAGAGTGTGGGTCGTTGGCCGTCAGCGATCAAAGGTCACGCAGCCTGGGACTCAGCCGAATCGGTGGGCTCGACCTCGGCGTTCGTTTTCACTGTACCCGCTTCGATCTTCGCAGTTAAATCAGCGATCGACTTTTGCATCTCTTTGAGTTGCTTACGCATTTCAGGCAGCTTGGCTCGATTGGCGACAATTCGCATCTCTTCTCGTGCAGGGCGGGCAGGTATGCCGAAGTACTTTTGCCCTGATTCGACATCGTGCATCAAACCCGATTTGGCTCCGATGGAAACTTGAGAGCCGATCGTCAAATGATCGGCCAGTCCAACTTGACCACCCATCACAACGTAGTCGCCTGTCTCGCAGGATCCGGCAATCCCGACCTGAGAACAAAGCAGATTGTGCTGGCCAATCACACAGTTGTGTCCGACCATCACCATGTTATCCAGCTTGGTCCCTGTGCCGATCGTGGTTGCATCATAGGTCCCACGATCAATGGTTGTGTTGGCGCCGATCTCAACGTCGTCTCCAACAACGACGTTCCCTAATTGTGCCGACAGCAAATGCATGCCCGTTGCGGACTTGTAGCCGAAGCCAAATGCACCCAGCACAGCGCCCGCATGAATGATTGCTCGGTCGCCAATCACCGTCTTTTCGTAGATGGTCGCACCCGGATAGATCTTGACGTGCGAACCGATGATCGCGTTTTCCATCACGGTCACATTTGGAAAAATGACGCTGCCCGGTCCGATCTCAACATCGTCCATGATGACAGCACCGGCGTGAACGCAAACACCATCAGCTATTTTGGCAGTCGGACTGACGATCGCCTGAGGACTAATGCCAATCTTCGCTCGATCAATCGGCGGTTTAAATTGAGTGGCGATCTGGATAAACGAGTCATCCACGTCATCCACCATGATGCAGGGCTTGGCAGCACCATCCTGCTGCTCGGAACTTGCCGATTCCCAAAGTGGTTCCAGCGCGAGAGGAATCACAGCCGCGGCAGCATCACTGTTGAGAAATTGCTGAAAATGCTTTGCAGAGTTGGCGAAAGTGATCTCGGTCGAAGTCGCGCGGGCGATGGACGCAGCGCCTGTTATCGTTCGATCAGGCTGCGAAGTCAAATTGCCTCCCACAAGCTGTGAGAGTTCATGCAATTGCGTCATGCCCAGGCATCCTTTCCTGACGACCGTCTCGTATTGACTGGAAAAATAGTGAGTCAGCGGTATTTAACCCCATTGGCGCAATCACGGCTAGACCGATTGACTTTTCAAAAGTGATAGCAAGAAAGTGATAGCACTTTTGCCAGAAGAGCTCACATGCCGAGTCACGGAAAACGTGCCCAAGTCACTTGAACCGATTCTGTGTTTCTCGCGATAGGGTCTGACGGTCGTTCCAAGAGTTGAGCGCGGATTTTTGACCTTGGATGGCGGCGAAGTGCTTCGGTCCATCGCTTGGGAACTTTGAGCACCCTTACGCTTGCCGGAACACGTGATGATCGACGGCTGACGAAGTGATTCTCGTAAATTCACGACTCAACCACGGGCGTCGATACGGTTCAGTTTGTCTTGTTCGTTGCCAGATGCCAAAGACAAACCTGACCGAGCCACTTGTCCCGAAGTGGCGGCATGTTGGCCAAGTAAAAATCAACGCAACCCAAAATCTGCGGCTTGGTGAACGCTGTCCGACGAGCTGATATAATTCGCATCCAACGGCGGATGCACTTGGTTTGCTATCGTCAGCTTGTTTTTCAAATCAACGTTCTGCCAATGCCATCGAGTGGACTCTATCAGGAACTTATCGCCGTCGTGAAAGCTGGCGAGCGAATCTGTCTTTCCAATCAGGCTTTCGGATTGAGGGCCCCCAGTGTCTCGGTTGCTCAACTGGAAACACTCCAAAACACCGGCACTAAGGATGAACCCATCGCCTCGCGCGCCTCGGCACTCGAGACCATCTTTGAACATAGCGATCGCGTCGATCTGATAATTGACGCTGTGACTTATGAGTCCAAACATCGCCGAGAGATTCGCATGATCGGTTTTTGGGCTTGTCTGCGACTCGTTTGTTTGATTGCGGCGGTCGGGATCGGAACCTATGTATTCATGGAGTACGCTGTTTCCGGTTTGGACTTAGTCTACAACGACATCTCTCTCCAAGGTTCATCTGAACAGAACGCCTGGTTCCAGTTTCGTCCGGTTTTTCTGACGCTCTTCTACACTGCAATTTGGTTGCTTATAGCGATGATCGTTTGCATCCTGTTGCGATTCGACAACTGGTGGACGATGTTCTTTTTCGGCAACAAGTATTTGGACGCAACGGCGGTTTCCATTGCCAAACGAATTGCCGCAGAGATGGTCGGCAAAAGCCTCCCGGTCGGCAAATCGATTTCTCTGGCAACTGCTGCTGTTGGCCGAGATGGTGTCGCAGGTCCACACTTTTGTGACGATCAGCGTCAAGAGGAATCCGCTTCCAGGGCTCGAATGATGGACGGATTTTCCCAAAGCAGCCGATACCATGCTCAACTGGCAGTGAGTCGATTGGAATCGATGCGGGGCTTGATACCGTCGATCACGACTTGGATTGGCATCGTCGTCGCGTCGGTCTACGCGTTGATTTTGTTTAGCTCCATCGCAAGTTTGTTGGTCAACATCACGTCACATGAGCTGCCACGATGACCGCCAATCCTCAAGAAATCATCGGTCAACTCGAAAGCCACCGAGTCGAAGTGAGCAATGCACTTGACCGACTGGCCAAAGACTGGCCCAATCCAGTTAGAATTCGCGTGAAGCGCATTGCTCGTTGGTTTCGAGGCCAATCAAACCTCGCCGACTATCCACAAGAAACCGATCGATTGATCGTCGTCAACGAGTTGATCCTTCAGAGTCAAGGACGTCAAACTGAGTCGACCAGTGAGCCACCTAAACTTGATTCGTTTGCAATTGTTAACGCACTCGAACGAGCAACCACTTTGATTGCTCGTGATGGCGGCGAATCTCGACGGCGTCTCATTTTGTTGTCGTACCCGATTTTGCTAATGGCCGCGACTTGTATTGGCTGGATCCTGTTCAGTTTCTTCGTCTGCCCAGTTTTTGAAGACTACTTCAATGAATTTGGCATCCGACTCCCGACCATGACCAAACTGACAATCTCGCTTTGCGCCTGGATTCGCCAGGGGCTTTGGATCCTGCTGGCGTTGATGTCGTTCATTTTGATCGCGTCAATTATTCAAGAACTATTCCCGCGCGGATTCCGTCATCGATTTGGGCTTGGCACATTGCTCAACAGTCGTTTCACGCGAGCAATTCCTTGGATTCAACATCTCAAGGGCTTACTGGCATCAGGTCACTCGGCAAAGGAATCCTTGACGACCACCAGCAGAGTCTATGGAATCTCGTTAGCGAATGCTCTCGGAGTCAGTCCAGCACCCGCAGATGGCCCAACGAGCGGAAACTTAGTCGATACGCGTCCCAACAGTCATTTTCCAGTGGTCAAGCGAGCGATAACCCAACCGGATGTCGCAATGGCGATCGAATTTTTGGATGCAACGATCGTCCGATACCGTCAGCTGGGTCGACAGGCCGACGAGTGGTGGATCCAGCTGTTTGCCAGCTGGATGTCATTCGGTGCGATTGGCTTTTTTTGCATTGCGTCTTATTCGATGTTTGCTCCCGTTTTATCAATCATTACGGGGCTCTCTGGCTTCTAGACGATTCCGAAATCCAACCGCGATAACACCCAATCCTGCCGATGTCACAAGACTCATCACAACACGAATCGCTAGACGATAAAGCGTCCAGATCGTCCGTTTTGCCGACGGTCGACGTTGCACGTTTGCCCTATCGTCAATTGTCATCGACATTGAACGATGAACAGCGCTGGACGATTCGTCTGCTGGGCCACATGCATCAAGGCAAAGTTGATTTGCGACAATCATTGCTGGATTTGGGCGAAGAGAGCTCTTGGGTCCGCCGCGATTGTCGAAACGCGATCATGCAAATAGACCAAGGGTTAACGGCGCTTGACGCTCTCGCACACTCACCGAAGTTGATTCCACGATCGACACTTGTCTGTCTACAACAGCTTCAACGGCAAGGTCAAATGGACGAGTTTTATCGATGCTGGTTGCAACAGTGCGAAACCGACCCATTGCCCACGTTTCAACGGCAAGCTCGTGAGCCCAGCGGATCGCTACTTGGTTTGTTGATCAAGTCCGCCCTGGTCATTTGGCTTTCAACGTTTTTGCTACTCTATATAGTGCCACAGTTCAAATCGATCGGAGATGAAATCGGAGTACGACCCAACCAGGCATTCCTCTTGTATTGCGAGTATGCCAGTCTGTTTGCCAGCCGAATCATGCCTTGGCTTTCGCTTGCGGCGGGGTTATATATTTTTTACAAACTCTTTTTTACACCATGGTACCGTCGGTGGATGCCGACCCGCTGGAAACTGCCTGTCGAGACGTCCACCGTCCTTAGAAGGCTCGACACCGCATGGTTGATCAGCCTCTTTGGAACATCCACAGAGGATCCAATTGATGAAGTTTCACCAGTTCCAAACCGCATTCAAAACAGCTCCCTATTTGTCTTCCTGCCACAAAGAATCCGTGCAGCAATTGAACACATGACCCAAGGGCGCGATACGATTGACTCGTTGAAACAAGCCGGCATGCTGAATCGTGGCGAGGCGCAAGTGCTGCGACACTCTGGCTCATTAAGCACACAGACTTGGCTACTGACTGAAAATGTCAATCGACGACGTCATCGTAAGCAATCGTTTAAAGGTTTCTTCCGATCCTCGCTGTTTCTCATTGTGAATTTGGCCATCGGCATTGCCGTCATCGGCGCCTGCCTGGCGATCATGGGGTTCCTGGTGCAAATAATGGAGAATGTCTGATGCTTTATCAAACAACCGATCCGGTTGGCGAGCGTATCACGAATTCTGCGTCACCACGGAAGGCGTTTTTGCGTATCGAGTTGATTGTTACGGGAGTCGTGATGATCACCGTCATGTCGGTTGCCTCTGCGATCTGCATGCGAACTAATTTGGTTTGGAAAGACATTCGCTACCAACGGGTCGCCGTTCAAGAACTGAGTAATCATCTCGATCAACTAACACGACTCACTGCTGATGAGGCAAACAGCGAACTGGAAAGCCTTCAGCCATCAGCTTGGTGCGAACGTACTCTGCACGAAGTCAAGTTGACCTCATCGACTCAAACCGATGCCATTGGAACGCGACTTGAATTAGTGATCAGTTGGAAGGATCGATTCGGCCGACATGACACTCAACTTTCTGGCTGGATCGTGACACCTGTCGATGTTGACGAAGAACCATCGGCTGAAGTGAGTGATGAAGACGAAGATGGGGGTCAATGATGAGTCCCTTCCATGACGACTCCTCCGCCAAGCGCGTTGCGGCGAATCAACGAACGCGAGAGCGAACAGCGTTCGCATTGGTCGATATGGTCATATCCATGGCGATTTATGCAATGTTGATTTCGATCTGTGCGTTCTGGATCCATGCAACGCTGAAATATTCGGCCAAAGTTAGATCGTATCAACGCCAGCACCAACAACTCACCCGGCTCTCGAGCATGCTTCGACAGGATGTTCTTGAATGCCAGTCTATGACGCGTGAAGGCAACCAGTTGAAACTAGGTTATCAAAACAAGCCTTCTCTGGTTTACACCATCGAGCCTGGCGGCGCAACCATTTCCCGTTCGCGAGTGTCGGTCGACTCCAACGGTAAAGCCCAAGCAACTTCGATCGAGCAGTTTCCAATTGCCAACTCATCAGTCGCAGGCTGGGATGACTCGGAGATGCCGGATTGGATCGGTTTAGTCGTCGTTAACCGATTGGACAATCGATTGGCGCCTGGAAACTATCCGATTGACTCCATGCCTGAAACGGTGACACCAAGGAACGATCCAGTAACGGCTGACCAGTTTCATCGCGGAACGGCTGTCGAACTCTATGTACGTTGCGGTCCAAGGCAAAATCCTGGAGGGACCCATGAATAAGTTCAAACCGTTTCGACTTGCTCGCGGCCGCCGACGCGACGGCATGGTCGCACTATTGATGGCGATCACCTGTATCGTTTTGATTTCGGTACTGCTGTTGCTGGCGTCACAGATATCCATGAATCAACGCCAACGGTTACGATTGGAAACGCAGGTCGAACAAACAGAATGGCTGAGGCGGGCTGGCGTCGACTTGGCAGAGGCTCGCAGCGCGAATTTGCCAATCCAAAACGACAAAATGGTCATTGAAATTTCGGGATACGACCAAAGCGAACTTCAAATCAATACCACGGAATCCGAATCGAAACCAAACTCATCCGTGCTTGTCACCGCGACCATTACCCAAGATGGTTTGGTCCAGACCAAGACGAAGCGATCCAAGGAAATCAATCCATGAAAAATTCCAAACAGCCCATCGCCGACATGACCAATTCACCACTTGCGATTCAACGATTGGGCGGATTTACGCTGGTCGAGCTGTTGATTGTAATTGCAGTCATTGGAATTCTGATTGGGATGCTGCTTCCGGCGGTTCAAAACGTGCGGGAAACGGCCAGACGTACTTCCTGCTTGAATAAAATCGCACAACTCAGCATGGCGGCTCAAAGTTACGAATACGCCATGGAGCACTTCCCACCGGGCGTCATTGATGCCGCTGGACAACCGATTTTGTCGCAGCCCAATGGCCAGCATGTTAGCTACATCGTGACGTTGCTTCCATTCATTGACCAACGAGGTATGGCAGACGCCTTCGATGTCGAAGCGGGAACGTATGCGGCTGCCAATGCTGTCGTGCGTTCCATGCAAATCGATGTTCTAATTTGCCCAACAGCTTACTATGACATGGATGTCAGCAACTCGTTCGCCCTCACCAATTATGCGGGCTGTTATGACTCCAACGAAGTGCCGATCGACGTCGACAATAATGGCATGTTGTTTCTCAATAGTCGCGTCACGCACGGTGACATCTACGACGGCAGCAGCAATACGCTGCTGATCGGCGAGATGTTGCCAGAAGCCAATTCGTTGGGCTGGGCGTCTGGAACACGAGCGACGCTGCGAAACTCCGCCTCGTTGAACTATGAACAAGGTTGGAACACGATCGTCGGCGCTTTGCCACCGAGTCAGAACGGTGGATTTGGCTCGACACACAACGGACGACTTACGAACGTCGGGATGGCTGACGGTTCAGTCAAAACAATCGCCAATGCAATGGACTTCAAGGTCTTTCAGCTGTTGGGCGATCGCGCTGACGGGCAAATTGCCAAAGCCTTCTAAAGAACAGCAAAGCTAAATCTGATGTCCAATCGGTTAACCAAATTTAGCTACCAAAAAGCAACCGACCGCCAACGTCACCAAACCAATCGAGACCCCAAATCGTTGACGATGGCTCGCCAGGCACATCAGTGGCAGGACGCTGATCAAAACAATTGAGATTCGACCCACGACGGCGATTGAAAACTTCAATCCAATCGCATCGTAAAACAAGGGTTCCAACGGCAACCAAATGGCGCCAACTCCAATGGCGAACATCACCGCCAAACTCCCTACGCTCCACGTCGACTTCGTCAGCCCTGTCATTGCGACCAGCGTTGCCAGCAATGCACCAACAAGCGACGGAACCAAAAATAGATAACTTGCACCAACAACGTATTGCGAAGTCAACAACGTTAATGCGACGAACAGAAACAGCGAAATCGACATCGTTCGATACGCAAACAAGTTTCTCTCAGAGCGGTTTTTGTTGCTCCAGCGTTCGATGACGATCGTGACCGCCGCCACCATCGCGAAACCGATGCACCATAAACCCAGCATCCATGGCCAAGGATTTTTCGGCCAAGGATTCGCCAACTGGTCGTCCATTTTTGCCAGTTGCAAAATCCAGTACAAAATGAGGCCGACCAAGCCAACAACAAGCGTGCTGGAGAACAATCCAAACAGGTGCCCTCCCAGCGTCAAATACGCAACCGTTGGATCTAACTCTTTTGAAACGCCCTCGCGTTTTAGCCGGACCGCTTTGGCCAAACCGACGCCCGCTGAGGCAACCCAACCAATCAGTGCCAGCAAGGCCAATTTTATGGCCATCGACTCGGGCCACCAAAATAGATATCGCCCCATGAAATCGAAATAGACAACTCTTGGCTCGGCCGCAGAACTTTCGTCGACCTCGGCGGTAAGCAATTCTTCTTTCAAAAAGAAGACATCCGCTTCTTGGCCTTCCAGTGCTTCAAGCAAGTACAGCAGGTTGTCTCCATGATGCTGAAGGCTACCCATCGTCACGTTCTCCAGACTGTCTGCCGGAGTGTGATAGTTTCGCACATTTCCAATGAAGGCGAAATTGTAGCCTTCGATCCCAGCGGACTTGAAAACCGTAAAATCTGTATCGCGAGGCAACCTCCGATAGATTTCATAAAACAGCGATGAAGCGTAAGTTGGCTTTTTCGCCTGATTCAAAATCGGAATCAGCTTTGACGTGGTTGGTCCCGTTTCAAACATCAGGCTTGAACCACTGGTCCCACGTGCATCGAGGTTGATAACCAAACCAATTTCATCTGCCAATGAGTGCGATTCAAAAAAGTGCTTCGCGCCGAGCAGTCCCAATTCTTCGCCGTCGGAAAATAGAAAGACGATTTCTCGGTTGAGTTCACGGTCGCCAAGCAGAGCCGCAACTTCCATGACCGCTGCGACTGCGACACCGTTATCCGAGGCGCCAGGTCCAGCCGGATGAGAGTCATAATGGGCAACGACCAAGAGCTTTTTCTGATCAACAGACGCGGCCAGATTTTTTGCGGCTACAACGTTCGACAGCGTGACTTGATCCGCATCCGGGCTTCGATCTTTGACAGAATCGGCAACAACTCCCACCCCACTTTGCGCGTTGACGCCGAACCCCGCACGAGTCATGTGAGCAGCAATCAGTTGCTCGATTTTTGCGTTCTCCGCTGAACCTGCTGGATGAGGAATACCTTTGCCGACCAGCGATTCAAGATGCATGAAGGCTCTCTCAGCGGAAAATTGCTGAGCATCGGTGCTGCCGACAGGTTGAGGCGGTTGGTAGAGGTTGACCGCGAGCCCCACCGTGAACATCCATGCGGCAATCACCGCCAGCAACGGTGCCATCGTTCCTTGATCAGTGCTTAACTGACTAATTGGGTCGTCCTCGTTAAAACTCACTTAGCGATAGTTTTCATCATCCAAACGACCGATCGGTATCCTGCCCGACAACGTTTATCTTACACCCAACCACCATTGATGTGGATCGTTTGCCCAGTGACGTAACTGGACAAGTCACTGGCGAGAAACAGAATCACGTCACCGATCTCACTGGGCTCAGCGAATCTTCCCAATGGAACCATTTTGATCATCGCGTTGCGATTTTCTTCAGGGATACTTTTGCCCATCTCGGTATCGACAACCCCAGGAGCGACTGCGTTGACACGAACATTACTCCTGGCAAGCTCTTTACAGAGGACCTTCGTCAGCGTGATGACACCAGCTTTCGCCGATGCATAATTTGCCTGCCCAAAGAAACCTGTGACCGCTGAAAGTGAGGCGACGTTGATGATACAACCACCATTGCCGAGATGTGGAATCGCCGCTTGGCAACAATTAAAGACACCGGTCAAGTTGGTATCGATGACATCCGACCACTCCGTGGCTGACATCTTTTTGGCGCTACGATCTCGGAGGATACCAGCGTTATTGACCAGAATATCCAGCGAACCAAATCGCTCGACAGCCATGTCCATCATGGCATCGATCTGATCACGGCTGCGAACATCAGCTGCAGCGACGATCGCGCGATCACCCAATGACGTCGCGGCCTTCTCAGCAATCGCTCGATTGTTGCCTTCCTTATCAGCGAAATAGTTGATGACAACATTGGCACCACCATCGTAAAGCGATTTAGAGGTGGCAAAGCCAATACCTTGTCCACCACCAGTGACCAGTGCCGTTCTTCCTGAAAGATCAATTGCTCGCATGTTCTATCCGTTGACCGAAAATCAATTTTTAACCTATTGAGTCCCTACCAACCGCTTCGGTAGGCCGGACGCAACAGCTCATTTGCCTCTTCGACTTCAGCCCCCGAGCCAGTGAAGACGCAATTGTCTGCATCCCATGCAAACTTCATGTCGGGCCAGCGATTAATCACGGTGCCCAACAGGACGGCCTCGGTCAGCGGACCGGCATACTCAAAATGTGCCGTGGCTTTTTCCTTCTGGCCCATCGCGGCATCGATCCAGTCGTGAAAGTGATTCGCGGCTTCGGCATTCTCAGGTAGCTTCTCCATCGGCTTGCCATCCAAACCAAAGACGATTGGATTACCGATGTGTGGCAAAATCAAACTCCCTTGACTACCAATCAATACCGAACCTTGATGAGGCAATTCTGTTCCTGCCGGAAGGTTGTTCAATTTTGTCGGACGCAAGGAGCCGTTGTACCAAGTCAGCGCGACTTCATCCGTCGTAAACTTGGTCCCTTTGAATTTGTAATCGACATGGCTGATGAGCGCAAAGTTCTGGTCAAACGGTTTTGGCCCCAGCGACGTGACCTCCGTCGGGTCTTTGAGCTGGAGCGCTGTAAACACAGGATCAACAATGTGGCATCCCATGTCGCCTTGTGTGCCAGTGCCAAACGCCAGCCACTTTCTCCAATTGTTACGATGATAGTAGTCTTTGATGTAGGGCAACTTTTCTGAGACCCCGCAGTAAAGATCCCAGTCCAATGTCTCAGGAATCGGAGTTGGCTCGGCATCTGGAAGCTCCCCTCCCCACCCCTTGCCCGACCAGCTATGAACTTCTCGAACTTTTCCAATCAAACCAGATTGAATCCAACTCACCATCGTTCGGTAGGCCGGATGCGAATGGATTTGGATTCCCATCTGCGTCACCAATTCAGGTTTGTCTTTCGCGGCTTGGGCTAACAGACGACATTCACCAATGTCCTGGGCCAGCGGCTTCTGAAGATACACATGCTTGCCGGCATCGAGTGCCAGTTTTGCGATTGGCGAATGCATGTGATCGGGCGTGGCCACGAGCACTGCGTCAAAGTCGTCAGACTTTTCGTCGAACATTTTGCGGTAGTCTTGAAAACAAGCGACATCGGGATTGAACGCCTGACCATTTTTGTAAAACGATTGATCGACATCGCAAACCGCCGACAAGTGAAACGCTTTGTGGCTGCTCATCTCTTTAAGGTCAGCGTTACCTCGCCCTCCGATGCCAACTGCTGCAATTCTTAATTGATCATCTTTACGAATCGATCCGCCCAAGGTGACCCGAGGGGCTAACGCACCAATCGAAATGGCGGCAGAAGCTTGCAATAATTGACGACGATGCAGACTCATGATTTAACCTCTTGAACAGACATTGAACCGATTGTGGCAAATGGTTCGACAAAAACCAGTGTTTCAGAGAGATCTATTGTGGTCCAAACCCCAAGTGGCGAAAAGAACGGCAACGCATAAATTCCGGCGAGTTAACACTGAGGTTGGTCCTGCACCGCCAATGAAGTAGCATGAGCGCGCGAGTTTCCCGGCTTTTTTGTAAAAACGTCGAGCAATTTTCCGAAACGACTTTTTTCGAAACGACTGACCATGGATGGACAGCCCAAACCCAATATCCTGATTACACGATTAAGTCACATTGGCGATTGCCTGCTGACGCTGCCGATGGTTAACGCCATCAAGGATCAATGCCCCCAAGCCAGAATCACTTGGGCAGTTGAGTCTCCAACCCAAAAGCTCCTTGCCCTGCACCCTTCGGTTGACGAAATCCTGATGATCCCCAAAGGTTGGGCAGGAAAACCACGTTGCTGGATTTCTCTTCGCCGCCAACTGCAACAACCCCAATTTGATATCGCCATCGATCCGCAAGGCATCACCAAAAGTGCCGGTCTTGGTTGGCTGAGCGGTGCCAAACAACGAATCGGAATTCGCGGTCGCTGGGGCCGAGAATTGTCGACTTGGTTGAACAACAAACTGGTTGAAACGGAAGCAACCCACATCGTCCCCAGAAGCATTGAGCTCATCCAAGGGATGGGACTCAGCGTCAACGCCAATCCCCCGCGATTCGATCTACCTGTCTGCCCCGAAAGCCAACAGCAAGTTGTGCGCTGGCTCGACGAAGTAGCGACTGACCAAGACTTCGATCCTCAAAAGATCATCGTCATCAACCCCGGAGGAACCTGGGCCTCCAAGCGATGGGAAATGGATCGATTTGGTGCGGTCGCCAATTACCTCAAGTCACATCACGATTTAACCAGTGTCGTCGTTTGGGCTGGTGATGAGGAACATCAAATGGCTACCGACATTAAACGTCACGCCGATGCACTAGGGCCATCCAACGCTTGCGTGGTCGCTTGTCCAACCAGTCTCCGTGAGTTGGCCGCCCTCTCCGCGCTAGGCCAGTTTTTCATTGGCGGTGACACGGGCCCATTGCACTTGGCGAACGCCGTCGGTACACCATGTATTGGCCTTTACGGAACCACGCGCCCCGAAGATTCCTGCGCATTTGGCGATCAACACATCGCGATCCAGGCTTGGTATCAGGATGGTAGTTGTCGGCAACGTCGCAACGCAACAAACGATGCCATGCGTGATATTTCGATCGAAGCGGTTCAACAAGCGTCGGATCAAATGGTCTCACAGATTGCTAATTCGAAGCTCCCCAAGTTCGATGCGGTTGCCAGCAAGCAACAGATCTTGCAAGCTGGCTAATGTGACAGACAATCGATCACTCCAAAAAGCATCCACTCTGATTTAACATCGATGACTGCGCCCGACGAGCCACTTTCAGCGAAACCGACACAACTTCCGATATTCTGGCTTGCGCTATTATCGATGAGCCTGCTATGGCTGTCCTTTCCACCTGTCGGCTTCGCTTGGCTGGCGTGGTTGGCTCCGTGTCCCTTGATCCTGCTGATCACAACTCCATCGTTTACGCTGACGACGAATCGAGAAGACGCCCAGTCGGAACAGAACTCTGCCACCCATCCCATTACATCCGTCCCCCGACGTACGTACTGGAAACTCTTTTTTGCTGGCACGCTTTACTGGCTGACAACGTTTTACTTCATTCCGATCCCCCACCCTGCACTGTTTGGCGGTTGGCTTGCGGTCTCGATTTACATGGCTGTCTACACGCCCATGCTGGTCAGCGTTTCCAGATTTTTAATCATTCGCTGCCATGTGCCGTCGATGTTGGCAGTGCCGATCGTCTGGACCGGGATTGAATGGATTCGCTGCCATTTCGCAACCGGCATGGGCATGGTTTGCCTGTCGCATTCTCAATACCTCAACCCTGAACTGATCCAGGTAGCCGATCTTTTTGGTGCCTATTCCTTGACATTTCTGATGATCTGTTTTTCGACAGGCATGACGTTGATGCTGCAACAACTCACGTTGCTGCGATTGGGACATCGACAGTTCTCATGGCTTCGGATGTTCGTTCCACCGTTGTCTTCGGTAGCGATGCTTGTTGCGGTTGTGATTTATGGACAAGTCCGACTCAATGAGTTTCCGGTCGCTGCAGAGTCGCCTCAGGAAGGCCAGCCACGTGCACGGATGGCACGGATCGCTCTGATTCAAACTTCATTTGATGTTGTATTTGCGAAAACGACATTGGAAGAGATTGACCAACGCATTTTTGAAACAGCTCAGTTGACTCAATCAGCACTTCAAGCCGAGCCAACGCCAGATCTGGTTGTTTGGCCGGAGGGCTCATTTTTGGGTTACATCGATTCGATTTCTGATGGACCGTACGGGACGACCGAAGAGTCTGCTGAAAACCTGCGGTCGATTTGGAACTTTGCCATGATCGGGCCATTGCAACGTTACGACGTTCCGCTGTTGGCTGGCGTTTTGACCAAGGACCCTCAAGATGACGGTGCGGCGTACAACGCAGCACTTACGTTTGATGAACAAGGTCGTATCGTCGATCGGTATTTCAAACAGCACTTGGTCATGTTTGGCGAGTATGTTCCGTTTGCGGATCAAGTCCCAATGATTCAAAGCCTTTCTCCCATGGGCCGAAACCTTAGTGTCGGAACCGAGTTTTCCCGAATCAAAGCGAGCGAACTTTACTTGGCGCCCTCGATCTGTTTTGAAACAACCGTTCCCCATTTGATTCGCCGGCAGATCAATCAATTGGAAGCCGAGAATGGCACGATCGATGCGATGGTCAACATCACCAATGATGGTTGGTTTTTTGGTACCAGTTGCCTCGACTTTCATCTGGCTTGCAACATCTTTCGCGCAGTTGAAATGCGTAAAGATCATTTGGTTTGCGCCAACACGGGGCTGTCCGCCCACATCGATCCGGCCGGGAGGATCGTTAAACGCGGTAGCCGTCGAGATACCGAGACATTAATTTGCGACGTCGTACCGTCGGGCGGTTCAAGTCTCTACCGGACGATCGGTGATCTTCCCTCGCGAGTTTTTGGTTACATCACATTAGTTTGCTGGGCGATAGTGATGTTGAGTTGGTTCCGCAAGCGCTCCAAGTAGCGCTAGGGCGCAAGTATGTAGCGTCAGGGCGCAAGCCCTACGGTAGCGATTCGAAAAGCCTTCCATTGGCAAGATCTAGCCCAACACCGGCCGGCTTGATGTAGCGTCAGGGCGCAAGCCCTACGGTAGCGCTACGAAAAGCCTTCCATTGGCGAGATTTAACTCAAACACCGGCCGGCTTGCGCCGGTCCGCTACTTATTGTGTTCCTTCAAACTCAAAGGGGCAAAAACTATATGTAGCGTCAGGGCGCAAGCCCTACGATAGCCCCACGAAACGCCTTCCATTGGCGAGATCTAGCCCAAAACCGGCCGGCTTGCGCCGGTCCGCTACTTGTTGTGTTCCTCCAAAATCAAAGGGGCAAAAACTATATGTAGCGTCAGGGCGCAAGCCCTACGGTAGCCCTACGAAACACCTCATTGGCGAGATCTAACTCAACACCGGCCGGCTTGCGCCGGTCCGCTACTTATTGTGTTCCTTCAAACTCAAAGGGGCAAAAACTACATGTAGCGTCAGGGCGCAAGCCCTACGGTAGCCCTACGAAAAGCCTCATTGGCGAATCTAACTCAACACCGGCCGGCTTGCGCCGGTCCGCTACTTGTTGATCGGTGAACCTTGCGTTCGGGTTCTCGCGCGACGCCGCGCACGGCATCATTTTCCTTTCTCTTTTCCCGGATCCGGCTCGTCAATCTTGTCTTTGGCAACGGCGACCAAATCTTCCACAACGTAGACCAGTCCATCAACGACCTTGGTCATCTCAGGGAAGTTCAATTGGTCTGGCGTATCGGTTGCACGGTGATAATGCGGATACCGAAACGGAGCGGTGTCGGTAATCATGATTCCGACGTATCCTTCTTTCCAAAATGACCAATGATCCGACCAGCCGACACCTTGAATGCTGCCCGGCAACGAAGCTCCTTCGCTGGGAACCTTGGCGTGTTCACGAAAGACCTTGATCGCGCGTCGTTGCAATTGGGCCGATCCACGATTCCCTACGAACCCGATAAAGTTGCCAGTTGAAGGGTACAACAGATTCAACGGCGGAGGATATTTCTGCGAGTCCTTTTCGTCCGTGAAATACCCCATCGTTTCCAAGCTCAAAACAGCGGCAATATCCTGTTTTTCTTTGCTGCACTTTTCGGCGTAAACCCATGAGCCCATTTCACCGCGATTTTGAAAATAGGGGGGCTCCTCATTCGTCCACGCCACGAACCGCAAAGTCTTCTCTGGCTTGCTCTTTTTAAACTGCTCCGCCAGCACCAGCATCGCCGCCGTTCCACTGCCATTATCGTTGGCACCTGGCGTACCGCGCACACTGTCATAGTGACCTCCAATGATGACGATTTCGTCTGGCTTTTTCGTACCTTTGATTTCGGCTTCGATGTTGAAACAATCCCGACCCAAGACTTGATACGTCTGACGTTTGGGTTGATATCCAAACGATTTAAGTTCACTTTCGATGTAGTCAGCTGCATCGCAGAGCGCTTTGTACTTTCCCAGATTTCGTTCGCCAATCTTCGTTGCCAAATGCTCAACATGTTTTTCAAGCCGGGCTTGAAAATCAAACGATTGCTTTTTAGCTGAACTTTTTTGGGCATCTTGCTGCGTTGATGGAGCACCGATTGCCCCTGGAGCGGTCTTGGTGCTTTTCGCTGCCCCCGTTTCCTGTTGCGCGGACGTGCCAGTAGCGAGCTCATCCTGTTGTTCGATTTGACTTTGTTCGGGCATTCGAACAAACGACTCACCCGGCTGTTGAATACAGAGGAACCAAAATAGAACGCATCCAAACATTACGATCATCATCAGGCCTATCAGAATTCGTGGAAATGTGATCCAGGGCTTGGGTTCTGCCAAACGCCTCGGTGGCTTGGTTTTCCCATTGCCATTCGGTGTGTCTCGATTCATAGAAACATGTACCCCGCAAACGGCCGTAAAGTCTCAAGTGTTTTTATATCAAAAGAGACATTCACGATTTGTCTTGCGCTGACGAAAAACCGAATCGGGTCAAAATGTTTAAGGAGTAGTCCTTGATCGCCAGTCAATTTGGCGATCGCAACATCGAATTGATGAGCAATCTCGATTCTATTCATTTAGAATCAGGATGTCGCTTCCACGTACAAAAAAAGTAGCTGAGATGACTGACACTCCTAACACGCCCCCTGTCATCTTCCTGACGTTCGCCAACGACCGATCCGGCGTTCATGGCTATCTGAATGAATTACCTGAAGAGGCCCGTCGACTTCGCGATGTCTTGACCGGCGCAGAAAAGGAAGGTCTTTGTGAGTTGGTCGTTCGCTTTAACGTCACGCCCGAAGATGTCTTCAAAGTATTTCAGGACAGCCGATACCGAAATCGCATCGCCATTTTTCATTACGGCGGCCATGCCAATGGATACGAACTGTTGTTGGAGTCAGCGAAAGGGAATGCAAACACAAACGCAAACGCGAGTGGGCTGGCTGATTTCTTTTCGGTCCAACAAGGAATGCAACTGGCGTTCCTCAATGGATGTTCGACGGAACAACAGACCGACGCACTGCTAAACGCAAATGTCGGTTCGGTGATTTCAACAACTCGTCCGATTGAGGACGAACTGGCAACTTCGTTCGCACTCCATTTTTATCAAGGCTTGGCCGGTGGTGCTGATATCCATGAAGCATTTCGCCAATCAGAGGCAGTTGTCAAGACGCTGACTCCACGAGATCCAGACCAGACGAGAAGTGTCCGCTTCGCCAATCAGCCAGATCTCAAACCGGGTGACGCGACCTGGAAGTTGTTTGGCGAGGAGGCTGCCAGCCAATGGAGCCTTCCTATGGCAATCAACAACGCGCTGTTCGGCTTGCCAAGTTTGCCGGAACTCGATTTGCCCACCTGTCCGTACCGACGCCTCGCGTGGTTTGAAGCAAAACATGCTGAGATCTTTTACGGACGCAACCGTCAAATCCGTGAGCTGTACGATCGAATAACCGACTCTGCGACCAGTCCCGTATTGCTGTTATATGGACAATCGGGCGTTGGCAAATCTTCACTGCTGGACGCCGGGTTGATTCCACGACTGAGCGCCCTTCATGACGTTCATTACGTTCGGCGCGTCAGTGGTGGTTTGATGTCGTCGTTAAGTAAAACGCCGATTGGATCACTAACCGATGTCGACAGCAGCAGTGCCTGGTGCACAGCTGAGCAAGCACTCGGCAGACCATTGACCATTGTGTTGGACCAGGTCGAAGAGGTGTTTACTCGTTCGCGTCAAAATGGTCAAAGTGAACTGAAAGAGTTCTTGGAGTTTTGCCGTGACACGTTTTGCGATCCCGAACGACGCCCCGTTGGAAATCTTATATTGGGATTTCGAAAGGAGTGGCTTGCGGAACTTGACCGACAATTCCAGGAAATGCAAATCCCTACTTCGCGCACATTTCTGGAACCGCTTGACCGCGACAGCATCGTCGAAGTGGTCAACGGTCCAACTCAATCTCAACGCGCATGCAATCAATACAACTTGACGGTCGAAGCGGGTTTGGCCGAACTCATTGCCGACGATCTCTCGCGCGACACAACGTCTTCGATCGGACCCACGTTGCAGATCTTGCTTGGAAAAATGTGGGATGCGGCGACGCTTGATGGGAAACAACCGCGATTCGATCGCGAACTTTATCAGAAAATGAAAACCGACCTTGGCGAATTTCTTCGACAGCAACTGCGCCAATTCAACAATCATGCTGAACTCAAGTCAGCCGAAACGACTGGGCTGTTGATCGATCTACTTGAGTATCACACCACATCGATCGGTTCGGCCAATCAACATCCGATCGCTGACCTTCAAGAACGATACTGTCATGTTCCCACGCCGATCGAATCGATCATTCAACGGTGCGAAGAACTTTACCTGCTAACCACGTCCACAGATGACCAAGGACAACGCGTTTCGCGATTGACGCACGACACTTTAGCTCCGCTGGTTCGAGAACTGCACGAAAACTCGCATCACCCGGGTCAACGTGCGCGACGCATCCTCGACAATCGGAAAGTTGACTGGTCCATCGACCATGGCACTCCATTGGATCAAGCCGACTTGAACCTGGTTGAAGAAGGACTTCAGGGAACTCGCAATCTGGATCCCATGGAAGTTGAACTGGTCAATGCCAGTCGTGAGGTTCGACGTAAAGAGTGGATCGCAATGCGACTCAGACAATCGGCGTTTGCGCTGGCGGGAATCGCGATGGCCATCGCCGCCATCATCGCAAACTATCAACGAAACGCTGCCATTGAACACGCGCGAGTGGCTCAGGTTGAAGCCAAAGAATCCGAAATGATTAAGGAATTCTTTATTCATCATCTAAAAAGTGAACGGGTGTCACAGTTTGGAAAACGATACGACGACGTGGATGCCAATATCGTCGAACTTGGTATCCGCGACCAACAAAGACGGGCTGAAATTCATAACCAACTGGGAAACGTATTTATCAAACTCGCCAAGGCCGATGACGCAGAGGCCAAGAAGCGACAAGCACTTGAGATGCTGCTTGCTGAACCCGAATCCACAACACGGACGGAGCACTTGGCGACCATCCGGGTTGAGCTGGGACTGTTAAGAGTGCTTCAAGGGCGTGAAGATGAAGCGCTCGAGTTGCTCGAGGTCGCACTCGCAGACATGGATGCACTCGGGTATGAAGAACACAAAGAGCCTCGATTGTCGACTACCGTTTTACATTGCATGGCGTTGAGTGGCTCAAAAGAGAGCTGGGATCAAAAAAGGATGCTTGCTAACGAAGGCCACTTTGACGAAACGCTTGAACGACTGAGACTTGCTCAGGACCCTAAGATCCATCCACGACTGGTCACGGCGATTACCATGACGCAAATCGTCAACAAGTTTCGACTTGCCGGTTCCGACCACGTGCCCGCACTGCAAAAACCAAGGCTAGTGATGCAGGGGATCAACAAGATGAACGAGGCTCGCAAATATGCCAAGACGTTGTCAACGAACGACGCGATTACCGCGGCAATTAATCTCTACGACGAGCTTTTCCCATTTTGGTACGCGCAATTCAATCCATTGGCGTCGAAACAACACATCGAACAGTCGACTCAGGTGTTTTTAAAGAACACTAACAAGTTGGTTGATCGCCTTGGAGAAGAGTACGGCCACTTCAATCCAGCGGTACTCGAACTGCAACTCGCTCGAGCGAAACTGGTTCCAGATCGACGATTGAAACAACGGTTGTTGCTGAGCGTGCTCGATGCGGCTCGCAAGGCGACTGGCAGGAACCCTGCCTATGCCAGTTACGTCTACGCATATGTTGACTTTCTGACTGACGAGATCAAACGCACGCAAGATGATAAGGCTGCGAAGGAACTTGCTCATGAAGCAGAAGTTCTGATTCGCGACCTCATCGATCGTCTCAACGAACATGACCTCAAGTTCGTCGACTATCGAATAGGACATGCTTGGCTTCGATTGGGACGCGTGCTGAAGTTAGTCGACTCGAAGATTGCCGATGGCTGTTTTGCTGAAGCGTGGCGTCAGTTTGAAAATGCAGGAGTCAAAGAATACACATTTCTTGGCGGGCAAAAGGAATTTGATTCCTTTCGCCAACCCATCACAATCAAGGACTAGTCAGTTGATGAGGTTCAATGATTCATGCAGGATTGAACAAAATGTTTGACGGATGTTGATCAACTCCTTAGCCTAACTTCGAGTTGAATGACTGCCTCTTTGCCTAACGACTGAGCCAAACCTCGTTGGTCGTCGATGTTGATTGGGATGTTTCTCGTTTCTTTGATGAACTGGTGATATTATGAGTATCGTATGCCGTCGTGTCGTCTTTGTAGCCTCTCTGGTTTTGATTCCGGTCAGTTGGGTCACTGCCCAGTCTGACTTTGACCTGGAACCGCCGCCACAGGCAGACGTCCGTTTCCCCCAATTCGACAGTTCGCCGGATCCTGACGCACTTCCGACATTCCAGTTTGCGACCGCTGAAATCAAAAACGGCAAACTCGTGATCGCTACCAGCGAATTGCAACAAAAACTAATCGCCCCCATGGCCAATGAGACAGATCCACAGCTGGATCCGCGAGGCGTCCGAATCGTTGAAAAGGTGATGCAGAACTACGTTGTACATGTTCCCTACACCGAGATGGCCGACGGAAAACCAATTCAAAAGATCCGTCAAGAGACAAGGGTCCGCAAAGTCCCTGTGACCCGATATCGCCAACGAACGGAAGAAGAACAGAAGGAATTCGAAGCGGCGGTAGCCAAAGCTAAAAACCAGAAGAAAGATACCACTCAAGTTCCACCTGCAAAAAAAGAAATCGTCACGACAAACTATCACGTGATGGTCCCCGTCACCGAGATGGTTGACGGCAAAGAGGTGCGTCGTTTCCTGAGAGAACAACGGACGCGAACCACATCCGTCCTTCGTGGAAAAACGCAAACCACCAGCAAGATCAAGCGACTGCCGTTTGTCATCGAGCGAGTGCAGGTTTTTGACATCGATGGGAAAGCGTTGGATTCAGACGAAGTCGAACAGCAATTTGTCGATCGCCGCGCGGTCATCGTAATCAATGACGAGCAAGCAATTTCGCCCTATTTCAAATCGATCTTGAACCGCAAAGCGCTCTTTATCGTTTGCAAGCCAAAACAAGACTGAGTCACCGCGAAAACCTGATGACCTTGCTAATGCATCGCTGACCAACGATGTCATGAAAGCTCTTTGCCCGTGTGCTTGACGGTAGCGTGTCGATTTGATCTGATTTCGGTTTCGAATTCGCTCCCAGTGTTAGTCTTTGGCTAATACGCTGCGAAAATTCGGACCGACCGACCGTTCAGAAACCAAATGGTGACTTGGTCGGACCGCTTACTCAATAAAATGAAAGAGTCCAATGGCTGAACAAGAAAACAAGCCCCGCCCGATCTCCGTCGATGACACAGGTGCCGTCAGTGCCTACGCCAACTTTTGCCGAGTGACTGGCTCTCCAGAAGAGTTGATCATTGATTTTGGCATGAACGCACAGCCGATGGGCAGCAATGAGCAGCCCGTGGATATCGAGCAACGGATCATCTTGAATTTTTATACCGCAAAACGGTTGCTTCACGCATTGCATGTTTCGGTGCAACGCCATGAAGAGGTCTTTGGCCCAATTGAAACCAACATTCAAAAACGAGTCGTCGTCAAAGACGCACCTGCCAGCTAATTTTTTGCTAATTTCTTGCGGTTCCCAACATGCCCAAACAGACAATTGATCAAACGGACGTCGCCGGCAAACGAGTATTGATGCGCGTCGATTTCAACGTCCCGCTGGATGACAACCAGCAGATTACCGACGATCGTCGGATTGAAATGGCCCTTCCCAGCATTAAGTCCGTGATCGACCGTGGTGGTAAATTGATACTGGCCAGCCATCTCGGACGCCCCAAAGGCGAACCGAATGGGAACCTTAGTCTCGCGCCAGCCGCAGCTCGACTTGGAGAGCTCATGGGTCAAGACGTCGCATTCGCAGCTGACACGATCGGCGACGATGCACAGGCAAAGGTTGCCGACCTGAAAGATGGTGGAATCGTACTCTTGGAGAACCTTCGTTTTGACCCGAGAGAAAAATCCGGAGATGAGGCGTTCGCTCAGTCGCTGGCGTCGATGGCTGACATCTATTGCAATAACGCATTTGGGACATGCCACCGCGAACATGCATCGATGTATGGTGTCCCAAAAGCGATGGGCGACAAACCGAAAGTTGTCGGTTCGTTAGTTGACAAAGAAATCAAGTACCTGAGTGATGTGATCGCGTCGCCGGATCGCCCCTTTGTGGCAATCCTCGGTGGTGCCAAAGTCTCAGATAAAATCAAAGTTATTGAGAATCTGATCGGCATTTGCGACCGCATCCTGATTGGTGGGGCGATGGCCTATACGTTTGCACTGGCCCAAGGTGGTTCGGTGGGTGATAGCCTGGTCGAGAAAGACAAGACCGATCTTGCCAAACAGTTGCTTGAACAAGCCGGCGACAAAATCGTTCTGCCTGTCGATTGCCATTGTGGTGATGCTTTCAGTAGCGACTGCGAAAAACGCATCGTCCCTGCGGGCCAGATCCCCGACGGTTTTGAAGGACTCGACATTGGACCGGACACTGCGAAGCTGTTTGCAGGCGTTGTTCGTGAAGCCAAAACGGTTGTTTGGAATGGCCCGATGGGTGTTTTTGAAATGCCGCCATTTGACGAAGGAACCAAATCGGTTGCTCAAGCGATCGCCGATGGAGATGCGGTAAGTATCATTGGTGGTGGCGATAGCGCTGCCGCCGTCGCGCAACTGGGCTTTGAAGACTCGGTAACCCACATCAGCACTGGTGGTGGTGCGAGCCTGTCAATGCTAGAGGGTAACACGTTTGCGGCGGTTGAAGTTTTGGATGATGCGTCGTAGGGTTCCCCTGCTTCGGCGCGTCGGTCATCATGAAACAATCGATGCTTCCATTCGAAGCTTTGGCTCAACGATTTCAGCTATCGACAATGACGTCGTGGATTTCGGCCAGAATCGACGCAAGCCGTCCTCCGACCTGTGCATTATTCTTTGTATTTACCAATGACGTCTCGCGCTGCTGGTCGCGCTGACTTGAATTTGCCAACATCATGCTCAACAACGCGCCTGTCATCGAACACCAGCACGATGGTCTGACGATCGAGGGTTATTCGCGCGCCGCGGTCCAATCCTATTGGCGGATTCCAGAACTCAAACTCGGTTTTGATCTCGGCGCCCATCCGTGGGATTTCATGGGAACGCCAACCTGGTTTATCTCGCACTGCCATCTTGATCATATCGCGGCGCTCCCGCTTTACGTTTCGCGTCGACGTTTAATGAAGATGCCCCCTCCGGTCATCTACGTTCCCGCGTTCGCAGTCAAAATGATTCGTAACATGCTGGAGTCTTTTGTCAAACTCGATCGCGGACCGATGCCATGCGAACTGATCGGAGTCGAAGCGGGCGACGAAATCGAATTGAGCCGAGAACTTGTCGTCAACGTGCTGAAAACCAAACACACGGTTCCCAGTATCGGCTTCGTCGTTTCGGACCGACGCAAGAAACTCAAAGAAGAGTACTTGGAGTTGAACGGTGAACAGATTCGCGACCTGCGTGACGCCGGTACTGAAGTAACGTATGAGAAACGAGTCCCGTTGGTCGGGTACACAGGCGACACGTCGCCCAAAGGACTCGACGACAACCCAATTTTCTATCAGTCGAAAATCCTGATTACCGAGTTAACGTTTATTGATCCCGAGCATCGCAAGGAACTCATTCACAAAAATGGGCACATGCATGTGGATGATTTCGTTGCCCGTGAAGACAAATTTCAGAACGAGCTGATCATCGCGGGGCATTGCAGCACGCGATACAATCGTCGCCATGCTGAAAAGATCATCGCCAAGCGATTACCCGGCCTGCTCGATGGTCGATTAAAGATCTGGATCTGATTTTCGCAACTCGACTCAGCTGGCTTTCATGAAAACGCAAACCAGTGCCCGATCGGTCTACGTGCACGTTCCTTTCTGCCGTCACCGCTGCGGTTACTGCAATTTTTCAGTCGTTGCCGGTCGTGATTATCTCGCCGATCGCTACCTTGACGCGCTGCATCTGGAAATGGCCAACGTGGCAAAGGAGTACGCGTTTGTTCAACAGCCATTGGAAATCGATACGTTGTTTCTTGGAGGCGGCACGCCCAGCCATCTCGACCCACGGCAGCTACAACGGCTCGCCGATATATTGTTTCGCTATTTCAGACTTGCCGACAATGCTGAGGTCACCGCCGAATGCAACCCAAACGACATTACGGCAGATAAGGTTCACTCCCTACAATCGATTGGTGTCACGCGAATCAGCTTGGGAGTTCAGTCATTTGCTGAGCAGAAGTTGAAGCATTTGGAACGAGATCACACTGCCGACGAAGTGATCACAGCGTTCCAACTGGCCCGCTCGGCATTTTCAAGCGTGTCTCTGGATTTGATCTTCGCAGCACCCCACGAAACTTCTGAGGCGTGGGCGGTTGATTTGAGGACAGCAATTTCGCTCCAGCCAGATCATCTTTCAACGTACGAATTGACGTTTGAGAAAGGGACCCAATTCTGGAATCGACTTCGTCGAGGAGACCTGCACCAGACCGACGAGGATTTGCGGGCAACCATGTACCAATGGACGGTCCAGGAACTTGATCGGACGGGATGGGAGCACTACGAACTGTCCAGTTTTGCGAAAGCTGGACATCGATGTCGTCATAATCTGGTCTACTGGTCTGGCGATGATTATTTGGCGTTTGGTCCGGGGGCTTCACGATTTGTCGATGGATCCGTTCGCGAAACGAATCACCAAAGCACAAGTCAATATTTGAAATTGGTCGAGTCCGGCGCGTCACCAGTTGCCCATCGCCAATCACTGCATGGTTTGGATGCCGCAAAAGAGATGCTGGCAATCGGTTTGCGAAATGTGGACGGCGTCGGCATCAATCGATTTGCATCCAAGTCCGGGTGCAGCGTCGACGACGTACTCGGGGAAACAAAATCGAAATTGCTCGAACTTGATTTGGTCGAGTTCGTGACTGATGCCGACCACAATGAACGGGTGCGATTGACCCCAGAAGGGATCATGCTTTACGACGGCGTAGCCGCCATGATCGTTTGAGACGAAGTTTCTTGCCAACGGTACCAATGATACTCAACGTCGTTGACCGCTAGTTTCTGATGTCTCCGCCGGTCGAAGAAACAAGCGGCGAGAACCCGGCGTATGCCATTCGATTGGCGTCAAAAACTGGCTTTGACGGATCCAGCAAAGGAGCGATCAGCGTGGCCATTCGAGGATCCGCTTCCACTATTCTGTTAACGTCGTCTCGGGCCGCACGGGACTCAAACACGACCCAGCCAAACACGACGGCTTCATCTTCACTGGCCGTAATCATCTCTGGAAAAGGGCGAGTGCCCGCGCGATGCATGTCGTCGCCGACAAACTCCAGATAGTCAAGAGCACCGTGTTCCTTGTAGATCTCAGCAACTTGTTGTGAAACGTTTTGATAGTCAGCCAATTGCTTGCGCGCAACCGGCAAAACAAATCCGTCAATGTAGCGATTCATGTTCGATTCCACTTGTTGATGATCAAGGAAAATGCAGGTTCGGATGCAAAACCGAATTCAGGACGCAGACAAATGTAAAATCCAATTTTATCCGTTGGCGACGCAAAGCGTCCTTTGCATCGAAACTTTTGTGGCTTTGAGTGGCTTTCCGCGATGTCGCGAAGCAAAAAATCCAAAATCGTTGGTAGCCGCAAAACGTTGACATCGAAAACATGCTTGGCTTCGCCGCCAAGTTGATGAAGTTTCCAAGCGGCCTATTGAATTCGTAACACGCATTGTTACATTAAGCAACATGAACAGCGACCTGGCAATTGGACTCCACATCGTTGGTTTTCTGTCCTCACGTGACGGTGACCCGCTCACGTCTGAAGTCTTGGCAGCAACCTATGGGACGAGTCCTGTTGTGATCCGTCGAGTCCTTTCCAAGTTGAGTCAAGCGGGATTGGTTGAAACACGACGTGGTAGCGGTGGAGGCAGCGTTTTGGCCCGCAAACCTTCCAAGATCAACCTGCGACAAGTCTTTGAAGCAGTTTGCGAGACTTCTGAATTGCTTCGACGCCACCCAGGTACCGAATCTGGAGTGGCGGAGGTATTGGCGGGCTATATCAATGACCTCTACGCTGAGGCCGAAGAAGCGTTGATGCGCAAACTGCAAAAGGTCACGGTGAAACAGATGGACGATGTCGTCAAGCCGCTGATTTGCGCGCAGATGAGACCAGGAAACTGACCCTTTTTTTAAATCTTAATGTAACACGAAAGGTTACTTTTTTATGTCCACGCAGAATACAACCAAGGGTGTCATGTTGAAGATTGCTGCCGTGCTTTGGGTGATATGGGGACTAGTGCATGTATTTGCCGGGGTCATTACGATTAGCAAAGAGGCGCCGCAAGGAGTGCAGGGCATCGCCGATGCTGTCGATCCCGCGACACTAGATGTCACATACCCGGATGCCGCGGGCGCACTCATCAACCAGCATGGTTTCAATCTCGCTTGGATCGGCGTGGTCACCACCGTCTGCGCTGTCTTCGTTTGGCGAGGCTCTCAAAACGGAATTCTCTTGGCCGCTTTAGTCGGGGGATTAACTGACCTTGGCTATTTTCTGTTCATGGACTTGGGCGGATATGTCCATTTTGTGCCGGGAACCGTAATGACGCTGATCTGTGCTGCAGCGATTGCGATCAGCTTCTACGCGCACTTTGGATTGAATGAAGCAACCGCGACGTCAGCGTGACGGGTCAGCTTTGGTGAGTGGCCAGCTTTGTGGTCGTCGCGAATTGCCACGGCAGCTATATCAGAAACAAGATCACCCCGTTGGTGGCTTGCGCCGCTGACGCGTAAAACGTTTTTGTCTCGGCGAACAGTTTGGAAAGAATTGGCCATTCATCATCAGCGTTTTCCTGATGGAAGGCGTAAACATCCTTCATCTTTGCCACGTCGAAACGACTCTCAAAATCGCTGGTGGAAATTCTTGAGAGGGCTGCAGAAATGTCGGCGACTTCCCGGTCGTTGAGGAAACGTGCTGGGCCAAATCCAAGATCTTCGCCGATCGGAGTGCCACCCATGATTGCATCGGATTCTGCCCCACAGGCCCCGTCATTCAGAAGCACGTGCATTGCATTCCAGGACTTGTAGAGGTCTAAACCGTCTCCAGGATCAGCAGTGCCTTGGATGGTGTCCATGACGAGCGTTTCAATCAACGTCGGATCGGACTGTACGTTCGCCAAGGTTTCCCTGGAGACTTTGATCAGGTTCGCTGTCATTCCCATATTTCGATTCCAATGGTCGGTTCAATCGATCTGCCAATCTTCGAGAAAAGGCTCTGGGCCTGCGCTCAAACATCGTATTCGACGCGACGAGACATCAACCACGTTTCCCATTTTGCCAAATGCGACGCAGATATCATTCATTTGTCCCGATAGAATTTACCAACATAAGGGCCCAATTCAAATGAATCTGGAGATTTGAGCTACGTCCTTCATCGACCGGAATCGAGCGCGATTTCTCTTGCTAGCAGGATGTGAAACTTTGCCGGTTAGCCAAGTTTTGCTGAAGATTCCGAATAATTTAGTCCGAAGCGAATGAACAGGCCGTGGTGCGCCGACGCGCGTCGTCGGTCACCATTCATTTCCTGTTTCATAAACCGTTGCTGATCGACGGGGCTGTCATGGACTATCTCATTGGATTCGTACTTGTCTTTTCTGGCATGATCTTTGGTTATTGGCTTTGGTACCGAGACCGAAGTGAAGATGAATCGTTGCGGAAAAAGTTGAACCGAGAGAATGACGACCTGCGGCTTTCTCTAAAGATCGCACACAATTCTCACGCGAAACTGGACGAGCGCTTTAATCGCCAACAAGGCCAGCTGCACGTCCTTCAACAACTTTGCGACGACTGGTCACAAAGCCGCGAGCAAGCGGAACGACAACGAGCGGAACTCGAAGCAGTCGCAGCGGCCAATGCGGAGCGAGTTGACTCCGTGCGATCTGAATTGGAAGTCGAACGTCAACGACGTGTCGAAGTCGAAGATAAACATCATCGTATGACGCAGTCGCATCTTGAGAAGGTCGCCAGCGTCCAAGATGAATATCGAAAACGAATCGCCAAGCTTGAATCGACGCTCTCACAAAAGTCAGCAAAAATTACGACCTTCGAAACTGATAACAAACGACTCAAAAACCAGCTCAAGGAAACAGAGTCGCAAAAAGGGGCACTAAAGTCGGACCTTGCCAATCAACGCCGACTCCTTGAAACTGCTACGAAAAATCAAGACGGACTGAAACAGGAGTACACCTCACTCGAGTCCGCGCTCCAGGAATCTGCTGACCAAATCAAGCAATTGACCAGCGACAAATCGCAAGCTCAATCCGAATGCAAGATCGCCCAGGAGTCGCTGGAAACGCTTCAGGCAGAACACGAACAACTACGAGCCGAGTCCGCCGAATTGGCACAACGCGTTGCCGACTATGAATCCCTTGAGTCGCAAGTCGAAACTTTGCAGTCGTCTTTGGCCAACGCCACGAAACAGCTGGACCTCGTCGTCAACCAGCGTGATTCCGCGATCGACTCGGAAAACGCTTCGCAGAGCACGATCTCCGGACTGAAGAAGCGTTTGGACAATCAGGAAGCAACGATCCATCGGCTTCGATCCAAATACGACGAGGCGCTACAACAACAAAAGTCAGCGTTCGACCAATCCGTCACGCTTGAATCGCAGATCGACGAACTCAACAGTGAACTCGAACGCGTCACGGACGAAGTCGAAGCCGCTGCAGCGTCACAGACTCAAGCAATGACTCAGTTGACGCAACAACGGGACGATTTGGCAGACGAGTTGAGCGAGCTCAAGTCTGCGATGGCTTCGAAGCTGGAGGATCATTCCGGTGTGCTGCGACAACTTACGGATCAACGGGACCATTTTGCAGATCAACTAAAGCTGGCTGAATCTGAGATGGTCCAAGTCTTGCAATCCCATCAGGAAAAAATCGACGTTTTGGTCCATGAATCCGATGAAGCCAGCCTCAAATACCAGGAAGCGCTGGTACGATCGGAGATGCTGGCCAAGCAGTGCGATGAGCTGACAGATCTTTGCGAGGAGCTCGAAACAAAATTCGAGTCGGAATCTTCGAGTCATGAGTCGGTCTGTCTGGAACGTGATCGGTTGTTGGAATCCAACCAAAGCTTGCGGGCAGAAACTGCGGAAGCCAACAGCTTGAGAGATAACCTGCAAGCTCAACTCGATGCCCAGTCTATTCAGTATGAAGAACTGACCCTCGAAGTGAAGAAGATGGATTCGGCTCAACTTGAGCACGACACCCTGAAGGAAACCACCCAAGAACTTCGCGCTGACCTGGCGGAATCTCGGCAGCAATGTCAGGTACTGAAGTCGCAACTCGAATCCCAATCGAGTCGGGTTGTGATTCTGGAACAAGAAAACGAATCGCTTTCGTCGCTGCAACAGGAAGCACAAGTTCGCGGTCAAGAACGTTCGCAACTCTCGGAACAGATTGAGCAGCTGATCGCGCAACGAGATGCGTTGCTAAATGAATTGGCCGTGAGTCGAGAAGAGCAAGCAGACATTAACGTTGAACTGAAGTCAGCAAGCGGTCGAATTGGCGAGTTAACCGGGCTGATCGAAGAGCTGGAAACCAAATGTCAACGCATTAGCGAGCTGGAGTCGTTGGTTAAAGAACGATCGCTGGTCGATCAAAGGGCCAGTGATGAAGTTCAAAAACTTCGAGAACAGTTTGCCGACGCATACGCCGAACGAGAAACCTTGCGTCGTCGTGTTGTAGAGCTGACAGAGTTGCACTCCCAACGTCAGCAGGCACAAGAATCGGGCGCCAGCCAGATGGATTCGCTGCAGGCGAAACTAAAAGCAAGTGAAGAAACGATTCGTGTCTTACGCCGTGAACGTGCCGCGGTCCTCGCTCGACTGGCCAACTATCGGACAGTTGCTGAACCGGATGCAACCGTCATTTCGTTTACCGAAGCGATGGCCATTCGTGCCAAGCAGGACGTCGATTACGATGCGGAATATGGCGGACCCGTTCGCGTCCATGCGACGCGAGGTACGATCTATACCGAACCACCAAAACAAGTCGATGACTTGAAAAGAATCTCAGGGATCGCAGAAGTTCTCGAAGCTCGTCTCAATGATTACGGCATTTACACGTTCAAGCAGATTAAGGATTGGACGCCCGAAGCCATCGATGAGTTTTCCCATTTGCTGGCGTTCCGAGATCGCATCTCACGCGACGATTGGGTTGGCCAAGCTGCGGCGTTCTATCTCGAGAAACAAAACACACCCAAGACTTACGCAGCATGACCAAAGTACGATCTGCGACAATCGAGGACGCACCGAGCATCGCGTCATTTCAGATTGCCATGGCGCAAGAGACCGAAAACAAACAGCTCGATCGCAAGACGGTCGAAACTGCTGTCGAAGCGGTCTTCGATGATCCTGGCAAAGGGTTCTACCTCATTGCCGAACGTGGCGATGAAGTTTGTGGCAGCCTGCTGGTGACCTTCGAATGGTCCGACTGGCGAAACAGCAACCTCTGGTACATTCAATCTGTCTACGTCAGTGAGCCATTTCGCGGGCAAGGCATTTTTAAATCGCTCTATCAAGCAGTCTACGAATTGGCGGTCGAACAAGACGTCATGTTCATTCGACTCTATGTTGAAACTGAAAACGAAGTTGCCCAAAAAGTGTACGAAAAATTGGGGATGAAACGGATGCCGTACTTTATGTACGACGTTCGAGTGTCGCCGGCAAACGGTGAGACGTAGACTGAGCCTCACGCAACCGCGGTCTCATCTGCTCAGAAGACTCGTTCAACAGATAGACTAAAACTCTGAGCCAAAACGAACGCTGACGTCATCGCGGGCATCGTTGGCACGCCGATCACAGAAGGCAATCGGAATTTCTTTATTGAGACTTACCGAGACTTATCGTCGACGACGGCGAATTCCAACAATTACGCCACCGATCAACAAGACAGCCATTGATGCTGGTTCAGGCACCGCCGTTGTAAAGTTGATCTTTAGAATTCCGATCGCTCCAACGTGTCCGCCATCTGACGAGTTGTCGATGATCGTCATTCGCCAACGTGATGGCTCATAGGGTGGCGTACCAGATCCAAAAAAGTTCTCCCATTCCTCGGCCAGGTAGTCGCCACTGGGCGCTTCGTCGCCTGCATTACGAACGGTCGTCGATGGTCCTGTTTTGACAAACCGCAATTCTGACAGACCATTCAGGTCGCCAAAATCACCATCGTCAGCACCGATCGTATTTCCTGTTCCTGTGCCATCACCTTCAATCAGCGTAAACAGTGCATAGGGAAAACCGATCCCCACGTTCTCCAGATAGATTTGAACTTGGGATGAATTGGAATGAGACAGCTCGATCGTAATTGAATCGATCGAAAGCACTTCCTCTGTAAAATCGAACTCCCATTCGTACTCTTCATCTTCAAACCCAGGAATGTCGGCAAATCGGATGATTTCATCGCCGCGAAGCTGCGACTGAAATGCCAAACCCAAAGCGATGCTGAGCGTTGCAATTAAAGCAAATCGAAACATGGTGGAACCGGGAGCAATAAGGGAGCTTTAAAAAGAGAGATCGTATTGGAGCTCAGAAGTTTGTGAAACCCCATCAGATCACGTCTGAGAATGTAGGTTTTCATTGATGTACTTTTTTGAATCATGCGTTAAGAACCAATAAAGAATGCTCCTTTTTTGCTCAACATTCTTACGGTTGTATCGGTTTTCATGGGATCACTGCTAGCAAACACAACCCATCTTTTTCATTTCCCCAATTGCTGTCATCTTGTTAGACATTCAAGTCACACTCTGCTGCCAAAGGATTGGTCATGAGCAAAATATCCCGATGGACAAAACGGGTTTCTCAATCGACTCGTGAACTCGTCAATGACGTGATGACGGTCATGTCTGGGTTGCGTGAATACAAAAAAGCAGGCAAGACACCTGAAGAAGCCTATTTCAGTATGCGGCGACTCTATCGAACGACCAACGGGCGATTCAACGACGTCATGGCGACGGTTTGCAAAGCCGTCCATCGCAAACAACGCGTCGATCTTTCGACCAGCCTGTTCGAGGACGCCACTGATACCGAAATTGCAAACGTCGGTCGCCAACTGCGCAAAGACGGCTTTTACCGATTTGAACGTCAACTACCGAAACACTTTTGCGACGCGCTGTTGGAATTCTCATTGAGCACACCCGGAGTCGGCATCTCTTTAGATCCGAGTGCAAAAGAACCGGAGAGGTTCAATCGTCAACTACCGCAATCGCCGCGTCACCAGTTTCGCCCCGACCAACTGTTTGCTGACGAGACCGTTCAACAGTTGGCCACCGATCCCTATTTCTTTTCGATTGCCCAAGCTTACCTTGGCTTCAACCCCGTCCAGGATTTGCTGTCCATGTGGTGGAGCGCCCCTGGTGATTCGGCGCTGCAATCGCGTGCGGCGCAGTTGTACCACTTCGACATGGACCGATTCAAATTTGTCAAATTTTTTGTTTACTTGACAGACGTCGACGCCAATAACGGGCCTCATTGCTATGTTCGCGGTTCCCACGTTCGCAAACCAGCGACACTCTTGAGAGATGAGCGAATCAGCGACGAAGAGATTCTGCAGCACTACCCATCACAAGACCTGGTTGAGCTGACTGGCCCGGTTGGGACAATGTTGGCCGTTGACACGCGAGGGTTTCACAAAGGCAAGCCGTTGGTGGAACGAGATCGATTGATCTTTCAGATTCAGTTTGCCGATTCGTTGTTCGGTCAGAATTATCCACCGATCCAAGTTGACGAATCGGTCAATCCAACCGCCCGACAACGTCTGGAACGCAACCGCAGGTGCTACGCCAATTTTGAACTGAACGCTGCTGACGTTGATGCTTAGTTGCACACGTGATTTGTTCCACTCCAAACTTGTTCTTTGATACTTGACGAAAATCTCATGCGACTCATTCCGAAAATTCGTTGCCGTCAGGCTTTGCGAATCAACCTCGTTCGACGCTGGATTGGCCATTGGCGGCTTCGTTGGGCGACTTGGTTCGGAAATGTACGAACGCTCGATTCAGACCAGTCGGTGAAAGAGACGCTTCAGCACAACATGAAGAGTCTCGCTGATTTCTCCAATAATCGAATTGAGTTGTTAATACGCCCATTGTCAGTGATCGAGACGGCGCGAGATGCAACGTCCGTTTTATTGATCGGCCCTCGTAACGAAAACGATTTGTTAATCGCTTCTGCGTTCTTTGATCTACCGCTGGATTGCATTCGTGGCCTCGACCTGATCAGCTATTCAAAGCAGATCGATCTTGGCGACATGCACGACATGCCATACGAGAACGACCAATTCGACGTGGTCATCTGTGGATGGACATTGAGTTACAGCAATGATCCGCAACGTTTGGCCGACGAGATGATGCGCGTCTGTCGTCCAAAAGGTTTGATTGCAGTTGGTGTCGAATACTCTGAACTTGATGAGGCGGGCTATCAAGAACTGCTAGGTTACAGTTTAAAAATTCCCGGTGTAGACCGGATCAACACCGCCGATCAAATCCAGAAACTTTTCGCTGAGCATCTTGGCAAAGTCCATTTCTCCCACGACGCACCGCTTAAACTTTGCCATCGTCCCGAAGGAAGAGTCGATCGTCCGTCCAGCGTGGCTTCGATCTTTTCAATCGACAAACCTAAAGCAGCTTGAATTGTTTAGGTCGCAGGGAATTTCTGGGCAAGTATGAGGGTCGGTTTTAATCGACGCATGTGCCGAGAACGTCGTTTGGCACTTTGTCACTCGTGTGTTGCCGTGAAGAATTTCATGGTGATCGCGAGTAAAAACGAGAGCGTGTTTGTCCGTCGCAACCCCCAAGTCATGACAGACAAGCGTGGCTATTCTCCGACATTCCTCCGTCTTGTGGAATGTCGCGTTTGATCTGACGACGGTCAATCGAGGCGCTGACAGATTGCGGTGGATCAGACTTTCTTATAATAGGCATCTCGTCGAACTGCATTGTTTGAGGCACCCTGAATTGGACAGCTGAAACGTCGACGACAACACTCCGTATTACTGACAGGCAGACTGATGAATGTTGACGCAAGCCCAACCACAGGGTCAATCGAAGTCAAAGCACCAACTGGGAATCAACTTTCTTGCAAGAGCTGGCTCACGGAAGCGCCGTTGAGAATGTTGATGAACAATCTCGATCCAGCCGTCGCCGAAAACCCTGAGGCATTGGTCGTCTATGGAGGCATCGGTCGTGCCGCGCGCAATTGGCCCTGTTACCATCAGATTGTTCGCACCTTGCAAAACCTTGATAGCGACCAAACACTACTTGTCCAATCCGGCAAACCCGTTGGTGTCTTTCAAACTCACGAAGACGCACCCAGAGTATTGATCGCCAACAGCAACCTGGTACCTCATTGGGCGACTTGGGAACACTTTCATCAGCTCGACCAGGCTGGGTTGATGATGTATGGGCAAATGACCGCCGGTTCCTGGATCTACATCGGCAGCCAAGGGATCGTTCAAGGCACGTATGAAACATTTGTCTCGATGGGGAAACAGCACTACAACGGCGACCTGACGGGACGCTGGATCTTGACGGCCGGTTTGGGTGGGATGGGCGGCGCTCAACCTCTGGCCGCGACCATGGCAGGCGCATCGATGCTGGCAATCGAATGCGACGAAACTCGAATCGACAAACGACTTGAAACAGGCTATGTCGATTTCAAAGCGACTTCATTGGGCGATGCGATGCACTTGATCGATGACGCTCGCGGAGCAGGGAAAGCAATTTCGGTCGGCTTGTTGGGAAATGCAGCAGAGTTGCTTCCTGAAATGTTGGAAATGGGAATTTGCCCCGATGCGGTGACCGATCAAACTTCGGCCCACGATCCACTCAACGGATACCTGCCCGCTCAATGGACGCTTGACCAAGCGGCGGAGCTACGCCGAACGGATCCAGATCAAGTGATCGCAGCTGCAAAGCAATCGATGGCGGCCCACGTTCTTGCGATGTTGGAGTTCCAACAACGCGGCGTCCCCACATTCGATTATGGAAACAACATTCGACAAGTTGCCTTGGAGGAAGGTGTCAGCAACGCCTTTGATTTTCCTGGATTTGTCCCCGCCTACATTCGACCACTTTTCTGCCAAGGGATCGGGCCGTTTCGGTGGGCAGCACTCTCTGGTGACCCGCAAGACATTTACAATACGGACGCCAAAGTCAAAGAGCTGATCCCTGACGATGCCCATTTGCACAACTGGTTGGACATGGCAAAGCAGAGGATTCAGTTTCAAGGCTTACCCTCGAGGATTTGCTGGGTAGGACTCGGTGATCGGCACCGATTAGGACTTGCGTTTAATGAGATGGTTCGAAACGGGGAGCTATCTGCTCCCGTCGTTATCGGCCGCGACCATCTCGACTCAGGTTCGGTAGCCAGCCCCAACCGGGAAACGGAATCGATGAAAGATGGTTCCGATGCGGTCTCTGATTGGCCACTGCTCAACGCATTGCTGAACACAGCCAGCGGTGCAACCTGGGTCAGCCTGCACCACGGTGGTGGAGTCGGCATGGGTTTCTCACAGCATTCAGGCGTCGTGATCTGTTGTGATGGAACACCTGAAGCCGATCGACGCATCGGCAGAGTTCTGTTTAACGATCCCGCGACCGGTGTGATGCGACACGCTGATGCAGGCTACGACATCGCCATCAAGTGCGCTCGTGACCAAAATCTGGACCTACCCATGATCGACCACGACGCTTAAAAAACAAATTCAACGAATCACTTCATTCAATCAGCTCAACAAGTCAGCTCATGTTCACCATCGATCCTGGACACTTAACTCATTCGCAGTTGATCGAGTTCTTAAACGACTCGCCTCAGATCGAATTGAATTCGAGTTGCTGGTCACAGGTCGATCGCGCGCGAGATGTGGTCGGCCAACTGATTGCATCCGGCGAGACGGTGTACGGACTCAATACAGGATTTGGATTGCTGGCCAATCAGGCAATTTCCGAGAACGACCTGGCACAACTGCAGGTCAATTTGATCCGTTCCCACGCCGCAGGCTACGGTAATCTGCTCGACGATCGCGTCGTTCAACTGATCATGCTTTTGAAGCTTGCATCGTTGGCTCGCGGGTATTCAGGTGTGCGACGTGATGTCATTGAAATCCTGGTTGATTGCCTCAATGCGAGAATCTACCCGTGCATTCCAGCCAAAGGATCAGTGGGTGCCAGCGGTGACCTTGCCCCACTGGCACATATGAGTCTAGCGCTTATCGGAGAAGGCAATGTCCGTGTCGACGGCACGATCAAACCTGCGAAAGAGGCACTGGCAGCTGCCGGCATCACTCCGTTGCAGCTCGATTCCAAGGAGGGACTAGGTTTGATTAATGGGACACAAGTCTCCACGTCGCTCGCATTGATCGCACTTTATGAAACCCAAAACACTTTCCACGCGGCCATCGTCGCTGGAGCGTTGTCGGTTGATGCCGCCATGGGCAGCGACACTCCGTTTGATGCTCGCATCCATGCCATTCGCAATCAGCCGGCGCAAATCGATTGTGCAACGATGTATCGAACGTTGCTGGCGGGTAGTCAAATTCGGGATTCTCATCGGCACTGTTCTCGCGTTCAGGACCCCTATTCACTTCGATGCCAACCACAAGTTATGGGAGCTTGCCTCGAATCGATTCGACATGTTGCCGACGTGCTACTTAGAGAAGCAAACGCTGTTTCAGATAATCCGCTGGTCTTCGAAGATGCCATTCTCAGTGGTGGAAACTTTCACGCTGAACCGGTTGCGATCGCCGCAGATCATTTGGCGATTGCGATTGCCGAAATCGGAGCCCTATCGGAACGACGGATCGCCCTGCTCATCGATCGTCATTTGAGCGAACTTCCTTCGTTCCTGACGGACCAAGGTGGATTGAATTCAGGCTTCATGATCCCCCAGGTGACGGCAGCCGCCTTAGCCAGCGAAAACAAACATCTGGCGCACGCGGCCAGCGTCGACAGTCTGCCGACCAGCGCCAATCAAGAAGATCATGTCAGCATGGCGACGTACGCCGCACGCAGGCTGTTGGAAATGCTGGAAAACAATCGGGCGATCGTGGCAATTGAATTGCTGGCCGCCTGTCAGGGCATCGATTTTCGCCGGCCGCTTAAAACGAGCGACGAATTAGAGCAAGTTTTTCAAGCCGTTCGCGAGTTGGTCCCGTTTTATGATACGGATCGTCCGTTTGATGGCGACATAAATCTCATTGCCGAAAAGATCATTGGTACGTCGATCATTTCTCAATGCCTAATCGGCTGCCCTCATGTCCTTAACGGTGATTCACTTGCGCGACGGCAATAGAGCGAACGCCAAAAAACCGACTGAACCAACAATTGCCACTCCAACACGCACGGTGGCATCCTTTTCAGGTTGGACAATCAAGCAATACATGTAGAAGGCCAGTGCGGCCGCGCTTGCCAGAACCGCCAGTCCGCCGCCAAGCCAATGCCAGCTGACTCGAAAACAGTAGCCAGCCACAATGGCGACCACCGCGACGGCCAGACAAAAATAGAAAGCGTTTGGCTTAAAGGCTTGCGCCTCAATACATCGTTGCATTCCAACGCCCATCATCAGCATCGCATAAACAATGGCAATGTAAGTCTTCATCTTTTGCTCTGTGTTTAACCATCAACCAAATTGTTCGCCATCACAACCAACTCATCATAACGAAACCAAGCACCGCCAAGCCACCAGCGACGAAATCTTTAAGCCCCAGCTGATAACTATCGCCTCGAAATTTCAAAAAGTTCAGCATCAAACCGGTCGGACAACCAAATCGACAAAACGCCATTGGTGTAAACAAGGAAACGGCTACTCCAACCACCAGGATGGAAATCGATGCCCATCCAGAAACTCGAAAGGCAAATCCATCGAACGGTTCGAGTGATGCAAGATTAAAAGGAATACCAATCACCGAAATGGCAACGACGGCGATCAACAACATTCCCGGGATCAGTGCCAGCCATCGAGGTAGTTTGAATCGCCAAGGCAATCGGTTCCTCGTCAGCTGTTGAATGGCACCCAAAGGACAAAGGTGTTGACAGTACGTTTGTTGTTTGGAAAAGATTGGGACCAGTAGAGCGGCTAACGTCAAACAAGCCAAACCCGGTGCGACTCGCCAAGCAACTCCATGACTGGCCCACCCGGCAAGTTGAGCTTGCGAAACCAGGTGACCACTGTAGAAACCGAGCACGACGATCAACACAATCTGAAAACCGATTCGAACTCGCTTCCAGTGTTTCAAACGCGAGAAGGAAAATGCCAACCCGATGATCGTCAACAGGATCGTCACGCCATCAGCCCAATAACTCAACAAGCTACGCGTTGCCACTTGAGAAACGTTTGCCGATGACTTTGGTGGCAATGCAGACGGTTGTTGGTTTTCCAATTGCCATTTGGCAACCAAAGGGATTGCCTTGGCAACCGCTTGGGTTGTCATCGTCGCCCCGGAAACGCCGTCGATTTCGTGTTTCTCTGGATCGAGCTCGGCCAGTTCCTCCAAACGTTTTCCGGTGTAGAAACCAAGGAACGAATAGTCGTCATTCAAATATCGAGCGTATGGATCATTGTCATAAGTTTGATCCACGGCCAATCCAGTGCAACGACCGTCCATATCCAATCCGATGAGCGTCGCTGTCGGGCCTTGGTAGCCAGCAAGATGATCTGCGACGGGTGTCGTGGTGATCACCGTCCCAATTTTTCCGCCAGACGGATCATGCACGCTCCAACTTCCAGTTTGCGATGAGGCTTCAATTCGATTGGCAGCTGGAAACAGTAAACGAACATTCTCCACTTGAGGCTTCGAACGAAACTTGAGGTCGGGTGCCGATCCGCCAACTCGATTAGCCACCGCGCCAATGATCGCGTAACTGCTCAACGTTGCCCCGGAAACGGCATCCAAGTCGCGCCAAGCATCCTCTGTTTCAAATCCCAACCCTCGAAATGAATCCAGAAACTCAGGGTCTTCTTTGATCTGGTCGATGTGTTCGACGGTATCGCCACTGGCCAGAATCTCGATGCGCCGAATCCGGTTATCTCGATCAAGGATCACCAAACAATTGGTCGGGCCGGAGTAGCCAATGATATGATTGCTCATGGGCGATGTCTGCAGAACATAACCTAGCTGAGCACCTTCTTGATCGGTTATGACGTTGACTTGCTGGGCACCCTCTGATTCTCCAATGGATGTCGCAAGAGGAAACACAGCTTGCACAAACTGGATCGCTGTCGGGTCAATATCCAATGCATCGACCGAAAAATCATTTTGCTGCCCTTTGAATCGGATCATCAGCAAGATGCAAAGAAATAACGCGACACGAAGAGAATGGATAACCAGACGACGAGCCCGCAGCGGATCGTGGCTTCGAATGGCACTCGGTTCAACAACTGGCAGTTCACTCATCGTTTTCGACAGGGAGCAACTGAACGGCATCAGTGCAAACAAAACCGTTCGCATCGCTGGCGTCAAAAAGCACGATACAGAATGAGTCGGCGTCTAACTTCAAAGTTGCCAATGACTCAAACTTTCCGTCAAGCTCTGGTTCTTTTTGCATGTCGACTTCGTAAGTCTTTGCTTGGCCGTTGGCGATCACTTTAACCTTTGCGTTGGAGGCTCGATTTTCGTGATGCCTCCAGCTGATCCGAATGTCATATCGCTGAGCTTTTTTGATCTTAAAACGAAACGCCATCGTCCCGTTTGAACCACCAGCTGCGTATTGGTATCCGTCTCCAAAATATCCCTTCAGTCCGGTCCCGGAAGACCAGCTTCCGGTCGATTTCGCTTGTGAATTGTCCATCGCCAACCCTGCCAACTTTAGTTTGACAGGACCACCTGGAATCGGAAGAATGACCTTCGGCATTTGAACGTTGCCATCAAAGTGTTGTCTTCGAGCGCCACCTGGCAACTGCAACAACTGATCCATTTCGTCCCAATATTGCTGGTAAACGGCGCGAGGCAAGCAATCGTGTTTGCGGCAAATCGACGCAGCTTTGCCGACGACTTCACCCATCATCCCACACGTTTTCATCACACGGACGGTTCCGAGTGCTTCGTGAGTGACGCTGACGCAGCGTCCAGCGACGAACAAGTTTTCGATATTCTTGGAATAGAAGCATCGGTATGGAACCGGGTAGCCGTAGTTCCGGTCGACGCGGCGATCGTGTTCTGCGATGGAAATAAATGGGTTGTCGGGAAACTTCGCCGCAAACTGTTTCTTGGGGTAATGTAAATCGATGGACCAAGTGGTCGGAACACAGCCATCCTTGAATTCACGTTTTTCAACGATGTCATCTTTGGTCAAGACCACGTCGCCCATCACTCGACGTGATTCACGCGGACCGCCGACATAGGCGATCCAGGTCAACACTGCGGTTTGATGTTTGGCGGATCCATCCCGATTTTTCATCGCGTTGAAAGCTCCGTAAACGGCACGCAAATTCCAGTCACGTATCCCTTCGGCATCCTTCAACGGATCTTTGTCGAACCCACTCTCCCAAAACCACTGGCCATGATGATCACGCGGGTAGGGAAAGTCTTTCATGTCGAGATCCAAAGCCCAATCGTCGGTTTTGGGAAACGAAGTCGGTTGGTCCAATTCATCCCACGCCCACATGTTGCTCATCCCCATCCGTCCTTTGGGCGTCATTTCCCATTCGGCTTCTGCGAGAAAAGCGAGCGTGCCGTGCCCCGTGCAATCAGCAAACAAGGGCGCAAAAAATTCTTTCCGCTCGCTGGTTCGAGTGTCAAACGCGGTGACGCTGACGACTCGGCTACTCTTTGTTTTTGAGGCGTAGGCGTGATGATGCAGAAACAGATCGATATTTTTTTCCGCCCGCACGATCGCTTCTTTGGTCGCGTCGCCAAACTCCTCGAAGCGGCCTGGAGACTTGGTGGCGTTATCGGCAAACTCGTTGATGATCTCGCCAATTCGAGGGTATTTGCCCCGTCGAATATTTCCCATGGCCCAGACACGTACTTCGCTGGAGCCGTTTCCGCCCAGCACCCCACGGTTCTGTATCAGTGCGACCTTACAGCCCATTCGCGCGGCACTTATTGCGGTGCCCATTCCCGAATAGCCGCCCCCAACCACAACCAGGTCGTAACCGTTCATCGGAGTCGGTTGACTGTCCAGACCAAGTTTCTTGAACCGCCAACTTGACAACGTTTCATCGTTCGGCGGACGATCTTCGTCGAGAGAAAAATAGATCGCATCGCAGCGACCATCAAACCCGGTCAAATCCTTGAGTGCAAGTTCGACCTCATTACGATTCACCGTCACGGTTCCACCTGACTGCCATTGCCAATTGGCAGATTCCGTTCCAAAGGTTGGCTTCAACGGCTGACCGTCAATCTTCAATTGAAACTTCCCGGGTGCACCGGTCGCACCCCAACGAGCCACCCAGTCTTTCGTTCGCACCCAAACGTTGTAGGTCCCCTTTGATGGAAAGGTGACCTTCGTGGTTGCATCATCAATTGGCCGACCCAACCCATGCGCCAACAAGTAGGGTGAACCCATCTCGTCGATAAACTGAGTGTCCAATTTCCAGCCACCATGGTTGGAAAAACTCTCAGCCTCGACCAACAAGTCGCGTTGTTGGGTGGGTTGAATTTCCTGAAGCGCCGAGGCATCGGCAACATAAAATGCAACACCGATAAGAAAAACGATGAATGGAAAGGTCTGTTTCATGGCAACGCTTACGACGGAACGACTACACCTATTGACGGCTCTAATGGCGTATCCATCATAACGCCAACACGGTCCAAGAACTGAAGCGTTGCGGGCAAGAAATCGCATAAACCTGATTTGTTAGCCGGGGCGATTGCCGATCCCAGCAAGTTCGAGCAAGAAATCAAAATTGCATGCGAGTCTGTGGGTCATTCACTCAGCAAGCTGATCGAACATCTGCTCGGCGGCCGCTCGAATCTCTTCGTGAGTCATCTCGGATGTCTTGGTTGCGATACCCCATTCATGCCCGAATGGATCCCGAACGCGTGCGAATCGTTCGCCCCAGAACATGTCAGAAGGCTCCATCAGAACATCAGCACCATGATCAAGCATCGATTGGACCAAGCCATCAAAGTCATCAACATAAACGTGAATGGCAACGGTCGTCGCACCTTGCCGCGTTGGGCTGGGCGTACCACCATGTTCTGGTAGTTCTTCGCTTAAGAAAATTCGCGAGCCACCGACATCAAACTCGCAATGCATGATTCTTCCGTCTGGCATTGTCAGCAGATTGGTGGGGTCAATGCCAAACACAGCACTGTAGAACGAAACCGCAGCGCTCGCGTCAGTAATGCTGAGGTACGGGATAAATTCACACTTGCTGGTCGGAGTCATGCTGTTCCAAATTTTGACGTCGATGTGATCGTTACATTGACGACCTTAACGTAGCGAGATTAGACCAGAAATCAGCAAACAGGTTCACTGAAATTTCGCGTTTGGACAATTGAGTCCTGCGAAGGGAAGCGTCCTTCGTGACCGTACGCTTGTTTCGTCGATCGGGCGTTTCAAGAATAACGGCTCAGACAGAACTCGAACCGACCAATTCGCGATCAAACAATAGTGGAAAGAACTGACCATCCAGCCGATCACCTTTAGGAATCGCCGGGACTCCGTCCAGTAACGGGTCATCGGTCTGACTGCAAACTCCGTCGCGAACAACATTCAAGACGACAGCGCGACGGGGGATCTCCGTATGATTCTGGGCCGAACCGTGCACCAACAGTGGATGATGAAACGATGCTTCTCCAATTTCCATTTCGATTGCAACTGGATTGCTGAACGCTGCCCATTGATCTTCATTTAACACTTCGCGAATCGATTCCATGTCACCGGCCAGTCCAGTGATCGGCAACAGATCCCATCGGTGGCTTCCGGGGATGTACTGCAGACATCCGTTCTCTTTTGTCGATCGATCCAAACCAGTCCAACAGGTCAAGTGAGCCAACGGCGATGTGCGCGTCCAATAGGAGTAGTCTTGGTGCCAAGCGACATTGCCGCCATGTTTAGGCGGTTTGCAAAAGAGTTGATCATGCCAAAATCGAACCGGACCATGAACGAGTTGACTCGCCGGAACCAGAAATGCAGGGTTCCAGAGGATGTCATGAAAACCGGGTTGAATGCGCCACGCACCGAGGGCATGAAACAACACATGACTTGGATCAGGAGATTCGTTGGAATGGTACTCGTGCCAAAGTTCTCGACCATCGTGTTCAGGTTGAACCAGCTCAGCCAACTCGGAACGTAATTGCTGAACGACTTCATGATCAAATAACTTGACCCCTGAAACGTATCCATGCTCTTCGAAGAAGTTGAGTTGGTCATCCGACAATCGAAACTGATCCAGATCAATGTCTGCAAACTTGGGAAACAAGTTACCAATTTGATGATGGATCAGTGAAAGATCGTTTGCCACTACCGTACCTCGGATTGATAGAGTCGATACAGCGACCAGACTTTCCCGTCGGGTCCCTTGTACTCCTTGAGTGCGAATTTGCCTTCGACCACCACTGGCCTGACGGTAAATTCTGCTTCGTTGCCTTCGGCCAATTTAACAAGAATGTTGTCAAAGATTGCGGCGCTGGGGCCGAAGCAGCACTCCTGGTTATCCCGAACAAAGACGAATCGTGTCAGCCCAGATTGTTTGTAGTTCGGCCGAATGAAACCACGAATGCGAACGGTCGTTCCATGGAAGTCATTGATCTTGTCGGTCAGCATCTCTCGACTGAAGTTTTCCGACTTCTCCATCTTGAATTTCAGATCGTCAAACGTGATGTCGTTCAGAATGTCTGTTCGATCTTTGGCTTGAACCGTCTTCTTTTCCGGAGTCTTTTCAGGTACCTGTTTGCTCGAATCAGCTGGACCGCCCGTCGTTCCTTTTTCGTTCGGTTTGTCTTTCTCTTGTTTGTCGCTGTCCTGTTTCTTCGATTGTTTTTTGTCAGGTTCCTGCGGAGACGGTTGATTCTTCGAACCGACCGGCGGCGTCGACTGGGCGAGCACAGGGAACGCAGTCATGATCAACATTGCGGTAATGGTTGCGATCGTCATCCGATTGATGGGAGACATCGTTAAGCGTGAATTCATGATCGTCTCCGCATCATTTAGAACTAACGACAGCCTTGATCGCGACCGACGACAGCTTATCGAATGTAGTCGGCTTCGATGGTGTAATATACGACCGGGATCCCATCTTCATCGATCGGCCTTGCCGACGGCGTCAACCGAAACGTCCCGGCGATCCGCCGCAACGCATAGGAATGATTAACAGTATCGTCGGTTACGATATCAATCGCAACAACTTCGTCCGTATTGGGGTTTCCACCAAAACAGCAATCACCAAAGTCACCGACCAGAATGAACTTTTTCAAACCAATTTTTTTACCGGTACCCGGTCGCACGTAGCCTTTGAGGAAAACGCGTTGCCCGTCAAAGTCATAGGCCTTTTTATTAAACGGAATCGCTGTGTCCCGTTTGTTGTTCCTCAGTTCCCAAAATGAGATTCGCTGATAACCTTCAGGAACTTCCGTCGCGTAAATAATCGAATGCATGCCGATTGAAGATACGAAAAACACAGAGCATGCGATCAAACCCACCAACGCCGGTGTTCGCCCCAACAGTTCTTCAGGGTACCGACGTATCGATGCAAGCGCGATCAACCCGAACCCGATCCCGACCAAGGGAAGGATGACAAATACTTGGGACAAATAAGCCGTAAGTCCCAACACAGCAAACACGCAGCAGGCAACAGCCGACTTGCTGATGGATCGATATTCGAATTCGTTCGTAGGAGCACCAGTCTTTTGCGGTGCCTCGTAGGCGATGGTATCTGTGGACATATCAGTAGTTTACGTCAATCGAGAAAAATTTCCAAACCGGTGGACTGGTTAATCTACGCAAGTCATCACCATTTTGTTTGTGAATTTACGGCAAAACGACTCCAAGACAATCGTCATCGATTGATATCGTTCAAGAACGGCATTGGGTCACGTTTTGAGGCGGGATACTGCAATTTGGGTTCTCGACGCAGCCAAGTGACATTTGGCGACGCAGATCAACGAATATTAATTGTCGTTTGGTCTGTCAGGACACCCTGCGTTTGGTCGGATCGCAGCTGGATTTCCAAAGTCGCTGGGCCCGTAATGGTACCGGCGGCCAATTCCAGTTCCCCTTCCAACCGCTCACCGGGAGGGAAATTAGGAATCCTTGGCAGACGCATCCCCGGTGCCAACGTGTAACCAAAGTTATTGGTGAATCGTTCGTTGTCGCCAAAGATCAATGTGTTGGGTTTGATAAAATCGATCTCCACATTGGATAGCGGTCGATCGGTTCGATTTTCGACAAGGAACGCAACTTTGGTTTTTTGGCCCGATCGCAACTCGGTGTTCAACGGTTGAATACGAACAACAACCTGGTTTTGCGCCCCCGGAGCCGGATTGAATTGACCACCGCCTGGTTGTCCCTGTCCTAAACCAGCAGGAGGCACCAAAGGTTGATCATCGCCGGGGATTCCGAAAACAGGATCACCGTTGGGAGTTGACGTGTTGGGTGGGTTTGAAGCTCCACCGGTTGTCGCGGGCAGACGAACCGTTTCAACGGCTTGATCTCCACCGATTGATGTCGCTGACAACTGGACACTCGCGTTGGGGTCATTTTGTTGCCCCTCAAACCCGAATTGCATGGTCACCGTTTGTCCCGGATTGATTCGTTGAATTGGAGTGAAGAGTTGACCGTCATTACTCAATCGAGTGGATCCAACCGGACCGACTTCGTTTGGAATCGCAGCGGGAGTCAGCGCCGACGTTACGCGACTGTTTAAGGTCACGTCATCGATGGGTGTCGTCCCCTGGTTGGTCAATCGAACTTCCAATGTGGAGATATTGGCGTTAAAGGAAGCCGGCGTTGGAATTTGCCTTGCGTCGATCCGCAGGGATTCTTGTTGGTCCCGAATCGGAGGAGTCGTAGGAATAGACGTACTGTTTTCGGTCACGTTAATCAGGCTTTGGGTACGCTCGGGTCGAACCCCATCGGCAGTTACGTCAACCACGATTGCCTGTTGCCCCGTTGCTTGGGCGACGGCTTCAAACGGGAACGTCAACGATTCACCGACATTCATCATGCCGCTTCCGTCCAGTCTACGCGACAGTGGATTGGGTCCGTTGTGGCTCAACCCGGGATCGTAAGCGATTGACAAACCGACATTTTCCAAAGGTTGGTTGCAACGGTTTCTGATTTTGATCAAAAAAGTCACCCGATCGCCAATACGTGCTGTTCCTGGGCTGTCGATCGTCAGCTCGAAACATGGCTCAACAATTTCAGTTTCGGCACACGCTTCCGTTTGCAGCTGATCCGTTTCGCTGAGCACTTCAAAACAGAGCCCCGCTGTACCGAGTCGCTGAGAGTCCAATTGAACTTCGATGACTTGAGGTGCCGCATTGGGAGCAACGTCGCCAATCTCCCATTGATACAGATTGCCATAGGCCGTCGGTTTGGGAGTTGCGGAGAGGTAGTTGATATCGGAGCTAAGATCTTTGGTCCGAACGATGACATTTCGAGCAGCCTGATCGCCCGGGTTGGTAATCTCCAAGCGATACGTAAACGGTGTATCAGCTTCTGCGGTTCGAGGTCCAATGGCTCGAATCGTCAACGCAGGTGCACTCCAAGTGACCGTCGTCAATCCACTTTCGACGACCATTTCAGGTTGGCCAAACAGTGCGGGGCGAATCACGTCCACGCGTACTTGCGTGGTTCCCGGTTCAAACTGATTGATCGGTTGTCTGATTTGAACTGTCGCTTGACCGTTAGCGTCCGTCGTCGCTTCAGCCGTCGTGGAACCGGCTGGCGCAAATTCGGCTGGCGCTCCTCCAACAACGGTGTATCGCACGGGCCAGCCAACGACGCCGTTTCCATCGGTTCGGGAGACGACGGTTGTCAAAGGTGTCACGGTTCCAGCCGTTGCAGAGACCGGCACTGGAATCGACCAAGTCGCATCCACCCAGTGAATAGTTGTTTGTGCCCGACGTCGATCCCACCCTTCGGCCTTGGGGGCAACACCCGTGACATAGCTGACACCTGGTGAAGCCGAAGAGACACTGATGTAGCTCTGTCCTTCGCGCAGGTCGATATCGTCATCGCAAGTTGGCGTGCCACGAGAAAGTGTCATCCGTTTCATCCCGGTTCGCCCGTAGGCGAATTGACCGTCAACTTTGCGGGATGTTGGAGGCACGAGTCGGTTGAAGGCGCGATGTTGCATACCACCAACCTCAATGATTTCTCCCGCCGAATCATTGGAGAGTCGCCACTCCAACGGTTGATTCTTAATGAAGTATCCATCGGATCCACAGATACCTGCCAAAACGACAACCTCGCTGCCAACCGGCGCAACGATTTTCGAAGGTGTCATGATCAGTTGTCCGGCTTCACCAGGTGAAAGTCGCCGATTTGGATCCGGAGTCAATCGCTTGCGAGTGACCACTGGCTGGGCATAGCATGGCGGAGGAACTGGAGGCGGCTGAAACGCTGGCTGCACCGAACTGGACCGCGGTGTTCGTTCAATGGGTGGCGCGATCAATGTTGCTACAGGCGCATTGGGTGTCGTTGAAATGCCTGGATTTTGCGCAACGGAGTTGTCGGGAAAGATCGGTGAGATGTTCGGAACGGGGACAACGCCACCTGTTGTGGGCCCGACTCCACCTGGCTGAATCAACTGCGTTGTGTTGGGAGCAGGAAGAAAGATCGAGTTTCCTGATGGGTCAATTCGTGGCAATCGCAGTCGAGCACATCCGCCAAACCAGATTGCCAACAGAGCGACCATCAGCACGAAACGAGTCGTCCTTGGAATTCCTGTTCGCCAGCGGAAATGAGAAAACATGACCTTGATTCGCTAATTGCATCCGTTCGTAAAACGCAATTGAAAAACAACGCATGGCGCATTTTTCAACGGCTCAGAAACGTAGCACGTCATTCGGTAAGATGATGCTTTTTTGCAACCTGTTTTGATGAGAAAAAGCAACACACCGGTTTGGGTTGCTCAGGTTGTGACGGTTTCGCAAACAAAAACCACTCGATGAAGGATCAGCGATGTCCTATTTCGAGTACGAGTACGAGTTCCGGACTGCATTCGTATTTTGGCCATCCAACAAGCGGATGAACTAATAACGAAAATGCCGGATCTGTTCACCGCGGATACCAATATCTGTCATCGCTTCGATACCAATGTCGAGATGTTTGTCCACCCATTTGTCGGTCACAATTTTGTCGGACGCTTGCGTCTTGACGCCATCTGGGGTGGTCGGGACATCGGACACCAACAACAGGGCGCCGCGGGAAATTTGGTTGTAGTGTCCCACGATGAACACCGTCGCCGTCTCCATATCGATGCCGATGCAGGTGAGCGCCTTTAAACGCTTGCGAAAATCAAGGTCATGTTCCCAGAGGCGGCGATTGGTTGTGTAGATCACGCCGGTCCGGTATTCAAGGTCTCGTTTGACCAGGTATTCAGAAACAAACTTGTGCAACTTAAAAGAAGGCAACGCTGGTACTTCCGGCGGCAAGTAATCGAGACTGGTTCCCTCGCCACGAACCGCGGCGATGGGCAGAATAAAGTGACCGATCTCTGTCGTTTCCTTGAGTCCACCGCACTTGCCAAGAAACAATACGCCTTCTGGTTCTCGCGCGATCAACAAATCCATAATGGTTGCTGCGTTGGCCGAACCGATGCCAAAATTGATGATTGACAAACCGGCCGAGTTCGTCGCCGCTTGCATCGGTCGACCTTCACCTTGAATATCGCAATTAAATCGTTCCGCAAATTGCTCGACATAAAAATCAAAGTTGGTTAGCAGAATGTAATCGCCAAAATCATCGATGGGCATTCCCGTGTACCGAGGCAACCAGTCTTTGGCGATTTCCACACGATCAATATTGGAAAGCGGTTCGAGATTCATTTTCGTTAGGGCAGCTATTAAGATGGGGATGTCACAGCCTCGCCGCGTTGGCACCAATGTACTACGATAGCAAATTGAACTTCCAGTCCACCGGGATCAGAACGACAACTTCCCGACCTAAAACTTGAGCACAGATCATGGCGGAACCCAAGATGGAGATGCGGCAGGGCGAGTTGATTCGACGCGGTCCCTACCCGGAAATGACCTGGCCGGCAGTATTGGTAGGTTGGGGCCTGGGCGTGGTTATCGCAATATCGATCAGCTATGCCGCGTTAAAGTTGGGGTTTTCGATTGAGGGTTCCGAGCTCGCAGCGATCCTTGGCTGGGGTGTTTTGCGCGGTTTGATGGGTCGGACCAGCATTCTCGAAAACAACATTAACCAGACGATCGCCTCTGCCGTCAACGGTGCTTCTTCGGGGATCATGTTTTCGATTCCGGCACTGTTCATTCTGAATCATGATCCAGAGTTTGCCGGTGTGGCTGACTTTAATATTCCGCTGATGATTTTCGCCTGCATCGCTGGCGCGTTTGTTGGGTTGGCGTTTGTCATCCCGCTGCGAAAACAGATGATCGACTTCCAGCGACTGCCCTATCCGAGCGGCATTGCTGTCGCCACGATTTTGAAGTCGCCCGGGGCCGGAATTCGCAAAGCGATTTTGCTGTTTTCCGCTGCCATCATTTCGGCGATCTTTTATCTGTTCTTCACGATCTTGTTTGGCATGGAAAACTATGACGCGGGTGCCGCGTTCGGTCTGCCACCACGCTACAGTTTGGTGATCTACTGCTCGCTCATGACTGTTGGAGTTGGATTCTTGTCTGGCAAGGGCGGGTTCTGGTTTGGAGCGGGCGGATTCATCTGCTATTGGCTGCTCTCACCAATCATCGCGAGCTTTGGTCCATCCGAGATGGCGATGCTGGTCGAAACCCCTGGTGACATGCGCGGCTACATTTACAAACCAACGGGCATCGGCATGTTGATCGGTGCAGCGATTGGTGGCATCATCATGGCGTTCCCGTTGATTCGCAGTGCCATTGGTTCGATGAATCGATCTGCAAAAGAAGGAACCAGCGCCGGGAAAGACGAGATGCCAATCAAGCTGTTGGCAACAGGTGTGATCATCGGTGCGTTGAGCCTGATGTTTCTCGCCTATCAATCAGTCGAAGCAATGTCGCTGCCAACGGCGATTCTGATGACGTTGCTGGGAATCTTGTGGATCTGGATTGCCGGAGTCATTGTGGCGGAATGCATCGGCCGGACGAATTGGTCACCCCTGTCCGGAATGACGTTGATCGCGGTCACGATCTTGATCGTGATTGCCAACGCGATGGGCATGGATCAAAAACAGACCATTGTCAGCTCGATGGTTGTTGGAGCGGCGATCTGTCTGGCCATTTCTCAAGCGAGCGACATGATGCTGGATCTAAAGTCTGGTTATCTGGTCGGAGGTGTGCCACGTCGACAACAGATGGCCCAATTTATCGGCGCCTGGCTCGGGCCATGCGTGGTGATGGTGCTGATGTTGATTTTGGCAGCATCCGGAAACACGAAGACAACGCCGTCCGAAAGTAATGATCCAAATGCGGTCGTTCAAAATCAAACGGCGAATGAAACGCAGGTCGCCTCGGCGAATCCCGACAAAATCGAGAAAGGTTTTGGCAGCGAAGAAATCCCGGCAGCTCAAGCGAGTGCGTTGGCCAGCGTCATCAAGGGGCTGGTCAAAGGGAACGTGCCGGCTCACCGTTACACCGCAGGCGGTATTCTAGGCTGGCTGTTGGCGGTCTCTGGATTGGGTGGAATTGGCGTGATGGTCGCACTGGGGTTTTACATGCCCTTTAACATCGTGCTGACTTACACATTTGGCTGCCTGCTGCGTGTCGTAACAAATAAGGCAGCGGGACACCGTTGGGCAGAAGAATCAGGCATTCCCATCGCTGCCGGTCTCATCATCGGTGAAGCGTTGATGAGCGTCGCGTTTGCAATCTACAAAATCGGCGAAGGCGCCGGATACTTTGGCTCTTAAACAGGAATCGACATGAAAACAATTGGCACAATCTTGCTGTGGATCGGTTTCCTTTCTGGAGCGTTGGCGACCGTTTACAACCCGCCAAGCAAAGCGGTCGTGGACCTCAAAGGGCGTTACGAAGTTGAACAACAGCGTATCGCCAACGAGAAAAAAGTGATCGCCGAAGGCAACGCCGAAGCGATCGCAAAACTACCACCCGCGCCACGCTATGAAATCGTCGAACTCAACGATGTCGAATTACCCGATGATGGTTGGAATCAAATTCCCTGGATCTGGTACGGCGTCTCCGCTGCGGTTTGCCTCGCAGGTGTCGTCGTGATTCAATCGAACAAACAGGCTGACAAAGAAACGGCCGACCGAAGCCTCAATAGCATTGAAGATTTGAAGCAAAACTTGCGTGACGCGATCACTCATTTGGACTCTGTCCACAAAGAGCTGGAAACGTTACCGCCAAGCAAAGTCGTGATCCGCATCGATTCCAGCATCTCGCCATTTCTGAACGAATTTGCCGAACACCGTGATCGAATCAGCAGTGACTATGGACTTGCCGTATTCGCTGACATCATGTCCGACTTCGCCGCTGGAGAACGTGCCGTCAACCGAGCGTGGAGCGCCGCAGCCGACGGCTACTTCGATGAAGTCGACGTCTGCCTGACACGAGCTGATGAAATGCTGGGCAATGCACTCAAGCAACTGGAGCAGGCCAGCTAAAACTTGAATACTCAGCGAGGGCGGACAACCGATTACCTGGCGTTACTGCTTTGATCGTAGGCACCATAACTGACCGGGGCGATATTACGTGCTTGTGTATTGACGCCACGCTTTTCGAATCGGCCCGATTTTCGGATCATGTTGTTTTCTGCTTCCGCCGTCCATGGTCCTTCGGTCAATTGAATGTTGTAGCGGCGTAACATGTTGCCAGAGACATAATCAAAGTTCATCAATGCCTGGTTGTAGTCGACAATCGCTCGATGAATGGCACTTTCGGCTGTCGCTACACGCTGCTCGGCGTCCAACAAAAAGAAGACCTGATCCTGACCTTCGGCGACTCGTTTACGTTTCGGTTCGATCTCTTCCCGAACGGCAACTCGCGAGTTGAAACTCGTCTTGACGTTGGCCAGAGCTCGATCGACTTCCGTGAAAGCTGCGTTGAGATCGTGCAGAATCTGGCGTTGCTGTTCTTCCAACAATGCTCGCTCACGAACCAGCGACAATTCAGCGTTTCGAATTGCGACATGCCCCAAACGATTTCCGATCGCCCCATTGAGTTCCAGACCCAACGTCCATTCGTCCAGGTCACCGTTGATCAGATCGTCAAAGGCACTCCCCGTTTCTCGTGAACGGCTACCAAAGAGATTGTCACCAAACCCGCGTGCTCCGTATTGTCCGACCATGTCGAACTGCCAACGATTCAGAGCGCGAGAGGCACACAGCTCAAGTTCTCGCTGACGAACGGTCCATTTTTGCCGGCGAATCTCGACTCGTTTTGCCAACGCGTTGACTTGCGCCTGATCCCAATCAAATGCGATGGGAGCCACAGTGGGTTCGGAGATCGGTCGAATGATCTGGCCATCGCTGGTCGGCATCCCCATGAGACGCCTCAAGTTTCGCTCTGAACCAAGCAAGCCTTGTTGGCCATTGGCAACTCCAACCAACGCGTTTTGCGCTTGATTCTGGAAGTTGAAATATTGCTGGCGAGCTTGAGCTTCGTCATCGGGACGACCGACTTCGTTTTCAAGTCGTAACTTGCGGTTCTCCCAGGTCTCTCGCGAAGCATCTCGGGCTGCCATCTTGGTGTCGAGATCCCGATAGGCAAAGTAAAGCTCCCAATAGTTGGTCTCCACATCTCGAACGAGATTACGAACCGCTGCTTCAAAATCTGCAAGTGAGATATCACTTCGAATCCGCCCAATCAGGACGCCGTTGTAATTCCCTGGCACCGCGTTGGGCCCCGCGATCTGGTTGACCATCGTCCCACGACCTCGACCCAGTGGCTGACGAAATTCAACCTGGTTGACTATATCGTAAGTACTGGGAAATAGGTTCGCCGGCGAGTTCGATCGGTCGTAGTTGGTCAAGTTTCGAACGGCGAAAGTTGTACCAGTTGCGGTCTGTTTAGTGATCCCAAAATTGAAAGCACTTGTATTGGAAATCAGGTTAGCCGCACCACCTCCGATAAATGGGTTGTTAAATTTTCGCTCGCTACGGTTGTAGTTAAAACTGGTATTCACTTGAGCGTCGTAGGCACTCAAGGCAGCCTCGACGCCACTTCGACTCGATTCGAAGATCGCTTGGTCGTAAAGCGTTGTTGCCGCTTGCGGTGACGAAACCACAACGCCACCCAACTTTTGCATGATCTTACTATTGGCCAGTGCCATTTCAACGCACTGGTCCAGCGTCAAATCGAGCGGACTCGTCTCAGCAAAATTTGACAGCGTGATTGGACTCGCAGCCGCAAACTGCGAACCGTCACTGTCGGCTTCGCAGATGGGCGCCGGGTATTCGATCTGTTGCAGCTGATTTTGACACGGGTCACAGTTGACCGGCAATTTCAACGCCTGTTGTCGATGTGCACACCCGGGAAAAATTATGGCACATGACACGAACAAGACGAACACGATTACGGTAAGTGTTTGGTTTGAAGTCATTTTATTCGAGCAATTTGTTCAGCGTAATTGAAAGTTGGTTGGCGATCAGATCTGGTACGTCAAGCTATCTTGGACGACCAAAATACTGTCGCTGAATCGTGTACGGGATCTGGTTACCGGGACGACAAAAGCCCAATGGATAATCACAGCTCGCCGGATGATCATGCCGCATCTGATGAGGAAGCAGTACAAGTGATTTAAAGAAGTGCAGCCCAGAAGCGACCGACTGTTGAAATGGTGGTCGTGTCTGTAAGTAACGCTCAAGCGCAACGTCTTCGAAATAGAGCGGTTGATAGCGAATATCAGGTGCGGCCCAAGCAAAGACCTTGCTGCTTGTCGGGCGTGATGCCGGACCACCGAAACCGGAAAGCTCAAAAGAACGATCCGCTGGAATGCGTTGTTCCGTTTCGCGAATATCAATTTGAATTTGCTGAATCGTTTTGGCAGGCCAAGCTGGGATCTGTTTGCCAAATGTCTCATCCGATTCCTGCGGAGATCGATTCATATCGGTCTGGCTCTCGGGAGCGACCGGCTGATCCAGCTCAAGTCTTGGCCGTTCTTCCCTTGGCTCTTGCAAAAGGTACTTCGTGGATCGAAAAGAGGATTGAGCCCACGCCGAAGTTGCCATCACTCCCGCCAACAAAAAGACGGCGACAGCGACACGAAGTGAGCTTTGATAAAACGTAACGATGAGTGAAGATTTTGGGTCGGTCATGGGTCCATCCAAATGATAAAACTGCTTCGTTGGTATCGACCCTCGCAACCAAGATGACGCAATTTATTGTCAGCAGTGGTAAGCATTCGCTAAGTGCAAGAGATTGCGAGAAAGGCAGAAACCCCGAAGGCGGAAAGACCTGAAAACGTGTTGCGGTTTGGCTAACCGGTACAGATTCAAACGTGCGCGCTGGGAGTAACCTAAGTCACCGACGAGAGAATCGGTTAAGCGAGTGCATGCCATTAGCAGTGTATCAGGCGACCTAAACCGTTCATCGCGCCGTCGCGCCGTCAGGAAAACGATGGTGGCCGCTCCCCGCATCAACTCGCTTTATGCGCCCGTAAAAGGGCGCAGTAGATGTTTAGGTCCTTTGAGTCTTCGCAATGCTGAGCTGTTGAACGATGCTTTGGCGATTGCCAAACCGCCAACGATGATGACAACTCCGATCCATTGAGTCGTATCAGGCAATTCACCAACCAATAACCACGCAAAAAACATCGCCAGAACGGGGACCACGGTGCTCCACGTAGCAAGCGTTTCACTGGACAGACTTGCGACAGCCCGAAACCAGGTCAGTTGCGCGAGGACCACGACCAATCCCGCATAGACCAGCATGAGCGGCCAAAGTCCGGGTGAAAAAGCGTCCGCAAAATGCCCAGTCCCGAACATTTGAATCGCCAGGACAAAGAAACCAACGGCTCCGATTAGATTTCTTAGAACAAGGAAAGCGGGCATGATCGATTCGTCTTCCAAAACCTGCTTGGCTAAACAAGAGCCCAACGAACGACAGGCAGCTGCAAGCAAAGTGTAGATGTGGCTGTGGCCGAATGGTTGTGAGCCGGGCAAACTTGACAACACCAATACACCCAACACGATGGTGCCAAGTCCGAGCAAGCTTTTTCTGCTGATCTTCTCACCAAACATCACCCAGGCAAACAACGCGTAGAAGATTGAATTTGTCTGCAAAAGTAAAATGACGGTCGTCAAATCACCGCCGTCTTCGAGCGCTGAAATCACAAAAATTGGCGAAAGGATGTTCGCAAGAAGCGTGTTTGCCAGCAGACTCTTCCAGCATCTGGTTGTGATATTTTTGAAAGACTTGAGAATGTTGGTTGGCCGGAAATACAGGAACACAATTGCGGCTGAGCACAGATTGCCAACGAACATGATATTGCAGTAAGAGACTGCATTTTCTTTAACAATCCCTAAATGGCCACCCTTTTCAACGAGTGCCTTCAGCAGTGGTGTCGCCAATGCGGACAGCAGCAAGGCTACTGCGAGCGAAAGATATCTTGATCGCTGGTTTTCGCTCACGCAAAGTGCCTTGGTTCAGCTTTGGAAATCGTAATTGGACTTTGGACTCAATGACGGGACACCACGAGTAGCATTACGGAAATCGACAAAGTTTTTAGTCGTTTTCCGACTTCAACCAGTTTAATGACTTCAATGTAACGCTTCACCAGAACTAAGGCTCAAAGCCGTTTCAAAGAATCTAAAGAGGCGTGCTTCGCCTTGAACCAAAGTAGCTAGCGAGACTCTTCCGCAGTTTCGCGAATGATATCGGGCCATCGATCGCGCGGCGCAGCTTCGGTTTTCGATTTCCACCAATCGAGACTAATATCAAATTGCTTACGCCAGTCTTCGTTGGTCGGGTCCGACTCAAGCAACCATGCCAGATGAAATACTTTGGCGAACGCACTGTTCGTTTGACTTGCACGTCGAAGCTGACTTATGTGCCATGCTTGATCAATCCGGGACCGAAATTCACGAAACGCTTTTACTTCAGGTCGCTGAATGATGTCCGGCTGCAACAACCAAAGCTGCTCACCTTCTTTGACAAGCGTCCGTCCACTCGCGAGCGTCGGGATGTTTGATTCCCAATCAAGCGGATATTCAACTTGGCTGTCATCCAAAACAGTGCCACTGGTGATATCTAACGCGAATCGCTTAGCGGTCTTGGAAACGTTGGTGATCACCATCTGGCCTTGGTCCGCTTTTGAATGCATCATGATCATTGATTCGTCGGTAGAAATGCCAAGCTTTGTGATCAACTGATCGTCAAACGACTTTCGCAGGACTTCTTGCTTCGTCAACTTGTTCCACACGAGCACCTCCGAACGATTGTTGAACAAGTCTCCTGCACTGACGCAATAAAAGGTGGGACTCGATTCTAAAAATAGAATCTCGTAATCGGCCCCGACCGCCTTCTTCAATTCTGCGACTCTCGGCAAGTCAAAGCCTGTATTCCAGTTTCCGGTTTTCGGATCGAATATTCGAAGTGCGGAATTTTCCAAATCAACCGAAACGAGACTTCCATCTTGGGTCAACGCGATAGACGAGAGATCGTTGCGAAGATCAACCTCTGCTCCCGTTTGTGCGTCAAAGACTTGCACACCCCAGATATAAAACGCAGCCGCAACGTATGAACGGTCTGGAGTTTCAACCGCCTTAATCACCTGTCCTCGAGCCAGCTCGAATGTGGTCGTTTCAGCAACGGACGGTGCATGCCAAAACCTGATTTCGCCATTCGATTTGATTCCTGCCAAAATTGTCCCGTCCCCATTAAAGGCGATGGACTCGATTGGATCGGTCGTTTTGAGCGACAGCAGGAGACTCCCATTTTTGACATCGATAATTTGAATCGATCCGGTACTGCCCATCGCGATGCGATCACCGTCAGGGGTAGCGGCCAATAACGAAGTTTGCGTCGACAGGCGGTCAATGATCATATCTTCTGATTCGTCGTCGATCTGAATCGTTCGAAGTCGCTGCGCTGTCGCAACCAAGACTTCATTCGAATTGCCAAAGAACGCTGCACAGTCGATTCGTGAATCCAACGTAAGCGACTTTTCAACTCGACCTTCTGAGCTGAATGTCAGTGTAGAACCGGCAACGGCCAGGAGCCTTTTTCCTTGTCGATCAAACTCAAGCGAAACTACGCCGGAACGCGATGATGATGACTCCGGCTCACCAGGATCGATTCGAAACTGGTGGATGACTTGTTGGTCGGTCAGCGAAATCAACGTCACTTGCCCCGTTTTGCCTCCAACAGCAAGACAACTGCCATCTGGACTAACGACTGTACTTGAGACGGAATCCAGTTTGACAGGCAGTGAATCGAATACGTCATCGCCGACTTGATAGTCGATATGATCTCCCCGGACACGAGTCCCGGCCCATCGATTGCGATCTAAACTTGTGATGGAGTGTTGCGGAAAATTCCATTGAACGACGGGACGACTGAGATTTTTCTCGATGTTCCAGACATTGACTCCATCCGACGTCAAGCGAGCCACTTGGTCGCTTGTGCTACCCCAAAAACGCTCCGCTGACACCTGTGGCAACGCAGGCGCGGTTCGTGTCGCTGTCATCGTTTCAGCGTTGTAAATCAACGTACGACCAAACTGTTTCACCAGCAGCCGTTTTCCATCGCTGGAAAAGACCACGTCCGACACGTCGTCTGGCATTTCGATTTTGGAGGGTGGGTCGACGTTACTCCAAACATAGGCGACGTCATCGTAGTCCAGCGAAACGATTTTGTTCTGATATGACGTTAGCGAATCAATGTTGGCTTGGTGGACCTGAATTCGCTTGACGCTTTTTCGTTTCTCAAGATCGATCAGGACTAGTTCGCGATCATGATCATCTTTGGTTTTAGGAGCGACATCTTGAGGTTCTTTTTTTCTATTAACTTCCGGTCGAATCTGCTTGTCATCCTCAAGCATCAAACCAGGAAAATCCAGGAAACTTGACTTGGCTTCCTTTCCCGTCTCGAACACCAACCATTTGCCGTCGGCTGATACGATCGCCTCGCCAAACCCACTTTCAGATTGGAACTGCAAAAAGCCAATCTCATCTTTATCGCCTGGAGTGACGAGTTGCTCAGTTAACTCACCGTCCCAAACGTAGCAATCGCATTCCAGATCCTCGAGCATATTTTTACCGCTGAGAAAGTCTTTTGTCGGAATGACGTTGATCAACAAGTCACTCGTGGTAACGATCAGCGATTCATCTTGCGTGACATGCAGACTCGATTCTAGAGGCAAGTCGATTGTGCTCTTGATCTTTTCGGGCTGCCTCAAATCCCACAAGAGCAACTCATCGCCCCCGATCGCCAATAAGTGATTCCCACCATCGATGAGTCCAACATCCACGACCGTTTCAACATCCGCATCGACGGTTAACTTCACGAGACCGGTATTGGTGTCAATGATCTGAACATTGCCATCGTCATCGCCGATCGCCAACAACTGGGTTGCGGAATCGATCGAGAAACAACTTGGCCTCAATAATTTGGGGACTGGCTCAAGCCCGCTCAAATTCCAAAGCGACAGCGTACCGTCCAGACTTGCAGTGACTAAGCGCTGTCCCGACGGAGCGAACGCACATTGGACCACCTTGTCGGAATGATCTTGAAAAACGCGAACCAGTTTCCGTTGACGCCAATCCCACAGCTCCACTCGATTCCCATCGGTACAAATGGCGACCAGCTGATTGTCTGGACTAAACCGTGCGTCCATGACGCCGCCGTCTTGCGTTTGAAATGTGCCAACTTCTTGGAGACTTCGGTTGTAGATCTTGACCAGCCCTTTGTCGCTGACGGCCAGGATCAACTCAAGATGATCGCTGGCGTTGAGCCGTTGAAGTTTTTCACGAAACGGTGTGATTGAGCCAAACGATTTGGAAACTTCGAAATTCAGCAGCTGAATCGATCCGAATTGATCGGCAATTAACATCTTGTTTTTCTCTAACGCCACGAGTTGACCACGCTCGACGCCGTAGTCATCAAGAGACTTGCTCTTGCTCGGCTCTTGACCCAACTCAAGTTCAAAGATGCCCGTCGAAGAACCGATCAACAACGATCTCGACTGTTTGTCTTCAACGATGCAATTGATCGGGTCTCGAAAGACCATCGAGTTCGAGTTCGCCACTTTCCCGGTCTCGACGGACCAAAGATTAACAACTTTGTCACCTCCTCCAGAGGCGAGACGGTTGCCATCCTCAACAAACCGCACGACCGTCACCATCTCTTGGTGCCCGTCAAGAGAATGGACCAGCGACCCATCGATCGCATTCCAGATCTTGATGGTGCCGTACTGGTCACCCGAAGCGATCAGCGGCTTCGTTGGATGCCAATCGACACAAGTGATTGAGGCCCGTTGTTGATAGATCGAAAACTCTTTTTCAGTTGCACCGTGAAGCAAATACCGCCATTCGAACCCGCGCAATCGAGCTGGAATCTGACTCAACAATCGCTTACTCTGCGGGATCCTGCCGTCAGCATGTTTTTCGGCTGCCAAAAGGAAAACCGTTTGCGCCGCCGACTGTTCCATCAGCTCTTTGTTCCGCTGGGCGGCGATTTTGGTTTCTTTCTCGGCAGCGACCGCGGCTTTGGTTGCGTCTTTGGCTTGATCCAGAAGTTCCTGTCGATTGTCTGCCAATCGTTTAACCTCAGCGGCGTACTCATCTGCTTCATTTGCCTTGTACAAGCCATAACTTGCGCCGATGACGGCGGCGATCATTGCGACGGCTGCAAAGCCAGCCAAGTACCGTAACAACCGGTTGCGCCGACGATGAGATTCTTCGACTGCTTCACGCTCTTTTCGAACGTTGCGAGACTCCACCACCAGAGGCGCCAGCACATCGTGAGTCAATTCCAACCATGGTTCACCGCTTCGTTCCTCGATCTGAATCAATCTGCGGTGAATCAACTGCCCCAAATACACGCCTCCATTTTCAACGCCTCGCTCTTCCAAATAGTGGACCGCATCGACTTCCGAGATCGGGTAACGGTTGCCCGATTGAGTGATCATCCGATCTTCGACCAGCTGACGAATGGCAGGTGGCATACCTTCAAAACTCTTGGTGAAAAACGACTGCAAAATGTCGTCGGCCTGCGCGTCCACCAACTCGCGAGTGACTTGCTGAGCCCCTGATTGAATGCGAAGTTCATTTAACTGATCACAAACCAGGCTAATCAACGGAGGGACCGCCTTGATCGACTCAAGCGGTTGGTCCTCCGGACACTTGGCAACAAATCGAACAATCTTTTCGCCAACCGAACGATCGATGATCGGTGCACCGCGAAGCCGACCCGGCCCGCATACGGCTTCTAGCGCCTGAGGGCCGTCCAATTCGAATATGGACATACGATTCTTCATCACCGCAGGCATCTGTTTCTTGCAATGTTCCAAGTGAGACAAAAAATCTTCACGCAGCGTGATCAGCACTCGCATCGTCGACTTCGAAAACTCAAATTGTTGGGCAAGTTGCCGGTCTTCGTGAAATCGTTTTTGCAATGCCTGCGGCGGGCGGTTCTCAACCACATCAGAAAGTTGCATCATCAATGACTCAACCTGATCACGCTGTCCGCTTTGTTCCCCCAACGTAAAGACTTCTTCGAATTGATCAAAAACCAGAACCAGCGTCCGATCCCCCAGTTGCCTTTGGACATCGACGTGATTGATCAGTTCCCACAATGAGGGTTGCGTTTCCTTGGGAACATCGATCGACAACCGAAGAAACTCAGCTCGAATCAATCGATCAACCTGAGAGGTCAACGGCGCTACGTGCTCGCCAAAACGAAGTCGTGCGACGATCGGAACTAATCCGCTAACACGAATCTTGGGGATCAGCCCCGCACCGATCAGAGACGTTTTACCGAGACCCGACCGACCGAAGAGAACCGTCAACGGCTGGTCACGAATCCGCACAAAGAGTTCGTTGATCTCGGCATTGCGACCAAAAAAGAATCGCTGGCTGGCCTCCGTAAATGGAGCCAAACCAAGCCAGGGATGCTCTTCGTCAATACGAGCTGAGGACTCAAGATGATTTGAGTCGATGGTCGATCCGTGGTTCATACTCGATCAACCTCTCGGTCTGCCAGATCGACGGTACTCGTCGAACAAGGCTTGGATTCGTCGGATGAAATCGATAGGCACGTCTGAATTCATCTGATCGTAGTGAATCTGCTTGAAGCATCCAGGCTCATGTTGCGGATCGCCAACTTGCGGGTCAATTACGATCGGCAAATAAAACACAAACCCGTCGACATGTCGTTTCGCTGCCCAGCCACGTTCAATATGAACGTAACGCATTTGATCGGTTTCCGTATGACCCGAGATGATCGAAACGAAGAAACTGCAATGAACAAGGACCGCCGCTTCGAGCACATTTTCAAAGTTATCACCAGAATGAATTCTCGCTTTATCGATCCAGACAGGAACACCCGCTGAGTGCAACGCCGTCGCCAACTTGATCGCTTGTGCCTGATCCTCACGAGCGTAACTGATGAAAACCGAATCTTTAGCGATCTCATTTGGCATTCGCGTCAGAAATTCGTCGTTGTTCTTACTGGTCCCAAATTTCTCTTGCCAGCGATCGGCAAGCCCAATGGCAAACGCGTTGGGGTCCCCGTCAATCACGCGAGTCGCTTGGATCATCTTGTCGAAAAAGAAGACCAGCGGTTCGCCCAATCGACCACTTTGGTCGGCCAGATACTCGGCAACGCCGTCACGACGTTCAGACAATCGTTTCTGGCGGGCAACGCGAAGAAAAAATCGAACGATCCAATCCGACGAAGGTGCTCCCAATAGCAGCAAGTAGCGGTTCTTCAAAAGGCGAAACAGTCGTTCAAGCGTATCGGAGTGTTCAATCAGCCCACAAATAAACTCCATGTAGTCTTCGTCCCAAACCGCGAAGTCCGGGTAGGTGTTGAAGTCCCCCATGACGTTAAGAACGATCGGCCCAACAGGTTGTTCAGGGATATCGATCGGATTCGAAGGGTGGTAACTGAGACAGGACGAACGGTCGAAGTCGGGACGCGTCGTCTGGATCGCCTTGCTTAGCTGGCGATCAAAGGTGCCGCTTATAAAGCAGTCAAAATCAGTCACTGAAGCGAGCTTTAACAATGCTTCATTCGCTGGGCATTCCTCCAGCTGATCCATCAGTTCGCGAATTTCATCGTAGATGGCCTTCCGTGAGTTCCCCTGCATCAAGAAGGCACACGCAACGTCATTCGTCGTTGTGAACGAGTCAGGCGTATCGAGACTGAGCGCTTTGGCCAGACGCGGGGCGAGGTATCGCTGCAGCGGGACCCGCTCGTTGGTCGATTCATCCATGATCGAAACGAGCTCAGGGCCAACAATTGGAATGACTTGCCGCGCATGAATATCACGCAGCAAGTCACGCCATTCTTTGTCATCAAGAAACGAATTCATTTCGCTCGCAGCAACCCGGAAGTAGTTCGGTCAGCTGCCATGATAACGTCAATGTCACAGGGATGCTTGAGGATTTAAAAAGACGGCCGCCAAACTCTGAGTACCGCGGCGACTTGCAATTTCAAATGGCAGGGCGAACAGAAAACACATCGCCTACCTCAATAGTTGCAATCACAAGTCTGAGTATCGTGGTTGATCGTCGCACCTCTTGGAACGTCGTTCGGATCCGCATACTCGGACGTCAAGACGCCAATAAACACGCCCTCCAATTGTGACACTGGACAGCTAGGTGAATTGGGCATATAGGAATAACAGGCAGCATTGAATAAGTGATAACCGTTCAATGTGCCTATGTAACTGTCTCCGCCGGCGATACAAATTGATCCATCACATTCGACTTCCTGAGGATTAATGATCACACGTCCTGAAGCTTGCACTCCCATTTGCAAGCAGGTTGGTGCATATGTTTGAACCGAAGAGAGGCAACCACACGGAGCAGGACAGGTAGAAATCTTAGCTCGCCGACACATGAGAGGTCTTGAAAAAATCGTGCAATTCCTGCGAGGTGCGGGACAACAAGACATCGAATAACCCGCTGGTGCTGGGCATGTCATAGGAGCAGCACAAGCCATTGGCGCCGAATACGTCATTGGAGCCGAGTAAGACATCGGTGCTGAATACATCATGGGCGCTGAATAAACTTGCGGCGCAACCATCGTTTGAACTGGCGCGGGGTAACTGTACGATTGGTAGGATCCACCGCAGCATTGAGCATGAGCGTTGGAAGCGAAACAAACAACGAGGGTCAAAATCAGGGCGAGCAATCTCATTAAAAAACTCCTAAACATGAAAGTGAAACAAGTGTGAGGCAGGAATGGTTTATTCAGACTTCGGCGGGTCACTCTTTGAGTGGGCGAACGATTCGAAAGCCGACCCGAGGATCGGCCAACATCATCGGCTGGTCTTCAAAAATCGAGATGTCTTCGTTGCTGGTCACCTTGATCGGCATCGTGGTGAAGCCCTGCATCGGCAGGCCGGCGACGATTCGGCTCATCCGCCAGTCGTGAGGTGAAGTCAGGATATCGATATAAGGCCCGAACAGGTTGATATCCCAAAGCCATTCACCATTGGACGAGTACAATCCTTGAACACCCAAATCGTTGGTCGTCGCCACGCTCCCGTCGACCGACCCGAATGACCAGTTGGCGGTGGGCTGGCCATTTCCCCAAGGAAACGCGTCTTTGCCGTAGTTGGTCGCCAGATACTGATACTCGATAAACGTCGGCAGCCTGGCATTGACCTTTTCTGCATACGTCACCGCCTCGATCCAAGTGACGCTGGAAGCAAGTCGATTCGCTGGAACGATTGCATTCTTGTTCAGCCCCATCCCGGCTGGATAACGACCCATCACCTGGCGAAAATTGCGAGCAGTCACCTCTGACCGACTGACTTCAAATGCGGCAACGGTGTACGGACGTTTTTCAAATCGGTATTGGATCCTTGGGTTTAACCGTTTCTGTTCACTCCCACCATTGAAGCGACCACCGTCAATTGCAACCATTGGGTCAAGAGTTCGAAAAGGGTGATCCGGCTCGAGAATTTGATACGGTGTTGGAATCATCGGGTCTGTCCCTTGGATCTCCGTCAATGGAGAGGGCAAATAGAGTGACGCCTTTTCTGGGTCCACATCCGGAATCGCGCGATAGAACTCGTAAACATCACCTTCGGGCGTTTCGATTTGGAACCACAGAAATCCGCTTTCGACCCGCATCTCGATTTGCGTCGGTTGATCATCGACGTACGAGAACTCGACGGGTTCCTCCGACAACTGTCTCGCTTCTTCATCAAGCGATCGAATCTTGACGATGGCATTGGGGAGTCCCAGATCGAACCGGACGCGACTTTTTTCGTCCACGGGCTCGACGACCGTTGGTGTTTCATCTCCAACACCAGCCAATCGATAACTCAACCAGGCGATGATGATCAAAACGCCGAGTCCAAACGTCGTTGCCACCCAGTTTCGACGAGTCATGTAGCTGAGGTTGCCCACCAGACCGACCGGTCGCGCGGAAACTGGATAGTGCCGAAGCAACAGATCGAGATCCTTTTGCATCGCATCCGCGGATTGGTATCGGTTCTCTGGCTTCGTCGCCATCGCCTTGTAGCAGATCGCTTCGGCGTCACGGTTGACGCCGGGATTGAACTCGCGAATGGGCGTGAAATTCCCTTCTTCAATATCTTCAAACATCGTTGTTGAAGAATCGCCAAACGGCCTTCGCTCGGTCAACAAAACGTAGTAGATCACACCCAGGGCATACACGTCGGTTCGACAATCGGCGGTATCAGCACGCCCCATCGCTTGTTCCGGTGACATGAAGACGGGCGTCCCCAGAAGCTTTCCTTTGGCAGCGATAGATCCGTCGCCGGCCGGCGTCATCAACTTTGCCAACCCAAAATCCGTTACATGTGGTTGGTTGTTTCCATCGACGATAATATTTCCCGGCTTGAGATCGCGGTGAACGATGCCGGCCTGATGAGCTCGATGCATCGCTCGAGTGAGTGTTTTCATCATTTGAGCGGCGTCACGCTCGGAATAATCGTTGTCGCGAATCCAACGAGTTAACATAGTTCCATCGATCAACTGACTTACGATAAATACGTGATCGTCGTCTTTGCCAATTTCAAAAACTGAAACGATATTGGGATCGTCCAACCGAGCGGCTGATTGAGCCTCGCGAATGAAAACTTTCGCCTGATCGCGATCCAACAATTTTTGACGCGGAACTTTGACGGCAACCATACGGTCAAGCCGCCGGTCGTGGGCTTCAAAAACCGAGCCAAACCCACCTGCTCCTAGCATCCGAGTCAGTTTGAAATGACAGAGAGAATCTCCCGGTTCCGGGCCAACGGGCGCATCATCCGGCGTTCCACCCAAAACCGTCCTCGTTTTGATTCCGCCAGGCGTATTCTGTTGCGGTTGAGAAACCGTCAACAAATCCAATACATCCACGATCTGAGCGCAGCTTGGACACTTGACGTCATCGCTTTCCATCCCGGAACGGATCTTGAAAACGGTCTGACAGTTTGGACACGTCAATTGCATAGGATAGGCGCAGGGGTATCTCAGAAGAAAAAGATGAATGCATTTTTTAGCGTCGCCTATATCGACATCTTAAAACAGACTGGCGGGGAAACAAATTAGTGATCTTGTGATCTTTACAAATTCTTAAATTCCCAGAGTCAATCATCTAACACCCTTTTTGACGTTCAATGCTCCATCCCCACAGAAGAACACGGGACGGGCTTGATCGTTCTACAGCTAGTCTCAAACCTGATGTTTGTCGTACTAGGCGTTAGCCGGACGGCCGGCTGTTTGTAGTACCCGGCTTTAGCCGGACGGCCTGCGTCTAGCACCCTCTAGCACCAGGCATTCGCCGAAGGCAGTGAATTTCCGCCTAAAGGCCAATACCGCTCAAACGAGCATGACAATTGAGTCGCGGAACTCCGTCTGTGGTTGTTTTGGTTTTCTGTGTTTGTCGCGTTTCTTTTTCCATGCGTCAGTCGTTTTCTTTTTGACGCGCGGGTTGATTCGTCCGTTTCTGGGTGGCAAGATCTCTTGGGCAGCGGCCTCAATGATCAGTCGATACCATCGTTTAACGTCGCCCACGATCGTCACCTCGGCCAATTTACTTTGGACGATTTTGAAAGTGGCTTTGAACGAAATTCTTGTTGGTTCAACTTTTGCCTTGCGACTAGCTTCGAAAGCGATTTTGCGAATGATGAAGTGTGAAATCAAGAGTGCATAGATCTCTTGGCGAATGCCGTCCTCCGCAGTCAGCGACCAGACGGCATTCG